>CAVTFE010000030.1:0-24777 GCA_963733745.1 uncultured bacterium
TCCTTTTTATGTGGCCTGAACCCCTTTACGTATTGCTCTGGCCAGGTCGGCGGCGTTGAACGCTGGCAGGGATAGCGCACTCTCTGGACGTAGTGGTGTCCCGCTCGCTCCCAGATGACACAGGACGTGGTGTGACGCGCCATCCGCGGACACCACCTCAATTGCAACCTCTGACTCTTCGTTCCGTGGCGGTTGATCGCTGGTCGGTTCGACAGTTCCCACGAGATCGGCGAGTTGCGCGCGATCGCCCAGCGACTCCATCAGATGCGTGAGATTGTTGATGGCATTGTCGAAACCACGCAGAGCGCCCATGCGTCGCGCAAGCTCCGAGAATGGAACGCCGCCGACAGCAGTAAGAGTGGCCCCCAGCAATCCGCGATGCGCCTCGTCATAGACCCCGGCGATGTAGATGCGCTCGGAGGCCGTATCCCACTCAAAGGGAAGTCCGCTCTTCTCCGAGCCGGATGGTGGAGTGAGCGGCGCGCCAGGCAAACGAATGGCCGTGTGTCCATCACGCAACGCCGCAACCAGTGGACGCAGGCGCGTCAGCAATTGTGAGCGTGTCACGCCGTCTGTGGGGATCGCGTCGACGATCTCCGCGACACGGCGATGAAACGCGAGTGGTCCGCCGAGCGCCGTATAGGGATCGGGATGCGCCTCGCTCAGCGCCTGGGCAAGCTGCAGAACGTCCTCTACTGCGTCCGCCTGCGATAGGCGTTCTTCGCTCTCTAGCATGTGATCACACCTTCTTGAACGTGCGAGCGTTGGCAGTTCGGACTAAGCGTAGCATGCTTTTCTGTATCAGGCGTTCCTGCTATCCCCAATGCGCCTAGTATACGCATGCCCTTGCGGGACGGCGAGGGAACGAATATGGCGCGACCTGTTCCGCTGAACTCGGGATTCCGCCGCAAAGCGGTTGCCTCTTGAAGGATTGGCGCCGGGCGACGGCCACGGACCCTTGTGAGTATGCGCTTGCCGTGTGATATATTTGCGTCATGCAACAGATGCAATATGCAAGTAATGACAGGCGCACTCCGATGGAAGACGAAGCCGAACTGGCAAGCAAACTCGTCGAATTGACACTCCCAGGGGCTAAAGCCCCACGGGTTCTCGGTTCTCCGACGCGGGTATCCCCACGCCTCCCCGAAGGCGCTGCCCGCGCCCGCTCTATATTCTTCGCCGCGTTGTGGTCCCGGTGCAGGCTCGTGCCACAGTCCGGGCAATCATGCCAGCGGACCGACAAGCCTTTCGGCGACCAGCACGCCGCAGCCAGAGCACGCCTGGCTGGTAGACGCAGGATTGACCGCTACTACTGATCTCCCGGCGCATACTGCCTTGACGCTCAGGATGCCCAAGAACTCCGACCACCCCGCGTCCTGATGGACGTGGCGAGATGATGATTCGTGAGCATGTTGCCGTCTGCAAGTCTTCGTGATAGATCGTGTCGTGCTCACGCACCAGGCGAAGCGCCACCTTGTGATGGAAGTCCTGCCGCTGGTTGCGGACGTGCTGATGCGCTCTGGCCAAGAGCATGACTGCCTTGCGCCTCCGGTGGCTGCCTTTCTTGCGCCTGGACACACACCGCTGGGCCGTCTTCATCTCCGCTCAGCTTTGCGGTAGCCCAGGAGTTAAAATGCGCGTTCCATCCGACGAACGTGGCGAAGGATTCGATAGCCAAGGTCAATCCCTGTCTCTTGGCCAGTCGCGGGAAGAGATCATCGGCACCTCGGCACAGGAGAAGGCGACATACCACCCATCGGCCTCTTGGAGATCGTGACCGTCTTGGGCACGCCCTCGATGGGACGTGACCAGTGGACCTCGATGCGCCCAATCTTGGATAGGACCAGGAAGCCATTGTCGAGCGTGGCCCCATTGCCGTACTCCTTGAAGGTGAACGAGTGGTAACGGTCCCGTCCCTTGTAGCGGGGAAGCCTGCTTTCTCCCCCGCGGCGAGACGATGAAAGAACGCCTGATAGGTCTTATCCAATCGGGCCAGCACATCTTGCAAGATATGGGTGTGGATGGCGGCATACTCCGGGAAGGCGGCCCGGATCGTCTTGAATTCGGTTTCCTGCCCGTAGCGCGAGAGCTGAGACGTGTGTAGCGTCGCTAAGCGGTGATGCGCTGCTCTAGTACTACTGCGTTAGTTTCTTCGGGGGCGGAAGTGAAGGGTTTGGTTGGTCTCGATGAGCCAGAGGACGAGATCCTGGAATAGCCAGATCAGCACCTGCCGATGGGCGGCGGGCAGACTGAGCTGGCGCACCGGGGGGGAAAGCCCCCGCGGCGCCTCCCGGCGGGGTCGCCTCAGGCGGCGTCACCGGGCGGGCAGGGCCTGCACGGCCAGGAAGCTGTAGGCCAGCATCACCAAGGCCAGGTGCCGGTGCAGCCCGTCCCAGCGCCGCCCCTGATAGTCGTCCAGGCCGCACTCCCCCTTGGCATCCTCGTAGAACTGCTCGATCGCCCAGCGCGCATGCGCCAGCGCGACCAGGCGCAGCAGCGGCGTGTCGGCGGGCAAGGAGCTGAAGTAGTACTTGCGTTCTCCCGCATGGCCCGGCAGCGGGCGCTCGCCCAGCAGCCAGCCCGCGGGCCCGGTGCTCACCCGGCGATCGGTGACGGCAGGTGCGCTCCACCGGTCGCGCGGTGGACGCGGACGGCCACGAATTGCTTGCGCAGCGTTCCAGTGGCTCCTGGCGGTGGGATCGCGGCTGCCCTCCCGCCAGGTGACCGTCTGCCAGGCGTCCTCGGGCAGCGCGTCCACCACGGCCGCGACCCTCAGCAGAGGCGCGGGGCGTGGTTTCTTGGGCTGTCCCAGGCCCTGCCGGGCCGGGGGGGCGCGAGCTGGGCCGCCTGCCGCACGGCGTCGGGCAGGCGCACGCCGAAGTCGCTGGCCACCCCGCAGACGTAGGGCACGCCCCGCGCTTCCAGCCCCGACAAGAAGGCGGGGGTGTCGCCATAGCCGGCGTCGGCCACCACGGTCGCGAAGGGCACGCCCCAGCGGCGCGCCTGGTCCACCAGCGCCAGCGCCCGCTCGGGCTTGGTCTGCGCGGACTCCTGCGCCGGGATGTGGGCCCGGGTGCGCCGCGCCGGGTCCTCAACCCAGGCGTCGGGCAGGAAGAGCTGGGCGCTCACTGGCCAGTGTAGCGGCTGGCTCGTGCCGGGCAGATCGACCACATACTCGGCGCTGACCACCACCTGACAATTGGCGATCTTGCCCAGCGTGCCACAGTACTGGGTCGCCACGCCGGGCGAGCGGTCGCCTTTCTTGGGCAGGCTGGTCTCATCGAGGAGCAGGAGGCCGCCAGCGGGGCTGCGCGCACTCAGGGCGCGCACGCGCGCCTCGTCGAGGTCCCGCGGCTCCCACAGCGCGTCGGTGAGCAGGTGTTGCAGCCGCTCCGGCGAGGTGCCGGCCACGGTGGCGGCGATGGTATCGCAGTTCTTGCGCGGCAGGTCGCTGAGCAGGCCGGTCAGATAGCGCTGCAGGCTGTGGCGGCTTTGCGCATTGTGCAGCAACGGCGCGAAGGGGGCCACAAACGCCGCCAGTTCGGGCAGCGCCTCCGCCGAGGCTTTGGGGGGATAGGTCTCGTCCATGCCCACAGTCTACCACAAACTAACGCAGTAGTACTAGCGCCGTGTTGTAAAGCCAGCGGCACAAGCCCAGCACACGCGTCAGTTCCCGCTCCTGGATGGGAGTGGGAACGAGCTTGTATTTGAAGGTCTTACGCACCGTCTGCTGTTCCATCGATCTCTATTCTGCCCGATCGGTGCAAAAACGGCAATGGCGCAGAATCCTGGCTAAGGCCGCCATATGCCTCACCGCACGGGGTGAAACCTGGCGGCTTGCGGCGGGCTAAAGCCCGTTTTTGTCAGCGCGTCGCCATCATGAGTCACGGCAAGGTGGTTGGCAGCGGCTCGCCCGACGAGTTGAAAGCGACGCTTCACCAGCCTGACGTCACGCTTGACGACGTCTTCGTCCAGTACACCGGCGATTCTCTGGCGCCAGGAACTTCTGAAACCTCGGAAGGGAGTTATCGTGAAACTGCACGCGCGCGCCGCTCTGCCCGACGTCTTACTGACCGTTGCATGAAGGGCTAAACATGGTAGCCCGCCTGTTGAAACAGGCCTGGATGACGGGCGCTTGTGGCGCAGGCGCTCTTTGGCCCGGCGCAGCGCCAGGGCCAAGTCGGCCAGGTCGTGGCAGCAGCGGTTGCCCAGCTCGACGCGCTTGAGATAGTTCCAGATGCCCTCGTCCGGGTTGAGTTCGGGCGCGTAGCCCGGCAAGCTGCTCCAGATGCAGGCGCTTGGCGGCGCCCGCGCGCAGGAAGTCCTTGACGGGCTGGCCGCGATGGATCGGCGCGCCGTCCCAGATGACCAGCAGCTTGCCGCGCATCTTGCGCAGCAGCACGCGCAGGAAGCGCACGACGTCGTCGGAGTGGTAGGCGCTGCTCCTGCGTCTGCATGAACAGGCGGCCGTCGGGCGTGATGCCGCTGATCGCCGCGAGATGGTCGTGGGTCAGCGGCACGCGCAAGAGCGGCGTCTGCCCGCACGGCGCCCAGGTGCGGACCGCCAGGGGCAGCAGGTAGAAGCCCGACTGGTCTACCCAGACGATGGTCCGGCCTTCGTCGGTCGCTTTTTTTCGAGGCCGGCCAGCGCTCGCGCCACCACGCCTGCAATGGCCGCCTCGTCGCGCTGGGTGGCCCGCGTCGCCGGGCGCTGGACGCTGTGGCGCACCGCGTGCAGCAGCCGGCTGACGTGGGCGGGATGGTACGCTGACGCCGAAGGTGCGGCGGATGACCTCGGCCACCCGGCGGCAGGTCCAGACCTGGCCGCGGAAGCCATACGCCTCCGCCCCGCGCTCCAGCAGGGCGGGCAGCTGGGCCAGTTGCTCGGCGCTGAGCTGGGGGTGGGACCCGGCGCCGGATGGCGCCGCAGCGCCTCCACGCCCTGCTCGCGTGCCCGTTTGAGCCACTGGCTGACGGCGCCCGGCGTCACCCCCAGCGCGGCGGCGATGTCCTGCTGTTTCCAGCCCTGTTGCTTCAGCTCCCAGGCGCGTCGCCGCCGTCCTTCGCGCCAGTCGAGCTGGGCCGTTTTGGTGCTCATGCCGCCACCGTAGCATCACTTTAGCCCTCTACGCAAGGGTCAGTAGTTACCAGCGCCTCCCAGCAGCCGGCGCATAGGCTACCAGGTAGGTCCCATACGCAAGACGGCCGCTTTTATTTCCAAGACCTTCGCCATCGCCGAATGGGAGGCGCGCAAAGTCCTGCATAATCCAGACCGACATCCTCGTGCGCACGGTCCAGCCTGCGCTCTGGCTGCTCATCTTCGGCGTCACCTTCACCCGCATCCGCGCGATCCCAACCGGTAACCAGAGCTACCTCCAGTTTCTCGCGCCGGGCATCCTCGCCCAGAGTGTACTCTTCCTTGCCATCTTCTATGGCATCGCCATCATCTGGGAGCGCGATCTGGGAGTGACGCACAAGTTCCTCGCCAGCCCGACGCCGCGCGTCGCCCTCGTGCTGGGGAAGGCGCTCTCGGCGGGCGCACGCGCCTTACCACAGGCGTTCATCATCTACGTCCTTGCCCTCGTACTGGGGGTGCAGATGCAGTGGGACCCGCTCGACCTGCTCGGCGTCCTCGCCGTGATCGTGCTTGGCGCGGCGTTCTTCTCCACCTTCTCGGTGATTATCGCCTCGCTCCTGCGCACACGTGACCGCGTGATGGGCATCGGGCAACTGCTGACGATGCCGCTCTTCTTCGCCAGCAACGCGATCTATCCCATTGCGATCATGCCGGCGTGGCTACAAACGATCGCGCTGGTCAACCCATTGACCTACATCGTGGATGCGCTGCGTACGATGATGGTTCAGGGTGGCGAGAGTGTGTTTGGCCTTGGTCTCGACTTCGGCGTCCTGATCGCCATTACCACCGGCTTTATTCTGCTTGCGTCACGTCTCTATCCGAAGATCGTGCAATGAGGGATCCAAGGCGTCACGACGAGCGAATGTATTGGAGCACGAAGGTATCGATCTCGGAGAAAGGCAAGAAATCGCCAGTGTCTTTGCCATAGTGCGCTCGCGCAATCTGCAAGTCTGGCGTCAGTAGGAACTCGGCGGGCAGGAGGCCAAGATCGCCATCGAACGCGCGGATGTTCTCGACAAAGCTCTGCGCGCCCACACCCGCATAGCGCGCTTCCTCGTAGACCTGACGCCGCCGCAATCGCGTGATGAGGGCCGTGGTCAGCGAGGACTGCGGTTGATAGAGATCGTAGACACCCTGCCCACGATCGGCGATCAAGGGAACGTGAGTCGCAAAGCGATCCAGGTAGTGATGCGCGTGCCGTGGCTCAGAATCGAAGAGCACGATCAGGCGCAGGACATAGTTGTAGAGGCGGCTGTGCCGGCGCAGCAGATACCAGAGGCGCAGGTTGCACAGCGGGCAGGCGGCGGAGCGATAGAGCGCGACCATCACTGGATAGCCGTAGCAGTCTCGTAGCGAGATGGTGCGCCCCATAAGGTCGCGTGCGGTGAAGAGCGGCGCAGGATCGCCAGCGCGTAACGGCATTAGCCTCGTCTCTTTCTTCACCACCCCGAACTGATTGCACAACCTTCTATGGGAGGAACGCGCCAGCCTGCTTTTGTGTCACACGTATTTCACATTTTCTCACGCGACTCCCCACAGAACGGAACTCCAGGCTATACAAATGAATGCGTGGCGGCGCACTCGATGATGAATGGAGAGGTCTCTTGATTCGTGCCAAAGAGCGCCCAACTTCTTGGCTCGTCAACCGGAGCCGCGTTCTGCCTGGCCCGCGCTCCCTGTCACCGCGACCCGATATGGTCCAATAATGTACACACGCTCTTCGTAAATACCAGCCGAGTTTCACGTTTAAATGTTAAGCGGGCTGTCAACATATTCCGCTCGCGACAGAGGGTAGCGCCTTTCGCTTGATCTTGCTCCTTAAGCCTCTCGACTTAATTAGCGGTTCATGGCGTGTACTCACCAGGGGCGACCATCATGATGAGAATATCACATCTTGCGCTCGCTGTCCTTGGCGTCATCGTGAGCCTCGTATTGGTTGCCTGCGGTCCTTTAAGCATTGGGGGAACCTCTGAGTCAACTGGACTGCAGACGCCTCTCGCCACCAATACGTTGGCCATCCCGACATATACTCCCGCCGCTCCAACTGAGTGCGGCTTTGTCCACTTTGGGCTGCCAGGACTCGCTCCAGCGAATTATCAGGAACTCGTCAACTGCTTTGTCACCAGCTTTCAGCAATGCCATCCCGTGCATTTTGTCTATGAGTTCTTCAGCGCGACCGATCAAGGCCACAATGAGTTGTCGCTCTCAGGTACCGCGCAAAATTGTCTGATTCACGTGCAGGAGCATTATGTCTCAACAAAGACGAGTCCTCCCAGCGCTACCGACTACACCTATATGTGCTCGCGTCTGGAACAAAGAGCCGGACACTATGTCATTACCGGCTGCGACAACCACTTCGAGATCAATTTCCTTTAATGCCTGTACGACTGGCTACTGGAGCGCGCATCACCAGCGTAACCTGCGGAGGCGACCCTGGCGTGTTTATCGGATGTCCACCTCGTCTGGAAGCCAGCGGTGATCCCAATACCACAGCACGGTGTGTAGGAGGCCCCACCGACGCAACCTGCGGAGCGAGTTCAGCACGAGCATATCGCTCCGCTGGGCGATGTTGGGTGTGATGAGGCGCGCCGCGTTCACGAGCGCGAGATCCTCATGCATCTCTTCGATTGAGGAACGTGGGAAACCGCCACATCTGAGGTAGAGATTGGCGGTGATCGCGAGATTGTTGCCCGCCGTCATGACATAGCCCGTGAGATACCTGCGATCGCGATTGGCTGGTCGCACACGTCCGAACCATGCGCCGACCGCGACGACAAGCCGGAGAAGCGCGGCCTCGCCGAAGCGAAGCGGCTCCTCGTCGAGACGCGGCCCAATCTTGCCTGCAATCAGTTCCGCCCCAGACGCAAATCCGGCGCGGATTGCGGTGATCCAGCCGGGATCGGGGAGACAATCGGCGTCGGTCCTCGCAATGTGAGTCGCGCCAGACGCGATGGCGAAGCGGAAGCCGGTATCCGCCGCAGCGCCAGTTCCCTTTTGCGGTTCATCGATCAGGCGCCAGCGCAGGATTGGGCTCATGGAGAGCGCTCGCCGGATCACGTCCGCGCTTCCGTCCGTACTGCCGTTATCCACCAGGACCAGCGTAAAGTCGCGGTCACGCTGCGCAGCCAGGGCCGCAAGCGCGGGCGTTATTCCAGCGGCCTCGTTACGCAGCGGAACAACGACCCAGAGGCTGGGACACGGATCGGTGTCTTTTTCTTTGGATTGTTGTAGGGTTTCTATCGACCTGGCGCTCGTTCGATCTTCAGCCATCTGCCAATCCCCAACGTCACAGCGGAACACAGAGCGAGAGCAACACAACTCAGTCCCAGGGCCTGAGATCCTCCCGAAGCAAAGGCGGCATAGCCAATGAGCGGCCCAACGATCTGTCCGATCGTGGCAAACGAGGTGTTGAGGCCCATGGCCACGCCGCCAGACGCATCTGGAAAGCTCTCGGCGAGGAATAGCGTGCTGATAGGCGCAAGGGCGGCGGCCGCTATCGTCAGCACAGCAGCGGAGAGAACCACCATCGCCGCGGCGCCGCCCGCGATTATCCCGACGAACGCTGCCGCGCACAGCGCCACCGCCAGAACCAATCCCGCCGTCGCGGTCACGCCCATCATACCAAGCAGGCGTGGGAGGGTGACAACCTGGAAAGCCGCCGCCACCACCACAATGAACGCGATGAGGGCCGTTGTAGCCTGAATGTGCAGCCCGAGGGCGCTTGCAAAGTAGACGGGGAGGGTGAGCAGGAAAGCCCCTTGTAAGGCGGCGCACAGAGCGACGAATACAACGGCGCGCCGAACCTCCCAAATACGCAGCGCCGCAGAAACCTTCAGGCTGGGACTGGTCCCATGGCGGGTTTCTGGAACCGCGACCAGTGTAAGCGCGAGGCACAGAAGGCTGAGGAGCATCGCCGCGAGAGCGACAGCTCTGAATCCGAAGCCGGCGAGGAACGCGCTGAGTCCAAGCCCGGCGACGATCCCCGCGCCCGCGGCGGCTCCGAGAGCAGGGATGCCACGACGGCGCTTGTCTTCAGAGTCGCTATCCAGAACCGCGGCGTAACACATGGCGACGTTTCCAGCAGAACAGCCATCGATGATGCGCGACAACAAGACAACCGGAAACGCGGAGGAGAGGGCAAGGAGGGCGAAACCGGCGACACTACCGCCCAGACTGAGGGCCAGCACCGGGCGACGTCCGACTCTGTCGCTGAGCCTGCCGAGCAATGGCGCGGTTAGTAGCTGACAGAGGCTGAAGGCTGCGAAAACCGTTCCGACCGCGACCAATGGAGCGCCCTGCCCGCTGAGGACGAGCGGGATGAGCGGTACGACGGCCGCATAACCCAGCGTGTCCACAAAGACAATCATGAGAATAGGCGGGAGGATGGCTCGCTCGCGACTCACGGGTGGAGACCGATACCGCCTGCGCGTCTGTCGCCCGCCGGGCCATCCCAGTGGCCCTGGGAGCCTTCCATCAGATCCACCTGGGTACGCCTCGTCACGCACCGCTGCTCTCCCTGGGAGCGCACGTGATCTCGAGCTGCGCATAGGTGGGAATGATGACCTTGCGGGCAGCGCGGCGGCGGACGATACGCCATGGCCACTCTTGCGCCAGGAGGGTTTGGAGCAGATAGGTAATCTCCGCGCGGGCAAGGGGCGCGCCCAGGCAGACGTGCGAGCCCGCGCCGAACCACAACTGGCGAATCTTCCGATCGGGGGAGCGGCGGATGTCGAAACGGCCAACCGCATTGTTGGTTGTATACGTGAGCATCAGCGCCCGCTCACCACTGTGGAGGACCTTGCCCGATATCTCAATGTCTGCCTTGATGTGCCGTCCGATCAACGGGGCTGGGGTTGTCACACGCAGGATCTCCCAGACGGCGCCCGGCAACAGATCCGGCTCGGCACGGAGGTCGCGCTGTTGTCCCGTGTCGTAGAGCAGCGCCACGCCGCGCGCCATGGCGGAGGCCGCCGTTTCCGTGCCAGCGACGAGGAGCAGACTGGCCAGGCCGCGCGCCTCGCGCAGAGGAATGCCAGCCTCTCGACACCGCCCGAGCAGCGCGTTCTTATCCGCCGTCTCGTACGCCTCTGGCACCCTGGCCGTGAGGTCTTCGAGGATCTCCCTGGCTTCCGCGAGGATATCCGCAGGAATAACCGTCGAACTAAGCGTTCCGCGCGCAAGGGCCGC
This sequence comes from uncultured bacterium, assembly GCA_963733745.1. Lineage (GTDB taxonomy): Bacteria > Chloroflexota > Ktedonobacteria > Ktedonobacterales > JADMIN01 > DASWAC01. The sequence goes on from CAVTFE010000030.1 coordinate 10,325, forward strand.
GAGACGCTCTCCGTGCGCAAAGATGCCACGAAATGCGGCATCGTCTCCATGGTCTGCAATGGACAGGCCAAGGAGATCCGCCACCATCCGGCCGACCCAGACCCGCGCTGTCTCGGCAATATCAACGGTTTCATTCCGCCGCAGCGCGTCCGCGAGTCTCGTGGCCGGCTCGGCAAAGACTCGCGCCACATGCCGTTTTGAGCTCGCATCCGTGAAGAGGTCGCGCGCTTGCCGGCGAAGCGTATCGTGGCCAGGGCCATCGAACGACGTATTGACCCAGTCGCCGAGAAGTTGGGCCCAGAGGTGACCAACGCCCCCCTCGCCAAGTAGGCTCGTATGCTCGGAATCACTCAGCAGGCGCCGGGCGACCACAGGATCGGTGATGACCCACCCGACTCGTGGCGCCTTCCACACCGAACCACCGACGCGACCGAGTGTCAGTAAGCTGAAGAGCGCTGGATTTGCGGCAAGAATGAGCCGCGCCTCGTGTCGCGCTTCGCGTGGTATGAGGGGCGACCATTTCATGATCAAGCTCCAGCGAGACAGACTGCCACCGTGCGAGCGCCGTTCCGGGCGCCGAGCAGTGGCGAGCGGGTAGGAGACACACACTAAAAGAATCGGAGATCAGATTGGGTAGCGCCCGTGGCCCTAGCCCCGTGGCATCAGTATACTGCATACTGATGCGGCGCTCTTCGCGAAACGGCAAGCAAGTCTCATCCTCTTGGACGTATTTCAGCAAACCCCATACAGCTATCCTATAAGCCCTGAATTTTAGCGGGTGGCCCTGCTGGGAATCGAACCCAGATGACCGGTTTAGAAGATATAGGCGCTCCGTTCCATTCAGTTCCATACGGTTCTACAATGCAGAATTATTCAGGCCTTATCCTGCTATACAGTCCCATACAGTCCCGTTTCGTTCCATCGCATTGCTGCCATTTTTGCTGCCGGAGATACCATTGACACAATTGGGCGCGCTGATTCGTCTGCGCGCCCAATTGAGATGGATCTGTTGTACGCCTAGCTCTTCTTGCTGCTAGTACGTGCGCGGATGAGCACATAGAAGACGCCGATAATGATCGAGCCGATCAGCGCAGCGATGATGGCGATATCCTCGATGGCGAAGTCGAGTGGCGCTGGCAGGCGCACAAAGGCCAAGATGACAAACGTGCCCAGGATGGTGACCACCATGCCCGCCAGCAGGTTGCCAATCTTGTGTCCCGTCAGCCATTCCGCGATGGCATTCACCGCAAAGGCGATCAGCGCCAGGATGATGAGGTCAATCAGGGTGAGTTTGAACCCACCGGCTGGCTGGCCAAACAGGCTGAGTGAGACCCAGGTGTCGACGAAGATGGTCTTGAGGATGCCGTCGTGGAGGCCGGGGATAGCGACTGCGAGGACCATGACTGTACGCTCCTTTGCGTCATGCGCGCGACCGTCGCGCTGGCGTGCAAGCGTCGCGCTCACTGCACGACGCCCACACGATGGTCCCCATGATACCGTATCCTCGTTTGGTTGGGAAGAGCCCGCAGCGCACAGCATTCGGCGCAAGCTTCTTTGCGGCGCAAGCACTTTGCGGCGCAGCTGTCCATGGACGATCGTAGACCATGCGTCTGGAGAGATAACGGTACCAGAAGGGAGCAAGAGCCGACGCCTGCAGGTGGTCCACAGGAGAGCTGCTCAGGGGGCGCGTCAGGTGGCATGGCGCTTGGCGCGCGTCGCAGGAGGCGCGCCGGTGACAGAGGCGCTCTTCTCCACTGCCTGCCTGGTCTGTCGCTCCTCCCACCGCAGAGTGACGCGCTGCATGTAGCGCAGGCGTCCCAGGAGGTGAGCGATATCGTCGTCAAGGTAGTTGTAGTCAAGACCAAACCACAGCCCCTCCTCGTGGGCGGTCTGCAGGAGCAGTTTCGCAAGCCGCTCCGCCACTTGTTGGGAGGTGATCAGGTCCTGGATCTGCTCTGAGAGGTCCTTCTCGCGTGAAGCCATCGGGCGTACTCCGCGTTTGTGGGGCATAGGTGCGCTTTACGCGCGCCTGAGCCCCGTCGAGCATCCTTACTCTCTCGCCATTGTACCCCCGCCGCCCGCCTCGGTTCAAGCGCCCCTCACTCCACCTCGGATCACACAGGCGCAATAACAAGGCCTCTGTGAAAGAATACCTGACGCCACGTGTGGAGACGGTTCCGGATGACATCAGTATCGCGCTTGCCATACCCAATGATGACACGATCACTGTGTGGCGGTAGAGGAATTGGTCCACCAGCTGCTTACCGACGACTGGGAGCCCATCCAGACGAGTGGGAGTGCGTGGTGGAGTCTGCGCTTTGGGCGTAGGATACGTGCGTAGTCTCTGAGATGATGCTACTTCCTTGAACACGGACGTCACACTAGGTGGAGTGGTTTCGCGTATCTGCGGTTTACAAAATACAGGCGCTGCGTTCCATACCGCACCATTCAGTTCAGCAATGCTGAAATACTGAGGCCTCACATTGCTGTATCGTTCCGTTCAGGTCCGTTTTTCCCCATCGCCTTGCTGCCATTCTTGCTGCCGCCGCTGCCTCCGAGCACTCCGCCGAGAGAGCCACTAGCGAGCAGAGCGCAGCGCTGATGACGAGCGTGACAATCGCCTTACGGTCGCTGCGCCGAGCTGTTGAGCGTGGGACGGTGGCGCTGGCCGCATGAGACCGCCAGCGCGAGCCTTGTCACACCATGATGGGCAAGTCGGTTATGCGTCGGCAGGCGGAGCTGTGACAGGGGAATCGGGAGTGGACGCATCAGCCACGGGCGTATAAGACGCGGCCGTATCAGCGGCAGGCGGAGTCGCCGTCGCCCCCGTGACCTCAGCGTCATGGACATAGTGCTCGTCGTGCCCCACTGGATGAGTATGCCCACCCCTGCAAGGGCGAGATACAGCACTCCCCAGATCCAGCTGTCGCGCACGATCGCGCCGACCGCGCCAAACTGCAGATCAGCAAGCGAGATGCGACCGAACGCGAGGAAGAACCCTGCCAAGATCGCGCCTGCGCCAGCAAATGCGGTGAGGACGATGATCAGGATCTTCGGGAAGCGCAGTATCACCGCCAACGCCGCCAGCGCCAGCCCCCCGGCCAGACCGACCAAGAACGGGATGAAGCCCGGCTGGAAGCCGATCCAAGTCATGATCCCGACTCCCAGTTGATAGCCGACGAAGCCAGCCAGTAGGATCACTGCCGCCTCATAGAAGAGATAGGCGAGCGCCGCGGCGAAAATGCCAACAAGCAACCCAATTACCCAGCCAATGACTGTCGTCAGGAACCCCTGCCCAAACCAGTTGCTGAGGATCGAGGCGCCGAAGTGGAAGCCGGCGAAAAAGCCCCAGATCGACACGAGAATCACAAAGAAGCGGTAGCCCGCGAAGCAGAGGCCGAGCCCCAGCAGAATGATGAGCAGGGACGTGAAGACAGTCTGGAAAAACATCGCACACCTCCTCAGCGGTTTGAAGACTGCAGTGACGCGTGTCGGTGAGCGCCATGCATTCTCGATATCACCAGTGACGCAAGCCCTGGCTGCGGAGTCACAGACGCCTCATCTGCTCACAAGTAATACGCCGTCGCATCATACACTCCTGAAAATAGGGCAGGGGGAAAGCCATGCAAGCGATGCTCAATCCGGTCGTGTGCGCGCCATTTTCATCCCTGCAGGCGGGCTCTGCCCAGGAACAACTGTTGTAGAAAGATGTCCGGCGCCAACGGTAGATCGCTGGCCATTACGGCTCATCCACAAGGGCGATCCAAGGGACTCGTCAAACTACAACGGTATGGTGCGACTGGGTATAAACGGGTGCTGCTACTATGCATGATCTTCACCTTGAAAGGGTGATGCGGTACGTCCATTGCGGTATTTTGATGTCTATTCCGTTCGAGAAAACAGAGCATTTTTCGCGGTTAGCGTCCGTCAGCGTCTACGGACGTCTCGCGTAGTTGTTGTCAAAATTGTTGTCAGGCATGAGTTGGAACCATGGGCTTATAAGTTCCAGGCGATTCGTCTTAAGCCGTCCCATACAGTCTCATGGCTCCAAATTTTCTGCGCTTTTTCTCGAGAACAGTCCGATTCCGTCCCGTTACGTTCCATCGCATTGCTGCCATTTTTGCTGCCATCACCACTAAGATATATCCGCGTGACTCGGAGCGTGCTGCTTTGAGACAATCCGAGAACTACAGACGATAAGGGCTACGATGACGCCAGTGTTGCCAGTCTCGCAAACCGCCCGATTCGCGACTCGTCATTTCGTGCCTTGCGCCCGAACCCTTAGGTCGTCTGTTCAGGCAGACACATAGAAAAACACCGCCCCGCGATGCATGACTGCACTGCCGGGGCGGTGTTGCCTTGCGAAGGAGAGGCGCCCCTCTCCTCCGTTCGGACTTGGCATGCTCCCCTTGACATGTCCACGTTGGGGAACTACTCACGACCTGTTGCTTGGGGAACGATACCCAACCTTCAGGGGCCGTTTGTGTGAGCGACGCTGCCCGCGTCGGTTCGTTCAGATGGACATGAGTATAACCACTACACAAGCGAACCGCAAGCCCATAACCAGGGTACATCGGGGCTACGGCGATTTGCAGGTTATGGTAAGAGCGTGTTTTGGAACAGACCTGAAATGACGTAACGCCATACGCTACGCTGCGTGAATACGACATATCCCAGCGACCTGACTGACATCGAGTACGCCCTCGTCCAGCGCTATCTTCGCCCAATGTCGGGACGAGGCAGACCTACGCCTCGTCCACAGGCATCGCCAACCACGCTCTCAGCGGAGGAGTGCGAACGCAACCGCCAGTGCGTTTCTCTACTCCTCACGTGACGCCCTCAGCTCCTGCGAGCTAGAATGTCGGGGTCCCGCAGCGCTTGGCTGGGAGGACAGCGAGCAACCAGTTGTGGAGGAGCATCATGGCGAACAGCGACCTGTTTCTCAAGGGCCTCGAGATGAGGCGAGCGGTTCTCGGCGACGAGTATGTCGACGCCAGTCTCGCTGCCTCCGACGACTTTCTGATGACGTTCCAACACCTGGTCACCGAGCTGGCATGGGGATATGCCTGGCAAGGGACGGCACTGGATAGGAAGACGAAGTGCCTCTTGAGTCTCGGGATGCTTGCCGCTCTTGGCCGCTTTCAAGAGGTTGGCATTTACACCAAGGGGGCAATAGCTGCCGGCGTGACTGTCGACGAGATCAAGGAAGCCTTGACCCATGTCACCGTGTACTGCGGCACGGCAACGGGTCGGCAAGCGTTCCTGGCAGCACACGAAGCGCTGGTAGCAGCGGGGGCGCTGCCGGAGCTCTCGAGCCCGGCGTAGTGTGCCTGAGAGCGTGCCTGAGAGCGTGTCTGGGATAGGGATCTCCGTGGCGATCATGCGGCATGCTCAGGTGGCCAATAGGCGGTTCTCGCTGACGGCAGGATGTTGGCCGCGCAGCGGCAGCGCGCATGGCCTGGGCAGGCGTTGACCAGGATGCTCATTTGGTCGCGAGCGCATAGAGGACATTGGTCTCGATCGCTCGGACGTTCCCTGCCTGCAAGGCCGACAGTGTGGCATGGCGCACCCGCTCACGGGCATCTGGCTCCAAGTGATCGATCGTGTCGCGGTACCCTGAGCCCAGCACGACGATCCAGAAGTCTTCGGGGGAGCGCAGCGCCTGGATCCCCGCCTCCGGCACAATCTGGGCCTCCTCGACGTCGCCCTCACGCAACACCTGGCGCAGCGCCTCTGGATCGGAGATGCGTTCCCAGGGGTTGAAGGCGCGATACAGCTCCGGGCGCTCCTGCTGGACGGCCTGCCAAAAGAGTGTGCTGGCCGGCTCAAACATGTGTGGGCCCCAGGTGGTGATGGCAAGCTCTCCGCCTGGACGCACAAGGCGCCACAAGGATGCGACCAAGCTGGACATGTCGGACACGAAGAAGATGCCGAAGACGCAGATGACCGCATCGAAGGACTCCGCAGGCGCATCTACCTGTTGCATGTTCGCCTGGCGGAATTCCAGGTGCGAGAAGCCACGCGCGGCCGCTTTGGCCCGTCCCAGCGCGAGGAGTCGGTCGGCCAAATCGACGGCGAGCACCGATCCACTTGGCCCCACTCGCTCGGCGGCGGGGAGAGCGGAGGCGCCACTGCCGCACGCCACATCCAGCACCGACGCGCCAGGTCCAAGGTGTAAGCGCGCGACCGTGCTCCGTCCCACGCGATCGCGGAACGCGAGCGGGTCATCGTCGAAATGATCAGCCGTGGCGTCATACGTCGCCGCTACGCGCTGCTTCTCGGGATCCGATGACAGCGAGGAGTGCGGCGGCAAATCGCGGTTCATAACGGCTCTGTCTCCACATGCGCCACCAGTGAGCGTCCTCAGCTGGCGGGGGCGACACACCTGGGGGCGACACAGCCGAGGTCAGTTGGCCAAGGGGAAGATGAGGGTAGTATAGCGCTCACTGTCCGCACGGTCAACGGCTTGAGAATGGTCAAGCGCTCAGCCTATGTTCTCGCCACCTGCAGAAACAAGGCTCGCCTGCGAGTCAGCGTGATGAAGCAGGTCACTCAGCGGGGAGGATGAGAGCGTGTTCTTGGAAAAGGTTAGGCGCATCGAAGTGTAGGTAGTCCCGTGTAGGGAGCGCCTCCTGGTCGCCATGGGCTACCTGCCCCATCTGATGCATGAGGAGCTCCTCATGATGTCGTTACCAGACGGCTCATACGACGACCAACCAGCCCCCTCGACAGCGCCCTTGACTCCGCATGCTGATTGAATCCTCAACCCTCGGCCTGTGCCCTCGTCTGCATGCCCTAGAGGGGTAGGTCCGAGAAGGTCAAGGTGAAGCGTGCGGTCAAGGGGAAACCTATGGCGCTGTCTCCCCATCCCCATAGACGCAGAAGCCCATGCTTCCTGCAGCCCTTTTTGCACACCCAGGTTTTCTGGTCCCACTGACAGCTTCCTGTGCGATACGGCTCACTGCAGTTGATGACTCCTCCCTTAAATGCCAAGCTTCTGTTGGTACCTTCCGGTGGCGTCCAGTGACAAACAAGCACCATGGGAATACCCTGCATGCATAGGACGGTGGGACGTCTCAATTTAAGGGCACGCTAACCGCTGAAGGCCGCCACCAGCGCTTTCCCCGTCGGGACATCAGCCCGATGATCGTCGCTGCGTCGCATGCCCCCAGTACGAAGCGTCGAGCGACGACAACAGAGGAGGGCTTTGTGAACGATCTCACATGGCTGCCTGACTGGGTCAAGCGTGCGCAGCGCAAGTTGGAGGATGTTGTCCTTCGTGTCGGGCAGCCGCACGATCTGCGCCACCGCTTACATCATCTCAGTGCCGACGAGAAGGCCATCTTGCAACGCTTTGTCAGCGGCAAGACGCGCACGCAGCAGTTAGATCCCTCAAATGGCGCCGTCGCGGGACTCGCGCGCGATCGTATCCTCACCACCGTCACCCAGGTACGACCTGTCTCGGACCAGTGGGCATATACCATCCAGCCCTGGGTCTTGACGTACCTCACAGACCGCCCTGACCTGCTCGCAGGCTGATCGGCGTGTTCAGCTCCTCACACGAAGTGGCTTTCTATGCTGTGCGCGGAGGCAGACGCGCCAGCGCAGAGTGACGCAACAAATGGGCTGTCTCGGCAGAAGGAGGATGCTATGCGGATGGTACGGCGGATCGTCCTGTATATCGGTCTGGTGCTCCTCGCTGTGCTCCTCAGCGCTGGGGTGGCATATGCCGCAGGGCGTATGGGCGTCCCGAGCACAGTGGCGCCCTGGATCGGGCTCGGCGCGTTCATGGTGTGTGCAGGCTTAATCGTCTATTTCATGGAGTTTCAGCGCTCGTGAGCACGCAGGAGGAGGTCGCCTCGTGAACCTGCTGAATCAACTCCTGGTCAATGCGGTAATCTTCATGGGCGGCTTGGCGCTCTTTGGCCTAATTGCGATGCTCGGGATCGCCTTAGGTCTCAACTGGAGTTGACCCGGTAGAGTGGAGACCGGTAGGCTTGGAGTGAAAAGCTCCAGGAAAGGATCCACGATGCCCCAGACCCATCCGCGTTATTCGGCGGAGTTCCGGGCGGAAGCGATTCGGCTGGTCCGCAGCAGCAGCAAGAGCAAGACCGCCATAGCGCACGACCTCGGCATCTCCCTCTCGGCATCTCCCTCTCGGCATCTCCCTCTCGGCATCTCCCTCTCGGCATCTCCCTCTCGGCATCTCCCTGGAGGCGTTACGCGCCTGGGTGCGGCAGGCCGAGCTAGGCGAGCTGGACGCTGGCGAGCGCCATGACGGACTGACCACCGACGAGTTGGCCGAGCTGCGGCGCTTGCGGCGCTTGCGGCGGGAGAACAAGATCCTGCGCGAAGAGCGGGAGATCTTGGTAAAAGCCGCGGCCTTCTTCGGTTCCTCCTTCGGTTCCCCCTTCGGTTCCCCCTTCGCGCGGGAGACCAACACACTGCCATGAGGAAGTTCGCGTGTGTCGAGCGCCTGGAGGCCACCTCGCCGGTCACGCGCCTCTGCCGAGCGCTCAGTGTCTCCCCGAGCGGGTAGTGGGCGTGGCGCAAGCGCGCGCCTTCAGGGCGTGCTGAAGCCAATGCTCACTTGCAGGAGCGCATCAGGCGGATTCACGCCGCGAGTCGCGCCACCTACGGCGCCCCGCGCATCCATGCTGAGTTGCGCGCCCAAGGCGAGCGCTGCTCCCGCAAGCGCGTCGCGCGGCTCATGCGCCTTGCCGGCGTGGCCGGTTGTCACCGCCGCCGCTTTCGCACCACCCGGCGCGATCCCATGCGTCCGAGTGCGCCGGATCTCGTCCAGCGAGCGTTTGTGGCGGCAGCGCCCAACCGCGTCTGGGTGGCAGATATCACCTACGTTCCGACCCAGCAGGGCTTTCTCTTCCTGGCGGTTGTCCTCGACGCCTGCTCGCGTCGTATCGTGGGCTGGTCCATGGCAAGCCACTTGCACGTCGCTCTCACGCTGGCCGCGCTCGAGATGGCGCTGCAGCACCGCCGTCCGGCGGTGGGAGTGATTCACCATTCCGACCACGGCAGCCAATATACCTCTGTCGCCTTTCAGGAGCGCTGTCGCGCGGACAGGCATCCGCTCCTCGATGGGATCAGTGGGCGACTGCTATGACAATGCGTTGGCCGAGAGCTTCTTTGCCACCCTCGAGTGCGAACGAGTGCGAACTGCTCGCGCAGGTTGCCTTTCCCACGCATGCCGAGGCCAGAACGGCGCTCTTTGACTTCATCGAGATCTTCTCCAATCGCCAGCGCCGCCATTCCGCGCTGGGCTACCTCTCCCCAGACACCTTTGAAAGGAGATTCATAGAAACACCGGTCGTCGCCTAGTCATTCACCATCCACCAAAACGGGCCAACTTCATGGAAAGGCACTGCTACGTGACACGCTCGGATGATAACGACACACCGCCCAAGCAGCGCAGTTCGGCGCACATCTCGTGGGTGGATCGCATCGAGTATGCGGTCAGATCGCGTGGTGCGAAAGTCGTCGTGCTGGCGCTGGTGGCCAATACCATGGTGGCGCAACTGCTCTATAACTCCGCAGGGCAGTTGGTCTTAGGCTCAGCGTTTCTTCCTCGGGTATCTGCTCTTCTCCGCAGTGTGCTCGACGGTGGCGTTCGCCTTGTTTGAGGTCAGCACCATCTTCCAGCTGCATGATCTGCACACCCTGGACGCGAGTATCAAGGAGGAGATCGGGGCAGACAAGCTCATCAAGCGAGGCTATCTCGTCTTGGTGGTCTCCTCGTTGATCAATTTCTTGAGCATCCTCTACTTCCTGGCGTTGGCCTGGCATACCTCAGCGGGGAGTAGCGCACGCTTCCCCTTGGATGATCTGCCCAGTCCATGGAACTGGCTCTACTACGCCGTGCATGCGCTGGCCTATACGCTGGTGCTCTTCCTTGCCGGCATCTATGGCGAGCGGCCACGATCGGCGAAGGAGGTGGTGCTGGCGACACAGCGAGCGTTAGAGCAGCGGGCGTTAGAGCTCTGGCGGTTGCAGAAGGATGCCGAGATCGAGGGCATGATGCGCCGCGGTGAGCCATTGGGGGCCGTCGCAGCTGCACTGGCGTCTCCTGAAACCGCCGAACGCATCGCTGTCTTGGAGGCGGCCACCAGTGGCAAGATGTCCTCGCTCCTGGCAGCACGATTGAATGTGGCGCGGGCTGGGGGTGACTTGAGCGTCTTGGACGGCTTGCATCTCCATCAGCAAGGTGAGTCTGGTGTGATGCAGTCTGAGGTACCTGAGACAGGAAAGGTAAATGGCTCACGCCCTTTGGCCGAGACGCGTAGGGGGTAGGGTCTTCGGCGCGGATTCTGCAGTTGTCGCTCCTTCCCTCGATTGATGCGCCAAGCCGATCAGCTTTCACACGTGTAGATTGGCGACGGCTAGAGGAAGTGAGAGTATCGCAGGGCATCTCATTACACTCTCGTCGTCAGCAGCGCTTCAAGGAGATGGGTTCTTAGGGCCCTTGCCCTAAGCGGGGTCCAGGGGCAGAGCCCCATTGGTGCGAACTTAAGCCCAAAAGCGTACGATGCTCACTTCTCGGTGAGGGAGCCATGGCGAAAGGAGCATCGCACTATGTCATCGCAGGATTCCGCCAGCCGCAACTGGCATCAGCCGACCGTGTGGGAGACGGAAATCCGTCCGCTCTTACCCGCCGCCTATCAGGAACAGGCGCGCCGACTGGGCGCGTGGACTCGCACACGTGGCATCGCGGGCATCGATGCGCTCCTGCAGGCCCTGCTGGGCTACGTGCTGTGTGCCCGCTCCTTGCGGCAACTGGGAGCCTGGGCGACGCTGGTCGGCCTGGGGTCCATCTCGGACCGGGCCTGGAGCAAGCGCATCCGCCACTCGACCGCCTGGGCCCTGTGGTTGCTCGGCGCCCTGGTGCAGCCCACGTGCTGCGGCCGTCCTGGGTCAGCGCAGCCCCTGCGCATCCGCCTGATTGATGCCTCGATGGTACGGATGCGAATCCCACCGCGGGCGTTCCGCGCGCCTCCATTGCAGCTACGATCTGCGCGAGCAGCGATTGGATCAGGTGGTCATCACCGATGAGCATCAGGGCGAGGGACTGCAGCATTTTGGGCTTGAGGCTGGCGACCTCATCGTGGCGGATCGCTGCTATTGCCGCGCAACCACCCTCCAGCGGGTGAGCGCCGCCCATGCGCAGGTGCTCGTGCGCTGGCATTCGTCCAATCTGCCGCTGACTACCCGCGCTGGCGCCCCGTTCGACGTGGCGGCCTGGCTGCCTACCATTGCGGGTGAGACGGCCGACATGGCGCTCATGGCGGCCAGCCAACCGCTGCGCTTGCTCGCATGTCGGCTCTCTCCGGAGGCGGCCAAGCGCGAAGCCTACGCGAAGCCTATCGGCGGCGGCGCAAAGCGGTCAAAGGGGGGTCCCAGGTGCAAGCGCAGACGCTGGTCTATGCCGCCTGGCTCTTGCTCATCACCTCCCTCCCTGCGACGGACTGGCCTCTGGCCGACGTGTTGACGCTGTATCGGGCGCGCTGGCAGGTGGAACTGCTCTTCAAACGGATCAAGCAACTGCTCCGGCTCCATGGCGTGCCCAGTGGCGCCTACGCCGCCGCTGAGGCGTTTCTGGCCTGGAGCTTGGTGAGTTGGGCGCTGCTCGATCGGCAGGTGGAACGCGTGGGCGAGCGCCTCCCGGCGAGCAGCCGCTGGCACCGTACGGTGCTGCTCGTCGATGCCTTCCGCAGCATGGTGTGGGGCCAGTGGACCTGGACTGCAATCTGGTCCCACCTGGAGGAGTTGCGTCGCTATCTGCGTCCGAGCCGGCCACCCAACCAATTGTGGTCGGTGAACCCGATTCTCTCGCATCTTGAATCAGTGCTCGCCTGTGCTTAAGTTCGCACCAATGGGGCAATGCCCCAGTGCGCCGCAGGCAACCAACAGCCTAGCGCGGAGGAGAGGAGAGAGGGTCCAGGGAGAGAGGGGAGGAAATCATCGCAATGCATGGTGCCTTCCCTCTCTCCCTGGTGGCTGCGGCGTGAATCTCCTCGCCGGAGCACTGGAACCGTGCCCTATCGTCCTCCTGCCGGGCTTGCGGCACGACGCGGCGCGCCCGGCATCGTTGCCCATAGACAATGCATGCCGTAAGCCACCAATCGCTGAGGGTGCACCCTCACTAACAGGCACCCTCAGATTGACAGGGAAGGCGATGTGGGGAACCGCATGTATTGGAGAACAAACTGGTCGATCTCGGAGATAGGCAAGAAGTCGCCCGGATCCGTCCCATAGTGCGCTCGTGCAACCTCTAAGCTGGGCGTCAACAAGAGCTCAGTTGGCAGCCTACTCCGATGCCCATCAAACGTGCGCAGGCTCTCGAGCACAGTCCGTGCCCCCACCCCCGCGTAGCGCGCCTCCTCATAGGTCCCACGACGCGTCAAGCGTGTCGTCATAGCTTTGGGTAGCGACGAGAGTGGCCGATACCGGTCGTCGACCTCCTGCCCGCGAGCTGCGATCAGGGGAACGTCGGTCTCAAAGCGATCCAGGTAGCGATGAGCATGCTGTAGATCGGAGTCAAAGAGCACGATCAAGCGCAGCGCATAGCGGTAGAAGCGACCGTGTCGATGCAGCAAATACCACAGGCGCAGATTGCTGAGCGGGCAGGCGGCGGCGCGGTAGAGAGCAACCATGACAGGATAGCCATAGCAGTCTCCTAGCGCCACACGCCGGCCGTTGAGGTCGCGCACGCTGAAGAGCGGAGCCGGTTCGCCAGCACGGAGTGTCATGAATTGCCTCAAATCATATTCGCCATATCAGGTCAGCAACGCAACAGCAGGTTGATCTGTCACTCGCGCTTCCCAGTGGACTATCCAGGCAAGAAGCACCGGCTCAGTCGAACCTAGCAGGCGTGCTCATGATGGGCGCTTAGTTCACGATCATATTGCAGCAGCAGGTCCGGTTGTATCTGGATATCAACCACTCGTTCAATCAGCGCTAGCAACTGCTGCAATGGGACCCCTCGGGCGACGACACGCACGAAGGCAGGCCCCCCATAGAGGCGGATGACGGTCGTATGCACATGCGGCGTGATCTCTGGCAGTAAGGCCACCAAGGCCTGATGTGGATGGTTCCCCAACAGCAGCTGGTCGATGACGAGATGCAGTCCCGGCATGAGCGGGGAGAGCGCCTCGACATCTGGCATCTCAGCACGGTTGGCAATCTGCGCCGAGCCGTCGCGCCGCCACATGCGGGCTTGCGACTCGCCCTGTTGTTCGTCGGGCGGGTCGCCAGGCCGAGGGCGCAGCCGCTCACAGCCAAACGCCACTCGCCCCGTTGGCGCGCTCGTCCGCACAGCGCTCGGAGGCATGCTAAATTCGAGCGTCACCCACGCTTCGCGCACACGAGTTCCACCATTGAGGCGGGTCGGATCGTGAACACCGGCGTTGACACTCATGAGGCCAGATGGGGCGTCAGGCACTCCATAGGCTGGGAGGGGAGTCTTGCGCAGCAGGCGGAGCTCGGGCTGGGAGATGCGCGCCCAGATCGCGGCGGGAATCGTGTCCACAAGCGCCTGATTTCTGGCCCATCGCATCGCGGATGGTGGCCGCACATCAGTAGCTGCCATCCAAGCCTTTGCCAACGTGCAGTGTACCCCAGAATGATCGGGCGTGTACGGAGCAACAAGCAGACGGGAGGAAAGACATGCGCTCTGACGGTGTGATCGTTGGCGCGAATATCGATACCTGGCTCATTAACGTCAAAGGCAAACTCCCTGACGGGCTGGGTGAAGAGCTCGACTTCTTGAAGGAGGCCAGTCAGGAGGCGGATGAGGATATCCCCACGCGGTGGACGTTCGCTGGGGAGACGCTCTTCATTCGCGCGCATGGCTCCAGACGGCAGTGGCGGTGGATCCTGCACTGCTCCAGTCTCCATTTCGACATTGGTCGGGGCAAGCTCAACCACATCATTGGCAAGGCGCGGTTGTCAGCAGCGTTTCTATGGGAGCACGAGCTGGGGGATGCGCTGCATCTGCTCTACGCGATCCTCGCTGGCTTTTATGGTGAAGGCTTCACTCTCCAGGTCAGCGAAGTCCACCTATGCGCTGACACCGCGGAGTGGGAGCTTTCCCTCGACGACGCTCCCGCCTTCATCACCAGGGGACATAGAAGGAAGACGCATACCGAGGGCGAAGATGCGGAGGATGAGGCTGAGGAGGAGTCCTTCGTCCGTCCGTCGCTCGAGCTCAACATGACCGGTAGACGCTGCACGGGATACGAGTTTAGCAAAGGCGCAGCCCATTCCTGCACGATCTACGACAAGACCAAAGAGATCACCGTCTCGCGCAAGGACTGGATGCAGGAGGTCTGGAGATCCAACGGCTGGGATGGCGAAGCAAGGGTCACCCGGGTGGAGTTCCGCTACAAACGCGAGTGTCTCAAGGAACTCGGCGTCGAGGATCCCTACCTCTTGCTCGATCA
>CAVTFE010000031.1:0-11630 GCA_963733745.1 uncultured bacterium
GATCGCCAAAAAATGTCGCCTTCGTTTCCTCGACACCATCCGCGCCGAGGAATGAATTCGCACTGCATAGAGCGCTCCATATCGCGCTCTTTCCGGGGGTAGGTCTGTTCGCTGATGACGCGAACCTTGAACCTTTCCGCGAGATGATCGAGGAGGCGAGTCCTGCTCGCCGCAAGACGCAACCTAATCGCGCCCCGCCTCGATGATCTTGTCCGCCAGCCCGTGGGATTGGAGAAGATCACCTCATGGCTACCGGGCATCTGCACCAGCCGGAACAGCCCCAAACGGTTCGACATCCGCGGATGCCAGCCCCACTCGCCCTATGGCAAAGCGATATCTTCCGTGCAGTTCAGTTGACACTCTGCCCGGCTGAAGCCGGGAGATTCTTGGTTCTGCCAGCCGGGGCAACTAAGCAGCTCGCGCTCCTCAGCAGGTGCCCGTCTGTCCCCAAGCGTTCACGGAGGGTGTCCCCGTGCCACCGTCGTTCCCGGGTGCCCCCCGGTACACAGGCAGTATACCACCGAGCGTGGTCAGAGGGCCATTCATCCCCTGGCTGAAGCCGAGGGGCTTTCTGGCGGACCTTTGTAACACCACCTCAGTCAAATCCTGTCGTACGATAAAATCCACGATGGATTGAACGCTTTGGGCGTGGCTGACAACTTTGTCCACGCCTTTGCCATGCCCAGCGATGGTCGGTCCAAAGGCCCTGTGCCTCTTGCTTTCCAGACGCTTGATGACCGGCTCCCAGGCGGACCCATCGTGCCACGAGCCATGAACAAGAACGAACGTCTCCACGAGATTGCCCTTTCCGCGTCGCGCCCACAAGAGCTTCGCCGGTTCGCACACGATCCTCACGCCAGCCACGCCGGGACAGAGCGCCATCCCACGCGCTTGCGCCCATATGCGTACCACATCGCTGACACATGAGCAAGCGGCGCGCATCCTCCGCACGTGTCCGGCTCCCTCCCCATTTGCGGGGAGGGCTGGGGTCTGCGCAGGCGGACGTGGTGGCCGAAGCCCCCAGGCGCGGTTTCAACCGCCAGCCCGCGCCCATTGGCCCTGCGGCGACCAGCCGTGCTACACTGTCCCCACGCCATCCGCTGTACCCCACCCAACAGCATCAGCGCGAAAGGAGTCTCTATGGGCGCGGACTACTCCTACGAGATCAGCTATGGCAAGCTGCGCGTGCCGCTGTATCGCGTCTACGCGCGCCCGCTCAGCGGCGTCGCGCCCATTCCCGAATCCGCCTTCACTGGACGCGGCAACGTCCTCCTCGGCGTCGAGGTGGATCTCGAGGTCTTCGGCGACGCCTTCCTCGGCGCCTACACCGAGGGCGACAACTCGCGTGTCGTCGCCACCGACAGCATGAAGAACATCATCCTGCGCCAGTCGCTTGCCTACGACGGCGCGACCATCGAGGGGCTGCTAGCGCATCTGGGCCGAGTGTTCCTCAGCGCTTACGAGGACATGCGCTCCGTACGCCTGAGCGCGCGCGAGTTCCCCTTCGCCGCTGTCTCCGTCCCGGCGCAGGATGGCTATGCGGAGAGCGACCGGCTCTTCAGCCGCCAGTACGGCGACCATGCGGTGGCGACGCTGACGATGGAGCGTGCGGCGGATGGCGGCGTAACCATCACCGATCACCGCGTCGGGCGCGTCGACATGGAGTTGCTCAAGGTCACCGGCAGCGCCTTCACTCACTTCGTGCGCGACGCCAACACGACGCTCCCGGAGCGCGTCGACCGCCCGCTCTTCGCCCACATGGACCTCTACTGGCGCTACAGCGACCCCACCGACTTGCTGGACGAGAGCCACGCGCGCTACGTTCCGCCGGAGCAGATGCGCGACCTCGCCCAGGCCGTCTTCCACGAGTTCGTCAGCGAATCCATCCAGCAGCTCGTCCACGAGATGGGAACGCGCATGCTGACGCGCTTCCCGCAGCTCGCCGAGGTCTCCTTCGAGGCGCAGAACCGCACGCCCGACCCCGCCGCGACCTCTGACGCCGACCCGAAGGTCAAGGTCTACACCGCGCCGTTCCCCGCCTTCGGCCTGATCGGGCTGACGATGCGCCGCAACGAGAGATGACCCAGAATTGGCCAGAAGCCTTATCATAAGGGGCCAGAAGACCTCGCACTTTAGGGCTGGGGACGAATGGCCCTTTCGCTTGACATTCAGGCCGATTGAAGTTATAATACGGACATGCTTAAGGCGTTCATGTACCGTCTCTATCCCACCAAGAAGCAGCAGCATCTCCTCGATCAGCAGCTTGAGGAATGTCGCTGGCTATATAACCACCTGCTAGCCGAACGACGTGCTGCGTGGGAGCAACGGCAGGAGTCGTTGCGCTACTACGATCAGGCCACGAGCCTGCCTGCGCCTCAAAGCGGAGCGGCCTGCGCTGGCGGCGGTCCACTCGCAGGTGTTGCAGAACGTCGCGGTGCGCATTGATCTCGCCTTCAAGGCGTTCTTTCGTCGCGTGAAGGCTGGTGACGTGCCGGGCTATCCACGTTTCCGTGGGCGTGGCCGCTACACGAGCATCACCTATCCGCAGGCGCCCGTCGGCTGCAAGTTGGACGATGGAGACGCAACGGCTGCGCCTGCACGGCGTCGGCGTGGTGAAGATCATCCTCCATCGCCCACTGGATGGGACACCCAAGACGGCGACGATCACGCCGTAGTGGTACGGGCAAGTGGTATGTCTGCTTCTCGTGCGAGTGCGCCGAGCCAGCGCCGTTGCCAGTAACCGGGCAGCAGGTAGGGATTGACGTGGGCCTGAAAACGTTCGCCACGCTCAGTACGGGCGAAGAGATCGCCAACCCGCGCTTCTTCCGACAGCGAGGAGAAAGCGCTCGCCAAAGCGCAACGTCGCCTCAGCAAAGAGAAGAAAGGGACGCCAGAACGCGCCAAACGACGACAAGTAGTGGCGCGGGTGCATGAGCGCACGCGCTGGCGGCGGGGCGATTTTGCCCACCAGCACAGTCGCCGCATCGTCAACGGTTCGACTTGATTGCCGTCGAGGACTTGTCAGTCAATCGCATGGTGCACACCCATTGTCTGGCCAAGAGCATTCATGACGCGGCGTGGAGCCAGTTCGCAGACCTCCTTTCGTACAAGGCAGCATGGGCCGGTCGGAGATATGTCGCCGTGAATCCCGCGTACACCAGTCAGGATTGCTCGCAATGTGGACATCGGAAGACGGACCTCACCCTCGCTGATCGGACGTATACCTGTTCCTGTTGTGGGCTTATGCTCGACAGAGACCTCAATGCGAGTCGAAACATTGTGAGACTGGGGCAACAGTCTCTGGCTTTGGCCTAGAAGCCCCGGCTTGAGCCGTGGGAGTTGTCACGAGCGGATACCTCATGAGCGGATACCTCACCACCCACGTTCTTGACCTCGCCCAGGGTCGTCCCGCCGCCGGAATGCGCGTCGAACTATGGCGGCTGGAAGATGGCGGCGCGCGTACGTGGCTAACCACCGCCGTCACCAACGACGATGGCCGCGTGGATGCGCCACTGCTCGCAGAAGACACCTTCCGCACGGGAACCTACGAGTTGATCTTCGACGTAGGCTCCTACTTCGCGGCGCAGGGATTAGGCGCGTCGCCACCATTTCTGACCAGCGTGCCGGTGCGCTTCACCATCGCTGATCCCGACGCGCACTACCACGTGCCGTTGCTCGTCACCCCCTGGGCATATAACACCTATCGCGGGAGCTAGCCAATCATGGACTACTTCTTCTATTGCCGCGCCAAACCCAACATGGATGCGCTGGCTGATGAGCGTACCGAGGCCCACTGGGCGTACATGGATCAATACGCCGCGACCATGATCGCGCGCGGCCCGACGCTAAGCGAGGATGGCGCGGAGTGGACCGGCAGCATGCACATCGTCGGTCTGCCCGAGGCCGCGGCGGCGCAGGCCTTTGCCTTCGAGGAGCCATACTATCGCGCAGGCGTCTTCGGCGACGTGTTCATGCGCCGCTGGCGCAACGAGCTTGGGCGCACGATGTGGCAGTTCCAGGGCGATCCCGACCACCAGCAGCGCTTCCTCATGATCGGCCATGGCCAGCCAGACGCGTCCGAGCAACGCGGCTCCCTGCCACTGCGCCACCGCTTTCTTGAAGACCACCGAGACCAGATCATCGTGTCTGGCCTGTTCCTTTCCGACGACGACGCCACCTGGGTCGGTGGGATCATGCTCGCCGAGGCGCCCGACCGCGCCGCTGTCGAGGCGTTGGTCCAGAGCGATCCATTCGCACAGGCTGGGCTGTATCAGTCGGTGGAGATTCATCGCTGGCGCTTCGGTGGGCGGCTAACCACCTGATTCCTACCACCTGATTCCTTGGGCTTGAACGGTTCAGCAAGAAGGACTTGGCCGATGACTACCTACGCTGATTCGGCGCGCCTCGCGATGGAGCGCTGCGATATCCTCGGCGCCATCAGCGAGGAGCCTGACCGGCTGACGCGCCGCTACGGCACGGAGGAGATGCGCCGGGCCAACGCCGCCGTCGCGGAATGGATGCGCGCAGCGGGCATGCAGACGCGCTCCGACGCCATCGGCAACCTGATTGGCCGCTACGAAGGCTCCTCTCCGGACGCGCAAACATTCCTGCTCGGCTCGCACCTCGACACCGTGCGTGACGCTGGCAAGTACGACGGCCCCTTAGGGGTGATGGTCGCGCTGGCCTGCGTCGAGCGGCTACACGCGAGCGGTGAGCGACTGCCCTTCGCGCTGGAGGTCTACGCTTTCGCCGACGAGGAGGGCCTGCGCTATCGCACATTGTACCTCGGCAGCAGCGTTGTCGCCGGTATCTTCGACCCGGCTGCGCTCGCGCGTGAGGACGCCGACGGCATACCGCTGGCTGAGGCGATTCGCGCCTTCGGCGGCGACCCCAACCACCTGGCGGAGAGTGCGCGGCGCCCCGACGAGCTGCTGGGCTACGCCGAGGTCCATATCGAGCAAGGCCCTGTATTAGAGGAGCGCGGCTGCGCCGTCGGCCTCGTCTCCGCGATTCAGGGCCAGACCGGCGTCGGCATAGAGTTCACCGGTGAGGCGGGCCACGCGGGGACAGTTCCCATGGCGATGCGCCACGACGCGCTCACCGCTGCCGCCGAGTTCACGCTCGCGGTTGAGGCGTTCGCGCGCGAGACGCCCAGACTCGTCGCCACCGTCGGGCGGTTCGAGGTCGCCCCCGGCGCCAGCAACGTCATTCCCGGTCAGGTGACGCTCTCGCTGGACGTGCGGCATCCCGATAACGCCGTACGCGAGGCCGCGGTTGACCAGCTCCGCGCCCCTGCCGAAGAGATCGCGCAGCGCCGTGGCGTTCAACTCGACTGGCGCGCGGGCGCAGGGCAGGCGAGTGTGGTCTGTTTGCCGCGTCTCACGGACGTTTTTTCTCGCGCCGTGGCGGAGGCGGGCTATCCTGACATGACCCTCGCCAGCGGGGCGGGCCATGACGCGGCGATCATGTCGCAAATCACCGATATAGAGATGCTCTTCGTCCGCTGCGAGCGCGGGATCAGCCACTCGCCCGCCGAGGCCGTCGCCCTCGAAGATGTTGCCGTCGCCATCGAGGTGACCGAACGCTTTCTGGCCCTGCTGGCGAAAGACGTGACAAAGGGAGGCGCACGATGACCACCTTTGACACCATCCTGCGGCGCTGCTCAATCGTGTCCGGCGAGTTTGCCGTGTCAGTAGAAAGGCCATTGGCGGATATCGGCATCGCGGACGTACGCATCGCCGCCATCGGACCAGATCTGGAGGGCGGCGCGCGCGAGGAGATCGACTGCGACAAGCTCTTCATCTTCCCTGGCGTGATCGACGCCCATGTCCACTTCAACGAGCCGGGACGCACCGAGTGGGAGGGCTTCGCTACCGGCTCGCGCGCCCTCGCCGCCGGTGGCGCGACCGCCTGTATCGAGATGCCGCTCAACGCCCATCCCCCCACCCTCGACGCCGCCAGCTTCGACCTCAAGCGCGCCGCCGCCGAGGCCGCCTCCGTCGTAGACTTCGCGCTCTGGGGCGGGCTCGTCCCGGCAACATCGAGCGGATGGACGAGCTTGCCGCGCGTGGTGTCATCGGCTTCAAAGCGTTCATGTCCGCCAGCGGCATTGACGACTTCAGCGCATCCGATGACCTGACGCTTTACGAGGGCATGGCGCGAGCCGCGAAACTCGACCGCATCGTCGCCGTCCACGCCGAGAACGACAACATCACCCGCGCGCTGGCCGAACGCGCCCTCGCCCAGGGCAGGATCGGCGTGCGCGACTACCTCGCCTCGCGTCCAATCATCGCCGAGCAGGAGGCCATCTCCCGCGCCATCCTTTTTGCCCAGGAGACCCGCTGCGCACTGCATATCGTCCACGTCAGCACGGGGCGTGGCGTCACACTCGTCGCCGCGGCGCGCGCTCGCGGCGTCAACGTGAGCTGCGAGACCTGCCCGCACTACCTCGTCTTCACCCAGGAGGATGTCGAAACGATTGGCGCGCTGGCCAAGTGCGCCCCGCCCATCCGCGACGCCGCCGAACGCGACGCGCTCTGGGGCTACCTCGCCGATGGAACCCTGCCGATGGTCGCCTCCGATCACTCCCCCGCGCCCGCCAGCATGAAGACCGATAGCAACTTCTTCCGTATCTGGGGCGGCATCTCTGGGTGTCAGTCGCTGCTACAATTGCTGCTCACACATGGCCATTTCGAGCGCAACCTGCCGTTGGAGACCATCGCCCACGCCACCGCAGAGTACGTCGCTAAGCGCTTCCACCTGCCAAATAAAGGGCGTATTGAGATTGGCGCCGACGCCGACCTGGCGCTGGTCGCGCTCTCTGACGAGACGATCCTGCAAACTTCCGACCTCTTCTACCGCCACCAGCACAGCCCCTACGTTGGCCGCAAGCTGCGTGGCCGCATCGCACGCACCCTCCTGCGAGGCGTCACCATCTACCGCGACGGCCAGATCGTCTCCGACCCCATCGGTCGCCTCATCACGCCGAAGCCATAGCAACCATGCGGGCGCACGAAATGGCTCTCGCGCGGGTATTCGACTTCAGCGCGCCTACCAAGTCAGGTAAGGGCGCGTCCCTCGTCCGCGACAAAGGCCTCCAGCCGCTCGCCACACAATACCGGGGCGGTATCGTAGACGTTGAGCTGCGCGGCAAAGCGCACGTCATCGCCCAGTCCCTTGTCGCGCAACTCCTGCCCGCTCTCACACTCCCACAGCGCCATATCAAGCTGGTCTCGCATCGCCTGGAAGGTCGCCGCGCACACCTGCGCCTCCATCGTCTGCGGGAAAGATAGCGCAGAGAGGATCGCCCCCGCGCCGAGATAGTCTTCCATGGCGAGGCGCAGCGCGCCCTCTTCGTCGGGTACGCGCCAGCGTTCGCCGCAGGCCAGCACGGTGACATTGAGATGGCTGGCTCTATCGAGCAGGTGGGAGACGGCTCCAGCCATCGCCTGCGCATTGACCAGCGCGCCCACAAAGAGGGCTGGCGCGCGGCTGCCATACTGGCTGCATGTAGACCCATTCGGCGAGGGCAAGATGATGCGCGCGCCCGGCTCAACCGCCGAGAATGAGCGCGGCGAGAGGCTGAAGCGGGTGAGTGTTGGCGCCGCCGCATGATGCAAAGCGACCTCGCCGCCGACCCGCTGGGCAAGCGCGGTGTACAGCGCCTCATCGGTCGCACACGGATAGATCAGCGCGCCATGATGCACCGCGGTCGCGGCTGCTGTCGAGAAACGCAGCGTATCCACGACGACCAGAATGTCGCCGCGTTCGGCGGAGTCCCGCGCGCCGCGCCGCCCCCAGGCCAGCCCGACGCGCGGGATTACAGTCTCTTGATCGCTCTTCACAGAAGACAGTCCCTTGACGCGCCACGCGGCCGTTCAGGCCGAATAGCATAGCTGCCCAGCGGCGGCTCGACCTGTTCGCGCAACAGGCCATGCGTTGCTTTCGGACCGATAATATCTCTTTCCGATGCCATGCTCCTATCGTACGTCCGCCGGACAAGCCTTCCTGAACAAGTTTCACTCTGCGCCGCGTGCGCGACCTCTGGGGAACGGAGGGAGAAGTGATAAACTACGAGCGCGGTTACCCTCCCACGAATGCGAGGCCACACATGAGTCATGTACTCGAACTGAGCGACGAGCAATATGCGCTGATGAAGAAGATCGGCGATGAGAGCGGACGCACGCTGGAAGAGATGCTCCTTGCCTGGACGATGGAAGAAGAAGGGCGCTACCGTCGCGCGCATCCCACCTACTACACCACACATGACTGGATGCGGCATCTTGGCATGAGTGAGGAGGAGATCGGGGAGATTGAGGCAGAAGCCGACGCTGAGGATACGAGCGGAAGCACGCCCGATGCCGACGCATGAAGAATATCTCCAGTTCCTTCGCGAGTACCGTGCCCTGACGCACAGCCAGCGCCGCGCCTTCCTCAAGGCGATGCACTACATGGTTCAGGATCTCCAGGCCAAACGTCCATTCCGCCCCAATCTGCGCATCAAAGGTGTCCAAGGGCATCCAGGCATTTTCGAGATGACCTGGGCCGATGACGGACGCGCCACCTTTGAGTACGGGCCGGAGCAGGTTCCCGGCGAGACGCATATCATCTGGCGGCGCATCGGCGGCCACGACATCTTCAAGAATCCGTAAGTTCATGATCCTCTTCCGTCTTTTCTCCAACACGTGAGGAGAGCCGTATGACAGTCGAGGTAAAGCGCCTGCCAATCCTGCTCGAGCCAGATGCCAGCCGTGTCATCACTCGTTTCTTTGGACCCGGCGAGGAGAAGCGCGTCCGCGACATTATCGGGCGGCTCCTCGCGATCCCTGAAGCGACCGTCGTGACCCTCCTAGCGCAGCTCGAAGAGAACTTCCGGCCGATCCACGCCAACATCGACGACACATTTCGCGCGCATTACGCGACGGTCAAGCATCATATCGCCGATCCGGACGCCGCGAGCGACGCGCGCCAGCGGTTCATCGGCGCCTGCTTCACCATGGAGTACGCCATCGAGTCAGCCGCCCTCTTCAACCCCTCGATGGTGCAGGCAGTTGACCAGTCCAACGTGCCGCCGGGGTCGGTGCGCTTCCTCATGAGCCTGCGCGCCACCGGCGAGGGGCATATCTCCTCCATCGTCTTTCGCCGTGGCCTGATCGACGCGGATGGCAATGTCAGCGTTGACTCGCCCGGACAGCGCAGCCGTCCAGCCCGCCCCGCCACACCCAACCAGTTCGATAAGCAGGACTTCGTGCGGCAATTGCAGGCGCTCGACGCCTGGACGCCGCACGCGCAATATACCTTGGACCGGCTTGGTGACCAGTTTACGCGCGCCGAGCTATCCGCAGCCATTGACGACATCCGCAAACAGGCGACAGTCACGGGAGATCTGGAACAATCCAATGACGCGCTGCTCGACCTCACGCAGGCGAATTACCAGATTCCACTCGCGCCAGAGACCGATATCTCTGAAGCCGTCATCTTCCCGTACTCGGAGAACGAGCGGCACGGCATCGAGGACCTGCGCCTCGTCCGCTTCACCGACGACGACGGCTCGGAGCGCCTCTACGGCACCTACACCGCCTACGACGGGTCGCGCATGTTTCCTCAGCTCCTTGAGTATGCGTTTGGCGAGAACGTCGAGATCCATCTCCTCACCGGCGGAGCGCGAAGAACAAGGGCATGGCCCTGTTTCCATGCAAGATCCGGGGCCGCTACGCCATGATCGCCCGGCTCGACAACGAGAACCTCTACTACATGGAGTCAGACGATGTCTACGTCTGGGATGAGGCCAGCCTGTTGTGCGCCCCCAAATTCCCCTGGGAGGTCATCCAGATTGGCAATTGCGGCTCGCCTATCGAGACCGAGGCGGGGTGGCTCCTCCTGACCCACGGTGTCGGTCCCATGCGCCAGTACTGCATCGGCGCGACCCTGCTGGACCGCGACGACCCCTCGCGCATCATCGGCCAGACCAGCGAGCCGCTGCTGGTTCCCACCGGCAGCGAGCGGATTGGCTATGTTCCCAACGTCGTCTACTCCTGCGGCGGCATGGTCCACGCTGGCAAGCTGATTCTGCCCTACGCGATGAGCGACCTCGCCACCAGCGTCGCCGTCATTGACTTGCGAGAGCTGCTCGACTCCCTCGCATTGTAGGCGACAGGGATCCAGCCGGCGCCTACGAGAATCTCGGCTGTGGTCCCTGCCTGCCGGCGCGTACGCCGGCAGGCTCATCCCACGTCCAGGCGGGTCAGGATGACGACCGGGATCTGCCGAGTAGTCTTCTCCTGCGGGTTGGAGAAGCCGGGCACGAGGGCGACCAGGGCATAGAGCCGTTCCCGTTCCGCGCCCTCGGCCACCGTGGCGCGGGCCGCAAAGGTATCGGCGTCCACTTCCACCGTGACCACAGGATGCGCCACAAGATTGAAATACCACGCGGGATGGGTCGGCGCGCCCCCGGCGGAGGCGATGACGACGAGCCGGTCGCTATCGCGGGAATAGCCCAGCGGCGTAGTGCGCGGCTGCCCGCTCTTGGCCCCAATGGTGGTCAGCAAGAGCACTGGACCGGGGAAGTCGGTGTGGCCAGCCTGGGCGCGAAACTGCGCGATGATGTGATCGTTGTAGGTGGCGCCGTCGCTCATGGCTGCTCCTCGCATCGTCCTATGGCTCGCGATTCGTCCATCGCGCCCATCACGCCCTCAATGGTTGATCATGCCGCCGTTCAGGCTGATGGTCGTCGCGGTCGTGGCGCCCGCTCAGATCGGATGCCATGAAGACCGCCATATGACCGACTTCTTCTAATGTCGGCGTCTTGCCCAGAAGATTACGGCTTGCCCAGCGTTGGCTCCATCCTGCGAAGCGCTGTTCAATTTCAGAGGTGGTCGCGACAAGTGTTTTGTCGGCTGCGCCCTCCGAGCCGGCCGAATGCAGGCAGACGGTACGAACGCCATGCGGCCCCAATTCCGCCGCCACCAGACGCAGAAATGCTTCGACAGCCGCCCACGCCGGGCCGAAGCCAGCCGTGTAGGGGAACGGCATCTGCGAGGGGATCGCCGTGATGCCCATGATCACGCCCGAGCCTTGCTGGATCATATAGGGGGACGCCGCGTTGGTTGCGTGGAAGTGCGCCTTGGTGTAGTCGATGAGGGGCATGGAGAAATCTTCGTAGCTCAGTTCAGCAAGCGCCGCGCCCTGATCGCCACCTGGCTTATGGGTCGAGGTCGCGCAAAATGAGATGTCAATACGGCCCGTCTGTTCGGCGACGGATTTCACAAAAGCAGCGACTGCGTCCTTGTCGAGGACATCTACCTGCGCCGTCTGGATCTGGGCGTCGACAAGTTGTCGTAGGGTATCCGCATTGTGGTCGGCAACAAAGACAGCGGCGCCAGCTTTGGCAAAGGCCCGTACTACAGCGCTCCCGATTGCGCCCGCCCCATACACGACAGCAGTCTTGTTCTTGAGCAGATCGTCCATGTGGTCCCTCTTTGGTGATGCGGCGCCGATTGATCCTGACGGTAAAGCGCGCTTATGCGGCGCAAGGGCCGTATGACTTCACCTTCATAAGGTGACAGCGCCGACCGGCGTCGTTTTACGTTTCTTGGCGATGGCGAGAGAAACGGCTGTCACAGCGGCTTCTT
>CAVTFE010000032.1:0-15195 GCA_963733745.1 uncultured bacterium
CAGGATCGCCCCACGCAGCAACTCGATGGCGACGTGGTTCTCGCCACCCTCCGGCACGATGACGTCGGCGAAGCGCTTCTCCGGCTCGACGAAGGCCAGGTGCATCGGGCGCACAGTCGCGAGATACTGGCTGATGACGCTCTCGGCGGTGCGTCCGCGCTCAGTGACGTCACGCTGGAGACGGCGGATGAAGCGCAGATCGGCGTCGGTGTCTACGTAGACCTTGACGTCGAAGATGTCGCGCAACTGTGGCTCAACGAAGATCAGGATGCCCTCGACGATCAGCACGGGCTTGGGCGCGATGGCGACGGTCTCGTCGGCGCGCGCGTAGGCGGCGAAATCGTAGATGGGACGCTGGATCGTCTCCCCCGCGCGCAGTCGGTTGATATGCTCCAGCAACAACTCCACTTCGATTGCGTCGGGATGATCCCAGTTGATGCGCGTGCGCTCGGCCTCGGAGAGGTGGCGATACTCGCGGTAGTAGGCGTCTTCGGCAAGCTCCGCCACGTCATCCTGGCCCAGCGCCTGGATGATGGCGCGGGCGACGCTGGTCTTGCCTGCGCCACTGCCCCCACAGACGCCGATGATGAGTGGGCTATGTCCGAATGTAGGACTCAACATGGGTCAAGCGTAGCCCTTTGCGCTTCGCGTCCGGGTCGCCGGTAGCGCCGCGCACGCCGCCACCAGTTCTTCGAAGCCGCTCAGCAGCCGTTGCGCGTAGCCGTTGCGTTCCAGCGCGCGCCGCAACTCGCGCAGGCGGGCGTTTGGCGGGATGGCGACTCCGCATGGGCCGACGCGCTCAAGCTGAAACGCGCGCAGACGGGGATCGGTGACGATCTCGCGTGCGAGCCGCTCGTCGGCGGCCTCCAGCGTCACCACAGGCGGCGGGACCAGCCGCGCCTGCTCCTGATACTGCCGCGCCCAGTCGCGCAGGGTGTAGCTGATGTTTTGCGGCAGCGCCTTCTTCGCGTGTTCTTCAAGGAAGGCGATCATCTCGTCGATGCTGAGGCCACTCTCCAGGCCACGCTGCAGCGCCTCGCGCGTCAGAGTGAAGCGGCTGACGCGCCCCACCTGTTCGAGCGTAGCGAAGCGCGCCAGCCAGTAGAGCGCGGGCATGTACGGCTCCATGAGCAGCGCCTGGAAGTTCGGCTGCACGACCAGCGAGCGTTTGGCCGGCTGATCACGCGCGCTCAGATCGCTCTTGAGCGCCTCGGCGCCCAGCCCAGTCAGCATGAAGCGCGTCGGGTTGACGTTGTCGTGGACGCCGGGGGCTGCGTCGCCCTCGTATCCGAGCGTCACTAGCCCAAGTTCGTAGAGCGTCGAGCGGAACATGCCGGTGATGATCTCACCGTCAGTGGAATCCCACTGCTCGCGCAGGCCATCCGCCATCTTGAATCCGGCCTCGCCTGCGTGGCGCTGGCTGGGGCGCAGCACGTAGGGGTCGCCGTTCTGCAGCGTCGCGCGGAACGACTCCAGCGTGTACCAGACGCCCGGCTCGCAGGTCAGCAGCAGCTTCTGCGCGGCCTCGCGCGCCACCGGAATATCCAGATAGAACGTCTGCCACTCGTGATAGTTCGCCCCAGCGAGATCGCTCCACCAGCGGTCGGTGGGCCAGCGACGGTAGAGCCGCCGCGCCTGCATCACCAGATCGTGCCGCGCCCACGAATCCAGCTTCGGCCCGGGAACAAGCCGTGCGCGTGACTTCTCGCCATTGCCGCTCGCCGTGACCAGACCAAGCTCGCTGGCCTCCTGCCGCAGCAACTCGACGTAGGCGAGCGCCTCATCCTCGCTGATGCGCGCGCGCTGGCCGGTCAGGAATGGCAGCAGCCGCTGGGCCGCGCGTTTGGGCAGCGAACCGGAGCGGGTCAACTCGACCTCCTGCTGGCTGGCGGCGGCCACCAGCACGATCAGATCCCACAGGAACGTCGTATCCGCCGGTAGCATCGCATCCGGCACCATTGTCTCGCGCAGTCCCACGCTGACCTGTGGCCGCGCCTCAGCGCGCTTGAGGTTGGCGAGCGTCTCCTGCGGGATGAAGAGAATGCGCTGGCCACTGCTGAAGGTGTCGAAGGCGAGCGCATACTCCTCAAAGGCTCGCAACAGACCGGCAAGGTCGATCTCGGAGACGCGCAGCCGCCTGCGCAGGTCGGCGATGGGCGCCGTTCCACCACGCGCGCGCGTCCACTGGTAGGTCTCGCGCATCCGTGGATCGAGCCGCGCCAGCGCATAGCGCACCGCCTCGGCCTGCTGGAGGTTCTCGGCGATGGCGGCGCGCACCTCGTTGCGCGAGTAATACGCTTGCAGCGTCAGCCCGAAGCGGCGGCCAATCTGATCCAGGTCGCCCTGCCGGTAGGGGGTCAGCAACTCGTCGAGCGTCTTGGTCGAGCGGTCGGCGTGGTCGTAGAAGATCTCGCGGCCGGTGGCGTAGAGGCCCGTCGCCAGCTCGGTAGGAACGTAGGCGATCTCTTTTTCCTCGATCTGCGCCTGCGGGTTGCGTGGGGCGATGTAGCCATAGAAGGTCACCCGCTGCCCGACCAGCTCAGATCCCTGGACGCGCGCATTTTCGGTAAACACAAGCCGCGCATCCACCAGGCGCGCGAGCGCCGTCTGCGCCTGCCGCTCCGAGAGTTGCGCGCGTTCCGGCAGGTCCTCGATCAGCGCCCAGTTACGCGCGGAGGGGCCGACAATAGCGAAGAGCGCACGCCGCTCCGGCGCAGTCAGCCGTTCCCAGACAAAGCGCGCCGCAATCCCATCGCGCATCGAACGCTCTAAACGCTGACGATCTTCGGTAGTGGCTCGGGCCGGCGCGTCCGTCCCCCACCACGACGCAACAGATTGCAAGGTTGCGAGCGGCTCGTCCGCCAGGATTGCGTACAGGCTCTTCATGCTGGGCATCCTCCGAAGGGC
The DNA here is from genome assembly GCA_963733745.1 of uncultured bacterium. Taxonomy (GTDB): domain Bacteria; phylum Chloroflexota; class Ktedonobacteria; order Ktedonobacterales; family JADMIN01; genus DASWAC01. Next base: position 2,908 of record CAVTFE010000032.1, read on the forward strand.
GCCACACGCGAGCGCGCCACGCAACTGGGAGTTGCGCCGCAACCAGGTGAGCCATAGCCCTTCACTCCTCGAAAGAAAAGACGGTTTCGCGCGAATGTATTGAATAGCGGGAATGGCGAATGCGCCGGGAGCGGGAGGAGGAGGTCAGATAGACGACATCCACTCGCGCAGGCGTGGCGTGTCAGTCGGCCAGGGGTGTGGCGTCATCCTCCAGAATGGTCAGCCGTGTCCTGGCGCCGAACGCCTCGACGTACTGGATGACCTGCCGAGTAAGCTGGCTGGGGGTCGAGGCGCCTGAGGTGATGGCGACGCGTTTCTTCCCTTTCAGGATCTCCGGCTTCAGATCGTCGAGCGACTCCACGCGGACAGCGGGGCTGTGCGCGCGCTCCTCGGCGACCTGCACGAGGCGGTTGGTGTTGTTGCTGCGCGGGTCGCCGACGACGATGGTGAGATCGGCTCCGACGGCCATCTTGGCGACGGCCTCCTGGCGCACCTGGGTGGCGCGGCAGATCTCGTTGTAGACCTCGACCTGCGGGAAGCGCGCCTGAATCGCCGCAATGAGCGCGGCGGTATCCCACTGGCTGAGCGTTGTCTGCGTCGTGACGGCGAGCCGCTCGGCCTGCGTAAAGCGCTCCGGGATCGCCGTGAGGTCGCCTTCATTCTCGACGAGCAGCACGCGATCTGGCGCCTCGCCCAGAACGCCTTCCGGCTCTGGATGCCCCTTCTTGCCGATGTAGAGGATCAAATAATCGCGCGCGACGAGGTCACGCACGAGGTCATGCGTCTTCGTCACATCAGGACAGGTGGCGTCGATCACGTGTAGGCCGCGCTCGCGGGCGCGCTGTTTGACCAGCGGCGAGACACCGTGCGCGGTGAAGATAACCGTTCCTTCGTTCACCTGCTCGATCATCGCGGCGCGGTTGGCCCCGTCGAGGGTCGTCACGCCGAGCGCCGTCAGTTCGTCCACGGCGAAGCGGTTATGAACGATCAGCCCAATGATATAGATAGGTCGAGGAACAGCGGGATCCTTCGCCGCCTTGCGCGCCAACTCCATTGCGTCGACGACGCCGTAGCAGTAGCCACGTGGAGTGACCTTGATGACATCCATATGAACAACAGCGCCTTTCACCTCGGGAGGAATATGTTGAGCGGACGTGGGATCGTTCAGATCCCTGCCAGCCGCATCAACGCCTCCGCCGCCGCGCGATCAAGTGTGAGGAGTCGCGCCTCATACCCTTCCACCGTCTCATCATCCGTCTCGCGCTCTATCATCGATATGATCGGTTCGCGCTCGGTGGGCTGCGTTGGCTGCATCCGGTTCGGGAGACCACGCCTGGGCTGAGACCGTGTATCCATCCAGCAAAGCTCCTTCGTGACCTATACGCACAGAATGCGCATCGGAGACGACACTGCGTGCGGCGCCGGAAAAATCCTCCGTTCTGGTGAGTCTGCGCCTGGGCGACCGGATCAGAGTGGACGCCCTCCAACAATCTATTGTACCACCCGGCCCACGCGGCGGCTGTCGCCGGATCCCTGACCAATGGTAGTCGCGGGTAGTATAACACAGGACAGAGGACGGCTCGCACGGCGGCCCAGCGCCTACGAAATGGAGGCCATGAATATATGGTAATCGACTTCCATACGCATGTCTTCCCGCCGGAGGTCATCGCCCGGCGCGCGGAGTATACCGAGCGCGACGCCTGGTTCGCGGAGCTGTATAGCAACCCCAAGGCGAAGATGGCGACGGTGGACGATCTGTTCGCCTCGATGAACGCCGACGGCGTGGACGTCTCGGTCGCCTGCGCGTTCGGCTGGTGCGACCAGGGGCTGATCGAGGAGTGCGACAGTTATTTGCTGGAGGCGATCAAGGCGCATGGGAGCCGGATCGTCGGGCTGGCGGGGGCGCAGCCGCTCGCTGGCGCGCGGGCCATCGCGGAGATCGAGCGATGCGCCAAGGGCGGAATGCGCGGCGTCGGCGAGCTGATGCCGCACGGGCAGGGGTACCGCCTGAGCGATGTCGCCCTGCTTACCCCGCTGATGGAAGTGGCGCAGGCGCTGGGAATGTTCGTGCTGACGCACTGCAGCGAGCCAGTCGGGCATCTCTACAAGGGCAAGGGTGATGTCGTCCCCGCCGATCTCGCCGTCTTCGCGAGCGCCTTCCCGAACGCGCGCATCGTCGCCTCGCACTGGGGCGGTGGCTTCCCATTCTACGAACTGATGCCAGAAGTACGTACCACAGTGGCGAACGTCTGGTACGACTCGGCGGCCTCGCTCTTTCTCTATGCGCCACAAGTATTCGACGTGGCGGCGCGTGCGGCTGGCGCGCGGAAGCTGCTCTGGGCCAGCGACTACCCGCTCATCGCACAGCGGCGCATGCTGGAGTACGCGCGCGCCTCTGGAGTCAGCGAGGTGGATCTGGCGCTGGCGCTCGGTGGCAATGCGGCGGCGCTGCTGGGGATAGAAGAATAGCGCAGACACACGGGTGCGCGAGCAAGCGGCTCTGAGTGGATGCGCCATTATTCAGCGGGCGTCATACTGATGCGCAGGTCGCCGCGTACATTGTGCGCAGGGGAATGATAGAAGAGGATATCGCCATGGCGCATGTGCGCAGAACACTCGTCGCTACCTTGATCCAATGGATACCGCTGGCCGCGCTGACCGTGTTACTCACCGGCATGATCTACGTGGCCACACAGCAGAGCTATCGCAGCGGGGCAAATGACCCACAGATACAAATGGCGACCGACGCCGTCAATGCCCTGGAGGGCGGCGCCGCGCCGCAGGATCTTGTCACCACGAATAAGATCGACATTGCCGAGAGCCTTGCGCCGTATCTTGCCATCTACGACACCAGCCATCAGCTTGTAGCGACCTCCGCGACGCTGCATGGCGAGACGCTCGCGCCGCCGTCTGGCGTCTTCGACACCGCGCAGGCGAGCGGGATAAACGTCCTCACCTGGCAGCCAGAAGCGGGCGTGCGCAGCGCTATCGTCGTCAAGGCATATCCCGGTGGCTATGTGCTGGCCGGGCGCTCGCTGCAGAGCGTCGAGGAACGCGAGACGAGCCTGGAGCAACTGTTATTCATCGGCGGACTGGCGACGCTTGCACTGACCTTCGCCGTGATCTTCCTGACACGGCTCGCCCTGGTCCGTCCAGGGGCAACGGAGTGAGCTAATCAGCAAGCCGGGCGTCATGCGCGAGATTATCCACCTGCGACGAGCAGATTGCCGGTGTGCGCGTCGAAGACCTGCGACGCCGTTCCTGTGCGCTCGGTTGGCTCGCCCCCTGGAGCTGATCCTGTGCGGAATGTTCCGTAGAACTCGACGTAGCAGACCAGCGCGTCGTCTGAGAGACCGGTGGACTCGCCGTGCATCTGTCCGCTGGCTTCCGCGCTTGTGATGAACCAGATCTTGGTGATCTTCGGCTTCCCGACCGCCTCGACACGCATCGCCGCAAAGGGATGCGTGTTCTCGTAGTCGAGCACGTCCTGCGCGGTAAACGATGGTGTGCAGTCGTTGTGTGGCGCAATTGCGGGAAGGCCGAGCGCGCTCGATGAAGGCCCTGGGCATGTTACTTGCGCCGCCTCACGAATATCTGGTCCGCCGAGGTGGAGCGTCTGGAGTGTGCGTGGAGCGGCGAAGATCGCCAGCGCGCCGATACGACAAGCGCGAGCTAGGCCGATCAGCGAGGGAATCAGCAGTCGTCGTGGAGCGTGCATAATCACCACTCCTTCGATGTGTGCGACCCAGCAAGGGCTTTTTGCCAATTGAGAATACAATGCGGGCGGCGTCTGATACACGAAAGGAAGGAAGTACACGTCACAGCCAATCACCGCTAAGGAGTGTACGATTCGCTCGCTGGCAATCTCTCATGAGGCAGAGCAGTGTGCGCGGCTGATGGCTGACTCCGAGCCGTGGCGCACGCTTGGCCGCGACTACGAGACCTCACTGCGCATCGTGACCGATCCGGTCAAAGAGGTCTATGTCGCATACGCTGGTACCGAGATTGACGCCATCGCAGGATTTCTCATCCTCAACATGACTGGCGCATTCGTTGGCTATATCCAGACCGTCTGTGTTGTGCCGGAGTGGCGTGGACGCGGCCTCGGCGCGATCCTCATCTCTTTCGCCGAGGAGCGCATCTTCCGCGAAGACGCCAAACGTGTTCATGTGTGTCTCGTCGTTCAACACCAACGCCCAGCGCCTGTACGAGCGGCTCGGCTACCAGCGTGTCGGCGAGTTGGCCGACTACATCGTCGCGGGCCACTCTGAGACTTCTCCTGCGCAAGACCATCGGCCCTCTCACCGGATTCCATCCCGCCACCACAGAAGGCGAATGGACACTTTGAGAGATGGGCGCCTGCCATATGGACATGATATTGTGGACATGATGGACATGATACGCGACATGATGACATGCGCATTGACCTTCCCAACAAGAGTGGCTCGACCAGCCGCCCCGTCAGGCTCTGACGCCGCCCACTGGCAGTGGATATCGAGAAAGTAGCGCTTCGGATCATCAGGTCGCTGGAAGACGAACAGATACGCGCGCCACGGCCCGTCATCTTTATCGGCGAAGCTCCAGACGCTCCAGCGTACCCGCTCGCCCTCGCCCTGTGAACTCGCCCGCCAGCCTGCGCCCTCGAGTGGCGCCGTGTAGTGCGTGGTGACCGCCGCGAGGTCAAGTTCGGTCGTCAAGTCGGTGCTCGCGCGCCATTCGCCGCCAGCAGCGGCGGGAGCAACTCCATCTACACGGCGAGCTGGCGGCGCAACGGGCCATGTGTTGACGCGAAGAACATCGCATGCGCCATTTGCTGAGGCGTGGCATGAACGAACCCACTCTGGTGTTGTGGTGGTGGAAACTGTTCCTGCTCCGTCCAGCCAAGAGCAGCTATGCGCTCGTGGTAAAACGCCAGCAGTTCCTCTGCGGTCAGGTCGGTATCAAAGATCGTCGTCGAATCCTGTCCGCGTATGACGGAGCCGATCAGTTGCGCGCCGGGCGGCAGCGATAGCTCGATAGGCGGATTTGGTGGCAGTTGCCCTGGCAGCAGATCGGTGACCTGCATGGACTCCGCTCCGGGATAGCGCGGCGAGAGCAGCTGGATCGCCAGTTCGTGTAACGTCACTTCGCCCCGATTCTGCTCGCTCATCATGACCTCACCTTCTTATCCACGGTGAGCGCTATGTATCCAGTATACCCGCGTTTGCAGCGTACAACATGCCAGTTGTCTGACGTCAGTTGCGCCAGGTGATATGCTGCTGCCGATACTCACGCAATGGTATTCCGTATTCTATCGGGAGGCGCGGCGGATGCGGCGGGAGATCGCGGTGCTCGGCGCGGGCGTGCTGGGGCTGACTACGGCGCTACGGCTGGCCCAGCGTGGCCACGGCGTCACGGTCTACGAGCGCGAGAACGAGCCGGGCGGGCTGGCCTCCGGCTTCCTGATCGGCCAGGCGACGAGCGGGCCACTGGCTGGGCAGGAGGTCTGGCTCGACAAGTTCTACCATCACCTCTTCGCCTCCGACCGCCACGCCATCTCACTGATCGAAAGCTCCGGGCTGGCCGAGGCGCTGGACTGGCGGCGTCCACTGACGGTGACGCTGCGCGGCGGACAGATTTATCAACTCGACGATCCTTCCTCCGTCCTCAAGTTCCCGCCGATCTCAATGGTTAGCCGGTTGCGCATGGCTGCCGGCGTTAGCCGTACTCAAAGCGCTGCCCTCGCCACTGCCGCTGGAGGGACGCACCGCCGCCACATGGCTGCGCGCGACGATGGGCGCGGAGGCGTATTCGGCCATCTGGGAGCCGCTACTCAAGGGCAAGTTCGGCGCGCTGGCCGGGGAGATCGCGCTGCCGTGGTTCTGGGGGCGGGTGCATGATCGCACGGCGCGGCTGGGCTATGTGCGTGGCGGCTTCCAGCGGTTCTACAACCGGCTGGCGGAGCGGGTGACCGAGCGCGGCGGGAAGTTGAAGCTGGGAACGCAGATCCAGCGCATTGAAACGGCTGATGGCGGCTTCGGGGTCACGTTCGAGCCAGTCGGAGGCCAGGAACAGGGCGAGACGGCGCGTTACGATCTCGTCGTCTCGACGCTGCCAACACGGCTGACCTGCCAGCTCACACCCGAATTGCCGGCGGACTACCGTGCGCGCTACGAGTGGGGCCGGGCCTATGGCGCGCACTGCCTGATCCTTGCGCTGGACCGCCCGATGACGTCCTCGTACTGGATGAATGTCAACGATCCCGGCTTCCCCTTCATGGTCTTCGTCGAGCACACCAACTACATGCCGCCTGAGGACTATGGCGGCCGTCATCTGGTCTACCTGGGCAACTACCGCGCGATGGACGATCCGCTCTTCAAGATGAGCAAGGACGAGGTTCTGGCCGCGTTCCTGCCGCATCTGAGCAAGATCAACCGGCGTTTGATCCGGCATGGATGACGGAGAGCTGGATGTTCGCCGCGCCCTATGCCCAGCCTATCGTGACGACCGACTACCGTAAGCACATCCCGCCGTTCGACACGCCGATCAAGGGCCTGTACGTCGCTAACATGTTCCAGGTCTACCCGCACGACCGTGGACAGAACTACTCCATTGAGCTGGCTGAGCGGCTGGTGCGCTACCTGGACGAACGCCTGACCGGCCGCTAGCGCGTCATGTGAAAGGGCTGTCTCATGCCTGAACGGCTGCGCGATCTGGGCTCCGCCATCGGCGAGCTACCCACAGGCCCCTTGAACGCGATCACCGACGTGCCGGGCGTGCGTGTTGGCCACACCACGCGCGTCGAGGGCGAGAACATCCGCACCGGCGTGACGGCGATCTGGACCCACGATGGCCACCCAGTTCAAGAGCGCATCTACGCGGGCATCGCGGCGCTCAACGGCTACGGCGAGATCACCTGCCGCAGCGTGATCGACGAGTGCGGCTTCATGAACACGCCCATCGCGCTGACCGGGACCGGCAGCGTCGGCATCGTCATGCACAGCGTCGCGCGCTACCTCGCCCGCGCCTATCCCGACTTCGCGCGCAACGAGATCGCCATTCCGGTCGTGGCCGAGTGCGACGATGGCTTCCTGCACGACCACTTGACCTTCGCCGTGCGCGAGGAGGACGTCTGGGCCGCGCTCGATAGCGCCGCGTCGGGTCCGGTCGCCGAGGGCTGCGTGGGTGGCGGGACCGGTATGATGCTCTTCAGCTTCAAGGGTGGCATCGGGACCTCCTCGCGCGTCGTCGAGACGCCAGCGGGAACCTTCACGCTTGGCGTCCTCGTGCAGACGAACTTCGGCCAGCGCCGCAGGCTCACCGTCGCCGGGCGACCCGTCGGATTGTCGTTGACCGATCTCATGCCGGAGCGCGGGGCGGTCCCCGAAGGCTCGTGCATCGTGATCGTCGCCACCGACGCACCGCTGCACGCGCACACGCTGAAGCGACTCGCCAAGCGCGCTGGGCTGGGCCTCGCGCGCACCGGCTCGACGGCAGGGGATGGCAGCGGCGAGATCATGCTGGCTTTCTCGAACGGCATTCGCGTCCCGACCGACGTGTCCGCCAACCGCCTCGCGCTGGAGATCCTGCCCGAAGGCGGCTACCACAGCGCCGCGCTCAACGCGCTCTTCGCCGCGACGGTGGACGCGACCGAGGAGGCCGTCCTGAATGCGCTGCTGGCCGCGACGACGACCCGTGGCCGCGACGGGAACATCGCCCACGCCATCCCACACGACCGCCTCCGCGCGCTACTCACGTAGAAGTGGCCCAATCTCTCGCGTCTGGTATGTAAGCTCCTGCCAGCGCGGTCTCGACAAGATTTTTTGGAGACATACCCATAATGGACGAGTCAAGCGCCACTCCACAAGACGCGAATGACGGCTGGCTCACCGCGCCTGCGGATACGGTCGGGATAGCTCCAGAACGCCTGCAGACGATGGAGAGCGCTATCCGGTCTGGCGCCTTCGTCAAGATCACCAGCGTCACCCTTGCGCGTCACGGGCGTCTCGTCTATGAGACATATTTCGACGATGCGGGAAAAGATGGCCTGCGCAACACCCGCTCGGCCACTAAAACAGTCACGAGCATGCTGGTGGGCGTCGCCATCGATCAGGGGCTTCTCTCAGGCGTGGACGCGCCAGTGGCGCCGTTCTTTCCTGAGAAGCAGCCAACGCAACATCCCGACCCGCGTAAGGAGCGTATCACGGTCGAGGACTTCCTCACCATGAGTTCGATCCTCGAATGCGATGACTTCAACAGTTTCTCGCGGGGACACGAGGAGCGCATGTACCTGCTGGAAGACTGGATCCAGTTTGCGCTGGACCTGCCTGTTCGGGGCTTTCCGACCTGGTATCCCGGCGGCTCGACCGCGCCAGCCGATCAACCCTATGGCCGGTCATTCAGCTACTGCACGGCGGGTGTCGTCACTCTTGGGGGCGTCTTGGAGCGGGCGACAGGGATGGATGTGCCGTCATTCGCCGACCAATTTCTGTTCGGGCCACTCGGTATCCAGCGCAGGGAGTGGCAGCTTACCCCATCAGGCGGCGCAATGACGGGTGGCGGACTGGCCCTGCGCAGCCGCGATCTCCTGAAGCTCGGCCAGCTTTATCTGAATGGCGGTCTCTGGGATGGCGCGCGTGTCATCTCCCAACACTGGGTCGAGGCATCCACACGTCCGCATGCGCGCGTTGACGACGAGACGGAGTACGGCTATCTCTGGTGGCTGCGCGCATTCTCCGCCGGAGACTCAGGGCAGAAATATGCCGCATACTTCATGTCGGGCAATGGGGGCAACAAGGTCGCGGTGTTCCCGGAGCTTGATCTGGTGGCGGTGATTACGAGCGTCAATTACGGAGCGCGCGGCATGCACGAGCAGGTCGAGCGGCTGATCTCAGAGCACATTCTGGCTGCGGTTCAGCCATAACGGAGAATCTTGATAGACTTTTCGCACACGCTGCTTGCATAGTGCAGTATGGTAGAGGCAGACGCCCTCTCATCTACCCGAAGAGGACACGTGGCATAGTTGTGCAGGTGGTCTTTCAGACGGATCAAGAAAGGCGTGTGTGCGATGCCTGTTGGATTTCACTGGTTTGAATTTGTTCCGCTCATGCTGCTCTGGGGCATTCCCCTTATTATCAATCTGCGCCAGAAGACCCCGCCCTTCAGGTGTACCGTCAGGGCTGGGGATGAATGGCGCATACTGGCGTGAGTGGTCGCCGTCAGGTGCGATCCTGTCCACATACCGCAGGGCCTGCGGAAATTGACGCTTGTATACGGATAGGAGGTGGCTTCGGGCCACGACATGACGGTGTCAGACTTGCCCAGCTTGCTGGATGAGCAGTCGTCAGCCCAAGAATCCCCCGGCTTGAGCCGTGGGGAGAGGTCAACGGCTTCACCTATGTCCGCATGGATGCGAATCGCCGGGGACAGCCGGGCTGGCTCTGGGGTGTGCTGGCAATTCCATTTGGCTGGCTGGCGATTCTGGCCTATGTGGTCACTCGCGCAATGACGAGCGCCCAGTCCCGATAAGGTACTAGCGTTGGATTTGCAATTTCTCATCAATACGATATAACTTTATCGCAGGCCCAAGCGTAGGCCATATTGAGAGCGGTATGCTGATCCTGCTGCCCGATTCTGACATCGGCGCAGGTCGAGCGAGGAGACTACGAATGTTGCATCACGGGCCGTTTCATCCCGGCGCTGGCGCCTTTGGCGGGCCGGGCGACTTCTTCTGGCCATTCCTGATCGCGCGGCTAGTGTTCTTCACCCTGCTGTTCGTGATCCCCTGGATCATTGGCCTGACCTACGTGCGGCGCGACGCCAACCGGCGCGGGCAGCCCGGCTGGCTCTGGGCGCTGGTCACGTTCCCCTTCGGCTGGCTTGCCGTCCTGGCGTACCTGCTCGTGCGCTCAGTCGGGCCGCACAACGATACCACCCTTCCTGCGCCGCCCGCCCAGCCGAATCTAACCTAACCATCACCCATCAAACCTGACCTCAGAAGCGAGTTGGAGCGGCATCCACGTTCTGGCTCGCTTTTCTTCTCAGAGCGGTGATGGCCCAGTATTAGCCATCCAGGAGGAAGCGCACCGCGACACTGAAGCCGGGCAGCAGCGGACTGGTCAGCGACTGTGTCTCATCCAGCGTTGTCATGCCATGCGCTGTCCAGACCTGCACGCTGCGGCTGCGCGCATCTACTACCCATACCTCTTCGACGCCTGCTTTGCGGTACGTCTGCGCCTTGAGCGCGATCTCCGCCAGCGTTTGTGAAGGCGAGATCACCTCCACCGCCAGGAGCGGCGCCTCCTGCGGGACCGCCCAGGTGGACGGCGCGCCAACGCGGCGGATGGCAAGGTCAGGAGCCAAGACTACCCTTGTCGGAGACCCTGGTGGGGTGACGTCAAAGAGCGTATTCTGCACAATCTGGTTGGGCAGGTTGGTCCCTCTGGCGTAGATGCCTAACTCGACACTGAGACGTTGACAGATCAGGCCGTGTTCGGGTGAGGTCACCTCGCGCACCAGCATTCCTTCAAACAATTCATACTTGTAGCCATCGTCGGGGAGGCGGAGCAGATCGTCGCCAGTCGTGCCGGGTGGCGCGTCAAATACCTCGCCCCAGGTTGGGCGAACCGCGCTCATGTGCAAGAATCTCTTTCTGGTCATAGCTCCCTGGACGCGAGAAACCATGAGCGCATTGTAGCATCTGGCGCCTGGGCGATTGAAATCGCTGCTCTGGGCGTTCCTCCACAATGTCCGCCTGCGCTGACACCAGAGACCGTGCGGCGAGGTGGACCTGCGTAGGCAGGTCTTGTGGCCGCAGGCCCACAGGCGTGAATTCATTCGCCAGCCCCAAAACTGTATACTGAGCGCATAGACAACGACCGTTTGGCATGAAGGTAGAGTATGGCGGAGCGGCAGACATTGACCTTCCCCGATGGCTTCCTCTGGGGCGCGGCGACTTCATCGCATCAGTATGAGGGCGGCAATACCAACAACCAGTGGTACACGTGGGAGCGCGCGGGACACATCAAGACCGGCGAATCCTGCGGGCGCGCCTGCGACTGGTGGGACAACGCCGAGCGCGACTTCGACGCCGCCGCGCAGATGGGGCTGAACGCGCTGCGCCTCTCGCTCGAATGGAGCCGCATCGAGCCGTCGCCGGGTCAGTGGGATGACCGCGCGTTGATGCGCTACCGCCAGATGCTCGCTGGATTGCGCGCTCGCGGGATCGAGCCGATGGTCACGCTGCACCACTTCACGCACCCGATCTGGTTCGAGGAACACGGCGCCTTTCTCGCGCGGGACGCGGTTCCGCTCTTCGCGCGCTATACCGCGAAGGTCGTCGAAGAATTGGGTGGCCTCTGCGACTTCTGGTGTACCGTCAACGAGCCAAACGTCTACGCCATACGTGGCTACCAGATCGGCGGCTCCCCTCCGGGGCGCGTCGGCGATCTACGGGGAGCCATAGGCGCGGTGGCGAACATGGCGCGGGCGCACGCTGCCGCCTATCGCACGATTCACCGCCTCCAGCCCCACGCGCGAGTCGGCTGGGCGCAGCACTACAACCTTTTTGATCCCGCCCATGCGTGGTCGCCGCTGGATCGCATGGTCGCGGGCATCCAGGATCGCGGCTTCAACGAGTCGTTCAGTTCCGCCGTCCTCCGTGGGCGCGCGCCGTTTCCTTTCAACCTGCTGTCCGGCGACTTGAGCGGCGTGCGCGGAACGTGCGATTACGTCGGCATCAATTGCTACGCGCGCGACCTCGTCGCCTTCGATCTGCGCCGTCCCGCCGAGGTCTTTGGTCGCCGTTTTCCCGCGCCAGGCGCGCCACAGGGTGACGTGGGAGCCGACTCGCTCTATGGTGAGATCTATCCGCAGGGCATCCTGCGCGTCGCCCAGCGTGTGCGCGCGTTTGGCAAGCCGGTCTACATCACCGAAAACGGCGTCGCCGACGCGAGCGACAAGTTGCGTCCCTGGGTGATCGAGCGGGCGCTCAGATCTATACGTGACGCGCTGGATCAAGGGATTGACGTGCGTGGCTACTTCCACTGGTCGCTGGTAGACAACTTCGAGTGGGACAACGGCTGGAGCATGCGCTTCGGCCTGCTCGCGCTGGATGAGAAGACGCAGCAGCGCACGCCTCGTCCGAGCGCTGCGTTCTACAGCGCGATTGCCCATGCCAACGCGCTCACCGACGAGATGGTCAAGCAATACGCGCCCTCCGCGCGCGATCAAGTCTTTGGATAAGGTCGCCCTTTCGCTTGTGTGACACGCGCGGTACAATGAGCGGCGGTCCTCATACAGCGACGCGGC
>CAVTFE010000033.1:0-77765 GCA_963733745.1 uncultured bacterium
TCCCTACCTATTAGCCAAAAAGCCGATCAAAGTCGCTATGGCGCCATCATGATAACCGATGCGCCAGCGATGATCGTCATCAACGATGACACAAGGATACCAGCATGCAAGAGGGATGGGAACGCATCGGCGCGTCGGTGGACCTGAGCCTGGAGACGCTCTCGGAGATGGTCGCGCCGGTCTTCGCGCCGCGCACGGTGGTGAAGGCGGAGTTGCTCTCCGGCGGGCTGGCGAACACGAACTACAAGGTGAGTATCTCGGGGCTGCGCGAGTCGTTCGTCGTGCGCGTCTATACGCGCGACCCCAGCGCCTGCGCGCGTGAGGTGGATATCTTCTTGCGCGTGCGCGGCGTGGTCCCGACGCCGACGTTGCTCTTCGTAGATACCGAGGGCGCGCGAGTGGGCTATCCCTATACGCTGGCGAACTTTGTCGAGGGAACTCTGATGACGCAGATCCTGGCAGAGGGGGACACGGAGAAGATCGGGCAGGCTGGCTATGCGGTGGGCTGGACGCTGGCGTTGCTCGGTCGGTTCACCTTCTCAGAGCCGGGCGAGTTCGGGCCAGAGCTGGTGATCGCGCAGCCACGTCCCGGTGGCGCGGTGGGATTCCTGGCGTATCTGGAGCCGCTGCTGACGGCGGGACGCGCGCGGGAGCGACTCGGCGATGAGTTGGCGGATCGCGTCTGGGCCTTTGCGCGCGAGCATGCGGCCATGCTGGATGCCGTGGCGGATGAGGCGAAGCTGCTGCATGCCGACTACAAGGCGACGAACCTGCTATTGCGCGAGGAGGCGGGGCGGCTGGCGATGGCCGCCGTGCTGGACTGGGAGTTCGCCTGCGTGGGGGCGCAGATCTTCGACATGGGCATCTTGCTGCGGCATGACCGCGAGCTGGACCCAGCGTTTGCACGCGAATTTGCACACGGATTTACAGAAGCGGGCAGCGCGCTGCCAAAGGACTGGCGGCGCATGGCGCGGCTGGCGGATTTCGTCAATCTCGTCACGTTTCTGGATGCGCAAGAAGAGCGTGGCGCGCTGTTTACGGATGTCACGCGGCTGTTGATTCAGACACTTGAGCTTTGGGATGAGGAAGAAACGAAGTCACCGAGCGCCTCTTGACAAATGCCAATTTGCCGGTATACGTGCCCCTAGCTCGCGTTGTTCGTTAGCGTTGTCGTTCACGTCATATAGCGTCAAGTTACTCTTGTTCGTGGTGTCGTCGTGTTTCGAGTGAGCGCCGGATCATGGAGGATCCGGGCCTCGCTCACTACTTTCCGCTCTATTGCCCGCTGCCGCACGCTCGGTCCAACTCTCTTCACGCATATCTGTACGGGATCCGGCGAGGCGCGGGCAGGAGACCAGCGCTTTTCACGCCAGGAATCTCCCAGGAACCCTCGCGGAGAATCTCGCGCCGCGCTGAGGCGTCGGGGGGATGACATATATCCTGGGAGGATCATCCATTCGCGTAGGTGATCCTCGGGCGTCATGGGCTGTCGTTTACAGCAGGAGGGATGTACTCGCATGCGACGCTTACTGGTCGTCGGCGCCACAGTGGTGGCGACACTTTCCCTCGCGGTCACAGCGCTGATCTTTGTTACTGGAGTAGGGGCCTCACCCGCCCCATCGCGGCCGAGCGCGTCGTTCAAACGCGCCTGCGACGCCGCGCCAGCGGGATATGCGGCTTGTCATGCGCTCGTGCGGATGAACGCCGCATCGACTGGCGCGAATGGGATCTCGCCACTGGCGGCCAGCCCTGGTGGGCTGAATCCCGCCGATCTCATCTCAGCGTATAAGATCACCTCAGGTGGCAGCGGCACGCAGACCGTCGCCATCGTGGACGCGTACAACGACCCCAACGCAGAGTCGGACCTCGCGGTCTACCGCTCCACGTTCGGCTTGCCGGCCTGCACCACGGCCAATGGCTGCTTCCGCAAGGTGAATCAGAACGGCGTGCAGGGCAGTTACCCGCGCAATAACGTGGGCTGGTCTGAGGAGATCTCGCTCGACCTCGATATGGTCAGCGCGATCTGCCCGAACTGCCATATCCTGCTCGTCGAGGCGAGAAACAACAGCTTCGCCAACCTCGCCGCCGCAGTGGATCGCGCGGCGATCATGGGCGCCAAGGAGATCAGCAACAGCTACAGCGGCAGCGAGTACAGCACGGAGACGAGCGATCAGTCGCACTACAACCACCCCGGTATCATGATCACCGTCAGCTCCGGCGACGCTGGCTATGGCGTCGAGTTCCCCGCCGCCTCGTAGTACGTGACGGCGGTTGGTGGGACGCATCTGGTCCGCGACGGCTCGGCGCGCGGCTGGAGTGAGACGGTCTGGAACGGCGCGGGCAGTGGCTGCAGCGCGTACATCAGCAAGCCGAGCTGGCAGCACGATGCTGGCTGCTCGCGGCGCACAGTCGCCGATGTGGCGGCGGTGGCCGACCCCAATACCGGTGTCTCCGTGTATGACACTTATGGCGTCTCTGGATGGTTGGTCTTCGGCGGGACGAGCGTCGCCGCGCCGATCATCGCCGCCGTCTACGCGGTGGCGGGCAACGGGGCGAGCCTGACCTATGGCTCCATCTCCTACAGCCACACCAGCAGCCTCTTCGACGTGACGAGCGGCAGTAACGGTAGCTGCGGCGGGTCGTACCTCTGCACCGGAAAGGCTGGCTACGACGGCCCGACGGGGAATGGAACGCCGAACGGGACTGGCGCCTCTAGCACGCCGGTGATTCGCGCGCAATGACGTGATTGACAATGACGTGATTGACAATGGCGGTCTGACCAGTGGCGAGATGCTGGTCGGGCCGCCATCGCATTTTATCAGAAAGTGCGGCGCGAAGACCCCTTGGTTCACCGATGGGGATGAAGCGCCGCGCGCCGCCTGGCGGCGCCAATCGTTCAGGACGTACCGTCTGACTTGCTCGCTTCTCCCTGGTGGGGTCACCTGCTTGCATACCGCAGGGCCTGCGGGAATCGACGCTTGTGGAGGTGGCTTCGGGCCACGACATGATGGTGTCAGACTGGCGAGGCGCGCCTCCTCAGCGGTCGTCAGCCCAAGAATCCCCCGGCTTCAGCCGTGGGGAGCGGTCAACTACATGCCTCACATCTTCGGCTAGCGCTTGATGGGCCAGGGCAAGCCGAAGTCGCGGCTCTTGACCTTCGCCTTGTCGCAATCTGGATCGCCTACCGTGCGCCAGAAGACGACGCCCTCCATCTCGTGCGCCTCCAAGTAGGCGCGGAGAGCGGCGAAGTCGCGCGGGACATCGGGCAACATCTCAGCCCCGTGCAGACGAGCGTATGCGCCTCGACATGCTCAGGATTGCCAAGCACCTTCGGCCCGATCAGCTCGTATGTGCCGTCGGGCAGCGCGCCGTCTGCTTCAACCACGTTGGCGTACCCCTCACGATGCCAGCGATCCTCTGGGCCGTCGCAGTGCGGGCACCTCAGCGCAGTTGAAACTCCTTCTGGCAGTGAGGACAGATAATCAAGCCACGGTGAGTGGCGCGCGTCACCACTTCCAGATTCTCGATGCGGTTGTCCGTCTTGATCCCGTTCTTGTGATGCACGTGCTCCCAGGGCTGTAGTAGCCTGCCCAGGTGCTGCTCCATCAGCAGCCGATGCTCCAGCACATACTTCTTACTGGATTTCGTTCGGTTCCGAACCAATGGATGATCCGAGGCGTAGATGAGCCGATAGCCCTTCTTGTTGAGGGTCCCGCCCTTGTTCCGCGGATGCTTCTTCCCCGTCCGCCCCGGTGGACGCACCCCGCCCGGTCGCAGTGGACCGTCCAGTGTCTTGTCCGCGTTGGCCCATTGCCATTTCACCGCGCAACTCACTGAGCAGAAGCGCTTGCCCTTTCGCCCCGTGAACTCTTGCTGACACTGCTGGCAGGTGAGCGTGTGCCTGTTGTTGCGCGCCTTGTTGAGTTGGTCCCGGTATGTTGGATCGCTCTGAGAGCGGCGTTGATAGTATGCCCGCCTATACGCTCGCCGCGCCTCCAGGTCTTTCTGTGGCATAGGCGCCCTCCATGAGAACGCTTGTCCTAGTAGGATACTGTACCTGACCTTATTGGGCTTTCGCCCGCCGCAAGCCGCCGGGATTTCAACCCGTGCGGTGAGGCGGTTGGGGGCGTTCGCCATGCGTCCTGCGTCCATTGCCGTGTCCTCCCCGTTGTGCGAGAAGAGGTGGGCAGGACATTTTGCACCGCACCAAGCACCTCCTCTTACGGGGTTCCGTGGAATGTCGTTCCCACGGGTAAAAGCCGTAACCCGTCTTGGACGAGGTGCGCTCCGCTTGAGCGGCGGTCGTTGAGCTCACCACGCCACGCCGCGATGGAGTCAACCTCCGTGGGTTCGGGCAGAACCTTCGGGCGCTAACGTGAGCCGTTGGGCTGTGCGTAGCCTGAGAATCCGCCGGGCTTTAGCCCGTGCGGAGTGTCAAAGAAACATGGAATGCAAGTATGTACATGGCTCCGGGCTGGCATGAATCCCGGCGGAAGACGCCGCAGGACGCTGGGGTCTGGCGCCTCCCGCTGGCTTCGAGCCAGCGGGAGGCGTGCGGCCCGCCTTCGCATCGTAGCGCTTGTAGAGCTTACCGTCGCGGATAAGGCAGCTTGTGCCGTCGATCTTGCGCGTCGCCACGCCCTCGCCTGCCTGCGCCCACTCGGCCCCCGGCACGATCTCGTCGTAGATCAGACGCGCCCCGCTGCCGTAGTCGCGCTTGAACAGGCTAGGAATCTTCTTCATCGGCCACTCCTTCAATATATCAGGACAAACAAAAAGAGCATGAAGGCTGCTCACGCCCTCATGCTCTGCCTCGCGGACTCGCGCTTACCTCTCTGGTGGGTGGAGCGAAGAGCGCGCAGGGCAGCGCAGAGCGGGCGACTGCCTAAAGAGGCCGCCGTCGCCTACGAGAAACTGCCGCTGTGTTATTGCGCTCAATCGCACGTGTCTTCCTCCACCAGTCAACGGGCAAACGCGCCCAATCGCCGCCCAGCAGTCTATCCACCAGCGACGAGCGCCTGTCAAGCGCACAGGGGCGTCGCCCGCTATTCGCTCTGACCGGGCAACCGTCGCGTAACACGCCAGCGAACGCCTTAGTGACATACCTAGCGTCAGTCCCGGTCAGGAGATCCCTTATGTGGCCCGTTATCATTCGCCGATTCGTCGTTCGCAGCGCCGTGTTCCTGCTCGGCGTAGTCCTCCTCGCCAGCGCCCTGGCCGCCTGCGGAACCACCTCGTTCGCCGCCCGCACAAGCGCGACGCCCACCGCGACAACGGCAGCGCCAACTGATGCCCCAACACCAGCGCCCACAGCCCCTCCTACGGCGACGCCCCAACCAAAACCACCTTTGTCCTCGACTGCTATCCTGGACGTGCGCCCGTCCTCGATGAGCCTCGTCGGGCATCTCGACTGCACCAAAGGCTCCGCCTATAGTTGCGCCGCCAGGGTGCTGGCGCGGTCGAGCAATATGGGTCGCTGCGCTGGTCTGCCTCGACAACCGTGCCGGGAGCGGTCGCCTTCAGTCCCGCCAGCGGTGTGCTGGCGCCCGGTCAGTCGGCGCTGATCACGATCTCCGTGCCGCTAAACGATTGTACGCGCGGCCTCTTCGCCTTCCATGGGCCAGCCAATACCCACACCATCAGTTGGGCCTGCTGATGTAGAGCGCGTGCAGCGAGACGCCAGCGAGTCTATACTGGGTCCTATCGCACATGATGACCCTGGATGACCCTGGATGACCCTGATGACCCTGAATGACCCTGAAGGATGGCGCCATGGCTGACGATGTCGATCGTCTGGTAACACATAGCCAACTGGTGAATGAACTCACGGCGCTGGGCGTGATTGCTGGGCAGATCGTCATGATTCATGCTTCCGTCAAGGCCATTGGGAAGATCATGGGCGGCCCTAACGTCGTCGTTCAGGCGTTGTTGGAGACGCTGACGCCCACTGGCACGCTGATGATGTACGTGGGCTGGGAGGATATCCCCGATTTCATCGCCGATCTGCCACAGGTGGTTCAGCAGACATACTACGCCGAGCATCCGCCCTTCGATCCGCGTATTGCCCGCGCCGTACGGGACCATGGAATCCTGGCCGAGATCGTGCGCGGCTGGCCCGGCGCGTGGCGGAGCTTGAACCCAGAGGCATCCATCGCAGCAATTGGCGCGCAGGCCGAGTGGATCACGCAGGATCATCCGCTGAACTATGGGTATGGAGCGGGGTCACCGCTGGAAAAGCTGGTTGAGGCGCGAGGCCAAGTCCTGATGCTGGGCGCACCGCTGGATACGCTGACACTGCTGCACTACGCCGAGAACCGCGCGCGGATGCGCCACAAGCGCGTCATCCACTATTCGTGCCCTATGCTGCGCGAGGGCGAGCGCGTCTGGGTGGAGATCGAGGACTTCAATACCGGCGAGCCGCATGGCGATTATTCATTCGATGGGATTGCACGCGAATACCTGACGCTGGGCAAAGGACAGCAAGGGATGGTAGGGGATGCGCCATCCTATCTCTTCGACGCGGCGGACCTGAGCGCGTTCGCGATCTCCTGGCTGGAGCAGCGCTTCTAGCGTCCCATGAGCATAGCGGCTCGCCCGACGCTTGACAGACACAAGATGGTCATGTTACGCTTGCGCCAAGATACTTGATTGAACGTTCAATCAACAACGTGAGGAGCAGGCGTATGGCTAGCACACCTCAGCCACCAACCGCCGAACCAGCGATCCAGATCGAGCATCTCGTCAAGCGCTTCGGCTCGTTGCGCGCGGTGGATGATCTCACCTTTGATATCGCGGCGGGCGAGACGTTTGGCTTGATTGGTCCCAACGGGTCGGGCAAGACGACACTCATTCGCCTGCTGCTGGGACTGCTCGCTCCGAACAGCGGCAGCGTTCATGCGCTGGGACGCAAGATACCCAACCGGCGCGTCGCGGCGCAGATTGGCTACATGACGCAGTCCAGCGCGCTCTACAACGAGCTGAGTATCCGCGAGAACCTGGCGTTCTTTGGCAAGCTCTACGGCCTGCGCGGGGCGCGGCTGCGGACGCGCATCGAGGAGACGCTGCGGCTAGTAGACCTGAGCGAGCGCATCGACGCGCCCATCAGCACGCTCTCCGGCGGCATGCGCCAGCGCGTCTCGCTCGCCAGTGCGCTGATCCACCAGCCGCGCCTGCTCTTCCTCGACGAGCCGACCGTCGGCATCGACCCCGAGCTGCGCATGACGTTCTGGAACTACTTCGAGACGCTGACGCAGCAAGGTGTGACGCTGGTCGTCTCGACACACCACATGGACGAGGCGAAGCGCTGCCACCGGCTGGCGCTGATGCGCTTCGGCAAGCTGCTCGCGGTGGACACTCCGGCGGCGTTGCAGGCGCAATCGGGGGAGGAAGACTTCGACCACGCCTTCCTCTACTTCGCGCGGCGCGACGAGCCGGACGCACAGACGGCGTGATAGCGCTTTCCCGGCGTTGATAAACCGGGCGCGGGAGATGGACTGAAGTCCTCATGTGAGAGGTGGCGATACCATGTTTCTGCGACGCATCGGCGCCCTGGCGGGGCGCATCATCGGGCAGTTCCGCCACGACCGGCGCACGCTCGCGCTCGTCTTCATCGTCCCGCTGGTCATCATGACGATCCTCAACTTCGTCCTCGCCAGCAGCGAGAGCAACCTCAAGCTGGCGATTGTCCCACCTGCCGAGCCGTTTGGGACGCAACTGGTGAGCCAGATCAAGGACGCCGTGCCCGATAAGGTGACGGTCTCGACGATTGACTCTGGCGCAGTGGACTCGACGCTGAAGTCGGGCGACGCCGATGGCGCGCTGATCTTCCCATCGGACTTCGCATCGCAATTGCAGTCGGGCGGCGCGACGGTGACGCTGCGGGTGGAGGGGTCGAATCCGGCGGCCTCGGCGCAGCTCAAGCAGCTCGCCGGGCTACTCGTGACGGCGCTCTCGCAGCCGCACGCCACCACTGGAACGAGCGCGCAAGCCACAGCGGTCACGCTCAATACGACCTATCTCTTCGGTGGACCAGAGTTCACGCAGACCGACGCGCTGGCGCCGCTCTTCATCGGCCTCTTCGCCTTTTTCTTCGTCTTTCTGCTGACGGCGGTGGCCTTCCTGCGCGAGCGGTCGCAGGGGACGCTGGAGCGGCTGATGGTCTCGCCGATGAGCAGGACGGAGCTGGTGCTGGGCTACGTGACGGGCTTCACGCTCTTCGCGCTGATCCAGTCCATCGTGATTCTGCTGTTCGTCATCTATGTCCTGCGCGTGCATACGCTGGGGAACCTGCCACTGATCTTCCTGGTGACGGTGACACTGACCATCGCGGCGGTGAACCTGGGCATCTTCCTCTCGGCCTTCGCTCGCAACGAGCTACAGATCATCCAGTTCATCCCGCTGGTGCTGGTGCCGCAGGCCCTGCTGGGCGGGTTGTTCTTTCCGGTGGCGACGCTGCCGGTGGTGCTGAAGCAGGCTGCGTACGTGATGCCGCTGACCTACGCCAACTTCGCGCTCAAAGACGTGATGCTGCGTGGGCAGGGGCTGGAGACGATCTGGCCTGATCTGGTGTTTCTGGTCGGCTTCGCGGCGGCGATGGTCGTGCTGGCGGCGGTCTCGCTGCGGCGGCAAAGAGCGTAGAGGCGGTTCCAAAACACTAGACTGATGAATTAGCCTGCTCGGATGAGCAGAATACATCTGACCGATAGTCAGTGGGCCTGTATCGGACCCCTGCTGCCACCACCAGCGCGCACGGGTCGTCCACGAGCCGACGATCGCCGAAGCATTGAAGGCATCCTCTACATCCTCATCACGGGATGTCGTACTGCGAGACGCTGTAGCCAGGCCAGGCGAGCTGCGCGATGATCTGGGCGAGAAAGAACTCGCTAGTTGCGACGAGCAGGAGCGCTCCGAGTGTCGTCCTGGTCCAATACGAGGTGTGCGGCGATTGTGTCGCGTCGTGTGTGTTTGCGCGCATCATGCGTATCCTCCTGAAAATAACTGGCGTCCTTGCGCCGCCTCCCCTGGCTGCTCTGGGAAGGCGCGTGTTAAGCGCTCTCCAATATCGCCTGAAGCGCGGCGCGATGCTCCTCGAAGGCCGCGCGCCCCGCCTCGGTGATCTGCACATAGGTCTGGGGCTTCTGGCGCACGAACGTCTTGACGATGGTGATGTAACCGGCCTCCTCCAGGCGGCGCAGATGGGCGCCCAGATTGCCATCGGTCAGGTCGCACGCCCCCTTCAGGAAGCCAAACGTGACCTGCCGCTCCGGCGAGATCGCGGCCAGGACGGCCATGATGCGCAGCCGCGCGGGCTGATGAATGACCTCGTTAAGGATGGCCATCGTTAGCGCCTTCTCCACAGATAGACGCTCACAGCGATGAGCGGCAGCCCGGCGAAGACGGCTACCTGCTCAGCGCGATGAGTGGTTCGTGGCGCCTTCTGAAGTCTCCATCCCTTGTGGAGACGCGCTCATGTGGCGTGGCCGTACTGATGCCAGGCGCCATTGGCGTAGCGCAGCAAGAGCCATGAGTAGTTCTTTCCCGTGATCTCGCCGGTGGCGGGCCAGAGATAGAAGCCGATGGCCCAACAATCATCTTGCGTCGCGCAGGTGAGCCGCGAGAAGCTCTGGATATCCTTGAACGGCCAGGGCACGTCGCGCCACCTGCCCGCGACCTGGCGCTGGGTCGAGATGATGAATTCAGGCACACCCTTCGTCGTGTAGGACCACGCGGACCCCTGGCCCAGCACGTCCACCACGCGAGCGGCGCCGCTCGCGCCAGTTGACGCCTCGGCCCACCGCGCGCCGTCGTAGTGTAACGCAATGGCGCGAGAGACCTGCGGGTTATCGGTTATATCGCCCCCGCCCAGATACATATCGCCCATCGCCCAGCCATCAGTCGGGGAGAGCATGCGCAGGTGGCTGAGCGTGATGGCGCCGTCAAATGGCGATTCATTGACTATGGAGGAGCCTTGCACATGAGCAAGCTCTTCGAACGACACGTTGGCGCCAGGAGATTTTCTGCCAATGATCCAGGCGTCGCCAGGGCCAACCGGCGCGATATCGTAGGCCTCCACAAATGGCGTCTCAATGCGTTTCCACTGGCCGCCAGACAGGCGCAGGATCGCTATGCCAATTCTTCCCGCGATCTCAGAAGGACTCAGACCGGCCACCCAGATCTCGCCATTCGATCCAGCGCGCACGATGAAGAACCGTGTGATGTCTCCTGTTGGCGGCGGGGTGACGGCGCTCCAGGCGCCATTCTCGTAGTGGAACAGCAAGGGCTTTTGACCCTGCGCGCCAGCGGCCCAGCCCTCGGCGAGCGAAACCATCGCCAGACTCGCAAGCGTGGCATTGGGGAGGCTGGCGCCAAACGGCTCCCATTTGCAATCGCTCAGGCGCAGGATCAGCGAGTGGTAGGTTGGGACATCGGAGACGCTGTCTGCGGTGGCGCCGACAGCCCAGCCTGTGCCGGGGCTGGTCATGGCGAGGTCGTTCAGGAGCGTACGCGGGGGTAGATTCGCCTGAAGTTGATTGGGCGCGCAGGCGGGCTGTGGCAGGACGGTCGCGGTCGGCTGTATTGCGATTGTCGCGGTTGGCCGGGTCACGACGCTCTTGCCGTTGCGACTCTGTCCAAGTGTGATGAAGACGCTGGCCAGCAGCGCCACGATGAGCGCCGCCGCGACCGCCCCGCCCCAGCGCGCGATGGAGGGAATGGCGGAGATAGTGGGTCGCGTGGATGGATGGGATGAAACTGAGAGATTCTCTGGTGTGTCCGCAGAGGGAATCTTAGATGGTTCGATCTCGCGCACGGTCAACTCCACTTCCGTTGCGAGATGTCCGTTGGAAGCCTGGCGCGCCCCCGCCGCGCCGATGCGGGCGTAGAGGTCAGCGCGAAGCGCGGCGGGCGGTATCGGAGCGGGCGCCGCACGCACCAATTCGTCGACATCGGCGTAGGCGGCCACACGCTCCGCGCATTCGTCGCACCCAGCCACATGCGCGGCGATGCTGCGCATCTCATTGGGTGGCAACGCGCCTTCCGCGAAGGCGGCGAGCGACGGCGCAGACGCATGGCGATCCGCGCTCGGCCAGTCGCTTCCACTCTCCCGGCTTCCAGACATCTCGACCTACTCCTCATGCGAGACCGTTGCGCAACGACTCATTCCCTTACACGCGCTGACCCGGATCATCGTGACATGTCGTTCTGGCGCTTCGTCTTACCGAGCGCGCCATCTGTCTTCTCTTGCGTTTCGGCGTCGTACCGCTCGCGAAAGTGGAGCCTGGCGCGCGCCGCGATCGTGCGCGCGTTCACCGGCGAGACGCCCAACGCCTCCGCCACTTCGTCGTGCGTGAAGCCCTGAATCGCGCGGAGCAGCAGCGCGGCCCGCTCGCGCTCGCCAAGATGGCGCAGGGCGCGTGCGATGGCGTCGCGTTCGGCGGTCTGCTCCTCGACATCCACGGTATCCGTGAGCAGGATGTCGGCGTCATCCTGGAACTCGCCGGACTCCTCACCCGTACGCTGGCGGTTGAAGATCTGGCTGATGGGCGTCGGCTGGTGGCGACGCAACACGCCGAGGGCGAGGTTAGTCGCCACGCGGTAGAGCCACGCGTGTGGCCGGTCGTAGTGTTGAATTTTGGCGAAATGGATCCACGCACGGAAGAAGGTCTCCTGCGCGATCTCGACCGCAACCTCATCCGAGGGGAGTAGACGCCGCAGATAGCCGTAGAGCGCATGCTCGTGCCGCGCGAAGAACGCGTCGAAATCCGCGGTTGAGATGTCCTGGTCCTTCTGCCCTCCCACAACCAGCCCTTTCAGCGGAGCCTCCACACGCCACTCATCACAGATGCGAGACTGACCAATGTCTGAACAGCGTATCGTTCCATCATGATGAACGACGGCTCTACGCGGTAAATGTCATCGAAGTGATGACCTGGCGCAGCGCCGCCGACGGCTGGGCGCCTTCGCTATACAGCTCATCCACGCGCAGCAGGTAGGCGCCAGCGGTGATGTAGTGACGGATACCCGGACGGTAGATTTTGGTCTTACCTCCATCGGTATAGTCCGCCGACCAGACGACGAGCGCGTAGGCGGTGTGTCCACCGACCGGCGCGCGGCTCAGGGTCCCCCAGCAGGCGCGTACGCCAATCTCGCGGAAGGAGTACGGCGGGTTGGCGGTGTGGTAGGCCTCCGGCGTCAGATGCGTCGGGTTCTCGAAAAAGTCGATGCGGACCGCGTTATAGGGTGGCAGGGAGATCTCGGTTCCGGTGTTCGGCGGGGTGTAGTTGAGGATCTGGAATCCGCCTGTCGGCGTCGCGTCCGAGACATACCAGTTCGACGGATACTTGATGGAGTAGCCAGCAGTGGTGTTGGTGTAGCTTGCCGCGCCCTGTGGCGCGATAGGCTTCGGCGCTGGAGATGATGGGATGGGCGCTGCTGCGGTCACGCGCGGCTGGCATGCTCCCACTGGCGCCAGGCTCGCCGTTGGGCTGGGGCAGGTAGGCCAGCTTGTATCACATGGTGTTGCTGAGGCGCTGGCGTCTGGCGATCGAGTGGTGTTCGCCCCTGGATCGGTGGTTGATGATCCGCAGGCGACCAGCAGCGCGCCGAGCAGCAGCGCGCACAACGCCCCGGCAATCGCTCTGGAATGTCGTGACGTCGTCACAGGAACCTCCTTGTACACAGGCATTGCGCGCAGCCTACAATACACACGCCCATCCATGGCTGAGTGTGACAGAAAGTGGCTATCTCATCCACTGTGCGCTACAACCAGAGCAGCGGGCGCACAGAAAGCAGCGGGCGCAAGGCCAGCGTGCTAGAATGCGTCTATAGCGCGGAGGGGAGACGAAGATGGCGATAGAGAAAGAGCGCGACGCCGCGTTGGAGGAACTCATTCGGCGTGGCGCGGCGGAGCTACTTGCAGCGAATCCACATCTTGTGGACCCACCTGGACCGCTGCCCGACGATGTGATCGAGCAATTGGAGGCGGATGAGGCTGAACTGGAACGCATCTGGGAAGCAATGGAGCGCGAACGTGGCGGCGCGCCGGTCCATTCGACGCTGGACGCGCTCTATGCCGATCGTGCCGAGTAGATCGCATGCCAACCTATTTCTTTGATACCAGCGCGCTGCTCAAGCGGTATTATCGTGAGCCAGGAACCGCATGGGTACAAGGAGCGGCAGCGCCACGAGCGCACTCAACAATTTACCTCTCACAGCTTGCCCAGGTTGAAACCATTGCCGCGCTCAGACGTGTTGGCCGTCTGAACGGAGACCATCCTTCGTATACTGATTCACTGGTCGATCTCTTCAAACGGCATCTATCGCTCAGTTCGCAGGCTAACGCGCCATATACGCTTATTTCCATCTCGTCTTCGGTGGTCGAGTACGCCTCCGGATTATGTGACAAGTATTGGGATATCAGTCCAGGTCCTCTGCGCAGTCTAGACGCCCTTCACATTGCCAGCGCCGCGCTAGTTTCTGGCGTCATATCTGACAAGTTTGTCATCGTCACTGCTGATCTGCAGATGGCCGCCATCGCCGCTATTGAGGGGTTTAGCGTTATTAACCCAGTGTATCCGCCACGGCAGTAAGGCTTGGCAGATGGCGAAGAAGCGGCGCAATCACGGTTCCCGACGGGCACAAATCCAGGTGGCGCCACGCGCGGGCGGTGGGCTGGCGCTAGAGGTAAACGGCGTCGTCCAGTCAGTGACGGTAGGCGAGCGCGGACCAGATGACGCTGGCTACTGGGGGCTGATGATCCCACCAGAGCGTCCAGAGCAGGCGCTGCTGCTGGGGCTGGGCGGCGGGACCGTCGCGGCGTTGCTGGCGAAAGTGTATCCCGGCTGCGAGATCGTGGGAATCGAGCGCGAGGCGAGTGTGCTGGCGACGGCGCGCGCGGAGTTGGGACTGGACGAGATTCCTGGCCTGCGTGTCGTCGAGGCGGACGCCTTCGTGTGGGTGGGCGAGCATGCGCGCTCCGAGCCAGGGACATACGACTACATCGCGCTGGACCTCTACGAGGGCGGGCGGCTCGTGGCAGGGACGCTCGGCACGCTGTTTCTGCGCGAGATCGCCACGCTGCTGGTGGCGCATGGCACGCTGGCGGTGAACCTGACGACGACGATGCGCCTGCCAGAGCAGATCCAGCGGCTGGAGCGCGTCTTTGCGCTTACCGAAACGCGACGGCTGTGGGGGAATGTTGTCTTGCTGCTGCGCCAACACGAGGAGAGCGCGGCGCCCGGTGGCGAATGAGCATGACCACCAGCCTGTGACCGAGCCTATGACAAGGCATGCTTGTAAAAAGTATGGTCTACTCCTCTGCGCGTCGTATGGGCGATTGGAGCCGTGAGCAAAGGAGATAACGCATGGCATACGCCTCGGTCAACGGGCTAGATATTTATTACGAGATACATGGGAGCGGCGGTACTCCGCTGATCGTGCTGCCCGGCGGCTTCATGACCGTCCAGGCGATGGGCGCGCTCGTGCCAGACCTTGCCGCGACTCGACAGGTAATCGGCGTCGAGTTGCAGGGGCATGGGCACACCGCCGACATCGAGCGTCCGCTCCATTACGAGACGATGGCCGACGACATCGCCGCGCTGATGGACCATCTTGGCCTGGCGCAGGCTGACCTGTTCGGCTACTCGCTCGGTGGTGGCGTCGCGCTGCGGCTCGCGATACAGCATCCCGAGCGGGCGCGCAAGCTAACACTGGCCTCGACCGCGTTCCGGCGGGACGGGTGGTACCCAGAAACGCTCGCGGGCATGGCGGCGATCAGCCCTGAAGCGTTCGCCAATACGCCGATCTATGAGAGCTATCTCCAGACCTCACCCAAGCCCGAAGCGTGGCCAGCTTTTGTCGGCAAGATGCGCCAGTTGCTGAGCGAGGACTACGACTGGACGCAGGATGTGGCGGCGCTCAAGACTCCTGCGCTGATCGTCGTGGGAGACGCGGACGGCCTGCGACTCGCGCACGCGGTGGAGATGTTTGGCCTGCTGGGCGGCGGCAAGAGGGATGGCGATCTGGCTGGTCTGTCGTCATCGCGACTGGCAGTGCTGCCGTTCACGACGCATGTGGGCTGGGCGCCACCCAATCGTGGCGTCCTGACGCGCGCGGACCTGCTGCTGCCGATGGTCATGGAGTTTCTTGACGCGCCATTGCCCGAGGTCAAATAGCAAAGACTACTCGGTGGAGTTTTCTTCATCGCCGGAATCAGCAGCGCTTATGCCATCGCTCTCATCCGCGTCTTCGCTCATGAGGAGCCAGTTCACCATCGAGCGGGTAGCGAGCAGGTGGAAGCGGCGGTATGTGTCGGAGACTGCGTCGGGCGAGGCGCCGACCAACGCCAGGGCGTCTTCGTAGGGAAAGCCGATCAGGTCGGGCAGCTCATCACTATTGGGCCAATCATCCGGCAGATCGGGCAACTCCGGAGCCTCGACGATGCGGCGCTCCAATTCGTCAAAGTAGGCAAGATTGTTGGTGAGCAGATCGGGCGTGGTCGTCTCGCCATGGCACGGCAGGACCATGAACGGCTCCAGCGCGACGAGACGGCGCAGCGACTCGCGCAGTAACGGCATATCGGCGGGCGTGTCGATCCAGGGGAAGGGGAACTCGGCGGCGTCGCCAGCCAGCACGAGCTTCAGTTCAGGAATCCAGACCGAGACATGATCCGGCGTGTGTCCTGGCGTGGCGAGCAGTTGCACGGTCAGGTCGCCGCCATCGATCTGGAAGTCGCCGTCGAAGGTGAGCGTCGGCGCGACAAGCCGCACGTCATTCAGGGTCTCGTCCTGTCGACGCATGCGCTCCAGCCGGTCGCGGGACTCCTGCCCCAGCAGCCGCTCGCGGGCAAGGCGCGTGGCGATGATCGGCGCGGGATAGAGGCCGTCGTCGGCGAAGGTCGCGTTGCCCCAGGAGTGATCGTAGTCGGCGTGCGTGTTGACGACGAGCAGGCGCCGCCCGGCAAGATCGGACTTCACCATCTCCACGATCGCGGCGGAGACGGCGGGCGTCGTGCCAGAATCGACCACGATGAGGTAGCGCTGTGTCATCAGGACGAAGGTCTCGACCTCGTCGCGTGAGAAGAAGACGCGCACACGCGCATCCCATCCCCGGCTGGGAACCTCGACGACCTCGGCGGATTCGCTGGATGGCGCGCTCATGCGCTGCTCCTTCATGCTCGCTTGGGTGGCGCGACGGGCTTGTCGCTCACCCCTCACCACAATGCTACAATATCCGCTACCGCGCGTAAGGTTCAAGGAGAGAGCGAACGCGCTCGATAGTCGCCCCTACCCATGGCAAGGACGATTTTCGATGACCTCTTCTTCCAATAACACGACGAACGCGACCGAAGGGGCCGACGCGCGCGCTATCGCCGCCAGCGCTCCCGAGAATTCGGCCCCGGAAGCGCCACGGACCACGATGACCCTGACAGGTGATGGCGGTCTGCTCCCGCCGGTCTCGCGCTCGCAGGTGCGTCCCTGGACCGTCGTCGTGATTATCTTCACGGCCCTGCTCGCGCTGGGCGCACTCTATCTGCTCTGGCAGCTCAGCGACATTATCAAGTGGGTGTTTGTCGCGGCGTTCCTGGCGGTGGCGCTCAATCCGGCGGTGCGCTGGCTCCAGCGACGGCGCGTCCCACGTCTGGCGGCGATTGGCATCGTCTTTCTGGCGCTGGTACTGGTCGTCGCGGGGATCGGCGCGCTGGTGCTGCCGCCGCTCGTGCAGCAGGTGCGCGAGATCGGCGCCTATCTGATCGACGCCTTCAAGCAGCCGGGTGGGCTGAACCAGGTCATCCAGGATATAGCGAATCGCTTGGGCCTTGGCGCCTACGTGGATGAGATCCGCGCGCAACTGGCCGAGCTGCCCGCGCGTCTTGGCGGCGCTGCGGGTCCGCTGCTGGCCGTGACAGGCAGCATCATCGGCAGCGTGACGGCGTTGGTCAGCGTGCTGCTGCTGACCTTCTTCCTGCTCAAAGACGGCGATCGGTTCGTCGAGGCTGGACTGAACCTGATCCCGCAGACCACGCGCTCCTCGCTGCGTCGTGTACTGGAGGAATCGGCGCGCGCCGTCTCGAACTACATCACCGGCAATCTGCTCATCAGCCTGATCGCGGGCGTCACGGTGTATATCGTCATGCTCATTCTCGGCATGCCCTACGCGATCACGCTGGCGCTCGTCGTCGCGATACTCGACCTCATCCCGCTGGTCGGTGCGACGCTGGGAGCGATCATCGTGATTCTCGTCGCGCTCTTCATCAATCCGGTCTGGGCGCTGATCCTGCTGATCTACTTCCTGGTCTATCAGCAGGTGGAGAACAACTTCCTCCAGCCGCTGATCTACGGGCGCAGCGTGCATCTGCCGCCGTTGGTGGTCTTCCTGGCGGTGCTGATCGGCGCGCAACTGCTTGGCATCCTCGGCGCGCTGCTCGCCATTCCTGTGGCCGAGATGATTCGCATCGCGCTGGTCGAGTGGCTGGCGGCGCGGGCGCGCAAGACCGGCGGGATACCGCCGAGCGTCGAGACGAGCGCGCCGGTGGGTGAGGTGACCGCCGAGGCGGCGGGACCGCAACCCTGAGCGCGCTATTTGCCGCGCCAGGTCGGCGTCCGCTTATCGAGGAAGGCGCACATACCCTCCTGGGCATCGGCGGCGAGCGCGTTCATGCTCATGACCTCTTTGGCGTAGGCGTAGGCCTTGGGCTGATCGAGATCGATCTGCGTGTAGAAGGCCTGTTTGCCCAGCGCGACGACGAATGAGCTGGCCTCGACGATGCGCTGGGCCAACGCGGTGGTCGCGTCCTCAAGCTGATCGGCGGATACGACTGAATTGACCAGGCCCCAGTCGGCGGCGGTCTCGGCGGAGATTGCCTCGCCGGTGAGCAGCATCTGCATTGCGCGCTTGCGTCCGATGGCGCGGCTGAGCGCGACCATAGGCGTGGTGCAGAAGAGGCCGATACGCACACCGGGTGTGGCGAACTTGGCGTCTTCGGCGGCGATGGCGAGATCGCAGGTGGCGACGAGCTGGCATCCGGCGGCGGTGGCGATGCGGTGGACGCGCGCGATGACCGGCTGTGGGATCGCCTGGATCAACTCCATCAACTGGACACAGACGTCGAAGACGTGACGGTAGACAGTGATGTCGCCGTCCACGAGGTCGCGCAAGTCGTGCCCGGCGGAGAAGGCGGGGCCGTTGGCGGCGAGGATGACGACGCGCGTGTCTTTGTCGTTCCCGGCGGCGGTGAAGGCGGCGATCAGCTCGTTCATCATCGCCAGCGAGAGGGCGTTGCGCTTCTCCGGCGTGTTCATGGTGATGGTGGTGATCTGGCCCTCGCGCGCGACGAGGATGTTCTTGTACGTTGTTGCTGCGCTATTGACTGTGGTCTTGGCTTTCGTCTTTGTGGCGCTCATGCGGCAGCCTCCTGAAATGGACATGCGTGAGCCGCGACGGTCTCGGCCCTGTGTCGCCATTTTATCACCGCGCTTGGCCGCGAACGGCAATGAACGAACGCGGCGTCAGTGATATGATAGGCTACTCAGGAATGTGAGGAGGAAAAAGTATGATCGAGCGACTTAAAGAAGCGTTTGATCTCGCCAAACAGTTGCCAGAAAATGAGCAACAGGCGCTGGCCGATCTCCTGATTGAGGAGATACGGGCATCTCAGCGCTGGAACAACCTCTTCAATGATTCCCGTGCAGAAATACAGACAGGCAATGACCAAGAGAGGCCTCACAAATGGCGCTACACTAATGCCGCTACTGAGTTTCCTGAAGTCGATGATCTTCCCTATTTTCATGTGAACATGGATACTTGGTACTACTCGGAGTGGGTAGACCCCAATCACCACGCCACCCTGGGAAGGGTGGTTCTTGGGGAGGGTCCAATAACGCCAGAGCAGGACGTGGGCGCGTTCATTGCACAGCAGGTAGCCGCTTTTCGTGACAGCTTCTCAGATATCTTCCGTCCAGCATTGATATCCATTGGAATCACTCCAAAACTCACCGGCGTCGTCCATAACCTTCGGCGCTTCTCTCCTCCAGTGAGCCAGGAGGAGGTGGAGGCGCTCCAGACAGCGATAAACCAAGCGCCTTATTCCGCCATTCCTTATGAAGGCGTTACGAGACTATCAATCACGTTCGATATGCGCGCGACGGTGCGAGACGAGCACGGAGAGTACACACAGGTCTGGCTCCCAGAGGCGGGCTATGTGTCCTACAGCGCGGAATACACCGACGGGACCATTCCCACCTACCCAGCCGTCACCCACATCTTGACGCCGCTGGCGCAAAAGGGACGAGCACTATGGACCGCCACGCTGGAGTGCAACTTCATCTCTCTGTTCCGTCAGAGCAACGCAGATGTACTCAACCGTGTACGCAGCCAGTGGCAGGACTGGCTGCAGAACCATCCTCTGGGTCAAGAATCACGTGACGCGAATAACAGACCGGCAGACGAACATGAGCGATCAGGGGAATACTTCATCGTGACACTCGCAAAGCCGTCACCAGGGACGCCTCCCGACAATCGGGAACTCTCCGAACGGAACCTGCCCCGGTTGCGCGCTGCTCTGAGCCAGTGGGAAGAGATGCTCGGCGCGTCATTCGAGTGGGCTGCTACCCTGTAAACACTAATGGCCGTGAAGAGACCGGCTTCTTTTCAGCATGCACGAAAGGCAAGTGACGATGTCGGGGACACACGTCGCGCTGCTACGAGGGGTCAACGTCGGCGGGAAGAATCCGCTGCCCATGAAGGCGCTTGCCGAGGAGTTCGTCGCGGCAGGCTGTGGGGATGTACAGACGTTTATCCAGAGTGGCAACGTGATCTTCAGCGCGCCACCAGGGAAGAACGAGAGCGAGTTAGCGCAGCTTCTTGGCGCGCGCCTGGCGAGGCGGTTTGGCTACGTGGCGGCGCTCATCTTGCGGACCACTGGGGAGTTGCGGGCCGCGATCGCCAATAATCCGTATCTGGCAATGGGTGCGCCGGAGGAGACGTTACATGTTATGTTCCTGACGGCGGCGCCAGATGCGGAGGCAGTGAAGAAGCTGGAGCCGGACCGATCGCCGGGCGACGAGTATCAGGTCATCGGGCGCGAGATCTTTCTGCGGCTGCCCAGTGGAATGGCGCGCACGAAGCTGACCAACGCCTACTTTGACACGAAGCTCGGCGTGACGAGCACGGCGCGCAACTGGCGCACCACGACGAAGCTGCTGGAGCTCATGCAAGAATAAGCGGCGCGCAGGCAGATCAGTGAGCGCCGCCGGGGGCATCGCGGCCGAGCATGAAGATGATCACGTGCTCGCCGTCCTCGTGTTCCTCGCCGATGAACGTGAAGCCGCACTTCTCCAGCACGCGCCGCGAACCAATGTTGCTGCTGAGGAGATAGCCGTAGAGCGGGCGACGCCGCTCCACATCCAGAAAGAGCCTGAGCGCCCGCGTGGCGATGCCTTTGCCCCAATACTCTTGAGCAATCCGGTAGCCGATCTCGCGGCGCCCATCGCGTGGGAAGCTGAGGACATCGCCAGCGATTTGCCCATCGTAGAGTATGGTCCACGTGAGGTTCGCCTCGTCGGCGCGGACCTTCCGCTGATGCGCGATGTAGGCGTCCCACTCGCGCGCCGGGACTCCAGCCATCGCGCTGGAGGCGAGGTCACGCTGGTTCTCGAAGAGGATGGGCCAGTCGCTTTCCTGCGTCTCGCGTATGGTCACTTCGCCTGTCATGGTCAGTCCTTAGATTGAGTCGGATTGAGTCGGAGTCGGATTGAGTCGGATTGGCTTAGATCGAGTCGAGCGCGAGCGGCGGCCCGACAAGCTCCATACCGTGCGCGCGGAAGAGGTCGGCGTTCTGCTGCGGCATCGCGTTGGTTGGCGTGACGACACGGAAGAACGCCTCCATCTGCCCGGCGGGCGCGAAGGTGATGAGGATGCGCCCGCGTCCCTCGCCGACATGCGCCCAGACGTGCGGGACACGCCGTGGCGCCAGCAGCGAGTCGCCCGGATGTAGTCGCGTGCGCTCATCGCCGACCTCGATCAGGAACTCGCCTTCAAGCGCGTAGAACACCTCGTCCTGCTCGTAGTGCAGATGGCGCGCCGGTCCGCCCTTGGCGTGAAAGACATTCTCCAGGATGAGCAGATCGCCGCCGTTGTCCTGCGGCGTCACCTTGAACTCGATCACGCTGACGCCAAGCCCGCGACGCTCGCCGAAGCGATCTTGTCCAGCAGGGACGTAGAGGGCGGATGGCTGGGTGGTCGCGGAGTCATCCATGGTTCTGCTTTCTCCATCGGTAGCGCGTCTGAGCGCACATTACATCAGGCAGCCTGCTCAGGATACCATGCCGGAGGCGCCGGTCGCTGTAGCTGAGTCCACAGTTTCCAGCGGCGGCTGCATCGCGCGCGATGACTTGCCGCGCTTCGCCTTCTGGCCGCCGGAGAGCGCCGTCGTGACGAAAAGCATGCGATGCTCGGCGCAGGGGCCATGTTCCCGTAGCGCGGTGAGGTGGATGGGCGCGCCATAGCCTGCGTTGCGCTCCCAGCCATAGTGCGGATGCTGCGTGGCAAGAGCGCGCATCAGGTCGTCACGGTAGACCTTGGCGAGCAACGACGCGGCGGAGACGGCGGGAACAAGCGCGTCGGCCTTGGGCAGGCAGCGAATCACGGCGGCGACGCCGTCGGGGCGCGGCGGACGCACTTTGCCGTCGAGGACGTACTCGTCCACCTCCTCGCGCGCGGCGATCAAGGTGATGAGCAATCGGAACGCCTCGCGGTTGGCCCAGCCAATGCCGCGCTCGTTGATCTGCTCGGTGGGGATCGCCACGATCTCATACGCGAGGACGCACTGGCGCAGGGCAGTGGCGATCTCGCGACGGCGCGCGCCGGGGACGGTCTTTGAGTCGCGCAGGAAGCGCGCGAGTGGCCCAAGACGTTTGGCGATATCATCCGGCGCGATGACGGCGGCGGCGACCAATGGCCCAGCCAGTGCGCCACGCCCGACCTCGTCCAGCCCGCACTGGCGGACTGGGATAACTGGCGCGGAGAGTAGCTCTGGCTGGTCTGGCGTCTCGCCCATGGCGCCTCGCAATGGTATCAGTTACAGCGGACGCGACAGCTCACGCCTCTACAGATAAGCCGCTACGGCGATTGCAATAGAATAAGATGCCGCCATCAATGATGGCAAGAAGCAAAGACGAAAAGGCGGAGACGCGCCAGGAATGGCATGCCTCCGCACAAAAGAACACGCGCGACGCTCGAAGCGTTAGCTTTGCGTCGTGTCGCGGCGCTCGCGCAGGCGGGCCGCCTTGCCACGCAGACCGCGCATGTAGTAGAGGTTCTTACGCCGGACGATGTTGTGGCGCACGACCTCGATCTTGTCGATGTTGGGTGAGTGCAGCAGGAACGCGCGCTCGACACCGACGTTATGGGCAATGCGACGAACGGTGAACGAGCGGTTGACCCCCTCGCCGTGCAGCCGGATCACGATGCCCTCAAAAACCTGGATGCGCTCGCGAGTACCCTCGACCACCTTCACGTGGACGCGAACGCTGTCGCCAGATTGTAGCTGTGGCCGGTCGTCGCGGAGATGCTCCTCCTCCACGGCGCGGACCAACGGCGCGACTGTCATGGGATGCTCCTCTCAAAAAACGCCATCGCCGAGTATATCATGACTGGCAGTGGCGGCGCAATCTTCTATGCTAACTCTACACATAAGACAGTGGCGGACGCATCTTCGTCACACGCGTCTCCATTTCCTATCGAGGTATAGAAAACCTTCACGATAACTATTGCCAAATACTGACAAATGTGGACAAATAGGCTATCATGCAGATATGAAACTTAGCGAGTATGCCCGGCGAGTGGGCGTGAACTACAAGACCGCCTGGCGTTGGTGGCGAGCGGGAAAGCTCGATGCTTACCAAGCCGCCAGTGGGACCGTGATTGTGCGAGAACCCAAACACGACGCAGCATTAGGAAGCCGGCGAGTGGCGGTCTATGCTCGTATCTCGGCAGCGGAGAATCGTCCCAACCTAGAGACCCAGGCCGAGCGACTGGTGGGCTATTGTGCCGCCAAAGGCTATCAGGTGCATCAGGTGGTCAAAGAGATCGGCTCTGGCGTCAACGACAGCCGCCCCAAGTTCCTGAAACTACTGACTGATCCAACTGTCGTGCACATCGTGGTTGAGCACAAAGATCGCGCGACGCGCTTTGGCTTTCGCTACCTTGAGACACTGCTAGAGCAGCAGGGGCGACACATTGAGGTGGTCAACTTAGCCGACAATGGGCGCGAAGATTTATTAGCCGATCTGGTCGCCATCATCTATTCATTCTGTGCGCGTCTCTACGGGCAGCGCCGGGCGAAACGCAAGACTGAAACGATTGTGAAAGAACTCACTGGCCAGGAATCGCCGGTGGGCTCGGAAGCGGAGGTGGTCGAAGATTCAACTGGTTGAGCAGCACCGCATCGACCGCTATGACGCGCGCTGGCAGGCGATTGACGCCGCCGCCTTCGCCTCCAAGAACCTCGACAACGCGGCGCTCTATGTGACGCGGCAGGCGTTTATCCACCAGTCTCGCGTCCTCTCCTATGAGGATTTAGCGCGTGAGATGAAGACGAGTGAGGCGTATCGGGCATTGCCCGCCAAGGTCGCACAATGGGTGCTCAAACAAATCGCCTTTGCCTGGACAAGCTATTTCGCTGCTTGTGCTGCTTGGAAGGCGGACCCTTCCCGCTTCCTCGGCCATCCCAAGCTGCCAAAATACCTCGACAAGCAGGGGCGTAACCTGCTGACCTACACCGAGCAGGCAATCAGTCGTGCGCCCAAGAACCGGGGATACGTCGTGCCCTCGGGATTAGCCATCCGTGTGGAAACGCGGCAGGCAGATATCGACCAGGTGCGGATCGTGCCGCACGCCACCTACTATACTGTGGAGATCATTTATGAGCGCACCATAATTCTGGCTGACGTGGACCCGGCGCGGGTAGCGGGCATTGACATTGGATTGAACAATCTCGCGGCGGTAACTGCAAACCAGCCCGGCCTCACGCCGCTTCTGGTTCAGGGCCAACCGTTGAAAGCGATCAACCAATGGTACAACAAACGCCGCGCGTGCCTGCAAGCCAAACTCCCCGCAGGCGTTTCTGTCTCACGCCGACTCGACCTCCTCACCGACAAACGCCAGAGGCAGATCACGAGCTACCTGCACGTCGCCAGTCGTCGCGTCGTGGACTGGCTGGTGGCGCAGCGGATCGGCGCCCTGGTGATCGGCAAGAACGACGGCTGGAAACAAACGGTTGGATTGGGCAAGCGGACCAATCAAAACTTCGTGTTTATCCCGCATGCGCGCTTCATCGAGATGCTTGAGTACAAGGCGGAACTGGTCGGTATACAGGTCATCGTGAGCGAGGAGAGTTACACCTCCAGATGCAGCTTCCTCGATCTCGAACCCGTCGGCAAGCATGACGCCTATGCTGGCAAGCGGATCAAACGCGGCTTATTTCGCGCTAACGACGGGCGCTGCCTGAACGCCGACGTGAATGGCGCCTACAACATTCTGCGCAAAGTAGTCCCAAACGCCTTTGGCAATGGGATAGCGGGTGTAGTAGTTCACCCCGTCAGGATTGCCCTGGCGAATAGGTCGCATGGCATATTTGTCCATGCTTCCTAATACTATATCGCGCTGGTTCACTGCTGGCGAGGCATACTAGTGGCTAGCAGGAGGGCATCCTCCGAGGTGAAAGTGGCGAAGAAGTCGTGGATGGCGACGACCATGGTGTCGATGGAGTCATGCAAGCGTTTGGCAGCGATCTGGTCTTTGAGGCGCCACGAGACCTTCTCGACTGGATTATGTCGATGCCCGCTGTAGGCAGGCAGGAAGAGCAACTGCACCTGTATGTGCTCGCTCAGCCACCTCTCGACCGCGTGCGCGTGGTGGATGCTCGCGTTGTCGAGTACCACGAGCACCGGACGATCGGTATAGGCCAGCGCGAGGTGCTCCAGGAAGGCGATGAACTCGCTTGTCCGCTTTCGCTGGGTGATCTGATACAGCCAGCGCTCGGTGCTCCACTCCAGGGCCTCGAAGACGGCGCGCTGCGGTTGCAAGGCTGGGCACGTCCACTTGCTGGGCGCGGCGCATCCACATCGCGCGCAGCACTGGCAGCAGATGCACGTCGCACTCATGCAACACACGATAGCAGCGTGGCGGGAGCTCGCACGATACGGTCGCACATCTGCCACATGATGGCAGCGTGGCGGGATCGACCGGCAAGATGAGGCGGGGACGACTCAGCGATAGGCCAGCAGGCGCAGCAGGCGCAGCAGGCGGCGAACGGTCGCCGCGCTACAGATGCCGACCGTTGCGCCAGATATGCCACCAACGTTCCCGTCGTCCAGTAGCCGAAGCGATACCCCAGCGGGCAGGCGTCTCTCAGCCTGGCAGAGCGCGCTGCGGCGACCGCGTCCGCCTTGCGCGGCCGCCGACCTAGGGCGGTCTGCAGCCGCTCTCCCCTCCTGCTGATAGCGCTCCACCCAGCGCTTGACCGTGTGTGCACTGAAGATGCGGATCTGCGCGAGATACACGACTGCAAGACAATGCATGTACTAGTGAGGGGAATTTTAAGTTTTGTTTAAAAATATTTTTTTGTGAAAAATATGATTAAAGAAAATTTGCTAGAGTAGGCAGGCGGGTGGCGCGGCTCCAGACGAATGACGAAAGCGAGAAGGCCATGGCTGGCGAGATGACTCCAGACACGGGCAGTGACCTGATTCCGGGTGAGAACGACCTCACGGTGACATTCCTGGCGCAGGGCACACAGACCGGCGCGCAGATCGCTACGATGCTGTCCGGCTTCATCGCCGGAGCCACACGAACACTGGACATCGCCGCCTACGACTTCCGACTGGAGCCGGAGACCGCAGCCATCGTCGGCGCCGCGCTGCGCGAACGAGCCGCCGCTGGGGTACGCGTCCGCATCGCCTATGACAGCGACCGCGCGCTCATGGTCGATCTCATGGCAGGCATGGACCCTGCGCTTTCGGGAACCGAGACCTTTGTTGAGAGTCTCGGCTATCCAAGCAAGGGCATCAGCGGGCTGAAGCTGATGCACAACAAGTATGTCGTGCGCGACGCCGACCAGTCTGCCGCGCAGGTCTGGACCGGATCAACCAACCTGGACGACGCCGCCTGGACCTTGCAGGAGAACAACATCCTGCGCATCGCTTCGGCGCAGCTCGCGGCCTATTATGCCGAGGACTTCGAGCAGCTCTGGCAGACAGGTGAGATCGGCGAGAGCGGGAACTTCGGCACGCGCGACGTGGCGCTGACCTATCGCGGCGAGCCAGCGCATGTGCGCGTTCTCTTCGCGCCTGGCGGCGGCGAGACGACTGACGCGCTGGTGGCGCAGACGGTCCGGCGGGCATCCTGGCGCGTGCGTATCTGTAGCATGCTGCTCAACGCAGGGAATTTGCTCAACGCGCTGCGTGACCTGCTGGCAGAAGGCACTGTGACGGTGGACGGCGTCTATGACCGCACGCAGATGGCCGAGGTGCTGGTCCAGTGGCAGGAGATCCCGCACAACCGCTGGAAGATCGGCGCCTTGAACGAGATCGTCACGCGCGCCGGGCTGGTGGGCAAGAACTCGACACCCTACACGCCCACCAGCATTCACGACTTCATGCACGACAAGATTCTGGTCGTGGACGACACGGTCATCACCGGCTCATACAACTTCTCGCGCAGCGCCGAACTCAACGCCGAGAACATTCTCTTCATTGACTCGCGCCCACTCGCCGCCGAGTACAGCAGTTATATCGACCACCTGATCGCCAAATACGGCCCGGCGCCAACAACCGCGCAGACGTAAGGCGGCATGGAGAACCTGGATTCGCTGCCGCTGCTGCTCAGACCGCTCGAACTTCGGCAAGCCGCTTGACTGAGTGCTCGTCGTCCCAGCAGACGGCGGCTTCCCATGCGGCCCACGCTTGCGCGGCGATGTCGTGCGCCTCGTCGTCGAGACCGGCAGCGTTGTGGGGCAGCACCAGGTCGAGGTCGGGGACGTCGACGTGCGCCTCGTCCCAGTCGATCAGCGCGACCCGATCTGCGGTCATGCGGATGTTGCGCGGGTTGGGGTCGCCGTGGACGACGCAGGTCTGACGTCCGACGAGCCGCGCCCACGCTGCTCGGCATCGAGCAACGCCCTCAGGCGGCATCGCGCCGAGGTCGATCTTCGTCCCGGTCTCGGCGTGCAGGAGGTCGGTCGACGATCGCCAGCCCGGGCGCTGCGGCCACCCCGGCGTCAACCGATGCAGCTGGCGGAGCGTGTCGGCCACGCGACGCCAGTCGGCCTCCGTCTCGGGCGGTCCGCCCTCGACGTAGGTCATCACCACCACACCGTCGGCGAACAGCCGGCCGTCCGTCGTCGGGATCGGCGCCGGCACGGTCAGACCTTCACGGTCGAGGCGTTTGAGGAGCTCGGTCTCCCACGCGAGATCAGCGTCGCTCCTGGCGCCGAGACGACCGACCGCGAGGTGCCCGTTGACGCGCACGCTCCACACGTCGTTTGCCACTCCGCCAGCGAGCGGTTCGATGCGAGCGACGTCGTCACCCCACTGCTCGAGTGCCTCCCATCCCACTGGCCTACCTCCTCCCCTTCACGCAGCGCAAGATCACGCTCTATCGACACAAACGAAGTGCTTTCCATTCGTCGGCAGAACGCTCATGGTCCCGCGAGTGCGGCCAGTAGGCTATTGTACCGTCTGTGCCGTCTGTGCCGTCTGTGCCGTCTGTGCCGTCTGTGCCGTCTGTGCAGGAGTTCTGCCGGGCATCTGGCCTCCCGTTCTGACGACACGCTCCCGACACGCTCCCGACACGCTCCGTTTCAGCCATGGCGCCCCATCAGTCTTCGAGGCGCACCCCCTCTATCTCGGCGCGGTCACGGCAGCTCCC
This sequence comes from uncultured bacterium, assembly GCA_963733745.1. Taxonomy (GTDB): domain Bacteria; phylum Chloroflexota; class Ktedonobacteria; order Ktedonobacterales; family JADMIN01; genus DASWAC01. Next base: position 27,922 of record CAVTFE010000033.1, read on the forward strand.
AAAGAACCCAAAACCTATGCTAGACTGAGCCATGTGACATGCTCCACACGCCTAAAGGAGGTGGCTTCTCGGTTCTCCGACGTGGCCTACGCCACGCCTCCCCGAAGGCTTCGCCCAAGCCTCTCTATGTTCTTGGCCGCGTTATGGTCTCGATGCAGACTGGTTCCGCAATCTGGGCAGCTATGCCAGCGAACGGATAAGCCCTTCGAGACCAGCGCCCCACAGCCACTACAGCGTTGCGAGGTGTACGCGGGATTGACGGCGATTACCCTGCGACCGGCCCATGCTCGCCGACCTGCGGATAGGTGAAGGAGTTGTAGCGGTCGCGCCCGTGAAAGCGCGGGTATCCCGGTTTCTCGCCATTCTTGACCCGGCGGAAGAACGCTTGATAGGTCTTGTCTAGCCGATGCAGCACATCCTGCAAGACTTGCGCGTTGATCTCGCGGTACTCTAGGCGTACGTCCTTGATGCCGGGTAATTGAGCCGATTGCATGGCGAAGGTCACGGAGACGCCGCATCTCTCCCAAGCGGTCTTCCGCTCTTCCAAGCCAGCGTTGTACAATTCTCGACAGCGCCACAGGACGTCCGCCAACACCTTTTCCTGCGCGGGTGTTGGCGCGAGCCGATACTTGTAGGTTTTGCGGATGTGGCGCTGCTCCATGTCTAACTATTCTGCCCGATAGGCGCAAAAGCGGTAATGTTCGGGGGATTCGTCACCCTCTTGGGTGAACAGGCTTTCATCCCCATGCCTGAAGGCAGGGGCGCTCGGCCCGATTCTTTGGTAGTTCTGTGGCGACTATGGCTCGTTCGCCAGGGCGATCCAAGACACTCCTCAAAGTACAACGGCATGGTGTGACGCCATATGATACCGTCGTCGCCGGCACATCCAACTTCTCGCGCAGCGCCGAGCTGAACGCCAAGAATGTGCTGTTCATCGATTCTCGCGTCCGCTCACCGTCGAGTACAGCGCCTACGTCGATCACCTGATCGCGACGTACGCTTCACCGGCGCTCTGGGGCCTAAAGCGACGAGAGAGGCTCCTTCTGCTAGCCGATGGCGGCGACCCGCGCGGCGCGACGCTCCTGCCACTGCGCGAGGAGCGCGAGGCTGTAGCAGATCGCGAAGTAGATCGCCAGCTCGACGACGTAGAAGCCCCAGCGAATCGTCGGGTTGGTCGTGCCGGCGGTAATGCCGAAGATTGTCAGCGACAACTCACCAACCGCAAGGATTTGCAAAAATGAGGTGTCCTGGACGAGGGTAATGAAGTTATTGGTGAGCGGCGGGGTCATCAGGCGCAACGCCTGCGGCAGCACGATCATGCGGGCGGTCTGGAGGCGACCCAAACCGAGCGTCTGCGCCGCCTCGGTCTGCCCGTGATCCACCGCCAGAACGCCAGCCCGAACGACTTCAGCCAGATAGGCCCCGTAATTGACCCCGAGGCCGATCACCCCAAAGAAGATACCTGTCACCAGGCCATTCTGTTTGGGATAGAGCGAGTTCGAGTTCAGGTCTGTCAGCAGGTTGTAGATGAAGGTGTCGATATTCAACTGAAAGACGGTGAGCAACATGATGCGCACACCGTAGAACCACACGAGCAATTGCAGGAGCAGCGGCGTGCCGCGCACCACCTCGACATAGGTCGTGCAGAGACTGCGAATGATCGTCACGCGCGAGAGGCGCCCGAAGCCGACGGGAATAGCGATCACCATGGCGATCACACCGGCGACCAGGGCCAGAACGATTGTCGTGATCGTGGCGCTGACGAGCACGGGCAGGTCGAGGAGAAAGGTGTTCCAGAAGGCGCTCATCTCATCTTCCTCTCTACTAACTCGCCACGGCCACAGGCGTCTGGGATTCGGCGGCCCTCTCGCGTCGCAGGTTTCGCCGTCGCCAGAGGCGGATCAGGCTGGCGGGAATGTAGATGATAGCTCCAAGAACCAGCGTCACAAACGTCATGATCGTCAACGTGAGAAGAATCGCCGTCAGGTATTGGGTGAATTGTGAGAGGACCGTTTGACCGGCAAGCCCCTTGACGAGGACGCCACAAATCAGGCCAAGCGCTACCCCGCCCGCCAGCACTTCCAGCGCCATCACCGTCAGATCGCCCTTGGGAGCGAATGTGACCGACTTCAGACGCGCCTCCACCGATCGGGCGACACGCGAGAGCGGCAAGCTCAGCAGCAGATACAAAGCCGCGCCGATCAAATAGAACTCCCAGGTCAGATTTGGCGTTGCCCGGACCATGCCCTGGGTGGACGCGGTCAACTCGACAACAGAGATGAGGCTCAGGATGGATGAATCCTTGAAGAGATAGATCAAGTCGTTGAGCACCGGCGGTAAGATGACAGAGATCGTCTGCGGGATCAGCACGTGGCGTAACGATTGAAAGTAGCCCAGTCCCAGCGAGGCCGCCGCCTCTCCCTGGCCTTTATCCAGCGCGGCGAGACCGGCGCGGATGTTTTCACACTCATAGGCTGAATAGTTCAGCACCAGCGTTGCGATGCCCGCCGTGAAGAAATTGAGGAACCAGGAGGGCAAAAAGATAAGGCCGAAATAGATCGCCAGCATCTGCACGAGTAGCGGAGTATTCCTGAAGAACTCGACATAGGCGCGCGCTGGAACGCGCAGGATCAGCAGCCGCGAGCGCGACATCAGCGCCAGAACCAGCCCAAAGAGGAGCGCCAGTGGCAGCGAGAGAAAACAGAACTGGATCGTCGTCAGAAGGCCATTGAAATAGACGTTCCGATAAGGCTGCCCGGACTTTGTCACGCCTTGCGTGATGACGTAAAGCGTCTGCTGGAGGAAATGCGTGACATTGCCGAAGAGAACGCCAGGATCAAAGAGACTCCCCTTGGAAAAGGTCTGCGACTTATCGAAGACGGCGAGAAAGAACGAGCCGCAGGCGCCAAAGATCAGGACGAGCGCTAGCATGACGCCGAGAAAGCGCAGCGTCGCCGAGAGATTTGCCGATGACTTCTGGGGCTGAACCATGCTGCTCGCCTCGCTCGCTACGTTGCGTCCACACCGGCGACGGCTTCGCCAACAGACAGATAATAGGCGACGGGCGCGGCAGTCCGCGCCCCGACACAACTACCTTTGAAAGAAAGCCGAGGGACCACGTTCACACATGAGCGCGATCCCTCCAGGGTCCGCTTCCTACGCCGCCTTCGGCAGCGGTGGGCAGCCCGCCACGTTGGTGGGGTTGTCCGGGAAGAAGTTCGCGATGCACTTCTGCGAATCGTTCCACATGTTGTACTTCACGAAGCTGTTCGGGCCGTTGTTGGCGCCGCCATCCTGGTAGATCTTCTGCAGCGTGCCGTTCTTGTACATGATCTCGATGGCCTGGTTCAGCTCCTTGAGCAGCACATCGGCGTTGGGGTTCGTCGGGCTGACCGCGATGCCGTAGTAGCCAGGATTCAGATCGCCGCCGACGACCTTAAAGCGCTTGTCGAAGTCGTTGGCGCCGTACCACTGGGCGATGGGCGTGTCGAGGAACATCGCGTCCACGCGCCCCGCCGCCAGGTCGTCGAACGGGGTCGGCGTGTCGTTGGTCTGGATGTTGATCTTCTTGCTGGGATTGGCGGTGTTGTAGTCCTCCATGATGAACTGCGCCTTGTACGCCGTGCCGGTCTCCACCGTCTTGCCCGCGAGATCGTCGAAGCTGTTGATGTTGGTGTTATCTTTGCGCACGACAATGGACTGGGTGTAGACGGTGTAGGGGATGGTGAACTTGGCGGACTGGGCGTTCTCATCCGTCATCTCCAACCCGTTCATGAAGACATCGAACTGCTGCGCGGCGAGGCCCTGTGGCCAGTCGGACCAGGTGATCTGCGTCGGGGCCGACTGCACGTTCATCAGCTTGGCCATTGCGTTGGCGATATCCACCTCGAAGCCGTAGTAGTCGCCATTCTTGTTGTTATCGTCCTTCGGCACGATGTAGGGCATGCCGCCGGTGGAGTCGTTGCCCCACTGAAAGACGCCCGCCCGCAGCAGCCCGGCGTTGCCAACGGTGGCGGGGGTCTGCGTGCCCTGCGTCCCTGTGGATACGTTGCCGCCGCAGCCGGCAAGCATGAGCGCGAGCATGCCCACGAGCGCGACCAGCGCCCGATGTTTGCGAACGAATGAGCCAATCATTGCAAGCCTCTTTCCGGGTTGTCTGTGCCCGCCAGCGCAACGGCGCGCCGACGGGCGGATGACTGCGCAAAGCGCTCTACAGGAACGATCTCCTCCTCCTTAGACCGGCTGAAGCACGCGCTCGAAGAACTGTCGGGTCCGCTCCTGTTGCGGATGTCCAAATACCTCCTCGGGATCGCCCTGCTCGATGATGCGCCCGTGATCGATGAAGGCGACACGGTCGGCGACGGAGCGGGCGAATCCCATTTCGTGCGTCACGACGACCATCGTGCGGCCCTCATAGGCCAGCTCTTTCATCACCTTGAGCACCTCGCCTACCAACTCAGGATCGAGCGCCGAGGTTGGCTCATCGAAAAGCAGCGCCTTCGGATTCATCGCCAGCGCCCGCGCGATGGCGACGCGCTGCTTCTGCCCGCCGGAGAGTTGAGAGGGGAAGGCGTCCGCCTTATCCGCCAGGCCAACCTTCGCCAGCAGGCCCCGCGCTGTCTCGATGGCCTGCGCCTTGCTGACCTTGCGCACTTGAATGGGAGCGAGCGTGATGTTGTCGAGCACGCTCTTGTGCGGAAAGAGGTTGAAATTGTAGAAGACCATGCCCAGCTCGCGCCGCACCTGACTCAGCTCGTTGGCAGAGAGGCGTCCGCTTAGCTCCTTGCCGTCGATGGTGATCGAGCCGGAGGTCGGCGTCTCCAGATAGTTGATGCAGCGGATGAGCGTGCTCTTGCCTGATCCGCTGGGGCCGATGACGGCGACGCACTCGCCGCGCTTGACGGGGAAATCGATGTCGCAGAGCACCTGGCGCTCGCCAAAATACTTGTTGAGGCTGCGCACATCAATCATCAAGTCGGTGGAGACGCCTGGCGCTGACACGGTTTGCGCAGTCGCCAGGGGAGCGGACTGGTCGGCGTTGGCCACGGCGCCCTCCTGCGGAATGGGGGAACAAGCGTTGGGGTTCGCTACGGAGTCATGCACGGAGTCATGCCTGGCCAGCGCCAGATGATACAGGGATATACGCCGCGCGAGCGCTGTCACTCACGCCTCAGGTGTGCGATTAGTATACACAGGCCGCGCGCGCTTGCGTACTCCCGGCGATTATCCAGGCTGTCCATATTCCATCTGCCCTAGCGGCCATAGGGATACCACCAGGGCTTGGAGCCACCCTCGAAATCCCAATACTGTGATGCGAGAGAAACGCCAGAGCCGAACCCGCCCAACCATGTCAGGCGGAACCGTGGCGAGTGGCCTTTTTCCCAGACTTGGACTTTGACCTCGTAGATGCGCAGGGCCATGCGCTTGTCTTCTGCCGACGCAGCCTTGAGCTTGTCCGCCGCACGCAATGAGACGACCGAGAACGACTCAATTGACACTCTGCCCGGATGAATCCGGGAGATTCCTGGATCCGCCAGCCGGGGCAACAGACGGGCTCTCACCCATCCGCAGGAGCCCGGCTGTCCCCAGGCGTTACGTTCCCGTGTGCCCCACGGTACCCCGTGTCTCTCTCTCTCATCTCACTCATCTCACTCATCTCACTCATCTCACTCATCTCACTCATCTCACGCGCCTCAGGCGGCCAGCGTCCCTCCGCCCTGGCCAGCACCAGCCCATGCTGCAGGATCACTGCGGCGGCATTGTGATCGCGATCCAGGATGAGCCCACAGCGCGGACAGATATGCGTCCGCATGCTAAGCGACTTGCGGATACGCTGTCTGCACGGCGACCCATCAGGCAGGACGCCGCTACAGTCCTGGGTGGTGTACTCGGGTGGAACCGCGATCACCGGCACCTCCTGCAGCCTGCCGTAGTACTCCACCCAGCGCCGCAGACGGGACCAACCCACATCCGAGATCGCTTTGGATAGGCGTCGATTGCGCACCATGTTGCGCACTTTCAGATCCTCCAGGGCAATCAGGTCGTGAGAGCTGATGAGCGCGCTCGCCGTCTTGCGGGCGAAGTCTTCACGCTGCCGTTGGAGGGTCAGGTACGCTTTCCCCACCTGCTGTTTTGCCTTCGCCCAATTGGCCGACTGGCGCATGGTGGGAGGCGTAGTGGCGGGGGATGTGACAGGCGATGGTGGCTGGGGAGGAGTGGCAGCCGGATACTGGTTGTGGCGCGCACGCTGACGGGCAGCATGGTTGTTCTTGGGCTTCTTCCCCTGCTTGTGCAGGACGCTGCGACGGGAGAGGCGGCGCTGACAGCGCTTGAGGCGCGCCTCGGCCAGGCGGATGAAGCGTGGGTTGGCCACGGTGGCGCCATCCGAGTCCGTCACATACGCCGCGATGCCCACATCAATCCCCACCGCCGAACCCGTGGGGACATGGCTGACGCGCCGATCAACCAGGAGGACGAATTGAGCGTAGTACCCATCCGCCCGCCGCAGCAGCCGCACCCGTTTGATCTGGTCGAGAGGGAAGGTGGTCAGATCCCGTGAGCCGATGAGCCGCACTCTCCCAATGCCGCAGCCATCGGTGAGGGTGAGGCGCTTCCCGTCTGCGTCCAGCTGCCACCCGGTCTGCTTGTACTCCCCCGAGCGACAGTCGCGCTGGAAGCGCGGATAGCCCTTCTTCCCAGGGCGCTGCTCGCGGCAGTTCATGTAGAACCGCTCGATGGCGGCCCAAGCCCTTGCGGCGGCAGCCTGGCGAGCTTGCGAGTTGAGCCGAGCGGAAAAGCAAACTCGTGAGCCAGGCGGGCGCAGAGAACCTGCAGGTCATTGGCACTCACGCCATGCTCATCCATCCACAAACGCAGGCATTTATTGCGGATGAACTGCGTCGTGCGGATCGCCTCGTCGATCGCCGCTTGTTGGGCAGGGGAGAGGCGCAGCTTGTACTCGTAGAGGAGCATCCTGCCTCCTCTCCTGTACAACGGCTGTGGACACTAGCGGTGGACAAGGGCTCTAGGGGCAGCCGTCCACACGGAGTATGGTCGCGAGAGCAGCCAGAGGTCAAGCGCAGGAGCCAGTCATCCCCGCTTCAAAGCAGGGGATGAATGGCTCGATTCTGTAAGGAGAGCTGCAGATCGCGCTGAACGACCATAGCCTCCAACTCCTCAAGCTCTTTCATGGCCTCGACCGCACGGTCGTTCGCCTCCTGGGCGCGACGAACCAGGATATCTCGGTAGTCCTCGCGGGCACTGCCAAGGGCAGCAAGGTAGCTCTCCTCCTCGCGGCGGGCATCGTCGATCAGTTGGCGCACCGCGCGAGTCCGAGACTTCTCCTGGTCGTTGGACTGGTTGGCGTTCTGGACGTACTGCTCGTAGATCGCCTGCATGCGCTCCGGGTGGCTGATCTGGTCAGAGAACCAGTCCCACACGGCCTTGTCCAGCACCTTCGAGGAGTTCTGGAAGTCTCGCGGAGCGCCGCACATGTCCAGGCGTCGGTGGACTTGGCGCACGCAGCGGTAGCGGTAGCTGCCATCCTTGTTGTCCCAGCCCACTGCCATCTTCGAGCCACAGTAGCCACAGACAGCCAGACCGCCAGCCAGGAGAGCCTCACCGGGCCGCTTGATGTTCCGGGTGGACGTGTTCCGGTTCGAGGACAGCAGGGTATTCGCCTGGGTGAAGGTAGCCTCGTCCACAAGCGCAGGGCAGGCTTCAGCCGGATAGATATAGATGAGGGGATCGCTCAAGTCACGCCGTCTGGCCTTGCGAACCAGGGTAACCTCTCCGGTCAGCGGATCTTGTCGAGGCGCCCAGGAGGTCTGTATCCGGTTGGCAGTCAGCTTGCCGATGTAGGCCGTGTCCATCATGACGTGGCGCAGCATGGCAGGTGACCACTTCGCGGATAGGGTGCCCATCGTCGAACCCTCAGAGCGGTGGACTTGAGACGGGGTGGGTACTCTGTCCTCATCGAGTGTGTGAGCCAGCTTGAACAGGGATAGGCCGCTGGTATAGAGGGTAAAGATACGCTGAACCACGGGAGCCGTCTCAGGGTTCGGGACATAGCGCTCTTTGGTCTTGGGATCGTCGAACATGTACCCGTACTTGGGAGCGCCAGCAGGCATGATCTTGCCGTCCTTGACCCGCTCCCACTTGCCGGAGTTCGACCGTTGCCGCATGTTCTCCCGCTCAAGCTCCGCAGCGAAGGCATACTGGTTCCGTAGCATGTCGCCGATGATGCCTTCGGGCACAGGCTGGGTCGCAGAGATGACCTGTACCCCATACTCACGAAGCTGATTGATTGCTGTGCCCTGTTGCGTCTGACTGCGCGAGAAGCGGTCGTACCGTCCAACGACTACCGTGTCGAACAAACCAGTCTGAGCGTCGCGGACAAGCTGCTGATAGACTGGACGGTACAGGGTGTAGGACTTGCCGCCTGGGTCGGAGTAGACCTGGACGATTCCCACCCTGGTCAGTGACGAACTTGGTCGTATCGCCCCGTTGGCTGTCGATTGAGTAGTTCTTCCGTTCCTCGCCCGGTTCCGACCGACGCAGATAAATCGCTGCTTCATTTGTGTGAAATCCTCCTGTGGGATTTAGTCTAACACACCAGTAGGGATACGAGACTTCTTGGCTACTACACAGCCTTGAGCAGTTGTACTACATGGGCTATTTGTGTATATCACCAGTTCCGTAGGGATACCACCACGCTTTCTTCATTTGATTGAAATCCCAATGCAGGTGCTTGGTCTCACGGAACTCGTCCAGCCCCTCTTCGCCCAGTTCGCGCCCCAGCCCGCTCATCTTCATGCCACCGAATGGCCCGGCGTCGTTGTCGGTCAGTGGGTCGTTGACCCAGAGCGTCCCTGCCTGCACCTCCTCGTAGAACTGCTTCACATGGCGCGCATCCTGCGTGTAGAGGTTGGCGCCGAGGCCGAAGGGGCTGTCGTTGGCAAGCTGGATCGCCTCGTCGAAGGTCCGGTACGTCATGATAGGGATCGCCGGGCCAAACGTCTCCTCGCGCATGATGCGCATCGAGTGGTCCACGTTCACCAGCACAGTCGGCTCATAGAAGTAGCCGCGTGGATGCGAGGGAGGACGCCGCCCACCGGCCAGGACGCGCGCTCCGCGCGCCTGCGCGTCGGCGACATGCGCCTCCACCTTGGCGCGGTACGTGTCGCCTATCATCGGGCCGACGTCCGTCTGCGGCTCCAGCCCGCTGCCCAATCGCAGTCCACGCGCATACTCGGCGATGCGCTCGACGAACTCCGGCGCGAGACGCTCGTGGACGTAGACGCGCTCGGTGGAGGTGCAGACCTGGCCAGTGTTGAGCAGCGCGGCCCAGGCCACACCAGGTACCGCGATGTCGAGGTCGGCGTCCTCGGCGACGATGAAGGCGTCTTTGCCACCCAGTTCGAGGTGCAGCTTCTTCATCTGGTCGGACGCGAGGCGCGCAATCTGGCGGCCGGTCTCCAGGCTGCCCGTAAAGGCGATGACACGCACGCGCGGATCGAGGACGAGCGGCTCACCTGCCTCGCGCCCGTAGCCGGAGACAATGTTGACGACACCAGGAGGTAGGTGGTCGAAGATGTCGGCGAAGGCAAGCGTCGAGAGCGGCGTCATCTCGGAGGGCTTGATGACGACGGTGTTGCCGGCGGCGAGCGCGGGAGCGACCTTCCAGGCCATCAGCAGGATTGGATAGTTCCAGGGCACGATCGCGCCGACGACGCCATACGGCTCTTTGAGGACGAGATTGAGCTGGCTTGACTCACCCGACGGGATGACGCGTCCGCGCGTGTTGCGCCCGATCTCGGCATAGTAGCGGAAGCATGCGGCGGACCAGCCCATCTCGTCGCGGTTCTCCACCAGCGGCTTGCCGCCCTCGCGCGTCAACAACTCCGCCAGCGCCGCTGTCTGCTCGGTCAGCTTGCGCGCCACCTCATGCAGCAACTCCGTGCGCTCCGTGGCCCCCAGCGAACGCCACGCCGGGAAGGCGGCGCTGGCCGCGCTCACCGCCGCGTCTATGTCGGCGGCGCCCCCGCCGGAACGCGCTCGATGACCTCCTCGGTCGCGGGATCGAGCACGTCCAACGTCCGGCCAGAAGCTGCGGCAGTGAACTGGCCGTTGATCCACATCTGTGTGCGCATCGGTCTTCCCTCCTTATGCCGAGTGTACCCTCTCGGCTCTAAAGAGCCGGAGCACGGGGACTGCGGACTAAAGTCCGCTCGGACAGCAACCGCCGCGACGCTTCTGGCATTGTAAACTAGCCCAGCATGCGGGTGGATGTCTCGCTGGCACGCATGCCGTAGCGCGTCAACTCGCGCAGGAACTCGTGGGGGTCGAAAACACACTCGGCGCCGAGCGCTCCGGTGGGATGTCCGCCGCGCGCCAGCAGGATACCCGCGATGGCCAGCGGGACGCCAGTGTCAAGCTCGCCCGCGCCCACGTGCCACGGCGTGTAGGGCCGCACGACCATCTCCTCGACCAGCTCGACATCTTTGCCATCGCGCACACCCCGAGCGACCACGCGCAATACGTCGCAATCGTTCGGCTCGCGGCTCGCAGTGGACGCTTGTCGCTCAGCCAGCAGCGCGATCAGCGCCTCACGTGGAACGACCTGCGCCGACCGCCCCTTGCCAGCGCGTACCTTGACGGTGTCGGTGCGGGCCAGTCCCAGATCAACGATCAGGCGCAACTGCGCGAGGAACTCCGGCGGGAAGGCGATCTTGAACGAGGCGGAACGCAGCCCGCGCTCGCCGAAGGAGACGGGGAAGAGCGCGACCTCGGAGTGCAGCGTGTACATCGCCGTCATCGCGCCGACCGGCGGCGGGAACTGCATCGCCTCCTCGCCACTCATCGGCGGCGCGGCGCGCCATGCGCCATCTTCATATACCATCGGCTCCAGCGTACATTCGTCCAGGATGGTGCGTAGCGAGTAGGGCGGTGCGAAGGCCGCCCCAGCAGGAGCTTCGTCGCTGGAGCCGATGCGCACATCTAGCTGCTCGACGGAATCTAGTTGATCCGCCGCGATACGCGCCAGCAGGTTGGTGATCCCCGGCGTGCTGCCAATTCCCAGCACCGCCGTCAGCCCGGCGTCACGGAACGCGCGGTCAAGCTCGTACTGGCGGCGCGTCATGTGGAAGAGGCCGCCCAGATCGGCGTAGGAGACCCGCGCCGCGAGAGATGCGCGCATCACGTCGAGATTGAAGGGATAATCGGTCGCGTTCAGCGCGACATCGGCCTCCACAAGCAGCGCCGTCAGCGCGGCGGTATCACGCACATCGGCGACGACGGCAGACGCCTTCTCGCGTCCCGCCTCCAGCCAGGCGACGGTTCGCTCCGCCGCGGCCAGACTCACGTCGGCGACCGTGACTTGCTCGACGCGCGCATCCTCAGCAAGCGCGCGCACGGTGATGCGCCCCATCGCGCCACCACCGCCTAAGACTACCAGACGCACTCACAGGCTCCTTTGCCATCCATCACGGCTTCATGATGTTGTGAATATACAGAAGGCCGCAGGGTACGACGCCCGCGGCCTCCATCATGCGATCATAGCGCTGATCCTACGCCAGCGCCGACTCCTTCGCGGTCTCCTTGCGATGAGCGCTCACACGCGGACGCGCCGCCGCCTGGCGGGTCGCGCGCTTGGCGGCGGGACGCCTGGCCACAGTCGCCGCGACTGGCGTCTGGAGAACCTCGCCGGTGACGGGCGCGCCAGAGACGGCCTGCAGCGTGTCTTCGAGCCGGTTGAGCATCTCGTCGATCTCATCATACTCGATGACCAGCGGCGGCTCGATGCGAATCGTCTTGGCGTTCGTGAGCGTGCCACCGAGCAGCACGCCACGATGGAAGAGGCCCGCTGAGACCTTGTAGCCGACATCCGAGTCGTGGAAGTGCTGGCAGAGCAGCAGACCCTTGCCGGTGATACGCTCGTAGATCGTCGGGTAGTGATCCACCAGCGGCTGGAGGCGCTCCATGAAGTAGGCGCCCTTCTCGGCGGCCTGGCGCGGCAGGTCTTCCTCCAGAATGACGTTGATGGTGGCGATGGCGGCGGCGCAGGCGAGCGGGTTGCCGCCGGTGGTGGTGGTGTGGAAGAACGGCTCCTCGATGAACTTCTGCCAGACGGCTGGCCTGGCGATGAACGCGCCGATGGGCATCACACCGCCGCCGAGCGCCTTGGCTGAGGTCATGATGTCGGGGACGACGTTCCAGTGGTCCACGCCCCAGAGCGCGCCGGTGCGTCCCAGACCCGTCTGCACCTCGTCGGCGATCAGCAAGACTTCGTACTCGTCGCAGAGCGCGCGCAGTCGCGGCCAGAAGTCGTCGGGCGGGACGATGGCGCCTGCCTCGCCCTGCACCGGCTCCATGATGACGGCGGCGATGTCGTTGCCCACCTCACGCGCGATGCGCAACTGCTGCTCGACGGCGTCGGCGTCGCCATAGGGGACATGATAGACGTTCGGCAGCAAGGGCAGCGCGGGCTTGCGGAAGACGGCCTTGCCCATCAGGCTAAGGCTGCCGGCGGTCTTGCCGTGGAAGCCGCGCACCGCCGCGATGAAGCCAGACTTGCCGGTCGCGGCCTTGGCGAACTTGATCGCGCCCTCGACGGCCTCGGTCCCGCTGGAGACCATGAAGGCGTACTGGAGGTCGCCCGGCGTGATCTGCGCGAGCAGGTTGGCGAGCATACCACGTGGCGGATCGAGCAGGTCCTGCGTCGGCATCGGCGCGCGGTCGAGCTGGGCTTTGACCGCCTCGATCACCTTCTCATGCGACCAGCCGAGGCTGAGCAGCCCGTAGCCGCCGAGACAGTCGAGGAAGGTGCGGCCGAGCGCGTCAGTGAAAGTGGCGCCGCGCCCGCTCCACTCGACGGCGGCGAAGTCGCCCCCTTCGCTGACCGACTTACGATACTCCAGGAAGCCAGGGTTGTAGTGGTTGGCGAAGTTGCGCAGCGTCTCAGCGATCAGCGCCTCGGCGGCGGCGCGCGAGATGGTCTTCGACTTGATGGTATTTAGGTAACGGCGCGAGGTCTCGATGGCCTGTTGATGTTTGGAGTTGTGGCTGGCCTTGTGCTGGGTACTCATATGTGGGGATCCTTATCTTTCTCGTTGATGGCCGCTCGCCACGTCGTCGTGGGCGGCGCTCGCATCCCGGAAATGGTCCGGAGAAACGATGGCTTCGTGAATACAGGAACGGCGGCGTCCTGTCGTCAGGATGCGCCGAGGCTCCCAGCATGTCTGTGCGCTGGGATGAAATAGGTGTGGGTAGTCGATGGCTGCGCGTCAGATTGCGCGCGAGACGAACAACGACAGATCAGGAGGGCCGGGCGGAAGATCACAGAAAAAGCAATAGACGGCGGCCCGGCAGGAAGTTAGAGGAATAGAATGAGGTCGCTAGGGATTGCAGGTAGCCCGATAGAAGCCTTTGAAGGGATTATAAGGGAGCAGGATGACATGGGTCGGTCGTGTAGGCAGTGAGCAGTCACATGCTAACATAACGTCCTCTCAGGATGGGCGACGCTCCTGAGAGCCAGTATACCCGGCGTTTTCGCGCCTGACAAGCCCCGTGCGTTTGCCGAGATCGCCAATAACGTCTCGACAGTATGGCGTATGCGACAGATCAGCGCGCCAGCTTACAATGAGCGTCGGTCTTCAGGTCTACGTATGTCGTCTTGTCTATGTTCGTCGCAGAGAACATGCCTATGCCAAAGTCCAGCGCATCCACCATCACCAAAGATAGCGCTTCGCCAGTGGCGCACGCGCCGTGGGCCGAAGAGATTAGCATCGAGGCGCGCGCCGAGCTTGAATTGCCAGGTATCGAGGCGCTACCTGCGTCTGAGGTTGATGTCGCGGTGATCGGCGCAGGTGTGGCGGGGTTGAGCGCGGCGCTGGCGGCGGCGCAGGCAGGTGCGCGTGTCCTCGTCCTCGAAGCAGGAAAGGCCATCGGGCAGGGTGCGACAGGGCGCAACGCTGGCATCCTCAGCGCGGGGATCAACATGGGACTGGCCGACGCGCCGCCGGGCGAGGATGGCGCGGACATGTGGCCTGCAACCACCCGCGAGTTGCTGACCCTCGTAGATGAGGCGAGCAAACCAGACGCCGTCTTGTCAGCCTCGCTCACCGGCGCGCTGAGTTTGGCTGAGTCGCCGACCGCCGCGCGTGGACTGGCGCGCGAGGCGCGGGCGCGTGTCGCGCTGGGCTTGCGCGCTGAGATGTGGGCGCCATCGCAGGTGGCCGAGACGACGTATGGCCGGTTGAACGTGAAGGGCGTCGCGGCGGCGCTGTGGCTGCCGGACGAGGGACGCATCCAGCCGCTGACGTTGCTGGCGCATCTTGCCCGGCGGGCGCGGTCGGCTGGCGCCACTGTAGTGGGCGGCGCATTGGTCCGCGCGAACGAGCCACAACGGCGGGCTGGCGTCACTCATTGGAAGTTGACGATTGGCGAGAATGCGTCGATCACCGCGCGGGGAGTGATTGTCGCTGTCGGGCCGACCTCGCAACCCACCGCGCGCATCTACGCGCTGGCGCTTCCCGCCGAGTTGCCCACAACCTTCCCGCTCTTCTGGGACGCCGCGCCCTACACCTATATGGACTTCCGCCCCGGCGCCGGATACCTGACGGCGAGCGGCGGACGCTATGCGCCACCCAAAGGCTCTGCGCGCGACCACGTCTATCACCAGCGGCTGGCTGACGCGGCGCGGCGCTGGCTGCCAGAGCTGGCGGGACGCGAGCCGTCGCACGCCTGGGCGGTGGACCTCGCCGTCAGCCACGACATGATTCCGCGCCTCCACGCGCTCAGCGCAGATGCGCCCGGCGTCGCCATCGAGGGATTAGGCGCGCTGGGCGTCCTGCCGGGTATCGTCCTCGGCAAGCGCGCGGGAGCCACGATGGCGCATTCCATCTGATGATCTGGCTTACCGACTCGTCCTTACTGCCTTACTGCGGGTGGCTTAACTCCGCGGTGGGGACTTGGCGGCGAGGGAGGCGATCTCGGCGCGAGCGGCGACGACCAGTTCTTCGTTGGTGTTGGCATGCCCCTTCAAGCCCCAGCCGCCATCAGGCGCCTCGGTGAGCAGCACCCAGGTTCGCTCCACAATTGTCGGATCGGCAGCCGCCTGGGCGATGATCTGGGTAAGCTGGCTGACGACGGCGAGCTGCTTGTCACGGCTGAGCGCGCCCGCGTTGGTGAGCACCTGCACTCGGACATACGTGCTGTCACCATCGACATTTGAGACTGCGTCCGCAGGCAATTCATGCACGAAAGCAGCCGTGTTCTTGCGGAACATGGGGATGTTGGGGACCTGCTCAACCGTCATCACGGTGGTGGCCAGATCAGTGGCGAGCCGGTGTTTGTCGGCGAACGTTCCGGCTGCGGCGTACACATCGATCATCGGCATACGGGGTTTCCTTTCCAGAAACGGGGTACAATTATGCTGACCGTCATACCAACACTACTATGAACTATGGTGGTTGTCATAGTCAAGAGGAAATTTGTGGCGCGAGATGTTCGTGAACGCATGATCGAAGGCGCCGTACGCCTTCTCGCCCAGCATGGATTGCAGGCGACATCATTCAACGAGGTGCTGGAGTTGACAGGGGCGCCGCGTGGTTCGATCTATCATCACTTCCCCGGCGGCAAAGATGAACTCATCAGCGCCGCCGTTGAGCGCGCTGGCTCTCACGCGCTAAAAGCGCTTGATGACCGGGACAATGCGAGCGCTGAGGAGATCACGGCGGTCTTCCTGGGTCTGTGGCGCGAGTTGCTCACCCGTACACAGTTCAGGGCGGGATGCGCCGTGCTCGCAGTGACGGTCGCAACCGACTCGCCCGATCTGCTGAATGAGACCGGAGCCGTCTTTCGCGCGTGGCGAGGACGGCTGGCGAAACTGCTCGAAGAAGGTGGTCTAACCGCGAAAGAGGCGGCGCAGTTCGCTGCCACGCTCGTCGCCGCCAGCGAGGGCGCTGTCGCGCTCAGCCGCGCCGAGCAGAGCATCGAGCCATTCGACCTGGTCAGCGAGCAACTGCTCGACCAAGTACGCGGCATGACAGCGCGTTAAACGACATCCGCTCGCAAGTCTGGGCGAACCAGCGCCACTAGCCAGCGATGCAGCGCTTCAAGCGATGTATGATAGCCCTATGCTGTTGATACGCCACACACGCCGAAGGAGAATAGGCTCATGAACACCGGGTCATTCGTCGCCGGGCGCTGGTATCATCCAGAATCCAAGCGGCTCGTGCGCAACCTCAATCCCGCCGACCCCAGCGACGTCATCGCCGAGTTCCCTTCGGCCACCGCCGCCGATACCCAGCGCGCCATCGAGGCTGCTAAGAACGCCTTTCGCGGCTGGCGTGACACGCCGGGACCCGAACGCGGGCGCGTGATCTGGCGCGCCGCCGAGATCGCACGCCGCCGCGCCGAGGAGATCGCCCGTACGATGACGCGCGAGGAGGGAAAGATCCTGCGCGAGGCGCGGGGCGAGGTCACGCGCGGGCTGGCTGTGCTGGAGTATTACGCTGGCGCGGGATTCCGCATCCAGGGGCGCACCATGCCCGCCGAGGCGCGCGATACCTTCACCTATACCATCCGCCGCCCACTCGGCGTCGTCGGCCTCATCACGCCGTGGAACTTCCCCTGGGCGATTCCGGTCTGGAAGTCGGCTCCCGCGCTCGTCGCCGGCAACGCGGTCATCCTCAAGCCCGCCGAGTTGACCCCCGCCACCGCGATCCTGCTGGCGGAGATCTACGAGGAGGCGGGCGTGCCAGCGGGCGTCTTCAACCTCGTCATCGGCCCCGGCTCTGAGGTCGGCTCGACGCTGGTGGATTCGCCCGACGTGCGCGCGATCTCATTCACGGGGTCGAACGCGGTGGGCATGGCGCTCAACGAGCAGGCGGCCCGGCGCGGCGCGAAGGTGACGTGCGAGATGGGCGGCAAGAACGCGGTTGTGGTGCTGCCCGACGCGAATCTGGAGAAAGCGGCGACGGCTATCTCCTCCGGCGCCTTCGCCTCCACTGGCCAGCGCTGCACCGCGACCTCGCGCGTAGTGGCGCACCCGGCGATCAAAGGCGAACTGATCGAGCGCGTGGGGACGCTCGCGGCGGCGATGAAGCTGGGGCCGGGGCTGGACGAGACGACCGACCTCGGCCCGGCGGTCGGCGAGCAGCAGTTGCAGACGAACCTCGACTACATCAGGATCGCGAATGACGAGGGCGCGCGCCTCGTCGCAGGTGGGCGCCAGGCGGATGGTTTGCCCGGCTACTTCGTCGAGCCGACGATCTTCGACAACGTGGAGCCGCAGGCGCGCATCTTCCGCGAGGAGGTCTTCGGACCGGTGCTGGCGGTCAGCGCGGCGGAGACGCTGGAGGAGGCGCTGGCCTTCGCCAACGGCGTCGAGTATGGCCTCTCGGCCTCGATCTTCACGCAGGATATCGATACAGCGCTGCGCTTCGTCGAGGAGGTCGAGGTGGGGATGGTCCACATCAACGAGGCGACGGTCGGCGGCGAGGCGCAGTTGCCCTTCGGCGGCAGCAAGGCCACCGGCGTCGGCGAGCGCGAGATGTCGGAGGAGGGGCTGAACTTCTTCACCGAGATCAAGACCGTCTTCGCCAACTACGGCCAGAGCGGTAAGCCCTTGAGCATGCGGTAGAGAGGAGTGCAATCCACAGACGTTAGGATCGCGCCTCTTGACCTAACCCCCTGACCCCCTTCCCTCGCAGGGAAGGGGGAACCACCGGCGAGCATGGTTGTCGCGCGTCACCCCTCCCTTTTAGAGGAGGGCTGGAGGAGAGGTCGGCTTCCATCACTCAGGCGCGGGCGTACAGCTCCTGGCGGCTGAAGGAGAGCCAGGAGGCCGCCAGCGCCACGAGGATCAAGCCGAGGTTGACGAGCACCGTGAGCGCCAGATGATCCGGCGTTTTGCCCAGCGCTACGTCTCCAGCGGCTGTCACGAGTCCGGCTGGGGTGTACTCGCCGACGTTCGGCAGAATCCCGAGCAGCGAGAGGACGACCCAGGCCGCCGCGCCAATGCCCACCGCCGCGAGCGGCGCTTGCGTGAGCGCGCTGCCGAGGAAAGTGAACGAGGCAAAGACCAGCAGCGAGAGCAGGATCAGCGCTGCGCAGCCGAGAAAATCGCCCACTGAAATGGGATTGAAGAGCAGCGCCGTGTAGAAATAGGCCGCGACGGTCGCCAGCGCCACACCGATAGTCAGAACGGCGAATAGCGCCAGCGCCTTGGCGGCGAGGAACGATTGGCGCGAGACGGGCTTCGTCAGGACGAACGACGCCGTGCCCTGCTCTTTCTCCCGCGCGATGGCGCTCATCGGCAGGAGCAACGCAACAAAGACACCCGTCCCGGCGACGTTCTTGAGGAACTGCGCGATGGCGTCGTTGACGGTCGGCGTCGGCACGATGACCTGCACGCCCTGCTGACCCGTGCCGAGCGCTTTCAATAGTTCCGGCAGGTATTTCGCGCCGACAGGCGAGATGATTCCCAACAGCAGGAAGATAACGCCCACCACAAGGAGTCGCTGGTTGCGCCACGCCTCCAGCAGCTCCTTGCGCAGCATCACGGCAAAGCCATCCATCATGACGCCTGCTTTCCCTCTGCCGCGGAATCCGTCAGCCGCAGGAAGATGTCCTCCAGTGTCGGGCGGCTCCGCTCGAAGCGCTGGAGCGCCACACCCTGCGCCAGGACGAGCGACAGAATTTCCCGGCTCGCCGCAGCGGCGTCGCGCGCTGTGACACGAATGACGCCATGCTCGACCGCGACATCGCCAGCCCAGGAAGCCGCGCGCAGCGCCGCCGCCAGTTGCTCCGTTTGCGCTTCCTGGCCGGATTGAAGCTCAAGCTCGTAGACCGGCTGCGCGTAACGCTCCTGCAACTGCGCAAGCGGCGCGGCGACGATGAGACGCCCCTTGTCGAGGATGGCGACGGTGTCGCAGACGCGCTCGACATCGCCGAGGATGTGCGACGACATGAAGACAGTCGCAGCGCCACGCATTCCCGCTATGATGTCGAGGATCTCGTGCCGCCCCGCCGGATCGAGCGCGCTGGCCGGCTCATCCAGAAAGAGGACCTCTGGCTGGTTGATGAGCGCCTGGGCCAACCCAAGCCGCTGGCGCATCCCGCCGGAGTAGCCACTGATGCGGCGAGTTGCGGCGTCGGTCAGTCCGGTGAGGGCCAGAACCTCGTCCACCCGGCTGCGCAGCGCTACTCCACGCAGGCCAAATAGTTCGCCCACGAACGACAACAGTTCACGCCCGCGCATCCAGCCATAGTAGCGTGGCGCCTGATCGAGCACGCTGATGCGTTTGCTCAGCGCCATGCCCGCGCTTGTCACATCGAGGCCGAGCACCTGCGCGCTGCCTGCCGTCGGCGCGGCCTGCCCCGTCAGCAGGCGAATGAGGGTGGATTTGCCCGCGCCATTGGGTCCCAGCAGGCCGAAGATCGAGCCAGTTGGCGCATCGAGAGTCAACTGGTCGAGCGCGACCACAGAGCCGTAGCGCTTGGTGAGACCAGCGCAGGAAACAGCGCTGTCCATGCTAGTCCTCCTCGCGCCCGACGAACAGATAGATGATCCAGCCCAGGGTACTGACGAGCAATATGACGAGCAGCCAGGGAAGCTTGTTTCCGCCGCGCACACGCCGCGTTGGGCGATATAGATCAATGATACAGAAGATCACCATGCCAAGATCGAGCAGCACGAGTGGAAGAAGAGCGAGCAGGAGCGTGGTGTCAATCGTGGTGACGTGCATGCGAGACCTCCTCATCAAAGGCGCGGCGCGGAAACCCCAGCCTTCAGGCCTGGGGAGGAAGCGCCGCTTCTCCTTGCCGGTCCTGGTACCGGTAGCCGTCGCTCCGCTGGAGCGGACGGCAATAGCGGACGTGCACGCCCTGCACGGTCCCCCTGGCGGTCGTGATATTGCACGAGCCTGTCGCCCGGACTGCGATCCGGCCCACGTAGACCCCCGCCTTGACGCTGCTCGCTGGGACGACGGCCCGTACGATGTCCCCGGTGCGCAAGCCCCCACGACACTGGTGGCCTTGGCCGCTTTGTCGGGGAACCCCTGTGCATCTGTGCGGCACATCTGCCGGCTGTGATGTCCGGTTGCCGTGATGCATAGCGGCACG
Organism: uncultured bacterium; assembly: GCA_963733745.1. GTDB lineage: Bacteria > Chloroflexota > Ktedonobacteria > Ktedonobacterales > JADMIN01 > DASWAC01. The sequence goes on from CAVTFE010000033.1 coordinate 48,049, forward strand.
ATACCAGCAACCCGGAGAGGAGCAGGCGTGCTGGCGCCCACACAGGCGGCGTCGGTCCAATGGGTCTTGGGCAGCTCACGCCTGGTGCGGTTCCACTTGGTCTCACCGCCCGTGCCCGTCTCCAGCGGCAGGCCAAGGGCGGTAAGCCGGTGGTAGAGCGCCCAGCGCGTCGCGTTGACCGCCGCCGCGTCCCGCAGGGGCTGCTTGGCCTGCGCCTGGATCTGGGGATACCCAAACTCCTCCGCTGTCCGCGTGCCCTTTGCGTCGTTACATGGTTTGCAGGCGATCGTAAGGTTGCTCACCCGGTGGGAGCCGTGGCGAACCTTGGGGACGATGTGCTCGATCTGTAAGGGGACGTTGGTCGCTTTGCAGTAGGCGCACTTCCTCCCAAACTTCTCGAGCAAATACTCTCTAATCTCGTAGCCCGCCAGGGTGCCTTGCTGGTACTCGAGGCCGCTGATCTCGGCGTTCTGCAGGAGTTGGGTATCGAATTTGACCAGTTCGAGTGAGAGCGCGCCGACCCGACACCAACGGCGTAATCGGTTCACCCACGTCACCACATTGGCGATGCGGCTTTCCAACGACGGCGGCAGCCAGCCCACGCGGCGCCTGCGGTTGAGGAACCGCGCGGGACGGTAGCGCGTGTGGCGCTGGCGACGGCTCCGGCGACAGGCCCGGCGCTGATCGAGGCGGGCTTTCACTTGCTCGCCCCGATGCGCGAGCTCGGCGGCCCAGACCACTTGACCACTGGCGTCGTTGACCACGGCGAGGCCCGTGGTCTTGCTGCCCGGATCGATCTTGAGCCGCAGTGGCGCTGACTCCTCGGCCCGTTCCTCTGCCTTGAGGATCAGCGTGAAGGGGTATCGGCGGTCTACCGCCGCCCGTCCACAATTGAGCAAGTGACGCGCTCGGCCCGGATGCACGGGAGCGCACGGCCTCCGCTCGTAGTCCACGACCAAGACCATCGACATCTGCGATCCTTTCGGACTCCGCTTACGCGGGTAAAGATTCCCTCGTCCGTGTTTGGGAGCGGTGACTATGCCCGGCGCACTGGCTTTTGTACCCCATCAACCTGTTTAACGCCGAGCTTGCAGCGCTTGGGGCTGGGACGCCACCCCAAGGTACGAACTCAAACACTCCTCCCAAACGGCTCCTGGCGTACAGCCAGGGGACTGGTCAGCATCGGGGCTCTTGCAAGCCCCCGCCTTTAGGCGGGGGGTCGCTGACATGGATACAGCGCGCATGCTCCACGCGAGCACGCTCAGGAAGAACACTTGTGAGAGCTGCATGCCGAGGCGTAGCTCTTCCTCTCGGGTCAGTTCGGCACAACTGTATTAGTGCAAGTATAACAGTTGTCATGGCGGCGCGCAAGTGAGGAGGCGCCAGCACGTCATCACATGCCTCGCGGTCCCGACACCTACATCCTCTCATTTGACAACACAATGGTTTGAGCTGGCTCGAAGGCGAGACGGCGCCATGTTCCTCTGCGCGGATATATCGGCGGGGTAAAAGTCAGCGTCGCAAGTGAGTCATAGGAGATGTCCGCGCACGAAATCGGGCCGCGAACACGGGTCTTGTCCCTTGGCGCGCGACTAGAACTGGAGCCGCATGATGCGACACTCGCCTATCGCCTTCCGCCGCACGACGTTTCCGCTGCTCGCGCTGAGCCTGCTCTTGACGCTCGCGCTGCTCAGCGCCTGCGGAGGCGGGACCGCCGCGACGGCGCCAACCGCGACCCGATCGGCAACCGCCACCGCGACCCCAGAACCAGGGACTTTCTATTTCACCACCGACGACAACGTGACGCTGAGCGGCAAGATCGTCGGCACGGGAACGACGGCCATCGTCTTCTCCAGCATGGATGGCGACCCGAAGGTCGACTGGCAGGATCTGGCTCCACTGCTGGCGTCGCGCGGGTATATGACGTTCAGCTATGACTATCGCGGCCTAGGCGCGTCACAGGGCCACTATGACCGCTCCAAGATCGCAAGTGATCTCAATGCCGCTATTCAGTCCGCGCAACAGCATGGCGCGACCAAGTTCGTGCTGATGGGCGCGAGCCTTGGCGGCCTGGTGACGTTGAAGGTCGCCGCCACGGCGCATCCTCTCGCGGTCGTGGCGCTCTCGGCGCCCACTGGGTTTGGCGGGCTGGAAGTGACCAACGACGAACTGCGCGCGATCACCGCGCCGAAGTTCCTCGCGGTCGCGCAGGGCGATACCGGCTTCGCCAACTCCATGCAGACTATCTATAACCTGACTCCGGAGCCGAAGGAGCTACACATCTACAGCGGCAAGGCGCATGGCTCGCTGCTATTGGAAGCGCCTGGGGTCAAGGATCAGAGCCTGCCACAGCTCTACGCCTTCCTGGACAAGAACGCGCCCACGAAGTAACCGCTACTTCAGCCGTCCTCTTCGACGCCGCGCATGCTCAACTGGATGCGGCCACGCGCCGTATCCACCGAGAGCACGCGCACCGGCGTGACCTGCCCCACCGCGACGACGGTATGAGGGTCGCGCACGAAATGGTCGGCCATCTCCGAGATGTGGACCAACCCATCCTGCTTGACGCCGATATCCACAAATGCGCCGAAGTCCACGACGTTACGCACCGTTCCCTGCAGGATCATGCCCGGCTTGAGATCCTCCAGCTTCAGCACGTCCTGGCGCAGGATGGGACGTGGTAGCGCGTCGCGCGGGTCCAACCCTGGCTTCTCCAGGTTGTCGAGGATGTCGGAGAGCGTCGGCGGGCCGACGCCAAGCTCCTGCGCCAGCGCGCTGATCGCCGCCTGCGTCCCACCAGTCTGTTTCCGCCAGGCGCGCACACGCTCCGGAATCCTCTCGCCAGCGTCGGGCAGCCGCGTAAGCAACGCCCGCGCCGCATCGTAGCTCTCTGGATGGATGAACGTATTGTCCAGCGGCTCCTTGCCCCCCGCGATCTTCAGGAAGCCCGCCGCCTGCTCGAAGGCCGCCGGACCCAATCCCGCCACCTTCTTGAATTGCGCGCGGGCGGTGAAAGGGCCGTTCGCGGCGCGGTGCGCCACGACATGTTCGGCGACGCGCGACGATACACCGGAGACGTAGCGCAGAAGCTGCGCCGAGGCGACGTTGGCGTCCACCCCGGCGAAGTTCACGCACGAGACCACCACGCGGTCAAGCGCGGTCGCGAGCGCCTTCTGATCCACGTCGTGCTGGTACATGCCAACGCCGATGGCCTTGGGGTCGATCTTCACCAGCTCGGCGAGCGGGTCCTGGAGCCGTCGCCCAATCGAGATCGCGCCGCGCTGTGTCACATCCAGGTCGGGAAACTCCTGCCGTGCGACCTCCGAGGCCGAGTAGACCGATGCGCCCGCCTCGCTCACCATCACGTAGGCCAGCGTTCCCTTCGCCGCGCCAGCCTTCTCTAGCTCGGCGATCACCTCGGCGGCCAGCTTCTCGGTCTCGCGCGAGGCCGTGCCGTTGCCGATGGCGATCACCGTCCCATTGTGCGCGGCGAGCAGCGCCTTGAGCTTCGCTTTCGCCTCGTCCCACCTGTTCTGCGGCGCATGGGGATAGATCGTGGCGAAGTCTATCGGCGCTCCGCGCTCGTCCACCATCACGACCTTACAGCCGGTACGATAGCCCGGATCGAGCGCCAGCGTGCGCGCGCCACGCAGCGGCGGCTGGAGCAGCAGGTTGCGCAGGTTGGTGGCGAAGGTGGCGATGGCGTGCTCCTCCGCGCGCTCTGTCAGTTCGGCGCGGACCTCGCGTTCCAGCGCTGGAGCCAAAAGGCGCTTGTAGCCGTCGGCGACCGCCGCGCGCAGTTCACCGGCGAAGGGCGAGCGCGGATCGGGCCGGTAGGTCGCATGGATCAGCGGCTCGACACGCTCGAAGGGCGTCACCACCGCGACACGTAACACATCCTCGCGTTCAGCGCGGTCAAGCGCGAGCGTGCGATGCGGCGCCATACGCGCAACCGGCTCGGCGAAGTCGTAGTAGAGGCGATAGACGCCGCGCGGATCTTTCTCCGCCGCCTGCTCTGGCGCGACGGCCAGCTTCGCGCTCACCATCCCCTCGCGCAGGAAGAGCGCTCGCGCCGCTCCGCGCACCGTCGCGTCCTCCATAATCGTCTCGGCGCAGATGTCGCGCGCCCCGGCCAGCGCCGCCTCGATCGACTCCACGCCAGCTTCGGGATTGACAAAGGGCGTCGCGGCGTTCCGTAGCGCCTCCTCGGATGAACCAAGAAGCCGCGCCTGGCTGAGGATCAGGTCGGCGAGCGGCTGCAATCCGCGCTCGCGGGCGACGCTGGCGCGCGTCTTGCGCTTGGGCCGGTAGGGGAGATAGAGGTCGTCCACCTGCTGAAGCGTCGCGCTCGCCAGGATTGAGGCAGCCAGATCATCGGTCAGTTTCCCCTGCGCGGCGATCAGGCGCAGCACGTCACGCTTGCGTTCGTGGAGCGCGCGCAGCGTCCCGGCGCGGTCGGCGACGGCCTGAATCTGCACCTCGTCCAGCGCGCCGGTCATCTCCTTGCGATAACGCGCGATGAAAGGGACGGTCGAGCCGGCGTCGAGCAGCTCCAACGTGCGGCCAACCTGCCCCGGCTTGACGCCAAGCTCTATGGCGAGCGTGCGCGCGAGGGTTTCGGCGTCGAGCGTCTCTTCTATGACGACCTGGTCAAGGGTGATAACGTCTGACATCTCTATCCTGGCTCCTGCGGACATGTGGTTTATGGGGCGCTAGCGCGCCATCGGTCAGGATAGCATACACGCTGCGATGAAGCAGGACTATAGGTTGCGCCAAGAACACGCGTTGGCAGCGTAAAAGTTTGGGCGGCGTGGCAGTCATACTGATGAGCGCGCACGAGCCAATCTATGAATGAAGCGCTTATCTGTGCGTGGCTAGAGTTGGAGCCGCATGATGCGACGCCTGTCCACCACTTTCCGCCGCACACCGCTCCCTGTACTCCTGTTGAGCCTGCTCCTGCCGCTCGCCCTGCTCAACGCCTGTGGAAGTAGCAACGCCGCGACCGCGCCGATCGCGACCCGATCGGCAACCGCCACCGCGACCCCGGAGCCAGGGACCTTCTATTTCACCACCGACGACAACGTGACGCTGAGCGGCAAGATCGTCGGGACGGGAACGACGGCCATCGTCCTCTCGGCGCAGGATGGTTATCCCAGCATGTTTTGGGAGCCCCTGGCGACCCAGCTCGCTGACCGCAACTATCTGGTCATGACCTACAATTACCGTGGCGTCGCGCCATCACAGGGGCGCTATGACACAGATGCGCTCGACCGCGACCTGCGCGCCGCCATCGAGGCTGTGCGTGCGAAGGGCGCGACGAAGATCGTCCTGATAGGCGCAGGCGCGGGCAGCCTGGTAACGGCGAAGGTGTCCGCGACGACTCGGCCCACAGCCATAGTCATCCTCTCAACCCCTATCTCGTGGGACGGCCTCACGGTGAGCGACGCCGAGATAGGCGCCATCACCGCGCCGAAGCTCTTCGTCGGCGGCAAGGATGATCGTCCGAGCAGCGTCGCCTCGCTGCAGCGGCTCTACGACGCCGCGCCGCAGCCCAAGGAAATGCATCTCTATCCAGGCGACCACCATGGCATCGATTTCTTCGGCGCGCCCGACACCAAAGACGACTTCCTCCAGCGCCTCTTCGCCTTCCTGGACAAGCACGCGCCAGCGGAATGATGTCGCGTCCACACGCCGCCTTCCAGCGCTGACCACGGTTTTTCGATTGCGTGGCGCGGCGTAGTGTGCTATACTGCGCGGCGGAAGAGTGTCCGAGTGGTTGAAGGAGCCGCTCTCGAAAAGCGGTAAGCTCGCAAGGGCTTCGTGGGTTCGAATCCCACCTCTTCCGCCAGTGAGCAGCGGAAAACAGCCACAAGCTGACGAAGCCGGAGCGACAGGCGCGGGCGACGCGCTGGCTGACCTGGCTTTTTCTCGCTTGTGGCCCTGTTTCGTGTCGCTTCTGGCCCATTCCTGGAGGAGTCCCATAGAGGCCTAGTGGGCGCGCCTGGAAAGCGCGTGTGCGAACAGCACCGTGGGTTCGAATCCCACCTCCTCCGCCCGCTCGTCCCGCGATCGCAGCGGCTGCGCTTCAGCGCGTTCAGCCGCTTTTTCATGTCCTTTTCATGGCTGCGGCAGGAGGCGCTATGTCAACGCCAGACACCGATCCCACGACTGGACTCCCGATAGGCTCGCGCGTCGTCGATCCTTCCCCCGCGCCGAGGCCGCAACGCACAACCCTTACCGGGCGCCATGTGAGCCTCACGACGCTCGACCCCGTAGCGCATGCGGAGGCCTTGTATGCGGCGACCTCTGACCTGACGAACGAGCGGTTGTGGCTCTACCTCTTCGACGGGCCATTCACCAGTCGCGCGGAGTTCGACACCTATCTGACACGGATCGCACAGTCGGAAGACCGACTGTATTACGCCATTCTCGATGCCACTACAGACGCCGCCGTTGGGCACGCATGCTACCTGCGCATCGAGCCGGAGCAGCGCTGCATCGAAGTGGGCGGTATCCTCTATGCGCCTTCGTTGCAGCGGACCCCTGGGGCGACCGAGGCGATGTATCTGATGGCTCGATATGTCTTCGAGGACCTGGGATATCGCCGCTACGAATGGAAGTGCCACGCACTCAACGCGCCGTCGCGGCGGGCCGCGCTGCGCCTTGGGTTCACCTATGAAGGTGTCTTCCGTCAGCATATGATCATGAAAGGGCGCAACCGCGATACCGCGTGGTTCTCGATGCTCGATTCGGAATGGCCCGCGCGCAACGCCGCCTTCGAGCACTGGCTCGCCCCCGCCAACTTCGACGCCGACGGGCGGCAGAAAACCTCGCTCTCCGCGCTCAACGGAGCCGGTCCTGAGGTGTAGGGGCGTTCCTGATCTGGCGTAAAACTGTGGTGATGACATGCGTCGTAGCTGGTGGGTAGTCGTCTGTTTGTTCTAGAAAGACCGGCATTGGACACTTCCACACCAGAGGCCACCACGCTACCGACCAAACATTCCGCGCTGCTGGAGATCATTGACCTCGCCCGTGCGCGTGAGCGGGCGCTTGTCGATTCTTTGGATGCGGGTGCGCGAACAGCCATCGGCACGGTGGAGCATTGGGCTCCCAAAGATCACTTCGCGCACCTTGCCACCTGGGCGGCCTATCAGGCGCGACGGCTCGAAGCCGCCGTGACCGGCAATACGCCGACTCAGCCCGCCGACAATGATACGGTTTTCCTGGAGCGCCGCGACGAACCGTGGGAGACCATCTGGGCAGATTTGATGCGGGCGCTCGACGATAATGCGGCCGCGTTGACGCGGGTCTCCGACGAGAAGTTGACCGCCCTGAATCCAAACGGGCGTTCACTCTTTACCTTGACCCTGAACAACACTTATCTGCATCCCATCACGCATGTGGCGCAACTATATGAGGAGCGCGGAGATGGCGCTTCCGCTGAGCAGGTGCAGCAGGAGGCGGTCACGACGATGGCGCGTTTCTTCGGCAAGGACGACCAATACGCCAACGCCGTCTATAGTCTTGGCTGTTACTACGCCCTGCGTGGGCGGTCCGCTGAGGCGATCGCGCAGGTGCGTGAGGCGCTGGCAGTGAACCCGAAGTTGGCCGACCCGATCAAGGAGGATGTTGATCTGGTCTCACTGCATGACCTGCCAGAATATCAGGCGCTCTTTACGGCATAGCTGCGCCAGATTAAGCCTAGAAGTGTCCCGCTCTACCCTGGTGGAGCGGGACATCAGCGGCAGTGGTCCAGCGCTTCAGGCTCTTCTCCAACGCCATACGTTTTTCCGTGTTTAGCGGACATACAAAGATGGGCGGCCTAGCGCGCCACATGTTCGTTCGCCCATCTTGTGAAGATACCAGGCAGAGCCACAGATCTCGCCGTGTTATGCGCTCGTCTCAGCACGCTGCTCTACCGCAGCGAGCAGATCGGTGAGCGGCAGATCAGCCAGCGACGCGACGCGCAGATCAGCGTGATCCAGCGGCAGTTCACAGGTCAGCGCGTTGGGGACGGAGACGGCGAAGATATCAGCGCGTTTCGCGGCGAGGACACCATTGGGCGCGTCCTCGAAGACGATAGCCTCGTGCGCCGCCAGCCCAAGTCTTGCCAGCGCCAGCAGGTAGAGTTCAGGGTCCGGCTTCACGCGCGCCACGTCGTCTCCGGTGACGATGGCGTCGAAGAAATCGGTGACGCCCAGCCGGTCGAGGTGGCCTGCCACCCACTCGCGCGAGGAACTTGACGCGACACCGAGCGTCAGGCCGCTGCGTTTGCCCTCCGTGAGATATGCGGCGATGCCAGGCAGAAGCGGCTGCGCGGCGACCAGTTCGAGCTTGCGCCGCCACCTGCGTGCGCGTAATTCCTCGGGATCGAGTTGCAGTCCTGTCTGTTTCGTCAGATACCCGCAGGCGTCGAAGTCACGTCCTGACCCGCCGAGTATTTTTGCCCATACGTCGTGGGGGAAGTCGCAGCCATACTCTCGAAAAATATCCACCCACGAGTCGCGCGCGGCGGTCTCGGTATCGACCATCAGGCCATCGAAGTCGAAGATCAACCCACGAATCATGACGTCGCGCTCCCTGTCACCAGCAACGGACCACCCTGCGATTATCATAGCAGGGTTAGGGATGATCTCCAGACTACGACGAGGGCGGCCCGAAGACCGCCCCACAAGCTATGCGAATCGGCCCACAATACTTAGTGCGCGGCGGCCTCTTTCTCCTTCTTGTGCTCGTCGATGATCTGCTGCTGGATGTTGGCTGGCGCCTCCTCGTAGCCGGACAGCTCCATCGTGAAGCTGCCGCGCCCCTGGGTGATCGAGCGCAGATCGGTCGCGTAGCGCAGCATCTCGGCCATCGGAACCTGCGCCGTGATCTGCTGCGTCCCGTTGGGGCCGGGCTCCATACCCAGGATGCGAGCGCGCTTGGTGTTCAGGTCGGAGTTGATGTCGCCCATGTTGCTTTCCGGCGCCGTGATCGTCACATTCATGATCGGCTCCAGGATCGTCGGCCCGGCCAGCGCGACGGCCTCCTTCATCCCCAGCCGCGCCGCGACCTCGAACGCCTGCGAGGACGAGTCCACGTCGTGGTACTTGCCATCCACCAGCGCCACGCGCACGTGCAGCATTGGGTAGCCCGCGATGAAGCCCTGCTTTGAGCGACTCGGCGACGCCCTTCTCGACGCCCGGAACATACTCCTTCGGCACGACGCCGCCGACGATCTTGTTCTGGAAGACGTACTTCTCGTCACTATCAGTCAGCGGCTCGACCTCCAGCCAGACATCGCCGAACTGCCCGTGGCCACCAGACTGCTTCTTGTGGCGGCCTTCCGCGCGCGCCTTCTTGCGAATTGTCTCGCGGTACGGCACACGGCGGTCCTTGCGGGTGACCTCGACGCCGAAGCGGCGCTGCATGCGCTCGGTGGCGATGGCAATGTGCGACTCGCCCATCCCGGCGATCAGCGTCTCCGCGCTCTCCGGGTCGCGCGAGACGTGCAGCGACGGATCTTCCTCGGTCACGCGGGTGAGCGCCACGCCCATCTTGTCGAGGTCAGTCTGCGTCTTGGGATGGACGGCGCAGGTGTAGGCCGGCGCGGGGAAGTGAATGGCCTCCAGCGGCTCAGTGTCTTTCGCGCCGAGCGTGTCGCCGGTGTGCGTCTTGCTCAGGCGCGGTACAGCGGCGATATCGCCGGCGGCGGCCTCTGTCGCTGGCTCCTGGAGCTTGCCGCGCATTGTCTGCAACTGGCCCAGGCGCTCGTCGGTCGCGGTCTTGGGGTTGTAGAGGTGCATGTCGGACTTGACTGTGCCGCTGTAGACGCGGAAGTAGGAGAAGGTGCCCTTCTGCGGGTCCACGATGGTCTTGAAGACGAAGGCGACCGGTTGCCCATCGGATGTGGTTCCGGGGCGCTCGGCTGGGCTGGGCGCGTACTCGGCGAGCGCGTCGAGCAGTTGATGCAGGCCGATGTTCTTGCTGGCCGAGCCCGGCGAGCACCGGCGTCGAGCGTCCCCGCCGCGACGCCCGCCTTGATGGCGCGGCGCAGCTCGGTCTCGCTGATCTCCTCGCCCTCCAGGTACTTGTTCATCAGGTCGTCGTCGGCCTCGACGGCGCACTCGACGAGTTGCTCGCGGTAGCGCGCGACGGCCTCGCTCATCGCGGCGGGAATCTCGCCCTCGGTCGCCTTGTCGTTCGCGTAGGTGTACGCCTTGCCGGAGACGAGATCGACCACGCCGCTCAGAGTTGGCCTGCTCGCCGATGGGGACCGTCAGCGGGGCGACGCCGGAGCCGAAGTGGCTGCGCAGCGATTCGAGCGCGCGGTCGTAGGTCGTGTTCTCGCGGTCGAGCTTGTTGATGAAGGCGAGGCGCGGCAGGCCGTATTCGTCGGCGTCGCGCCAGGTCAGTTCCGTGCCGACCTCGACGCCCTTTTCCGCCGAGACCACCACCAGCGCCGCATCAGCCACGCGCAGGCCCGACATCACCTCGCCGACGAAGTCCGCATAGCCGGGGGTGTCGAGGAAGTTGATCTTGGTCCCCGCCCACTCGACCGGCAACACGGTCGAGGTTGATTGACATGTGGCGCTTGATCTCGTCGGCGTCCGAGTCGGAGATCGAGCTGCCGTCATCCACGCGTGCCAATGCGCGTGACGGCGCCGGAGTCGTAGAGCGCGGCATCGAGCAACGAGGTCTTGCCCGAGCCGCCATGTCCGACCACGGCGACGTTTCTGAATCTGTTCCGCACGATAGACTTTCATAGCGCAGGCGTCTCCTTTCACTCCCTCGTCGCCCTCGGCGGAGGGGCAGGATAGCCAGGTGGAGTCCATGTCTCCACCGTACAGCTCCGACAGTCGAACGCAAACGGCCCGGTCGGATATGACCGGCGATGCGGAAAACAGGAACGAGAACGATTCCTCAGCCAGCGACGGCGGGTTGCGGGCTGAGTCCAGGGGTAAGATGCGCGCCGGGCAGCGGGAAGCGCCGCGCCAGCGCGACGACGCGGTTGTGAATCCGCGTAGAGCGCTGCCTCGGTCCTCGCGGTTGGCGATGGCCTCGGTGATGAACGCCGCGATCTGGCGCATCTCGTCTTCGCCGAAGCCACGGCTCGTCACGGCTGGTGTGCCCAGGCGGATGCCGCTTGTGCGCACCGGTGGCTCAGGATCGAAGGGGATGGCGTTCTTATTGGCGTGGATGTGGACCGTCTCCAGCGCCGCCTCGGCGTCGCGCCCATTGACACCCAGCGGGCGCACATCCACCAGCATCAGGTGGTTGTCGGTGCCGCCGGAGACGAGGCGCAGACCCCTGCTCCTGCAACGCGGCGGCCAGCGCCTGGGCGTTGTCGAGGACGCGCTGCTGGTAGAGCGCGGAACTCCGGCGCCAGCGCCTCCTTGAAGGCGACGGCCTTGGCCGCGATGATGTGCATCAGCGGGCCGCCCTGCGTGCCGGGGAAGACGCCCTTGTCGATCTTCGGCGCCAGCTCCTCCGTGCAGAGGATGAGCGCGCCACGCGGGCCACGCAGCGTCTTGTGCGTCGTCGTGGTGACGACGTGGCAGTGCGGGATCGGGTTAGGATAGAGTCCAGCGGCGACGAGACCGGCGACATGCGCGATGTCGGCCATCAGGTACGCGCCGACGCTATCGGCGATCTGGCGGAAGCGCGCGAAGTCGAGCTTGCGCGGGTAGGCGGAGAAACCGGAGACGATGAGCTTGGGCTTGTGCTCCTGCGCCAGCCGCTCCAGCGCGTCGTAGTCAATGGTCTCGGTCTCCGGGCTGACGCCATAGGGGACGAAGTTGTAGAGCTTGCCGGAGAAGTTGACCTTCGAGCCGTGGGTGAGGTGACCGCCCTGGTCGAGCGCCATGCCCAGCACCGTATCACCCGGCTGGAGCAGCGCCAGATAGGCGGCGGCGTTGGCCTGCGCGCCGGCGTGCGGCTGGACGTTGGCGTGCTCGGCGTCGAAGAGCTGCTTGGCGCGGGCGATGGCGAGCCGCTCGACCTCGTCCACGACCTCGCAGCCACCATAGTAGCGCTTGCCCGGCAGCCCCTCGGCGTACTTGTTGGTCATGACGTTGGCCATGGCCTCCTGGCACCGCCGCGCTGACGTAGTTCTCGGAGGCGATCAGCTCGATGCCGTCGAACTGGCGGCGCTCCTCGCGGCGGATGAGGTCGGCGATCTCGGGGTCTTCGGCTTCGAGATCGGGCATGGGTAGAAAGCTCTCCATCAAGCGCTCCGATCATGCGATTCATGCGATGAGGTAGGGCGCGTCGGGAGAGGGTGCGTCGCATGCGACACAAGACGCGCCGGTGTGCTGAGTAGTATAGCATCATCCCGCACCCCTGTTGTCATAAGCCAGCGCCTCACTGTATTTAGCACCGAGCAATCGAGGTACAATTAGTCTAGACAGAGGAGCAACCTCATCAACACAATACCGTCATTTCCGCGTATTCTCCTGATGGCGTTTTGCATCTCTTTCTTGCCAGCGTTCGTGTGTGGCGCACCATCGCTCGTCTTCGTTAATCACTACTAATGGCGTCCGGCTTTGGAGGCGGCTGTGATCTTCCCAGTCGTCGCATTCGTCATGGCGATACCTTTGCTCGTGGCCTCATTTGGTCGGCGTAACTCAACCTAAGTCTTCCCCAGAGGGCGAAACAGGGCAAGTCATAACTGGAATTGTGGCGTCCAATAAACGGCGAGGTACAATGCCGCAGGGCCCTGGCTATCTCAACCCTCGCTTGGCGAGTTTAGAAGTGCGACGATGATGACTGAACAAACCCTGGTCGGGCCAGTCCAGGGGACGGCTGTGCGTCCAGCGGACGCCCCCTCGCCCACGGGAGTCCTCGTCCTCGCCGGTTCCAGCGGGCGTGTGGATATCGAGCGGGCGCGCCTTCTCGCCCGGCATGGCGCGCTTGCCCTGGCGCTTCAGTGGTTCGGTGGACCCGGCCAGTGTCCTGGCATCTGCGAGATTCCACTGGAGACGTTCACCACCGCGATTGATTGGCTGGTCGAGCAGGGAAGCCAGCGTATCGGTATCGTCGGCCTCTCCAAAGGGGCCGAGGCCGCGCTGCTCGTCGCCGTGCGCGACCCCCGTGTGGACGCTGTGGTCGCCATCTCGCCCTCGTCGGTCAGTTGGGCCAATGTCGGTCCGGGATACGACGGCGCGGACTATCCCTACCGCTCCTCGTGGAGTTGGGAAGGCCAGCCGCTGCCCTTCGTTCCCTATGACGAGACATGGGCGCCTCCAGTTGACCAACAACCCGTCAGCTTCCGTCCGCTCTACGAGGCCAGTCTGCGCGCCTACCCTGAGGCGGCTGTGGCTGCGGCCATCCCCATCGAGCGTGCGCGCGGCGATGTGCTGCTCATCGCGGGTGGTGATGACGCTTTGTGGCCCTCCGCTATCTTTGCCGAGACGCTCGCCGCCCGCTGTCGCGCCGCAGGACGTCCCGTTGGACTAATCACATATCCAGACGCCGGACATCGCCCCATCTTCCCAGACGAGTCGCCTCCCGCTCCATCAGCGCGCGTGGCGCATGACGGCAACCCGACCGCCGACGCTGCGCTTGGACGCGTCGCCTGGCCCGCCGTGCTCGCAGGCCTGAGCCTGCGCTGAAGGTCTATTCTCTCTGTTCGGCGAAGCCGCACCGTGTTGGCCCTCTTCCAGACTGCGGGCTACGCCTTAACAAGGCTGAGGATCGTGAAGAAGGGGAAGTGGTAGCCCTCTGGGATCAACGTGTCGCTACGGCGCTTGAAGCTGCCCTCAGGGGTTGGCACATCTACGTACTGCTGCAACCGCAACCCTGCCGCAGAACAGGCGGAGAGATATTCTTCCATGGTCCGGTGCCAGAAATGGACCGCGACCCCCTCCTCCGTCATGCCGCGATACGGGAACATCTGGCCGGAGGCGGCGAAGTAATCGGTGACATGGTTGCGCACCACCAGCGAATAGGGATTGTTCATGAAGATCACGAGGCGACCAGCGGGCTTGAGCGACGCGCTCAGGGTGGTGAGAAAGCCCTGGTAGTCATAGACATCGTTGAGCACGAAGTAGCTCGCGATCAGATCGAAGTGGGCCTGATAGGCGGGCAGCGGCTGGCTGAGGTCGGCCACCTGATAGGTGATAGCGCCGTCGGGATCTTTGGCGCGCGCTATCTCGATCAGTCGCGGCGAGATGTCAAAGCCAATCACCTGCGCGCCGCCTTGCGCAAGGATGCGCGAAAGGTAGCCTTCGCCGCACCCCGCGTCCAGTACGGTCAGACCAGAGACGTTCCCGACGACCTGAAGAAATCGGGCCATGTTGGAGTCAGACGCGACGCCACCCTGCTCCTGCGCGGTCATCATGTCGGCGTAGTGCGACGCAAACTCGTCGTACGTATTCGCTGTCGCTGGCATAGCGCTTATCCCTTCACAACAACGCGAGCGCGCTCCCCCTCCAAGCCTGAGATACAGAACGCTCCCTCGTTAGCAGACCAGTAAATAACCGCTCTTATGTAAGTGTAGGGATTGGCTGTGTGCGCGACAAGGTGATAGCCACGGCTCACCGCCATACGCTAAACTCGCGTGAGTTTTTCGGGGTTGGCGAGGATGCGGATCGTCTGAATCCACCCCTGCTCCACCTCGATGGTCAGCACAGAGAACGCCTGATCGCCAACGTGGACGACCAGCGCCGCCGAACCGTTGACTTCCTCAACCTGAGCGCGCGCATCCTCTGGCCAGAAGCGCCGCGTTCCCAGAATAAAGCGCGTGACGGCGTCGCGCCCAAGAACAGGACGTGTAGCCGCGCCCCTGGCCTTGCCGCCGCCATCGGCCCACAGCGTGACCTCTTCGGCGAGCATGCCCGTCAGGGTCGCCATGTCGCCTCCCTGCGCCGCCTGGAAGAACCCCGTGAGCAGTTGCCGGTGTGTGTCGGGCGAGGCGGGGAAGCGCGGCCTGTGCGCTTGCAGATGGAGCTTCGCCCGGCTGAAGGAGCGGCGACAGGCGGCCTCGTTCTTGCCCAGCATCGCGGCGATCTCCGCGAACTCGTAGCCGAAGACCTCGCGCAGCAGAAAGGCCGCGCGCTCGAATGGCTGGAGCTGCTCCAGCAAGATCAGGAAGGCGAGCGAGACCGATTCTTCCAAATCCACACGCCGCTCAGGGTTGCCCGCCTCGGCCATTTCCTCCGCCTCTGGCGTGAGGATCGGCTCTGGCAGCCAGGGGCCGATGTACTGCTCGCGCTTGCGATGCGCGAGTTGGAGCTGATCCATGCACAGGCGCGTGATGACCGTCGTGAGCCACGCTTTGAGCGAGCGGATCGTCTCTGGCGGCGTGGCCTGATAGCGCACCCACGTTTCCTGCACCATGTCCTCGGCGTCCATCGCGCTGCCGAGCATACGATAGGCGATGGCAAACAGATAGGACCGGTAGCTCTCAAAAGACTCGTCCATACGCTTCCCGTTCCTTCCTGCTTCGTTTATGCGACACTCCGCAACTCAAACACAGGATGGCTCAGCGTCGCGCGCTCGATCTCCTCGATTGGAGAGTCAGAGGTGACGTCAAAAGGGTCGCTGAGGAATGCTGGAAGATTCCCCGCCAGCGCGCTCTTCAAAACGAGCGCCGCCTCGCCACTGGGCAACTCGACCGCCGCCACCTTCTCGGAGCGCCGCCCACGGGTGAGGATAGCCTGCCCTGCCGCGCGCAGGTTGCGCACCCAATCGACGATCCCGTAGGGCGCGACGAGATACCGCTGCCCATCCTGTTCGATGACCACGATTGAGGTCGTGCGCGGCTGCCCAGTCTTGCGCCCGCGTACCGTGAGCAGGTACATCGGGCGGCCAAATCCGTTGAGCCGCACACCTGCGCGCAATAAGGTCGTCGTCATGACGTTCCCCAGACGCACGAACGCTGGGACGTGAGTTGTTGTCGCTGTGGTTGCCATGGTTTCCTTCTTATTCTACGGCTTCTACGGCAGGAGTGCTGTCGAGGCGCCCATCCAGGAACGAATTTGAAACCGGCGCCTCGCCTTTGCGTGGGTCATGCCCTGGCTTTCAGATCGGCTTTCAGATCGTGTTCAGGCTTCTTGAACGCCTCTTGCGTCATGAACGCGAACACGCTGGGCGTCATGGAGTACGTGGCGATTGCCATGACCTTGCGCAGATACTGATCCTGGGTGGCCTGTTTGAGCAGAAAGTCCGCGAGATCGGTCCGCGAGGTGAACTGCCCGCGTATCTGCGTCTCCGCCACGTGATAATCGGTGACGACCGGCGTCTCGAAGAGTCCGGAGGGCCGGACGATCACCCAGTCGAGATCGCTGCTCATCACCAGCGCTTCCATGCGCGCCATATCGGCGTAGGTCGTCCGCCCGATGGTGGACATCACGATGGGCTGCAGCACTTTGTCGAAGAGGAATCCGCCTCCTGTGTCATGCTCGCCGCCGGTCGCGCTCGAGCTGATGCTGGCGAGACGGCGCACCCCGTAGCGGTTCATCGCCGCGATGATGTGCGCAATACCCTCTGAATAAACCGTGATCGGCTTGCGGGTAAAGGGAACGCCGAGCGTCGAGAGGACAGCGTCCTGCCCGGCGACGGCCTGTTCGACCGACGCGAGATCGTAGACATCACCCCACATCACCCGCAAACGGTCGCCCTGGAGCGGGAACGCCTCTGGATGGCGGGTGACGGCTGTTACCATATGTCCCGCGGCAAGCGCCTGTTTCGTCAGGTGCTGCCCTGTTGCGCCATTCGCGCCAAATACGACGATCTTCATCTTCTTTCCCTCTTCTAGAGTGGATGCGTTTCCGTCATGACCATCGTGTGGTGGTCATCACACAGGAAGAGGGTTGAGGCTCCTGTTTTGGGACAGGTTTTCCATTCAGTTTTCCGCAATGCCAATTATTTCGCGCGCCAAATCATATGGAATCCGCCTGGGCAGTTGTTGGGCGCGCTCTCGGCTCTAAAGAGCCGGAGCACGGCGCGATGCGGACTGAAGTCCCTGCATCTCCCAACAGCCGAAACGGAGTCGCATTATTTGTTGCGCATAAAAAGCAAGCCAGATCCAGAGGTATGCGCCTCCAGATCTGGCCGAGGAAAATCTCAACAGTCGCTCAATGCGCGGTGAGACTCAACGCCTCAGGAACTCGGACATCGAGTGGACCTGGGCGCTGTCAGAGGCATTGCCGAGATAGGGCAGCCCCCAGTTCTCCTCGATAGTGCGCAAGAGCGAGTAGTGGTTGTAGGGTTGGTTGCTCACGAAGCCACGCGGGCCATTTCGCGTCACCACGATGGCTGGGATGAGGCCGCCACCATACTGGCACGCCGGATTCGCTCCGAATGGGCAGACGCAGACCTTGCCGTCAGGCGTCCCACCCGAATTCAGGAACTGATAGCCGTTGGGCAGGAGCGGCGAGTCGCAGCAGCCAGCGGCCGACTCCCAGCCATCGGTGGCGGGGTGCCGGTGAAGTCGTTCTCATCATCCACAATGAAGATAGCGCTGTTGCCCGTCCACGCCTTGCTCGACATGATCGCCGTCACGGCGTCATGAACGAAGGCGTCGGCCTTCTGCTTGAGCGCGGCGTCGTTGGGATCATCCTTCAAGCTGCCGAACGGGCAGGGTGTGCCATCGCTGCCGTCGGACGCGACCTGCACAAAGACGCCGCCGTGCATGTCGTGGCACTGATTGGGGCTGATCCGGACGAAATCTGGCACGTGGTTGGAGGCGAGGTCCGCCGCGAACTGGTCGTAGGGCTTGACGTTGGCCAGACGCGCCGGGTTGTTGCGGATATCGTTGAAGAGCACGAACGGGTTATGCTTGCTGACGTAGAGCTGGACGTTGGGCGAGGTCGGCGCGTTGTCGCCAAGGTAGCCGACGCTGGGCATCGACTCCATGTACGCGCCCCAGGAGTGGTGCGAGGCTTCGAGCTGGTCCACCAGATTGGTGTGGTCGAAGCGGTTGTTGGGGTTGTCGTCGTTGACGAACCACGGTCCGCCGCAGGTCACAAAGCTTAGGCAAGGCGATGAGGAAGGCTTTCTCTGCGACGGAAGCCCACCACGCAGTGGATTGCCACTTGGACGTCGATCAGGCAGAATAGACATATATGCATCTGGCAACCGGTCACAAGACCTACAAAGAGAAGCTGAGTCCCACACCTGCGCAGGAGCGGGCGCTGGAGGAAGTCCTGTGGCGCTGCCGCGACCTCTACAACACCGCCCTGGAGCAGCGCATCACCGCCTGGCAACGATGCCGCGTCTCTGTCTCTCGCTACGAGCAGGAAGCCGAGTTGAAGGCGATCCGAGCCGCAGTTCCCGGAATATGCGGCCATCCATCGCACATCTCTGCAAGACGTGCTGGCGCGGCTTGATCGGACCTATCAGGCGTTCTTCCGTCGAATACAGCGCGGGGAGAAGGCCGGCTTCCCGCGCTTCAAGGGCCAGCGGCACGCTACCACTCCTTCACTTTCAAGGAGTATGGCAACGGCGCGCGGCTGGATAATGGCTTCCTGGTGCTGTCGAAGATCGGGCGCATCAGCGTCCATTGGTCCCGCCCGATCGAGGGCACACCCAAGACCGTCACCATCTCCAAAGAGGCGGACGGCTGGTATGTGGCTATCTCCTGTGCGGAGGTGCCTGCCCGGCCACTTGCCGCCCACAGGTGCAGGAGACCGGCATAGACCTAGGCATTGAGGCGTTCGCCACGCTCGCGGATGGGGCCGTGATCCTCAGCCCAGCTACTACCGCAAGCGCTGAGCGGTATCTGGCCAAATGCCAGCGCCGGGTGTCCAAGCGCAAGAAGGGAAGCCGCCGTCGCCGGAAGGCGGTCTGCTGGCTGGCCAAAGCCCATCAGACGGTGCGGCGGCAGCGGCAGGACTTCCACCACAAGACGGCGCTCGCCCTGGTGCGCCAGTACGACACGATCTATCACGAGGACTTGCAGGTCGCCAACATGGTGCAGAATCACCATCTCGCCAAGAGCATAGCTGATGCCGGCTGGAGTGCGTTCCTCGCCATCCTGAGCTTCAAAGCTGCGAATGCTGGGAGGCAAGTGGTGGCGGTTGATCCTGCGTTCACCAGCCAGACGTGCTCTGGCTGTGGCGTGCTCGTCCAGAAGGGCTTGTCCGTCCGCTGGCACGCGTGCCCGGAGTGTGGGACGAGCCTCCACCGGGACCACAACGCCGCGAAGAACATTCAATGGCGCGGGCAGCGCCTTCGGGGACTCGCGGGGGTACCTGCGGGGACGAACCGAGAACCCATGGGGCTTTAGCCCCCGTGGAGTGTCAGGAACCAGTTGCTGCCGCTGAAAGCGTCCCTAGAAAATAGACTCTCCCCTAGTCAAGGTACCGGAACGGGAGTGAGGGCGACGGAGTAGCCGAGCTGTTCGAGGCGCTGGACGTAGCGGTGCTGGAGCCGCTCTGTATCCAACCGATCGAAGTAATTGGTACCCAGGTCGGTGTAGGGCTTCTGGTCGCGCAGCATATGGTAGAGGATCACCAGCAGGGCATGCGCCACCGCGAGGGTGGCGCGCCCCTTGCCCCGCCGGCGTGCGATCCGGTGATAGAGCGCGGCTAGGTAGTTATCGGAGGTGCGGGCAATAGCTTGTGCCACCTCGCACAGCAGCGCCTTGAGGCGGGGACGGCCCGGCCGCGTGCGCGCCTGAAACTGTTTGCCGCCACTCTGCTTATTGCCCGGGCAGACCCCCGCCCAGGAGGCCAGGTGTTTGTGCGACGGGAAGACCCGCATGTCCGGGCCTAGCTCCGCGATCAGCCCGGCGGCCGCCACTGCGCCCACGCCCGGCAGCGTTTGGGCCAGCGCCACCGCCTTCTCAAAAGGGATCAGATGACGCTCGATCTCGGCTTGCACCTCGACGAGCGATGCTTCCAAGAAGTCAAGGTGCGCCAGCATCTGCCGCAACAGCAGCCGGTGGTGCGGCAGCAGGCGTCCCTCCAGCGCCTGCTGCAGCGCGGGCAGCTTGGCCCGCAAGCGTCCCCGCGCCAGCTCCGCCAGCGCTTCCGGGTCATGGTCGCCCGCTACCAGCCCGTTGAGCATCGCCCGTCCACTCTTGCCCAACACATCGGTGGCCACCGCGGCGAGCTTAATATTGCCCAGTTCGAGCACCTTGTGCACGCGGTTGATCTCCTGGGTGCGCGCCTGCACCAGCGAGGTGCGATAGCGCATCAGCTCGCGCAGTGCACGCACGGGGGCAGGGGGAATGAAGCTGGGCTGGAGCAGGCCATGAGCCAGCAGATCCGCCAGCCATTCAGCATCCTTGACATCCGTCTTGCGCCCGGGCACTGCCCGCATGTGCCGTGGGTTGACCAGCACAACCGCGTGGTGGGCCTCGAGCAGGTTGAAGACCGGCCGCCAGTACACGCCGGTGCTTTCCATGGCCACCTGCTCGACGGCATAGCCGGCCAGCCAGTCGCCCAGGGCCAGCAGATCCGCGGTCATGGTGCCAAAGGTGCGCACCTCCTGCTCTACGGCGCCCTCGGCCGTGGCGAGCCGCACACAGGCGACGACCGTCCGCTTATGCACATCCAGCCCGGCACACCGCTGATACTCTACGTCCATGATCTTCCTCCTGGTCTGCACGTGGGGCAGGTGGACTCGCCCGCGAGCGAGCGGAAGACCGGCGTCGGGTGCGGATGGAAAACACAATATTCCCTTGCGTGCTCACCTCCCAACGGCATGGCAGGAGGGGCGACACTCACCACTGCTGGACGCACCCGGGTCAGCTTGTTTTTCGGGCTCTTGGGCACCGCCGCTTTGACGACCTCCGGCACGCCGGTCCGCCACCCCAAGTATGCCGCGGCTTCGCCCCATTTTCATCCCCTCCGCTGCCGCGCAGCGGCATCCCGCTTGTTTTGTAATTTGGTGAGCTGCTCGGTCACACAGACTTGGTATATGTCCGTGACGGACATATACTTCGCACATGGAAAGAGATCAGCCCCTCATACCGCTCACTCCTCCTGTGTTCTACATCCTGCTCGCGCTGGCCAGCAGCGAGAAGCATGGCTACGAGATCATGAAGCAGGCCAGCGCGACAGCCAGAACCAGGTGAAGATGGGCACGGGCACGCTCTATGGCTCGCTCAAGCGCATGCTCACCGATGGGCTGATCGCGGAGGCGGGAGACCGACCCGATCCAGCGCTGGATGACGAGCGGCGGCGCTATTACCGTTTGATCGACCTGGGCTGGCGTGCGTTCGAGGCGGAGATGCGCCGCTATGCGGAGGTGGTCGCCATCGCGCGGGAGCGTCGGTTCTGCCGAGGCTTTCGTGGAAGCCAGGCGGATGAAACAGCGCCAACATCAAGACGCTTCGCGGCGTGCCAGGCGTATCTACGGGCTCCTCCTACGGCTCTATCCGCGCGCCCACCGCCGCTGGCTGCTCGCGCAGTCGGCGTTTCTGGTCCTCGCGCTGGCCGTCTTCGCGCTGGCGACCTGGCAGGTTCACGCGACCGAGAGCCAGGTTATCCGCAAGGAGATTACCATCACCGGCGCGGGCGGGGACATCAGCGCGCTACGATTCACGCCTCGCAACGAGCATCTAAACATTGTCGCGGTCGTCGCGCATGGCTATTCGGGCAGCAAGGAAGTGATGACGACCTTCTGCGTCGAGCTGGCGAAGCAGGGCGTCACCGCGTACTGCTTCGACTTCCCCGGCCACGGCTCCTCGCCAGAGACCTTCGATCCCAATGCGGCGCTCTCCGGCGCGCAGAGCCAGCTCACGGATACCGTCGGCGCGGTGGTGGACTACGCCTTGCAGAACATGCCGCGACAGGATGCGAAACTCGTCCTGATCGGCCACTCGATGGGCACATCGGCGGTCGGCCTCTACGCGCTGCGCCATCCTGACTTCGCCAACCTCGCGGCGACCGTACTCGTCTCGCCGGTGCTGGATGATGCGCCGACGGTGGCCAATCCGCGCAATCTGCTCGTCCTCGCAGGCGACACCGACCCGGCAGGCATCGTCAAGATCGCCAAGATGCGCGTCGCAGAAGGGTGCGGCCAGCCGTCAGATGGCGCGCTCAGCGCCGACCTGACCTGTGGCGATCCCAGACAAGGCACAGGACGCAAGCTCGTCATCCTGCCAGGGCTGAACCACATCACGATCCTGACCGCCTCCGCCACCCACCGGCAGATCCTCGACTGGCTGCACGCCGGACTCGACGCAGGCATTACTCAAACGACGTCAGCGCCGACCAGCGTTTCCTCTGGCAGCTGTTAGGATTGGGCGCGGCGTTCCTGGCGCTGCTGCCTGCGCTGGCGCTGGCCTCCGCTGGGCTACGCCAACTGCCTACGCGCCGAGTCGATAAACATCGGGCAGCGTCTACCTGCGCGCGCTTGCCGCCCTCGGCATGATGGTCGCGGCGCTTGGCGTTGGCATGCTCGCGCTGCATTTCTTCGTGGACTCGCCATTTGGCTTTCTGCGACAGGCGCTCTCGCCAGACCTGGCGACGTTCCTCTTTGGCGCGGGAATCGTCGCGCTGGGCGTGGCGCTCGCCGTTCCCACCTACCGGCGAGGAGCTGACTGGCCGCGCGGACTCGCCATTGCGGCGCAGATCCTGCTGGCGGTCGGCGCACTGGTGTTCCTGTATTTCACGCTCGGCGCGCTCTCGACCTTCGCCTGGGCGAATCTTGCGCTGACGCCTGCGCGTGTGCGGCGGGCGCTGATCTTCGCGTTGCTCTTCATCCCGCTGTTCCTGGGGAGTGAGCTGCTGCTGCGGCCGGTGGCGCGCGCGAAGCCGTGGCTGGCGGCGGGAACGAAGCTGGTCGTCGCGCTGCTGACTACAGTGGCGCTCTTCGCCGCCATTCTGATCGACGCGGATCGCCTCTCGTTCCTGCTCTTCCTCCTGCCGATCCTGGCGATCTTCCTGCTGCTCTTCGTCGCGCTGGAGGCGTGGGCGCGCTGCGAGGTGGAGCGCCCAATCGTCTTTATCGCGTTATCGGAGGCGCTGATCCTGGGCTGGGCGGTCGCCGCAACCTTCCCACTGCTCGGCTAGCGTCCGCTACAGACCATTGACCGCAACCATTGATCGCAACACTCACGAGCGCTACGGTGTTGTAGAGAATGGTTCGCCACGCGCGAACAGGTAGTGCTCGCACATGAGCAGGAGGAGTCGAGCGTATGCGCTATGCCCTCAATGTCCCGAACTTTGGCGCGTTCGCGGATGTGCGCGCGCTGGCGCAACTTGCGCATGAAGCGGAGGAGGCTGGCTGGGACGGCTTCTTCCTCTGGGACCACATCGGCGCCTGGCCCGCGCCGACAGCTGATCCGTGGGTGGCGCTGGCAGCGATGGCGATGACGACCTCACGCATCAGGCTGGGGCCGCTGGTGACGCCGCTGCCACGCAGGCGTCCCTGGAAGCTGGCGCGCGAGACAGCGACGCTCGACCATCTCTCGAACGGGCGGCTGGTTCTCGGTGTGGGCATCGGCGACGACACGATTGGCCGCGAGTATAGCGCCTATGGTGAGTCTGGCGACAACAAGCTGCACGGCGAGATGCTAGACGAGGCGCTCGATGTGCTGACGGGGTTGTGGAGTAGCGAGCCATTCAGCTATTCCGGCACGCATTACACGGTCAGCGACGCGCAGTATCTGCCAGCGCCAGTGCAGCAGCCACGCATCCCGATCTGGGTGGCGGCGACGTTGCCGCACAAGCGTCCGTTGCGGCGCGCGGCGCGCTGGGATGGCGTGTGCCCTATTCAGTCGAATCAGCAGCATCTGACGCCACAGCACGTGCGCGAGTTGCTCGCCGTCATTCACGAGACACGATCAGAGTCGGAGCCGTTCGAGGTGGTCCTGGCAGGGTATACCGGCGATCTCTCGAAGGACGAGGCGGCTGAGCAGTTGGGTCGGTTAGCTGAGGCGGGCGTGACGTGGTGGCAGGAGGGCGTGCTGCCCGATAACACGCTTGATGACCTGCGCGCGCAGATTCACCAAGGCCCGCCGCCACAGGTGTAAGCACAGAACAGGAATCACAGAAAGCGAGATAGGTGACATGGTGATGACCATAGGTGAGCAACCACGCACGGCAGCGCTCGCGGAAGGTCGTGTCACGGTCTGGGCTGGCGAGATCATGGTGAGCGCGAGCGAACGCGGCGTGCGCGACATCCACCTGCCGCGCTGGGTCGAGGGGCGTGAACCTTCAAGTAGGGCCTCGGGCGAGATAGCCATAACAGAGCAAGGAGGATCAGCGGCGACGGCTCATCTGCGGCAGGCGCTGGAGGAGCTTGCCGAGTATTTCGCGGGAGCGCGACGCGACTTCACGGCGCCGCTGGATCCGATAGGGGCCGAGTTCTACCAGCGTGTCTGGGTCGAGGTGGCTCGCGTGCCATACGGCGAGACACGCTCGTACGGCGAGATCGCGGCCATTGTCGGCGCGCCCCAGGCTTCACGCGCGGTCGGGACGGCCAACGCGACGAACCCCCTCGCGCCGTTTATTCCCTGCCATCGCATCGTTGGCAGCGATGGGCGGCTGACCGGCTACGGCCCAGGTCTGCCGCTCAAATTCCACTTGCTGCGCATGGAGGGCGCATTACCCGACGGCGCCGACGACTACGACGCCTGGGTGGAACGTGTGGCCGCGCGCGCTCCGGGCGAGCCGCTCTATCTCGGCGTGCGCCGCGCGAAGGTCTACTGCCTGCCCTCCTGCGAGCGCGCCCGCGCCGCCAGCGATCTGCCAGCGCGTTTCTTCACCTCGCCGCTGGAGGCGGAACTGGCCGGCTTCGCTCCCTGCTCCCGCTGCCAACCTACAGAGGCGTAGAGACGCTGCCGCCCTCCCATGGAGCGCACCGACGATGCGATCGAGGTGGACTACTCAGTTTTGCCTGAGGTGGCGCAGCGGCCAGACGCTGAAAGAAGGGGCCTGGCTGGAGTCCAGCGTTTCGAAGGCAATCTCATAACACATCTGAGCTTCGCCTGTGCGTCTCTGGAAGGAGAATTCATCGCCCAGCGCGGTGAAGGTCTGGCCTTTGAGGAGGGGATCATTCAAAGCCTGGGCGAGATGAGCGATGGATTCGAGCATGCTGACGCGATCTTCATTCTTTCCTGACAGTCGGCTATAGGTGGAGTAGATCAGGCGAAAGGCGCCTTCAACAGCGGGAGAGTGACGAGCACTTCCTGGCGGTTGGGCGGCATTAAGATGGCGCTTGGCTAACCGCAGATTGTGATCGACAAGTTGGGTGGCGCCACGCGCAGCCGCGTCGCTGGAGCAGTCATTAGCAATCTGGGCAATGAAGAGTTGTAGGCGGGCGATGTTGAGTGGAGAGGCGTTGGTGGCGTGATAGATCTGTAAGGCGGACTGAGCATGCTGCAACGCTTTGGAGTAATCGCCGCGCCACCGCTCCATCAACGCGGTGTTCCATTCAGTGCTGGCGAGCAGAGCTGTGGGCGGCATGAGCGCGGCGAGACGGCGCGCCTGCTGGATCAGGTCAATCGTCGTGGTGTAGTCGCCCTTGTTGAAATAGTGGACGGCAGCAGTGTTCACTATGCGTAGCTCGGTTGGTCGTGCGGCGGCGTGGGATTGCTCAGACGCGTGGTCAAAGTGGGCGCGCCAGGCGACGAGGGCAACATCGCTGTACTCAACCGCCGCAAGATATTGCTCACGCTGATGAAAGCGGCACGCTTGCTCGAAGGCGAGATGAGCCAAGCTGATGTAGTCGTTCTGCATGAGCGCGTTTTCAAGCTCGTCGTCGATGCGATCATCATTCGCGGCATCATTCGCGGCATCATTCGCATCGTCGTCGAAGGAGGAATCATCAGAAGCCATGATGGGCGCGCCTTCCTGCAAGCCTGGAATGGACGGCAAGGCCTGGCGGAGATGCTAATCGACGGGAGTATAGCACAACGACAGTCTGATCGAGCTAAGATGACGAGGGCTTCTCAGGATTCATTTGGAAAACACGCGGATGGCGTGGGGGGACAGCGCATAAGCAAGACGCTGACCGCCGACGCCGGGGTTACGCTGAGAAGCCCATCACACAGACAGAGGAAGGCCGGCGGAGGAGATTCCGCCGGCTGCGAGACATAAGATTACGCGACATACATGGACGCCCGACGCGCTATCGCGGCGGCACGCTACTAGCATGGACCAATGGAAGAGCCACAAAGCGGATACCGAGCGACGGCAGTGGCGCTGGGCGCCCGGCGGAGAGCTTCGCGACGAACGCGAGAGGCATGGTCAGGACGGTCTGAATATCGTGCGCGATGACGGCGCGCGCGGGAGGTGAGAGAGCGCTACGAGGACGACAGCGGACAATCCAGCGAGCAGACACAACGCGACGACCAGTTGCGTAATCTGGCGTGATGCGTTTATACTAGCGAGCACGAGGGTACCTCCTGGCCTGACTCATAGGCTTCGAGGAAGGTCTACGGGTGTTGGCGCACACGCAAACCAACGAACAACTCTCGGATCGGCTTCGAGGTCGAACCTGCGCTATGGGGGGCGACCTCGGTTTTTACGCGCTATGAGTGATCTCATGACCCCCTTCCTTTGATTTCTCGGCTGATTCTCGCCAGTGAGCTGACAATTACACGGTACCCTGCCTCTTGGCGTGTCGTTCGGACCAAATTTGTACGCGTACACAAGCCGTCCGCGTACAAATTTGTACGCGGCTGGGCGTGGCGATCAAAGAGGGGGGAGAGGGAAATTTTGTTGCGCTACGATGTCGCTCGCTTGGATCTATTGCGTAACTGTGACTTGTTGGATATACTTTTCCCCACGCATAGCAGTCACTGTATAAGGGGTGCTCTATGGGTGATCCCCTCCCCAGCGCTCATGAGAACCATCCGCGAGGCGCGTGGTATGTCACAGCTTGAAGTGGCCGTGTGTATGGGTATCGCCGAGGATACCTATCGCCACATTGAGAAGGGACGGCGACCGCTACCTGATATCCGCCAGGGCGAGTTTGCCAGGTGGATGGCAGCCTTTCTCCATTGCGTGAGAGCGACCGATGACGAGCGGGAGCATGTGTCTGAACTAGCGTCGCGTATGATCCTGGAGGAGTTGAGCCGGTTGCTGAAAAATCACCGTCCAGATCTAGAAGGAGAGGGTTCGCAATGATTCTTCATCGGCGCGGCCATTGCGGAGACGAGCAACTTGCCGTACCATCTGGCCGTTCTTGAATTCGTCAGATGGCGAACAATCAACGAGTTCTCGTGAGGCATGGACCGCCTCTGCGATACGGAAGGATGGCGAAATGATGGCTATTGCATCTGTTGCGTCGCTCTGGACGGAAGAGTTTCTCGAAGAGGTAGCAACGGCGCTCGAGGTGTCGCTTGGGCGTGTGACAGCCAACGACTAGATTCCAAGACTGCGGCGCACTGGAAGCAAGCGCAACAATGGTTACGCACAGTGAAGCGGGCTGCGGACGTCGGTCCAGCCGCCATCACGCCTCCTTTTCCCCTCAATGGAGAGCAGTTGCGTTCACTCCAGCGGGCGGTCGATCGTGCGGCGCAGACAGGTGCAACACAAAAAGCTCGTTCAAAGGGGCAACGCATCGTGAACAAGGCGCGCAACCATGCGCCAGTGTCTGTCTATGTGCGGCTGCGGCAGGGGCTGAAGCTTCTACGCCTATCGTCTGGAGCGCTGGCTACGTTCCTGGCTGCCATGTGTGTTCTGAGCCTGCGTGGAGGTATATCTTCGCGATGATGCGCTGTATCATCTGGTCTTTGGCGCCGGCGTCATCTTGTCGGCGGCTGCCTTCGCTGTGTGGTTAGGGCATGGTGGTCGGTCCGAAGGCATAGCCTCTATGTCGAGGGGATAGGCGCGCCCATCGGCTCCTAACCAGAGATCTGCTTCTGCCTCAGGCGCTGAGCGGCATGAAAGTCAGCGCCGACCCGCACCGCATAGCAGGCGCCCCGCTCTGCCGCTCCGACGCCAATCATCCAGGCTGATCTCTTATCAGTAGGCCTCCAGGCCAGGTGGGTCCCTTCCAGCCGGGCGCGCACGAGGTGGAGATATCCCGCCTCGATAGCGGACTCGGCGCCGGTCCCCGTGGCGATCTCGCCGTCGAGGCTGATCTTGTCGTAGCAGCGTCCTGTTTCCGGATTGTACATTGGCGCGCGCGCGGGATTGTTCCCGTCGAGCCAGGCGCAGCACTCCAGCGCCAGCTCACAGTAGCGCGGGTTCCCGGTCGCGTCGTAGAGCGCCTCCAGTCCCTCGGCCACAGAGGAGATATCGAAGACGCACTGGTGGTCGTCGCCGTTGGATACAGGTGGGTGAAGCCGGAGCGGATCACTGGCTCGACGAGATTGGCGACGGTCGCCTCGCAGGCGGCGATGTAGTCGGCGCGCCCCAGCAGTCGCCCCGCGCGCGCGACGGCCTCGAGCTGGTGATAGTCGTACATCCAGACATGATCCTGGCCACTGAGCGATGCGGAAGTAGTCGGGGCCGCTCGCAATAATGGTCTCGCAGAGATCCTCGATCCAGACGCGCAATCCCAGATCATCTGGGCGCGTCTCGAAGACATCCATCACAGCCAGCGCATGGTTGGCGTTCGTCGAAAGATACGGCGACGCCGGAAGAGCCGTGCTGTAAAAGCGGCGCAGGGCGTCGCGGTTCTTGAGGACGCGCCACGCCGTGGCGAAGGCGCGCAGTGACCGCATCGTCCACGGCGCGCCGCCCGGATAGGAGGTCTCGCCGGCGTCGTTGCGCGTCCCCTCGGTGTCCAAGATGAAATTCAGCAGGCGGTGGTCATCGCGCCGCTGCATATGCGCAAGGAACCGCAGCCAGGCCGTCGCCAGATCGCGCGCGGTCTCCGAGCCAGTCATATCGAAGACACGCAGCCCCAGCACGGCGGCGCGAGCGACGTCATCCACACAGGCGATGCCCTCGATGCCACGATCGCGCGCCAGGATCGTCTCGAGCGCGGAGCCATCGCATGCAGCCCCACACGAGCGCGCCGTCCCGCCGGTTCGGCGTAGACGTAGACATAGGCGGCGGGGCGCTCGGTTCGCGGCAGGTAGCCGGTCAACCGGCGCAGGTGGCGTAGGACGCGGGGAGGCGGCGCAGTTCGGCGAGAGGCGGAGTCGCGGCGGGAATGATCCCGCTGATGACGTCTTCTCCGATGGGTGGATATGATGGATACGCGGCGGCGCTCGCCATTGGGCGTCTCCTTTGCTGGGCGGGCGGATATGCTCCGTTGGGGTCCGGTTGGGAGGCGTGGTGTAGCCGGGGTATCCTTCCTAGTCGGCTCTCTTCATCACGGCTCTACATATTCAGCGCGCTCCTTGCGCCTCTGCTGTATACGAATGCTTTATATCACATTTCGGCCTGGCATAGGAAAATAAGGTAGCGACCATCGCTCCGCACACACGGATGGAAGGTGACATAAATACAAAAATAGTATGGAGAATCAGAGCCAGTGAACGAGCTTGAAGTAATACCAGAGCGCGAGGTTGACGGCGGCCATCAGGAGGAGCGCGTGGAGATAGCCGAAGCCCCATGCACTCTGGGATGTTGACGAAGTTCAACCAGGTAGGTTCAGACTCGTACGACGGAGTACGTCACGGCCCGAGAACGCTGCATTCTGAAGTACGACCCGTTCGCATTCGTTCATGCTGATTTGTCGGTCTTGGGGTCAAAGTTGGGGTCAAAGTTGGGGTCAATCGAGATCACTGATCAGCATGAACGAACGCGTAGCGCTTACGGGTCCTCGCCCGTCTGTTCACCAACGCCATCACGGTCCACCGACACAGTCTGCATGGGACAATACCTGCGTCGGCTGCACGCCAGCGTCCACTATTGTCCATCGCATTGCTGCCATTT
>CAVTFE010000034.1:0-32605 GCA_963733745.1 uncultured bacterium
GTGACAAAAGTTCTTGGCGTTTGAAGGTCGGGGGACTATCCTTTCTGGCACAGGAGAGGAGGGAAGGCCATGAGCAGTCTTGGTCCCCTGGCAGAGAGCGAACGACGACGGTTGAAAGACTTGGCCCGGCGCGCGGTCGGAATGGTGAGTGACCGGATGCGCATGGTGCTCTTGGCGGAGTCGTGGCTACTCCCTCGCGCAGATCGCCGCCATCTTCGAGTGCGACGAGGCCACGGTCAAGCGCTGGGTGGAGCGCTATCAGCAGGAGGGGGAGAGCGGGCTGCAGGACCGCCCTAGGTCGGGGCGGCCGCGCAAGGCGGACGCGGTCGCCCGCAGCGCGCTCTGCCAGGCGGTGGAGCAGACGCCTGCCCGGCTGGGGTATCGCTTCGGCTACTGGACGACGGGAACGTTGGTGGCATAGCTGGCGCAACGGGTCGGCATCTGCCTGAGCGCGGCGACCGTTCGCCGCCTGCTGCGCCTGCTGCGCCTGCTGCGCCTGCTGGCCTATCGCTGGGGTCGTCCCCGCCTCATCTTGCCGGTCGATCCCGCCACGGCTGCCATCATGTGGCAGATGTGCGACCGTATCGTGCGGGCTCCCGCCACGGCTGCTATTGTGTGTCTGGATGAGTGCGACGTGCATCTGCTGCCAGTGCTGCGCGCGATGTGGATGCGCCGCGCCCAGCAAGTGGACGTGCCCAGCCCCGGCGCCAACCGCAAGCGCGCCGTCTTCGGGGCCCTGGAGTGGAGCACCGGGCGCTGGCTGTATCAGATCACCCAGCGAAAGCGGACGGGCGAGTTCATCGCCTTCCTGGAGCACCTCGCGCTGGCCTATGCCGATCGTCCGGTGCTCGTGGTACTCGACAACGCGAGCATCCACCACGCGCACGCGGTCGAGAGGTGGCTGGGCGAGCACATGCAGGTGCAGTTGCTCTTCCTGCCTGCCTACAGCGGGCATCGGCATCATCCGGTCGAGAAGGTCTGGTGGCGCCTCAAAGACCAGATCGCTGCCAACCGCTTGCATGACTCCATCGACGCCATGGTCGTCGCCATCCACGACTTCTTCGCCACTTTCACCTCGGAGGATGCCCTCCGGCTAGCTGCCTGAGTTCAGGCGGAAGACTTTTGTCACTCTACTTAGTTCCGCCGCAGGCGGCAGCGTGACGCTGGCGCTTCCTGTCACCGTGTTAATTGTGGTGCCCATAGTGGCGTTGACTGTCGGCGGCTATCTCTCCGCCGCCAGCGATTTCTCCAGACGCCCCCTCTATTGCATCGCACGCGGCGCGCTCATCGCCCCGTTTTACGCGATCCTGCTGACCATCATTGGCGCCTTCAGCAGTTCGACCATACAATCTGAAGGCGTGAGCCTCAGTTTCGGACCTTCTCTCCTCCACTGCTTTCTCTATGGCCTGCTCTTTGGCGCGGTGTTTGGCGCACTGGGCGGCTGGATTCAGTATAGCGGTCACCGCGCTCTTTCCAGCGTCATCGCAAGTCTCGCGGGAATACAGCGTCATGCCGTCGCAGGCGCAATCACAGGGGCGGTTGTCGCATTAGGACTTGGCGTTGCGCTGTTTGCGATCCTGACGGTTGCGCTTGGAGTCGCCTTCAACACCTCTGTCGCCGCCTATGTCACTCCCACCGGGTCCTCTGCCAGCGCATTTACGCTGCCAATCCAGCTTCAATCCGCGGCGCTTCTGGCATTGCTGGTGCTGTTCGCGCCTTCAATAGCGGTCAATCTCCTCGTCTTTTTCTCTGGCGGCGCCATATCAACATATCAGACGGCGTTGACGAGCGCGCAGAGCCAGTCGCCCAGCCTTTCGCTGCTCGACACCCAAAGCTCACGACCGGGGACGCTCTTTCTCTTCTGCCTGATTCCGGCGCTCTGCTATTTCGCAGGTGGATGGGTCGCCGCGCGTGCGGCGCATGCGCGCGACAGTCGCTCGGCGCTGGCTGCTGGCGCTCTCATGTCAATTCCCCTGAGCTTGCTCACCACGCTTGCCGCGTTGCTTGCCTCCGCGGGGATGGACGCCAACGCGCTGGGGTTGACGGTATCAGCGGGCGCGGGGCCATCTCTCGGTGGGACCTTCCTGGCGGTCCTGATTTCCTCTGCTGTGTTCGGCGGGCTGGGGGGAGCTGCCACTGTCGCGCTCCCGGCGCTCGGGCGGCTCCCCCGCCTTCTGCTGTTCTTCCTGATTCCACTAGAGATTATGCTGTTCCCACTCCTTGACCTCATCACCGGTAAAGGCAGGAGCGAACCACGAAGTGCGGCGCGCCTCTGGTTGTATGACAGCGTGATCGCTGTAGCGGTCATAGGCGTGATCGCTGGCGCGCTTGATGTGACAGGCGCGCAACTAACGAACGTTTGGCCGTGGTCCGCAGTGGTCCTTGCGTTCGTGATTGTAACCGGAGCGCTAATCGCAATTCCGCTGATGTTCCTGGTCTGGGCGGTAGTCGCCGCAATGCTGGGGACGCCCGTGACAGCGCCGCCGTCAGGGCAACAGCCCCTGTACGCACCCGCCATGACGTATTCTCAGCCGTATTCTCAGCCGTATTCTCAGCCGCTGGTGGCGCCATACGCTGGACCTTATTCTGCGCCATTGCCAGCGGCGCCAGCCCTCGATCCATCCGATGCGGCGGCAGCCACGCCTGAACTTCAGCCTCCTGAGCGCGACGAGGATACCCCATTACCATAGACGCGACATATCCATATCCTCTCCCAACAGAATAATGAGGAGAGAAAGGGAACCGAACATGCAGGAACCGCCGCCCCCTGGCTCAACGGATGTTGCGCCATGGTCCCAGCCTCTCAATCCCTCTGCGCCATCCCAGCCCCTCCCGGCCTACCCCGTGTCTCAACCGTTCTCGCAGCCACTGCAACCATTTGAGCCACCTACAGTACTGAGTAGCAGGCCAACACGCCGGGGATGGCGTCTCACAGCGCTGCTTGCTCTCGCAGCCATCGCCATTGCCTTCCTTGTAGCGTACCAGCCACAGGCGCTTGCTCAGACACGCATGAGCGCTTTTCCGAAGCCATCGGTGAGCCTGTCAGTGCAGTCAGGGTCTACGATCCACGTTGGCGACACGGTGCAGTTCGCGCTGAACGCCACAACTGGGCGTCAGTTGACCTACCGCTGGGATTTCGGAGATGGGAGCGATATCTTACCGCAGTCAAGCGACACGGCGCGTCACACGTACAGCGATTACGGGCACTACGACATCACGGTGACCGCTACGGACCCTATTGAGCAGGAGGCGTCAGATAGCGCGAGCGTTGAAGTCCTTCCGCTACCACCTCACGCCAGCCTCGCGACCCCAACCCCAGATGCGACCGACCCGCTCACCATCGACTTCGACGCCTCTGCCTCGACCGGCGCGCAACTGAGCTATCGCTGGGACTTTGGTGACAACGACGTGGAGGTCGCCAACGCGCAGATCGCACATCAGTACGCCAACCCTGGGATCTACACAGTGACATTGACGATTACTGACGTGGCGAATCAGACAGACACCGCCAGCGCGCAAGTCACCATTCAGATAGCCGGACCTGTGGCCCGCTTCACGTCAAGTCAATACTATTATGACTCCTATTACCCCTACGCCTGCTACGACTTTGATGCAAGCTCCTCCACGGGGTACAACCTCTCGTACAGCAGCTTCTCGTGGAGCTTCGGAGATGGCTCAGGCTCCTCCGGGCAGACGACCTCCGATTGCTTCTATGGAGGATCCTACGCCGTTCGGCTCCAGGTCACCGACGCGTTGGGACAGACCAGCGCCATCACGCACTACATTTCCGTCTGATCTCTGTCTGATCGCGCGCGAACGCCCTTCTTCGCGCCGGCCCTCTGAGCCGGTCCAGGAAGGGCGTCCTCTGTGGGAGCCAATCGTGCCTGATAGCCAGATGCGCGCCGCAAAGACTTCAGGACGTTTTGAAGAGCAGGGCGACGCGGCCCAGGCGAATCTCGTCGCCCTCCTTGATCGGCGTCGGCGTCTTAGGAGCCAGCTTCTGCTTATTCACGAAGGTAAAGTTCGTGCTGTTCTGGTCCTCGATCATATACTGCGCGCCCTGATGTAGATCTTCGCGTGCAGCCGCGAGACGCCGCCCTCCTCGCCGCCGTGGGTGGTGAGGTCTACATCGGGATAGATGTTGCTCACCGCGTCCTCGCGTCCAATCGCGATCTCGCTCTTGCCAGTGAGATCGAAGACGTAGTTATCCGCCTCGACAACCAGCTTGATCGGCGTGGCGACCGCTGGGGCGACAGGAGCCGCGACAGGCGCTGGCGGTCGGCGCAGGCGGCGGCGCGACGGGAGCGGCGGCGGGGGCGGACACCTGCGTGCCCTGGTCCAGTCGCTCGCCACACTCATCGCAAAACATCGAGCCATCGGGATTCTCATGGCCCTGTGAACAGCGTACAGTCATCGTGCTTTCCTCCTCATAGACCCTCTAGCTGGTCTCTTGGCGCGTCACTCACAGTCTATGACAGGCGCTCATCGCGTGCCAGCATATCACGCCAGCGCTGTTGCGCCTCCAGACGTCCTATTGATCGAAGCGCTGCGTCAGCTTGCGCGTCTTATTGCCGATGCTCTTGACAGTCCTCGCTGCGTCAGATCGCGCCGCCTGCAGCGAGTTGATCGAGCGCGCGCTGCGTCTCGGGATCGAGGATGCGCGTCACGTTCGGGTGCAGCCGGGTCGTCACCTTGCCCGTCTTCTTGTACTCGTCGAGCACCTTCGTCACCAGGCGGTGCGCGTTGGACTTCTCGGCGAAGTTCATCACGACGCGGATTGGTCTCTTCGGGCGGCACGGGGTCGTTGGTGAAGGTCACGACTGCGTCGGCGCGCGCCTTCTCCGACGCCGCCGACCGGGCACTCATATGAAAGCTCGGCCTGCGCGATCGGAACGTGCCCACCGGCGATTGCTCGACCAGCAGCTCGAAGAGGACCGCCTGCGGCGCGCGCGCGCTCCACATCGCCCAGGTCTGCAGCAGTCGCCTCGCGGTCGGAGAGGCGTATTCTGCGCCAGTCTCAGCAGATGAGCGGCAACACCTTGACCGCGCGCTTCGGCGTGACACCCGCAGGCCAGTCGCAGCGTCAACTGCGTGTTGCGCACGGAGACTGCCGCCGCGCTCTGCAACTGCGCGCTGAAGATGTCCAGCGCGTCGTCTGGGCGGCGGATGAACTCAGCGGGCATGCCGCTGCTGCGCTGGCCGATGTTGTCGAGCAGGTCCTCATCCCAGTCGGCGCCGATGCCCAGCGGATAGATGCCGACGCCAGAGGCGCCCGCGTCGTCGGCGATGCGGCGGCAGCGGTCGGCGTCGCCATAGGTCACGCCATCGGTCAGCAGGATCATGCGGTTGACCAGGTTGCGGCGCGGCGTACTTGCGCAACTCGGTCAGCCCGACGTTCATGCCAAGCGACATCGCCGTGCCGCCGCCATCGCGGATGCCATCAATTTGCGCCTTGAGGCTGTACTTATCGGTGGCAAGCTGCGCGGGGACAATCACACGCACGTTGTCGTCGAAGATCACCACCGAGATGATGTCCTGCGGGTCCATGTGGTCGATCACCAGCTTGACGGCCTCCTTGACGGCCTGGAGCTTCGCCCCCTTCATCGAGCCGGAGTGATCGAGTACGAGCGCCAAATTCAGCGGCATGCGTGTCTGGGTCGCCGCGTCGTTGGGGCGCGCCTCCACCAGAACATAGACCATCTGGGCGCCGCCGGTCGCCTGCATGCGTTCCCGACCCATCTGGCAAATCAGTGAGACCTCACCGGCCATCGCCGTCGCTCCCTTTCCGCAATCTGCGAATGTGCGCGCTGCGCCATCCTGGGCCAGTCCGCGCGCCCTACGCCTCGTTCACCTGTCTGTCAGTCAGCCGATCTCATCCCCATTGTATCGCGTCGCGGCATGTCGCCGTCGCATTTGAGACTACGCAGCCGTGTGGCGCGGGTTGTGGCGTCAAGCGAGGCGCGAGGTGAGCAGATGGCTATGCTCAGCGTGCTCATGCTCAAGGATGATCATGAGAGCATGGTCTCCCCTTGGCGGACCGCTGCCACTTCAGCAGGACACGAGGCATACCCTGCGCCCGGTGATACACTGACGCGACAACACCACCTTTCTCCTGAAGAGGTATCCCCTATGACGCCGATCCTGCGTCGCGCGCCGGGCGAGCATCCCGGCCTGATGACCGATATGTATCATCCCGACTCGGCCTACGTGAGCTGGGTCAGCGGGCGCAACGGCCAGACCACCTTCGACCTCTACACGCGCTCAGCCCCCTTCGACGGAGCGTACCTACTCGTCGCGGGATTGGAGGCGGCGCTTGAGTTCGTCCAGTCGTTTCGCTACGCCGAGGAGGAGCTTGCCTACCTCGCGCGCATCCGCGACTACGAGCCAGCCTTCCTCGACGAGCTGGCGCACTTGCGCTTCAGCGGTGATATCGTCGCGCTGCCCGAAGGGACCGTCGCCTTCCCTAACGAGCCGCTGCTGCGAGTGACGGCGCCCTTCCGCGAGGCGATCCTGCTGGAGGCCGGACTGCTCCAGGCGATCAACCTCGCAACCCTCATCGCCACCAAGGCCGCGCGTATCGTCTGGGCCGCCGAGCAGCGTCGCGTCGCCGAGTTCGCCTTCCGCCGCGCGCAGAATCCGCTCGTCGTGGCGCGCTCATCCTATATCGGCGGCTGCGCCAGCACCTCATTTCTCGCCGCCGCCTTCGACTACCGTCTGCTGGCGACCGGTACCGTTCCCCACGCGCTGATCCAGCTTTTCCCGACGGAAGAGGAAGCCTTCACCGCCGTCGCGGCATCCTTCAATCGCTACACGCTGCTGCTGGATACCTACGACCCACGCCAGGCGATCCAGACGACGATTGCGGTCGCCCAGCGCGCGCAACGCGACCTCGGCCACACGCTGGCGGCGGTGCGGCTGGATAGCGGCGACATCGTAGCGGATAGCAAGTACATCCGCGCGGAGCTGGCGAAGGCTGGCATGGGCGGCGTGCGTATCCTCGCCAGTGGCGACCTGGACGAGTTCGCCATCGCCAATCTGCTGGCGGCGGGCGCGGAGATCGACTCGTTCGGCGTCGGCACCGCGCTGGGCGTCGGCGCGGGCAGCGTCGAACATGGCGTAAGCGGCGGCGCGCTGGGTGGCGTCTACAAAGAGGTCTTCTATGTGGATGAGGATGGCGGCGCGCATCCCAAGGTGAAGCTGGCGGGGGCGAAGACGACCTGGCCAGGACGCAAGGAGATCTACCGGCACCCGGGGTGGCGCGAGGACGTGATTCTGCTGGAAGGTGAGCCAGAACCAGAAGGGTACGCACGGCTGCTGCGTCCGGTAATGCGCCAGGGGAAGCTCGTGCCGGGGAGCCTGCCGCCGCTGGGCGAGGTCTGGGAGCATGCCCAGGCGAGCATGCGCGCTCTGCCAGAGCAGTATCGCGCTTTGAAGGACGCGCCCGCCTATCCCGTGCGCTTCGGCGAGGATGTGCAGGCGTTGCGCGCCCAGGCAGCCCGCGAGGCGTCAGTCAACCTCCCAGACGAGAGCGCCGCGAACACGAACGGCAAAGCGCGGTCAAAGCGCGGATAATGCTGTACCGAGCGTATGGTATCCTGGCGATGGCATCCCCCGCATCGCTCTTACAAGCCGCTCTTGGAGAGAAGCGCCATGAAATTGGGACTCGGCCTCTTGGCGGCGCTAATACTCGCGCTCGTGTGTGGCGAGGTCGCCGTGCTTACCCTGAAGCAATGCGACCCCAACAAGATTGAAAGTGACCTTGGCTGTGTGCTTGGCAAGGTGTTCATGCTCCTGGGGCTTGGAGCCAGTAGCGCGCTCATCGCTCCGTACTTAGGCGTAGCCGCGTGCATTGCCACGAGGCGGACACGGCGCAGGATCTGGTTTGTCAGCTTCCTTTCTCTAACTGTCTTGCTTGTCGCCATAGTTGCTCTCTTCCTGCTCAACGCCAACGCACCCACGTTTGGGTACACGATCCAGGATGATTCCCTGCTGTTGTTAGCAGTACTGCTCATTCCACCTGCCCTGGCGATCCTCATCCTCATCTATCTCCTCGCGGTCGCCGTAATGGAGCGTGGCCAGACCACTCCCGCCCCATCCGGCGAGTAGAGGCGCCAGTGCCCGCACAGGAAACTTGATCACGGTCGGGGGCAAGGTATGAGACTGCCAAAGATCAATGTTGAAGAACCAGGGTGGCCGCAGTTCTTGGTCGGGATGCTTATTGTGTCGCCCATTTTCGGCGCGATCATTGCTGGACGCTGGGCTGCCGACACCCTGGCTAATCAAACTGCGCTGGCATTGGCAATAACGGCGTTCATTGTGAGTTGGCTCTTCATAGCTCTATCGGCCAGGCTAGCGCATCCGTCGCGTCCAAGTAGAAAGTCGGTTATCGCAGGCGCCGCCGCCGTTGCTTCGATGGCGTTTGGCATGGTCGTTCTCATGGCCTATCGAGACTGGGCCTTATTGGCGTTCATGTCAGGTGTAACGATCGCGATCTTCTCTGTATGCGCGTACAGGATTGATCGACGGCGCGCCAAATCCGGCAATGAGGATGGCGCCGCTGAAGGTTGAATCCGCCTGTCATTATGCGGGCGCTGAGACGACCTTCGGCGACGACCAGCGGTCACGGATGAAGCGGCGCGCGGGGCGCTCCAAATAGACGAAACTTGCTCCGGCGACGATGAGCACCAGCGCCAGATACGCGACGAACAGGACAGGGTTGTTCGCCGACAAATGCAGCGCCGAGGCGGCAAGCGCACTGAGCAGGAACCAGACCGGCCAATGCACTATATAGACGCCGTAGCTGATCTCGCCGAGCCAGAGCATCCGCGGATGCGCCAGCGCGCGTGCGACTGTCCCACGACCGAACGCCAGCAGAGCGATCAAGACGGCAAGAAATGGCAGCACAAAGACAGCCATACTGTCTAGGTCGCCTGTGCTGTATCGCGTCGCGGAGGCGATCAGCAACAGCGCAAGCAGGAGCGTTGCCACCACGGCAATCGCTCGATTCAGCCCGCGATCGCTCCAGGCGCGGAGACCCAACACGCCTTCAGAGCGCACAAAGAGCAGACCGAGCGCCATCCCGACGATGAACTCCGGCAGACTCACGAGCGGGTTGTAGCGCACGAAATCTCCCCACCACCAGAGCGTCGCGTAATGCAGGCCCAGCAGATACAGGACGAGAATGATCGCCGCGAACACGGCCCAGGCGCCCGCGACGACGCGCCAGAGACCACGACGGCTCAGATGCGCGACGAGCGGGAGCAGGAGAGGAAAGAGGAGATAGAAAAACGCCTCGACTGAGAGGCTCCAGGCCGGCTGGTTCCATCCTAGTGTCGAGGGGAACCAGGCTTGCAGCAGGAAGAGACTGGCCACAGCCGAGGTTCCGACGCCAAACAGACGGTGCCCACTCACCAGATATGGCTCCATACCGAGCAGCAAACCGAGCAGGTAGACTGGATAGATGCGCGCAATGCGCGCGACCCAAAAGGCGCGCTTGCCTCCTCGCGCCGACCCATCCGCCGCCAGATAGGTGTAGGCCAGAATAAAGCCGGACAGCAAGAAAAAGAAATCCACCGCCAGATGCCCCTGCCAGAAGAGGAGCAGGAGCGGGTTCATGAGAGACGTTCCCGGAATCAACTCGGTCGCCGTGCGCGGTGGAGACTGGAACGCGAAGAAGTAGTGATACAGCACAACCCAGAGAGCAGCCAGAAAGCGCGCGCCAGTCAACGCGCCGAGCGCTGGACGCGAAGTATCACGCATAGCGCCCCTCCCCGCCTCATACAGACACACCGGCCGCGATTATCTGCGCCACACCAGAGGGAAGATCAGGCAAGGCCATTGGGCTATCAGTTGGCGCGCCATCACTATACGCCTCTCTTGAAGGACGCTGACTGCCCTCGCAGGGTAACTTCATGGTGCCCTCCAGCGTCGGTCGGGCTTCACGACTCTCATCGGTTGACGCCCAGCCGCCGAGCGGGATACAATGCGGGCATGAGCGACCTTACCTCCACCATTGCCTCCCTCCAGCGCCGCGTCGAAGAAATCGCGGTGCATCTTTGACCTCGCCGCGATCAACCAGCAGATAAGCGCGATCGAGGCGGAATCCCTCGCCCCTGACTTCTACTCCGACCGCGCGCACGCCCAATCTCAGATGCAGACGCTCAGCCGCCTGCGCGAGACCACTACCACCTGGGAGACGCTGCGCGCGCGTCTTGCCGAGTTGCACGAGCTTGCCGAGATGATCGAGGTCGAGCCTGACGCGCAGATCGAGTTCGAGATGCAGCAGGCCGTCGCCGAGATCGAAGAAGAACTAGAACGGCAGCGCTTCCGTCTGCTGCTGAGCGGCGAGCACGACGCCAAATCCGCCATCGTCTCGATTCACGCTGGCAACGGCGGCGCCGACGCGCAGGACTGGGTGCAGATGCTCGAACGGGCCTATCTGCGCTGGGCCGAGGCACACAGCTACAAGGTCGAACTGCTCGACGAGTCACCCGGCGAGGAAGCTGGCCTCAAGAGCGTAACCTTCAGCGTCAGCGGCCCCTACGCCTATGGCTACCTGCGCGGCGAGGCGGGCGCGCACCGGCTGATCCGCCTCTCGCCCTTTGACGCCGCCCATCGAAGGCAGACCTCGTTCGCGAAGGTCGAGATTATGCCCGACATCGGCGACGACCCCATCGAGATCACCATCCGCCCCGAAGACCTGGAGATCGACACGTTTCGCGCGACCGGCAAGGGCGGCCAGCACATCAACAAGACCGACTCCGCCGTGCGCATCCGCCACAAGCCGACCGGTATCGTCGTGACATGTCAGAACGAGCGCTCGCAGATACAGAACCGCGAGCTGGCGATGCGCGTCCTCAAGTCGCGGCTCTACGAGCTGGAGATCGAGGAGCGCGACCGCGAGGCAGCCAGGCTGAAGGGCGTACATGTCTCGGCGGGCTTCGGCTCGCAGATACGCACCATCACCATCCACCCCTACAGCCTGGTGAAGGATCACCGCACCGGCGCAGAGACTGGCGACACGACTGGCTACCTCAACGGCGACCTCGATCGCTTCATCCAGGCGACGCTCACCGCCCGCGCTGGCGAGGCGACGGAAGTCTAGCAACTGAAGGAGAGAAAGTTGAGCGATTGGCGACAGCTGGATGTGGTCGAGCGCTCTCCTGAGATCGTGAGCGGCGCTTGGGTATTCCGAGGCACGCGCGTTCCAGTAGCGGCGCTCTTTGAGAACCTGCGCGATGGCGCGACGATAGATGAGTTTCTGGTCTGGTTCCCAGGCGTCACGCGCGCGCAAGTGAAAGCCCTGCTGGATGCCGAGGCGCAGTCCTCGCGTGATCCTATTGCCTCATGAGGGTTCTCTTTGATCAAGGGACACCTGCGCCGTTGCGACGGCAACTGGTTGGACATACGATTGACACCGTTTACGAGCGTGGCTGGTCAACATTGAAGAATGGCGCGCTCTTATCTGTTGCCGAACAAGCAGGATATGACGTATTGGTGACGACTGACCAGCAATTGCGCTATCAGCAGAATCTCACTGGGCGGCGACTCGCCATTGTGGTTTTGCTGACAACTTCGTGGCCACGAATCCAGCAGCATGTGGCTACTATCCAGGCAGCGATTGACTCATTGGTACCAGGCAATTATCAGGAGATTGCCTTTGATCAAGCGCCATAGTGATTGATGTGCCGGATGGAAGAGCAAGAGGCACGCAGGTGGAACTGATTCTGCTGATCGGCTTGCAGGCGGCAGGCAAGACGACCTTCCGGATGCTACAGGCTACCATAGGCAGGCTGCCCGCTCCAAGCGGGTAGCCCATTCCGCCTGCGTCTTTTCTCCTGCGTCTGACACGCGACGCGCGCAGAAGGCGCTGGCGTGGCCGTCTGGCGCGCCTGTGTCGGAACCCCTGCGCGTCTCTCGCGGCGCTGACGCGGCTCTCCTGCGTGCGCTGGCGAGGTCACGCCGCAGTCGGTCTACTCGTCGCGCTCGTCCTCGTCGCGCTCGTCCTCGTCGCGCTCGTCCTCGTCGCGCTCGTCCTCGTCGCGCTCGTCCTTGCGCTCCTTGGGAAGTGAGGTTGGCGCGCCTCGCGCTCGCCAGTCCAGATAGTCTGAGCGCGCCACAATCCATCTCCGGTTGCCGATGCGTTGGCCTTTGAGCAAACCCAATCGCACGGCCCGCCAGACCGTGATCGGCTTCACGCGAACGGCTGCCGCGATCTCCGCCAACGTCAGGTTATCTTCCTCAATCATCGCTTCCTCCTCCTTCTAGTATACCGTCAACTGTCCCCTATTTGAGCGGTCTTGCTCGAACTTACTTGTTCTTTCTTGTATTGACTAAAGTCTTCTCTTTCTTCACAGAATGGCGTATACTGAAGGAGCGGGCGTATCCCGCACAGGAACAGGAGCGAACCCAATGACAGACTTTGATGACACCTTTGGAGAAGTGCCTTCTCGTGAGGCTTTTGAGAACCAATCATTCGGCATCTACCCGCGCGTGTCCAGTCTCGCGCAGAGTCGAGAGGACAAATCCTCGCTCGACGCGCAGATCGACGCCTGCCGCGAGTATGGCGAGTCGTTGGGCATGCGGTTGGATGGCGAGTGCGTCAGGCGCGAGGCGCATACCGCGACCACGCTCGACCGTCCCGAACTGAAGGCGCTCCTCGCCGCCATGCGCGAGCGGCGGGTCCGCAACCTCGTGATCGACCGCGCCGACCGTCTGACCCGCGAGGGCATGCTTGCCGCCGCCTCGCTCTTGTCACAGTTCACGGCGATGGGCATCACACTGCATGTCGTGTCCATGGCGATGACGGTCAAAGATGAGCTACAGGTGATGCTGTTTTTGCAGATGGCCTTCGCTGCCCAGCAAGCAAACAAAGCCCGCATTGCGGCGATGATGCGCGCCAAGCGCAAGAACGCCGAGAACGGGCGCTTTTTGCGCGGCAACCACCCGCCATACGGATTTTTGTATGAGCCAGTCGAGGTCAACGAGGCGGGGCGACCGACGAAGATCGCGCTCCCGCCGGACATGCGAGAGATCGGCGGGCATCGCGCGTGGGAGACGCGGCGCAACATCCTGCACTGGTATCTGGACGGCATGAGCCTGCGGCGCATCGCCAAGCGCCTGACCGACGAAGGCGCGCCCACCGCGCGGTTGCTCGCTGGCCAGCGCGGCAGCCCCCACTGGGAGCCATCGGTCATCGCCGACATGCTCAGAGACCCGCTCAACGTCGGCGTCGCGCGCAGTTTCCGCTACCGCACCGAGATTGCGCCACCCGACCGCGCGCACGACTATGCTTGGGCGCGACGGGTGGACACGCCAACCGCCGAGCAGATCGAGCTTCCCGGTGTGGTGACGCCGCCGTTCCTCTTGACCGAGGCCGAGGCAGCGCAAATGGAGCGGCGTCTGGCGACCGCCCAACGCTTTGCCCCCGCGACCACGGCGACGCAGACGGCGCTGTTGCGCGGTGGGCTGGCGCGGTGCAAGCTGTGCGGCGGAACGCTGCGGGTACGCTATGACAACCGCCTCAAGCGCCCGTACCACACCTACACGTGCCTCACCAACGAACGTCAACCAACGCGCTGCCCCGGCGTGGCCGTACCGGGCAAGCTGCTCGACACCGTTG
This sequence comes from uncultured bacterium, assembly GCA_963733745.1. Taxonomy (GTDB): domain Bacteria; phylum Chloroflexota; class Ktedonobacteria; order Ktedonobacterales; family JADMIN01; genus DASWAC01. The sequence goes on from CAVTFE010000034.1 coordinate 13,622, forward strand.
CGTGGGCGGCGGTGCTGGAACGGCTGCTTCAGCCGAGGCGGTTCCAAGAGCTTGCCGAGGCGCAAATCGCGCTGGACGCCAGCGAGAACCCTGCGAGCCGCCTCGGTCAACTGACCAAGACCCGCGAGGCGCTGGCGAAGAAGAAGGCCAACCTCGTCGCCGCGATGGAACTGGCGGATGATCGTGACACCCGCACGACGCTCTTGGCGCGGGTCAAGGAATTGGGGCAGATGATCGCCGAGGCCGACCGCGATCTCGTGGCGTACCGCGCCCTCGCGGCGGATTGGGAACGCAAGAACGCCATCCTGACGAACGTCGCGCATCAGGTGGCGCGCTATCGGCGCAAGATCAGCAGCCTGCGGATAGCCAACCTTGACGATCTGCCGTTCATCAGGACCATCTTCCTCTCGTTGGGCGTCCGCGTCAGCGCCAGCCGCGAGAACGGTGTGCTCGCGTATGATGTCGAGTTCAACCTTGGACCAGACGCGGTGAGACCGTGGTTCCCGGCGGACACGGTTGACGACGTACCCACCACTTTGTCGGGTTCATCAACACCAGTCCTACGGCGGAGGTTCGCGCGCCCCTAATCGCGCTGGGCAAGCAGTATGACTGCCTCATCATCGGCTACTACTTCACGCCAGATGTCTCAGCCTCGCTGAAGCGCAACGCTGGACGCGAGGGCAAGACGAAAGTTCCGCCAGTGGCGATCTATGCGACGCGCAAGAAGTTGCAACCGCCATCCTACACCGAGGGCTTCGACGCGCTCTACAGCGTGCGCATCGCCGAGGATAGCGCTTTTCAGGTTGAGCCATGGGTAGAGGAGGCCGTGGATGCTTGAAGAGCCTCCGCTGGTGATCGTGACGGGGCCGCCCGCGTCAGGCAAGACGACGCTGGGGAGAGCGCTCGCCACGCGGCTACACATGCCCTTTCTCTATAAGGATGGCATCAAAGAGACGCTCTTCGACACGCTCGGCTGGAGCGACCGCGAGTGGTCGCGCAAACTCGGCGTCGCGACGTATGCCTTGCTCTTTCACCTGCTGGAGATGGAACTGGCGGCTGGACGCTCGCTCGTGGTGGAGAGCAACTTCGACGCCGAACGCGCCGGACCATCCTTCCTCGCGCTGCGCGAACGCTACAGCTTTCATCCAGTACAGGTCTGCTGCGTCGCGGATGGCGCGGTCCTGCTGGAGCGCTTTCGCTCGCGTGCTGCCACGAACGAGCGGCATCCAGGACACGTCGAGACGCCAAACATGACAGAGTTTGAGCCTATTCTCCTGCGCGGGCGGCTCGATCCGCTGCCTTTGAATGGCCCAATCATCGAGGTAGACACGACCAATTCCGCTCAGGTGGACGCCGAAACGATTGCCCTCGCTGTGTTGCGAGCACTGGGTGATGAGTCTTGAACGCTGGTATGCTACACTGCAACGGCGCACACCATTCCAGGCATTGAGGGATCACATCATGACGACCAGCAGCTACGAGTCACGCGTCGGCGCGCTCGCCCCGACCACACACCGCATCGACCTGCGCAGCGACACCGTCACCCACCCGACGCCCGCCATGCGCGAGGCAATGTATCACGCCGAGGTCGGCGACGACGTCTACGGCGAAGACCCAACCGTCAACCAACTGGAAGAGTTGGCGGCGGAGAGGCTGGGCAAAGAGGCCGCCATCTTCGTCCCCGCAGGAACGATGGGCAACGCCACTGCCATCCTCGTCCACTGCCGGCGCGGCGATGAGGTCCTTGCCGGCGACCGCGCGCACATCTTTCTCTATGAGGTCGGCGGCGCGGCGCGGCTCAACGGCTCACCAATCCGCGCCATTCCCACCCTGCCAGATGGAACACTCAACCGCGAGAAGCTGGCCGGATCGTTCTTCGGCGACGACGTTCACGAGGCGCGGACAGGCCTGCTCTGCCTGGAGGACACACACAACATGTGCGGTGGCCGCGTCATCGCGCCAGAGACACTGCGCGAACTGGCCGCCCCAGCGCAGGCGCGCAAGTTGCCCGTTCATATGGACGGCGCGCGCATCTTCAACGCCGCCATCGCCCTCGGCATCCCGGTCTCCGCGCTGGCCGCCGAGGTGGATAGCGTAATGTTCTGCCTCTCGAAGGGCTTGAGCGCGCCGGTCGGCTCCATGCTTGTCGGATCGTCTGACTTCATCGCCGAGGCGCGCCGCGTGCGCAAGCTGCTCGGCGGCGGGATGCGCCAGGCGGGAATTATCGCCGCCGCAGGCATCGTCGCGCTGAACGAGATGGTCGAGCGACTGGCCGAAGACCACGCCAACGCGCGCAAGCTGGCCGAGGGTCTTGCGAACATCTCAGGTGTCAGTGTTGACCCGTCGGTGGTCGAGTCAAATATGGTTTTCTTTGGCGCGGCGGATGGCGAGAACGAGCGACTGGTCGAGGCTGTGGCGGCGGAAGGCTTGCTACTCTCTGGCAGCGACGACGGGCGCATCCGCGCAGTGACGCATTATGGCATCACCGCCGAGGACATAGACACTGCCCTGGCCATCATGAGTCAGGTCGCGCAGGCATAGACGTGTCCATGGCAGTTTAATTGTAGGGGCGCACTCTATCGCGCCCATTCTGTGGTGTGGCTTGCCATGCCTGTTTGCGGGAGAGTGTGAGCGTATGAGCGCGCGGACGGACGAGACGTTGATCCAACTGAGCGCGGGCGAGCTGGCCGCAGCCATCGCGCGAGGTGAGGTCTCGGCAACCGAGGCGGTGGAGGCGCACCTCGCACGCATCGAGCAGGTGAATGGCGCGCTCAACGCCGTCGTCGTCAAACGTTACAACGAGGCCCGCGCCGAGGCGAAGGCCGCCGATGAGAAGCGCGCCTGTGGTGAGCTACTGGGTCCACTGCACGGCGTCCCCATCACCATCAAGGAACACCTCGACCTCACCGGCACGCCATCCACCTTCGGCCTGTCCTCGCGCGCGAACGTCCTCGCCACCCAGGATGACCCTTGGGTCGCGCGTGTTCGCGCCGCCGGGGCGATCATCCTCGGCAAGACCAACGTCTCGCAGTTGTTGCTCTACCATGAGAGCGACAACCCCGTCTACGGCCGCACGAACAATCCCTGGAACCTCGAACGCTCGCCCGGCGGCAGCAGTGGCGGCCAGGCGGCCATCATCGCGGCGGGCGGCTCGCCATTGGGCCTGGGAACCGACATCGGCGGCAGCATTCGCGTCCCCGCGACCTCCTGCGGCGTCGTGGGGATGAAGCCGACGGCGGGCCGCGCCGACGATCCCGGTCGCTATTCCGCGCCCATCGGCCAGCGCGCCATCGTCAGCCAGGTTGGCGTCCTGGCGCGCACGGTAGAAGACGCCGAGTTGGGCCTGCGTGTGATGACCGAGGGTGGCGCGCCGGATGGCTCGCCCACCTTCTCCCTTGGCGATTCTGCGTCAGTAGATGTGGCGAAGCTGCGCGTGGCCTACTACACCGACGACGGCACGTTTACCGTTGCCCCAGCTGTGCGCCGCGCGGTGATCGAGGCGGCTGGCGCGCTCGCTGGGCATGGCGCGCAGGTCACGGAATGGAGTCCTTTCCAGCCACAGCGCGGAGCCGATCTCTTTTTCAGCATCCTCGGCGCGGATGGCGGCGCTTCCGAGGTCCGCACGCTCGGACGCGACAAGCGCGACCCACGCATCGCGCAACTGATGCTGCTGGCCACAGCGCCCCGTCCGGTCGTCGCCTCGCTCGTGGGAGGTCTGCGCGCGGGCGGTCAGCGCCATCTCGCGGCCATCGCGCGCAACTTCGGCTATCATGACACGGCGCGCTATTGGCGGCTCGTCGAACAGCAACTGGACTACCGGCGCGACTTTCTGCGCGCGCTGGATACCGACGAGGGCGGTCCGTTCGATGTCACTATCTGCCCCGGCATTCTCGCTGCCCGCGCTGCGTCATGGCGCGAGCAAGGATCTCGTCACCGCCGGGGGCTACGCCATCCTCTACAACATCCTCGGCTACCCCACCGGCGTCGTCCCGGTGACGCGCGTGCGCGAGGACGAGGAGAGCCAGCGCAAACGCTCGCTGGACCGGCTAGAAGGCGTCGCGCAGGCGACCGAGCGTGGCAGCGCCGGGCTGCCGGTGGGCGTGCAGGTGGTGGCGCGTCCCTGGCAGGAGCATATCGCCTTCGCCGCGATGCGCGCCATCGAAGCTGCGATGCGCGCTAACCCGGACTATCCTGGAGTAGCGATGCTCTAGCTGGATTGTCACATCCGGATCTCGGTGGCGTGGCCACTGGCATCGTGAGATACTGTCTTCCGGCGCATCGTCGCGCTGCCCAAGAAAGAAGGAAGGACCCTCCCTTATGTCGACTAGCGCTCAACCACTTGCCCCCATCCACCTGCGCTCCAGCCTGCACCCGACGATCTGGGGCGGGCGCAACCTCATCCGCATCGCCGGCAAGCAACTGCCTGAACAGGAGAAGATCGGCGAGTCATGGGAGACGGCGACCGATACCGTCGCGCTCAACGATCCCTACAGCGGGCAGACACTCGGCGCGCTCGTGGATCAGTACGGCGAGGCGCTGATCGGCGCGCGTGCCGCTGAGGTCTTCGGCATGCGCTTTCCGCTGCTCGCCAAGTTCATCGACGCGCAGGATCAGCTCTCCGTGCAGGTCCACCCCAACGACCAGTACGCCGCTCAACATGAGAACGGCAGTCTCGGCAAAACCGAGGCGTGGTATATCCTGCAAGCCGACGACGGAGCCGAGATCGTCTATGGGCTGAAGGAGCAGGCCGCCGAGGACGAAATCCGCCGCGCCATCGCCGAGACCCAGTTGGAGGACTACCTGCGGCGTGTCAAGGTCCACGCGGGCGATGTCGTCCTGGTCCCCGCCGGAACGGTCCATGCGATCTGCGACGGCATCGTCCTGTACGAGTTGCAGGAGTATTCCGACGTCACCTACCGCCTCTACGACTACGGGCGCCTCCAGTCCGACGGCCAGCCGCGCGAGTTGCACGTCGAGCAGAGCCTCGCGGTGATGAACTATGGGCCGCCGCAGTTCGACTTCGTCAAGCCAGTCGCGGTGGATGACGCACAACCGGAGCAGCGTCGCGTCCTCGTCGGCTGCCGCTACTTCGTCGAAGAGGAGGCGCGCATCCAGGGCGAGGCGCCCGGACTTGAGCGCCCGGCGAGTTGCCAGATTATCAGCGTGCTGCAAGGTTCGTGCGAGGTCGTCTGGCCCGGTGGGTCGGTCCTGGTGGGCCTTGGCGAGACCGCCGTGCTGCCCGCCGCCATCGGCCCACACACGCTCCAGGCGGGATTCGCGCGCGTCCTGCGCTCGTGGGTTCCCACCGAGGACGACGAGCTGCTCAAGAAGTGGCGCGCGGCGCAGTCAGTCGCCATCAGCGTCTAGCGTCTAGGTCTGCTCGGAGAGCAACGCCTGATACTCCTCTGGTGTGTCCACATCGAATCCCGCCAGCGCGTCGTCAATTTCCACCAGACGCACTCGTTCGGGATAGCGTGTGAGCACTGAGCGCCCGCCCTCGTCGCCGGTGGTCGTGTCCAACTCTGCGAAATATTGGCGTGGGAACAAAACAGGGTTGCCACGCCGGCCTTCATAGCTCGCCGCGATGATGGCGTCCGGCTCGCGGGCTGACTCCGCGATCATGGCGTTGATGATCTCCGCCGTCACGAGTGGCTGGTCGCCGAGCAGGATGATCGCGCCATCCACGTCTTTGGGCGTCGCGGCGAGACCGATCCTCAGCGAGGTGGACATACCCTCTACATACCAGGGATTGTGAATCGCCAGGAACCAGCGTTCGGCGCGCAACGCGGCGTCTATCTTCTCAGCCTCGTGACCGATGATGACGATGACAGGATCGGCCTGGCTCGCGCACGCGGCGGCGAGGACCCAGTTCACAATTGGTCGTCCCCTGAAGGGCAGCAGGAGCTTATGGCTCCCCATACGCGAGGAGCGACCCGCCGCCAGGATGATCGCCGCCACCGACCGCCGCTCCTGCGCCATGGTCTCTCACTTTCACATGATGCGCGCATCTCAAGCATGAGCGCATTGTATGATGCGCAGGCGAAGTCCGCCTTGCCTTGAGGTCACCATACCATGCAAAACCCGAATCCCTGGGAACAGGTGTCTCCGACATATCCAGGTTTGGCCTGGCAGCAACGCTACGATGCGACTCGCGCCGTGCTCGATTCGCCAGCGCGCCTTGGCGGATATGTGCGCGCTGTAGCCGCGTTGAGCGCTGAGAGCGAACCCGCCGGGACAATCGTCTACGCGCCCAAATGGATGGCTGCGAACTGGCGTAAATCTAGGCAGCGTATCCTGCTTATCCCTGGCTCGTTCAATCCGCTCACTTGGGCTCACGTAGCGCTCGCGATCAATGCCTGGCTTACGTTGAACCCAATTGGCGGCGAACGTCCCGTAGCCTATTATCTCTGGTCTGGAGCCATCTCCACGGTCGCAAAAGAGCAGGTGGAGCGCGCCGCCTGGGCTGACCGGTTGGCGCAGCTCGCCACGCTTTCGCGCGCCAGTGTCCATCCTTCGGGAGTCGCGCTGTTCAACAAGGGACTCTACCTCGACCAGGCGCGCGCGCTCAGAACCATGGTTCACCCGGAGTCGGAGCTCGTCATCGTCGTCGGCTTCGACAAGGTCGTACAGATCTTCGACGAGCGTTACTATGAGGATCGCGACGCCGCCTTGCATGAGTTGTTCAGCCTGGCGCATATGCTGGTCGCGCCGCGCGACTCCGCAGGCAAAGAGGAATTACGCGCGCTCCTCGATCAGCCTGAGAACCGCCCCTTCGCCGATCGTGTCGAATTCATGGTGGCAGGGCAGGCGCCGCTCTCGTCGTCGCAGGTCCGCACAATCGCCGCCAGCTCGGCTGCGCCCGAAGACCTCGCGACGCTGGCGCCTCCAGAATCCTGCGCGCTCATCCGCGAGACTGGCGCATACACACCGTATTCGCACGGCGCTCCAGATCTGTACGCATTGCGTCAGCGCTGGCTTCAGGCGCTCTCTGGCCTGCCTGTCGGCGCATTACGCGCCCTGCCACCCATCTCGGAGCTCGTGCGGCGCGCGGCAGCGCAAACCGCAGACGGCGCTGCAATTCAAAGGGCGCTCGCGGATGGCCGCTGGGCGAGTGACCCTGAACGTGCCTTCGACAACCTGCGCGCGCTGGGGTTGCTTAGGCGCAGGACGACTCAGGACTCCCGCGACCGGTCCTGATCGCTCATCTTCTCCCACTGGTTACGTAGCGAGAGGGCGAAGACGATGGCGACCGTGCCCAGGAAAACTATCGAGCCGAGCAGCAGCGCGACGAGCGCAAAGGAGTCCACAGTCGCTTCCTTTCGCGCTCGCTACCACATACCCGGACGCCGCATCGCAGGCACGCCGCGGTCCAGGCAATAGATGTGCGTCAGCCAGCGATAGGTGTCGCGGGTAGGCTGGGGAAAGAGTCCTGGGCCAGGGCAGCGTAGTTTCTGGGCGCGACGCAACCGCAGCACACGCTCGTACGCGCTGACCTCGACGAACTCGACCTCGCGCCAGGGCAGCAGCTTGCCCGACCCGAACGGAATACCCCTGACGCTGATGCCTTCTTCGGTCAGGCTGACCGCCTGTGAGAGCCACGCCAGGCTCAACAACGCGATCAGCGCGACGAGCGCGCAGAAGACTACAACCACATAACTCCATGGCGCGCTCAGCTCCAGGAATGCAATTGCTCCCGCGCCACTCGCGAGCGCGAAGACGGCCAGCGCGCCCAGACGTAGCGACAATGTAGGACGCTCACGCATCTGCGTCGCAGAGACGCCTATGGGACGCATAATCGCTGGACGCTCCTGATCATCCTCGGTCGGCTTGACCAACGGCGTCGCAATGAGTCGTGGGCTGACACGGTTGGTGAGATACTGGCGTAATTCGCGGTTGTCATGCAGTAGCCGTGGCGCGAAACTGAGCGATGCGCCATTCGCGCCGAGGATATGGATGCGCGCGCCGCGCCACTCGACGCGGCTGATGTCGCCCCACAGTATCTCTTTCCACTCAGTCCAGATGCGGCCCGTCGCAATGCCAAACGCGGTCACACGAACGGTCTTCATTAGCAGCCAGAAGACCGGCGCGAGGATGATCCAGCCGGCGAGCGCGAGCGCCGCCCACACTGGAATGGCGACGCCGTAGACGAGGCGAGCCACGCTCAGTCCAATCGCGGCGAGGATTGGAACGAGGATGAGGAGGCAGGCCACTGGAGCGCCAGGGCGATACACCGTGGCGTCGATGAGAGGCATTGAGCTGGTTGCGCGCACTGACTGCATGGGTAATCTCCATCCGGCGGACAAGCCTGCTGGCGATTATACGGGGTCGGCGTCGGAAGCGCAACGCCGCCATGCGGGGGTACCACGCGCGAACTCTCGCGCGCTGACGTATAGACCATGTACAATGCTCGCGTGCGGCGCGATGAGATGAACAGGGCGGATGTGTGAAGAACAGCAGATTGTGGATGGCGCGCCGTCATACGCTCGCGCACATCCTCATCTTCGCCGTGATGGGTCTCGCGCTGTTGCTGATCGAGCATGCCAGCTTCGCCGCCGCGCGAGTCCCACTGCGCGTCACCATGACCGCGACGAGCGGCGACTTCGAGATCGACGGCCAGCGTCTTGCGTTGACCTGGACGAGACGCCCCACCGAGGTCCTCATCATCCGCCCCAACGCGACGACGCGCGAGATTCAGATCGACGGCAGCGACAGTCTAAACAACTTTGACCAGGACCCCGTCTACTTCGCGCGTCTCGCCTCCTCGCCCTACTACCAGTTCCAGGCGTGGATGCGGGATATGCAGAACTACAGCGACTGGAGCGATCTCAGCGCGGCGGTCGTGACGGATAGGGGCGAATCTGACGCGCGCCAGTATAACTCAGACAGCGCGCTGCTCGCCCTGCCTGTAGGCGAGACCGTGACGTTTAGCGCGAGCCTCATCCGTCCAGAGACGCCCACCAGTCTTCAGTTTCTCTGTGATAACACTCCCTGCGCCGAAGTGGTGGTAGACCGCAACGATCGCTACGTTGTCGCGCGCATACTCGCCGCTGGCGTTCCACAGGACGAGCAGCGCATCTACTTTCCCACGCAACCCTGGCCCTTCGCCGCCGAGATCGTCAATCTGGTCGCGCGCGCGCTGCTCTGGTCGCTGGCGCTCGTCGGGCTGCTGTTTCTGCTCGCGCTCGCCCTGACTTCGATCGCGTCCCGTCCAAGGATCGCCGCATTCGCGCGCTCAATAGCAGATCGCCTGGGTGCGCTCTGGCGCAGGATTCCAACTAGGGTATGGCGCATCGATCGCTGGGATGCGCTGGCGCTGCTGGTCGCCGGAGCATCGTTCGCGGCGACACTGACCGTCGCGCTCGTCCAGTTCCATGGCGAGCCGCACATTCTCGACGCCAGCGCCTACTACTTCCAGGCCAAGATCTTCGCCAGCGGACGCCTCGCCGCCACACCGCCCAATGATCTGGCGGCATTCCAAGGCCCCTTCATGATCGCAGGGGCTGGGCGCTGGTTCGCGCAGTACGCGCCGGGAACCTCGGCGATGCTCGCCTTGGGGATGCTCGCTGGCGCGCCCTGGATTGTCGAGCCGCTGCTAGGGACGCTGGCGCTCTGGGGTGTCTATCATCTCGGCAAGCTGCTCTATAACGGGCCGACCGGCCTGCTGGCGCTCGTTCTCGGCGCGCTTTCCGGCTTCTACATCTACCTCGCCGCCTCGTACCTCAGCCATGCTGTAGCGCTCTTTTTCGCGGTCTACGGTTTGCTCTTCTTCGCCCGCTTTGATAAACGCAGGCGTGGCGCTGATCTGGCGTTGGCGGTGATCTTTGCCTGCGCGCTCTTCCTGACGCGCGAGTTGAGCGGCCTGGTAATTGGCGGAGCGACCGCCGCATTCGTCATCTTCGCCAACCGGCGCGCGCTCATGGCAGAATGGCGACGGCTGCTCCTCGGCGCGCTGCTTGCCGCGCTGGCGCTGGTGGTCACGGCCAACGTCTATGTCCTCTATAACACCTTCCAGACCGGCGATCCGCTCACCGCGCCACGCGCCATCTTCAGCCCATCCGACCGCTACGGCTTCGGGCAGGATATCGGCTTCTACGGCCAGCACACCCTCGCGGCGGGCCTGGTGATCCTCGACCAACTCCTCACCGCACTGCAGACGACCCTCTATGGCTGGCCATTCTATCTGACGCTGGCGCTGCTGCCCTGCGCGTATCTCGTGCGGCGGCGCGTCACGCGCTGGGACGTCTTCTTCGGCGCGATGATCGTCCTGCTGCTCACGCTCCAGGTTGGCTACTTCTATCACGGCATCTATCTCGGCCCACGCTATCTCTACGAGGCGCTGCCGTTCCTGCTGTTGCTGACGGCGCGTGGCGCGACGAGTCTCGCCGATGTGTCTGGTCGAGCGGCGCGTTGGGCATGGGCCTCGGTCAAACGCCCCACAACGAAGCGCACGGCAACCGTTACTGGATGGCTCGCTGTGGCTGGCCTACTCGTCGCGCTGATCGCCTGCAACGCGCTCTACTACCTGCCGCGGCAGGCGACGCTGCGTGCGAACTACTCCGGACTACCAATCTGGGAGCCGGTGGATGTGGGCGCGATCTATGCTTTCCAGCAGCCGCGCGCGCTAGTAGTGACCGACGACCGTTCGATCTACAACTACGTCCTCTTCCCGCTGAACGATCCCGACCTCGCCGATCAGACAATCTATGCGTACGCGGCGACCAGCGACGACCGCGCCACGCTCCAGGCGGAGTTTCCCGACCGCACGATCTATATCTTGCAGGTTGGCGCCGGTGGAGCGGTCCAATTCATCCCACAGTCACGCTGAGGAGTATTGACTTACCTAATCGTATTAGTTTTTCCGCTAATGAGATTAGTTTGTGGGCTAATCGCATTAGTTTTATGGCGGCCCAAACGACGCTTTTAACTAACGTGGTTAGTTTATTGCCTAATAGTATTAGTTTTATCGGGCGCGAGTCGCCTCAGTCCGCCACGACCACCTCAGCCGCTGGCGCCGCTCGCTTACCTGAGACCAGCCGTACCTCGACGAGGTTGCTGTGGAAGGTGCTCTGCCCGGCGAGGTCTGCGAGTGCGTCGGAGGTCGTCCAGTTGATATTGCGCCCGTCCGCGCCCAGCCGCGCCCAGCGTCCCTTCGGCGCGATGGCGACGCCCTGCCGTACGCCGTCCGTGACGACCGCCCGCAGCTGGCAGGAGCCACGCGCGCTCGTCACTTCGACCAGATCGCCAGAGGAAATGCCACGCGCGGCGGCGTCGGCGACATGCAACTCGATGTAAGGCTCACCCTCTTTGGCAAGCAGTCCCCGCTGGTTGGCGAGGCTGCTGGAGACGAAGTGGTGTGCGGCGCCCGAGATCAGCGTCAGGCGGGTGTCGCCCGCTGGGCGCGCGGCGAACTCGGCTGGCTCCTGGTAGTCGGGCAGTGGGTCGAGTCCCTGCGCGGCCAGCGCCTCGGAGAGCAGTTCCACCTTGCCGGAGGGCGTTGGGAAACGCAGATCAGCGAAGGGGTCTGAGGATTCGGATGCGATATTGAGCGGGACCGTGCTCTCGGCTTGCAAGCGCTCCAGAGTGACGCCTTCTAACAGCGGATTTGTCGCGCGGGTAGCGTCTACGACCTCGAGGATGACCTCCTCAGCGCTCTGGCGCAGCCATGGCTCGTCGTAGCCCATCGCGGCAGCGAGCAGGCGCATGACGTCCCAGTTGCTCTTGGCCTCGCCTAGCGGTGCGATGGCTGCCGCGTTGTACTGCAGATTGCGATGCCCATACGGCTTGTGCAGGTCCACCTGCTCGAGCTGGCTGGTGGCGGGCAGAACGATATCGGCCTCACGTGCGGTGTCGGTCATGAAGAGGTCATGGACGACGGTGAAGAGGTCGTCGCGGCGCATCCCCTGGATGATCTTGCTGGCGTTGGGGCTGGAGGTGACGGGGTTGGCGCAGAAGACGAAGAGCGACTGGATCGGCGGGCCAGCGACCTCGCCGAGGAGCGCCGCGCCGATGCGGTTCATGTTGACAACGCGCGGCGTAGGTGGGCATTCGCTGGCGTGGCCGAGCGCCTCGGCGTCCCAACGCACCCAATCACTCATACTGTAGAAGAGGCCGCCACCGCGCACGCCGATCTGGCCAACTATCGCAGGCAGACAGGAGAGAGCGCGCGCCGTCTGGCCGCCATTGCCGTGGCGCTGCACGCCGTCGGCGAACTTGAGCAGCGTGGGCTTGGAGGTTCCATAGCGACGGGCGAGGTCCGTGATCGTCTCGACGCTGAGGCCGGTGATCGCCGCGACGCGCTCTGGCGGATACTCGGCGGCGCGGTCGCGCAGCTCGCGCCAGCCAATCGAGTTCGCCTCCAGCCACGCCTCGTCATGAAAGTTCTCAGCTGAAGAGGACGTTCATCAGGCCGAGGGCCAGAGCGCCGTCGGTCGCCGGGCGCGGCGCGACATGCAGGTCCGCCGAGCGCGCGGTGATGGTGCGGCGCGGGTCAATCACGACAACGTATGCGCCGTTGCGCTGGGCCTCGCGCAGCAGCGGCATGAAGTGCGGCCCAGTGCTGGCGGGGTTGTGTCCCCAGAGTAGGATGAGCTTGCTGTGCAGGATGTCCGCTGGGTCAGGGGCGCATCGCGCGCCAAGCGTCGCCTGGACCGCCGCCTCCGCCGCCGCGCCGCAGATCGAGCGTTGCAGTCCGCTGGCTCCCATACGGTTCCACAGGCGCTCGGCGCAGATTTTGTTCTGGACGAGGCCGAGGGTGCCGCTGTACGAGTAAGGCTGGATGGCGGCGGCGCCGTATTCGGCGATGATCGCCTGCCAGCGTGAGGCGATCTCGGCGATGGCCTCGTCCCAGGTGATGCGTTCCCACTCGCCAGCGCCCTTGGGTCCGACGCGGCGCAGCGGATATTGCAGCCGGTCGGGATGGTAGACATGCTCCAGATAGGGGCGCACCTTGGCGCAGAGCCAGCCCTGCGTGATCGGGTGGTCTGGGTCGGCGGAGAACTTGACGGCGCGCCCAGTCGCGGTATCCACCTCGGTGAGCGTGGCGCAGGTGTCGGGGCAGTCGTGCGGGCAGGCGCCACGGACGACGATGCGCTTGGATGTTGGCGAGGTAGTGGACATGGCAACGCTCCCTTGTGATGTATCAGTCCTGTTGCCATCCTACGCTGTCCAATTCAGGAAGGCAAGGGCAAGGCGATGAAGCGGATAAACGCCTGCGCATCGCAAACAGGGTACAATCAGAGAGCACGGCGCCTGACCATTTATGCCTCTCCATTTTTTCCGCTGGCCTCCTGATGAGGAAACACTATGACGCCACGCATCGTCATCGTCGGGGCGGGAATCGCCGGACTCAACGCAGCGCTGGCCTTACAAGACGCAGGGCTGGCCTGCGATATCTACGAGGCGGCGAGGCGCGTTGGCGGGCGCATACACTCGGACGCAACGACCTGGGCGGATGGCCTGGTGAGCGAGTGGTGCGGCGAGTTCATCGACGGCGACCACATAACAATGCATGAGTTGGTTGCGCGCTTCAGCCTGGAAACAAGGACGCTGGATCGTGGCGGCGCGGGACGGTCGCGGCCGCTGTTCTATTTCGGCGGACACGCTTACCAGTCGGAAGACCTGGCTGGCGACTTTCAGGCGCTCGCTCCTGTCCTGAGCCAGCAGTATCAGGCGGCTGGCTTCCCGACAACCTACGCCCACATTACGCAGGAGGGCTCCAGACTGGACCACCTGAGCGCATATCGACTGGATTGAGCAATACGTCCCCGGTGGGCATAGGATGCCCATCGGGCGCTACCTCGACTCCGCCTGCAGAGGGATCAATGGCCTCGAGACCACCGAGCAGAGCGCGTTGAATCTGGTCAACCAGTTTGGCTCACGAGGACAGTCAGCCAGTTCAAGCACAAGCGGACCCTTGCGCGGGACGACCGAAATCGTGGGTGGAAACGTGCGACTACCGCAGGCGGTCGCCAGTAGTTTACCTGGGGGAAGCATCCATCTGGGCTACCGGCTCATGGCGCTTGAACGGACAGGTGGCGGAATTACCTTGACATTCGCCACGGCGAGTGGCTCGGTACAGACGCAGTGCGACGAGGTTATTCTCACGCTGCCGTTCAGCGCCCTGCGGCAGGTCGATTACCAGCGTGCCGGGTTTGACGCGCTGAAGCAGACGGCTATCGGGCAATTGGGCTACGGCACGATCTCCAAGCTGATCCTGGAGTTCGACCAGCGCTACTGGCATGAACATGGTCTCTGGCCGCACGCACTCGGTAGCTTCTTCGTCACCGATCTGGACATCGAGACCGTGTGGGACGCGTCCATCGGTCAGCCAGGCGCGCATGGTCTGCTGCTGAACTACACGAGCGGGCGCAGGGGAGCCGTCTACGCGCCACCGGCGCCTTATACGACCAGCGCCGATTTTCCCGGCATCCAGGGCTATGCGCAGGACTGTCTGAAGCAACTGGAGCTTATTTTTCCGGGAATCAGCGCGCACTATACCGGCAGAGCGGCGTTGAGCTATTCTACTGGCGATCCCAATTTGTTGGGCAGCTACTCGTGCTGGCGCGTGGGGCAGTACACGCAGTTCGCGGGCTACGAGGGCGCACGGCAGGGACCAATTCACTTCGCGGGCGAACACTGCTCCATCGAGTTTCAGGGCTACATGGAGGGCGCGGCGCGGGAGGGCGCGCGCGCCGCGCGAGAGATCCTGGAGGACTGGCGCTAACCAATGAGCTCGTCTGACGCAAGAGCGACAAGCGCCGGGATGGTATTATCGGTATTTGAATCGCGCAATGCGCCATGGATGTTGCATCTAACAGGCAGGAGACGTCATGGAGCCGTTCAGTGGGTGGGAGAGCTTCTACGTCATCGTCGGCACTTCCGCAGGCGCGCTCACCGGATTGACGTTCGTGGCGGTCACGCTGACCGCGGAGGCGCGGGTGCGTGGGGCTGGTCAGGGGATACCAGCGTATAACACGCCGACGATCGTACACTTCGGAGTCGTTCTCTTTGTCTCCGCGTTGCTCAGCGCGCCCTGGTCGAATCTCGTACCGCCTGCGCTTTTCCTCGGCCTCAGTGGTCTTTTCGGGCTGATCTACACCCTGATCGTCACACGGCGACTGCGTCGTTTTGACAACTACGCGCCAGTGCTGGAGGACTGGCTGGCGAATGTGGCGGCGCCGCTCATCGCTTACGCCGCGCTCATGGTCAGCGCAGCGCTGCTCCCAACTCATCCGGAGCCTGCGCTGTTCGTCATCGCCGGAGCGCTGCTGCTGTTGATCTTCGACGGCATCCACAACGCCTGGGATGTGGCGACCTACATCGTCGTCGCGCGCGGGTTGCGGACGGGCGAGCGTGATGAGACGACGGCATGATCTCACGGCTCGTGCAGGTTGGCAGGACGATTTACTGCGCCTTGCGGGTTACCTGATAGCAGGCGAGGATGTTGCCTGAGCCTTGCCAGGTGCGCGTGCTGAGGAGCTTGAGGGTGACGCCCGGCTGTCCGTCAAAGATGGGCGTGCCCTCGCCGGCGATCATCGGGAAAATGGTCAAGTGCAGCTCGTCTACCAGATCGTGAACGAGCAGGTCATTCCAGAGGACGCGGCCTAATATCACGAGAATATCTCTGCCAGGAGCCTGCTTAAGCGCGGCGATCTCCTGATTGGCGTCAGCCAGTTTGACGATGCGCGTATTATCCCAGGGCGCTAGCTCGTCGCTGGTGATTTTGTCCGAGACGACGATCTTCTCGACATGCTGGATGAGGCCGGCGAACTCACGCCGGATGGGCGTGGCTTTGGGATTATCCGGCACGCTGGTCCAGTATCCCTTGTTCCCCAGGAAGGAGTCGCGCCCGCTCAGCAGCAGGGTATCGGTTGCGCGGAGCCGCTCAGTATTGTACTCGTCGAAGTGTTGATCGCCCGAATACTCTTCAGGGAAATACTCGAACAGCGAATCGACCGTGCGATCCTTGCCTTCGTAATAGCCATCCAGCGTGACGAGGTTGCTGACGATGAGTTTCCGCATGCTGGCTCTCCTCTGATCAGATCAATGATGCGCTTCGCACCTCGCCATTCCTTCCGCAACGCCTGGAGAAAACTGGAAGCGGTAGCTGTCTGTCAACGCTCGCTAGGTCATGAAAGGCTCCTTGCCTGAATTATCTTGTTCGCGCTGGTTCCGCCAGATCCTCAGAGTTGCATCGATCCAATCACGGAACCACCGCCGATATCGATGCAGCTTCCGAAGCGCAACAAGTCGGTTTTGCGCGATGTCGAAGTCAAACGGATCCAGTTCTTGGGCGCGATCAAGCGCGATGAGCGCAAACCCATATTCGCGAACAGTTAGGAGGTAGACTCCGAGACCATTGAGTGAACGCGCGTCTTGCGGAGCCAGATTTCTCGCTCGGCGGTAGGCGGCGTCAGACTCTTGATAGCGCCGCAACTCATACAACACCACCGTGCGGCCAGCCCAGGCAGGACCGCTCTGATCATCCAGTTCGATTGCCTCGTCAAATGCCCGAAGGCTTTCGCGGAAGCGTTTCATCTTGTAATAGATGTACCCTTGCTCCACAAACGCTGAGACATTCGCCAAATCTGATTGATCGTGTTCGGCCAGGAAGATTCCTACTGCTTCCAGCGCCTTTTCGTATCGCTTTGCTTTCACCAGCGTCGTCACTGTTTCGAGCCATCAGCGCCATCATGCGCGTTCATGCGTTCCAACTTCTCTCTTCGCGCTGCGTACAAGTGCTGGTAGAATGCGCCGCAGCAGGCGGCCCTCCGCGCGCAGCGACGCGCCGGATGGTTTCAGGCCAGGCTCCACGCAGGGGAAACGCCAGCATGTCGACCTCACTCTCCTCGTCCATCCTGCGCAGCCGCGAGGTGGATTTTCTCTCGCAGGAGCGGCGGCTCGCGCAGGAGCTTGGCGATTGCCTGCGCGCCTTCGAGTCCTCGACGGAGGATAACGAGACGCTGCGTCTCGTCACCCAGGCGCTGCAGGAGCCGTTCCTGCTCGTCATCGCGGGCGAGTTCAACGCCGGCAAGAGCGCCTTCATCAATGCGCTCGTCGGCGAGCAAGCGCTGACCGAGGGCGTGACGCCGACGACCGCGCACGTGACGCTGCTGCGCTACGGCGAGACGGCCTCCAAGCATCTGCGCCCGGACGGCATCGAGGAGATCTGGCGCCCCTCCGCCTTCCTCAAGGATACCGCGATCGTGGATACGCCAGGGACGAACGCCGTACTGCGCCATCACGAGCAGTTGACCAGCGAGTTCATCCCGCGCAGCGACTTCATCCTCTTCGTCACCTCCGCCGACCGCCCCTTCACCGAGAGCGAGCGCCAGTTCCTGGAGCGCATCCGCGACTGGGGCAAGAAGATCGTGCTGGTGCTCAACAAGGTGGACCTGCTGCGCGACGCGGACGAGACCGGCGAGGTGATGGCCTTCTTGCGGCAGCACGCGACGGCGCTGCTCGGCTCGACGCCGGAGATCTTCCCCGTCTCGGCGCGGCTGGCTCAGGAGGCGCGGCGAGCGTATGCGGGGGATGAGGGCATCCAACTCTATGAGCGCAGCCGCCTGGGCGCGGTGCGCGACTATTTGCTGCGGACGCTCGACGACGAGGGACGCACGCGGCTGAAGCTGCTGACGCCGCTGGGGGTGATGCAGCGGCTGGCGATCAAGTACACGGAAGCGGCGGCCAAGCGCCAGGAGTTGCTGAACGAGGACGCGCGCACGGTCGAGAACATCGAGACACAGGTGGCGGTGCACACTGAGGAGATGACGCGGCGCCTTCGAGCAGCGGCTAAAAGCCGTCGAGAATATCGTGTTGCAGATGCGCGACCGTGGCGACACGTTTTTCGACGAGACGGTGCGGCTGACGAACGTGCGCGCGCTGATCCAGCGCGAGCGCATGCGCCAGGAGTTCGAGCAGCGGGTGATCGGCGACGCGCCGGCGCAGCTCGAAGCGGCGGTGAACGAGCTGATCGACTGGCTCGTCGAGCAGGAGCACCAGCTCTGGCAGAACGTGAACGAGTACATCGCACGGCGGCGGCAGAATTCGGCCTCGTCGCTTGGAACACCAGGAACGGGCGCGGACGAGCATATCATCGGCTCGGTCGGTGCGACCTTCGACTTCAACCGCCGCTCCGTGCTGCAACGGGTCTCGATCGCGGCGAACAAGGCCGTCAACACCTACGACCGTTCGGTGGAGGCGGCGGAGTTGGCGAGCACGCTGCAGGGCGCGGTGACGCAGACGGCGGTCGCGGGGGCTGGCGCGGTGGGTCTGGGCGTTGGCATCGCGGTGCTGATCGGCACGACGGCGGCGGACATCACTGGCATCACAGCGGGGCTGGCGCTGGCCGCACTGGGCCTCGGCGTGATTCCGTACCATCGCAGCCGGGCGAAGAAACAGTTCGACGCGCGTACGCGGGAGTTGAGCGAGACGCTGAGCCGGACGCTGCGCGAGCAGTTCAACCGCGAGATCGTCTCCGGCAAGCAGCGCCTGGAGGAGTCGCTGGCGCCGTATACGCGCTTCGTGCGCATCGAGAGCGAGCGCGTGGCGCAGGTGAAGGAGACGCTGGAGGGCCTGCGCGCGCAGACACGCGACCTGCGGCAGCGCATCGACGGCGGGGACTCCGCGGATGGGACTCGGCGAGCGTGCGGCGCCGACTCAGCCACGATTCCGCTCGGCGAAGTAGCGCATGATGGGGCGTCCCTCGATGGGACGTGCGACCTCCTGGAATCCCGCCCCGAGAAACGTCGCCAGTGACCCCATGTACGTGTAGAGGCGCGCGTCCGGCTCGACGGGGTAGCCCTCGACGACCTTCGCGCCCTGTGAGACGGCGTAGGTTACTGCCGCCCGCAACAGGCCGAGCATCAGCCCTTGCCCGCGCTCGTAGCGGTCAACGAAGAAGCACACGACCGACCAGACGGGCAGATCGTCAATACGGGGCAGCGCCTTAAAGCGCTCGAGCGCAGCGTAGGTCTCGCGTGGGGC
>CAVTFE010000035.1:0-50936 GCA_963733745.1 uncultured bacterium
TGACCACTTCGTCGCCGACGCCTTTGGCCCACAGTTCGCGCCGGTTCCAGCGCTCATGACCATCGCCAACCGCACGACTTCGCTGCGCATCGGCAGCCTCGTCTTCGATAACGACTACCGCCATCCCGTCTTGCTGGCGCAGGAGGTGGCGACGCTCGACCTGCTCTCTGGCGGTCGCTTCGAGCTGGGTATCGGCGCGGGATGGTTGCGCGATGAGTACGAGCAGGCAGGCATGACCTTCGACGCGCCGGGGACACGCGTGAGTCGGCTGGAAGAGTCGTTGCATGTCATCAAAGGGCTGCTGACCAGCGAGCCATTCACCTTCACCGGCGAGTATTATCAGATCGCCGACCTGCAAGCCTTCCCTCTTCCCGCACAGCGGCCACACCCGCCTATCCTCATTGGCGCGGGCAGCAAGCGCATGCTGGAGATGGCCGGGCGCGAGGCCGACATCGTCAACATCCTGCCTAAAGCGCTGCCTGCTGGCGCGATCTCCGAGGATGCTACCGAGCGGCTTGCGAGGCGACCATCGAGCAGAAGATCGCGTTTGATACGACATGCGGCGGAGGCGCGCTTCGCCGACATCGAACTGAGCCTCTTCGCCACCATCCGCCTGACCGATGAACCAGAGCGTGCGGCGGAGCGTCTGATCGAGGAACGCGACTGGCAGGGCGCGTCGGTGGACGATGTGCTGGCGATGCCTGCGAACTTTCTCGGCCCCGTCGAGCGCGTCGTCGAGCTGATGCAGGAACGGCGCGAGCGCTACGGCGTCTCCTACTACATCATTGACGACGAGGAGATGGAGACTGTAGCGCCGGTCGTTCAACGCGCCGCCGGGCGGTGACGGCGCTTATCACCTAACCACGCGCCGGTGGAACGCGGTCGGCCCAGGGTTGCGCCTGTTCAAGCTGCGACGCCAGTGAGAGCAGCGTTCCCTCGCCCAATGGCTGCCCGACGAGTTGGATCGCCAGCGGCAGGCCATCTGGCCCCTGATAGAGCGGCAGCGAGATCGCGGGCTGCCCGGTCAGGTTCCAGTGCGCGGTGAACGGCGCATACTCGACGGCCTTGCGGAACTCAGCCTGCGGGTCGGCGCCGTCGGTATCCAGATAGCCGATGGGCAGCGGGCGCTGCGCGAGAACCGGCGTGAGGAAGACATCCCACTGCGAGAGGAACGCGACCAGCCCACGCGCATAGCCCTGCAACTGCGCGATGGCGTTGACAAGGTCCGCCGAGGTGCGCGCCAGGCCCATCTCGTAGAACATCCACGTCACCGACTCGACCAGCTCGCGCGCAGGCTGCCGCTTCGTCACCTGCGCGCCGAACTGCACGCCGCTGGCGATTCCCGCGCCCCACAGGACAAGGAACGGCTGCATCAACTGCGGCGCGACCCAGTCCGGCGGCGTGACCTCCTCGACATGATGCCCCAGCGATTCGAGCAGCTTGCCCGCGTCGGTCACGGCCTGCGCGCAGATCGGGTCAACCGCGGTCGCCAGGGGCGAGGTTGTGTTCATGGCGATGCGCAGCTTACCAGGGTCGCGCGCCGCGCTCACGGCGAATGGCTCTTCCGGCGCTGGCGCCCAGCGTCGTGTCGCCAAGTTCATAACCCGCAAGGATATCCAGGAAGCGCGCGCTATCGGCGACGGTATGCGAGACGCAGTTCTGCACGCCAAGCAGCGAGTCGCCCGCGTCGGGACCGGAGGAGACGCGGCCACGGCTCGGCTTCAGGCCCACCAGCCCGCAGGCCGCCGCTGGGATGCGGATCGAGCCTGCGCCATCGGTCGCATGCGCGATGGGCAGCGACCCCGCCGCGACGGCCGCCGCCGCGCCGCCCGACGAGCCACCCGGTGTAGCGGTTGGGGTCCCACGGATTGCGCGTGTGGCCGAAGCGCTTGGGCGAGGTCGACCGGCACGATGCCGAACTCCGGCGCCGAGGTGCGTCCAACCGAGATGAAGCCAGCGTCCCGAATGCGGCGCACGACATAGCTATCGTATGTTGTGCCATACTCGCCGTAGATGTTCGATCCCATCGTGAACTGCTGCCCCGCGACGGCGTGCAACTCCTTGATCGCCGTCGGCACGCCCGCGAAGGGGCGGGGATCGCCCGGCTTGATCGCGTCCGCCGCCGCCAGCGCCGCATCGGCGTCCACCAGCGTGAAGGCATTGAGGTCGCGGTCCGCCTCGATCTGGCGCAGCGCCGCCTCGGTCAGCTCGCGCGCGCTGATCTCGCCGGAGCGCACCATCTCCGCCAGTTCGTGCGCTGGCCGCCGCAACAGAGACTTCATTGGGTTGCCAGCCTGTGTCTGATCCATGCGTTTCCCTCTCGCGCTTTAGAACGACTAGGACTTGTGAGGCGTCGCTGTCCGTTCGGTCCTCGCGCGAGTAGTGTACCTCATCGGGAGCCATGGTCAACTGGCGGTTTCATGCTCATGGATAGCTCGTTACCAAGGTGGAGGAAGGGTTGGACTCGTCCCAGATCACGACGCTCTGCCCATCGTAGCTCAGCGCGTACAGGTAATAGCCACCACCCGGGACAGGTGGAGCAACGGGTCCCAGATACTCCCACTGGCTCGCCTGCGTCGCGGCGCGCGGCAGCAGGCAGAACGCTTCCGCCCCATCCATGCCACGTGGCGTGGCTTGAGCCAGCAGTGACCCATCCGGCGTTACCGCATAGACGCTCAGGTTCTGGTTTGGTGGTGAATTGGCGGTCGCATAGCCGGCACAGCGGAGCGAACTGGAGCTGTGGGCGCGCAATCCAGGTCTGGCCGCCATCCCAACTGCACGCGAAGGCCACCATGGGTCCAGGAACCTGCTCCTGGGCGTGGCGGACATCAATTTCCCCGCAGATCTCGAAGGTCTGATCAACACCCGACGGCTGGACGAGGAACTGTCTGCTCGCCGCGACGAACGGACCTCCCTGCTGCTCGGAAGTCGAGGCGTTGGCAGGAATCGCGTCAGCTGGAAGGATACTCAACGGCACGACGCGCTGCGTCCAGTGCTGGCCCATGTCGGAACTGGACCACAGCGTGCCCAGGTCCGTCTGCGCCAGCAGTTCGCCGGTAGACGGCTGCAGCCAGAACTGTTGTACCCAATGGTTCTTTGGCGACCCTGGCGCAGGCGCGACGATCTGCGGCAGCGCAGCCAGCAGCGTTTCATCAATTGGGCGCCAGGTCTGGAGATTGTCGTCACTGACCACGAGGTCTGACCGCATTTCTCCATTCTGGCTATCACCACTTCTACGTACTCGCGAAAGTATGTCCGCGCCATGTTGCCAATTGCGTCAGACTAGAGTCCTTTGCGTCCTTTGGAGCCGGACTCCAGCGCTGACCACCATCGACGCTGATGAATGTTGTCCGGTTACCGGGTGATCGCGAGTACCCATCTGGCGTCTGGGTCAGCCAGACTTCAACGATGTCTGGCTCCAGCTATCGACCGCGAACTGGCATCCTGTGACGCCGCTCACATCAGGAATGCCGGCGAGTCGCGTCCAGGTCGCGCCGCGATCGCGCGTGATCCAGAGGCGCGGTGAGTCCAGCGCGCCGCTTGCCGTGTGTGTCGCGCACAGATAGGCGATATTGCCGTTGTAGGTTGAGAGTCCAAGGGCCGCTTGCGGAAGGCGTAGAGTTACGCCATCTGGGTAGCGTACCTGTCGCCAGGTGAGCTGATTGACCAGCGTTGGGCCAGTTCCAGCGCCGCGATGCGCGATAGCGTTGAAGATCACAGCGGCAAGCAAGGAGACGAGCAGCACGGCGGCCAGCGGGCCGGCGACGACGAACGAAGCGTCTTGCTCGCTGGAGACCGCGTGGGGGTATGTCACGCTGAAGAGTATCACTACCGGCTGTACTGTCACTCGATGTCGCGTGGATATCGGCGGGCGCTTGTGCTTCTGTGGGCGCGCTCATCGCAGTTTGTCGAGCGGTGAGCGCCGCCTCAAGCGCCGCCCACGACTCCTCGAAGGTGGGAATTGGCGCTTCTTCGCGCCGGTAGATCGCACGCACCACGCGCTCCAGGTCGTCGTCAGACATCGGTTCCAATGTGTTCATCTGCGCTCCTCCTGTGGAGAGGCGTTTGCCATCTGCGTGCGCTCATAGCGCTGCCGGATTGTCGTGAGCGCTCGGTGCAGGCGCGATTTCACCGTCCCAAGCGGGAGGTCGAGCACGAGCGCGATCTCCGCCAGTTCCAGATCGGCCTGATAGCGCAGTTCGAGGACGCGCTGCTGCGCATCAGGCAGCGACTTCATGACGCGCGCCACCGCCGCCGCCTCTTCCTGGCGCAGCATCCCGGCGAGCGTGTCGACGCCGTCCGTTGGCAGCGCGTCTTCTTCTACATCGTCGAGCGCTGTCTGAGGCGCATGACGCCGCCGTCGCTCCATGCGACAGCAGTTGGTGACGATGCGCAGCATCCAGGGGCGGAAAGGGTACCGCAGGTCGAATTGCGCCAGCGCGCGCCAGGCGTTGATCCACGCCTCCTGCGCCATATCCTCCGCCAGGGCAGGCTCTCGCAACAGAATCCGCGCCGTGCGGAGCACCGGCAGCCGGTGGCGCTCCACCAGCGCGCGAAAGGCGTCATGGCTTCCGGCTTGCGCCGCGCGTACGAGGTCCACTTCCTCCTGCATCCCACCATCCTTGCCGTGCGCCCCGCCTGGATGATACCAGCCCTCTACTCTTTGCTATGCGAGCGGCGACGCAAAGGTTCCCAGACGCAACTCATCGGCGTCAGCCCATGTTACAATTGCCAGAATCAGCCTGCCTCGTTTGGAATGGATACTTGAATACCAACCGGACATCGCTCGAACCGGCGCCGCATCCTCGGTCGCCGCATAGGACGCGCAGCCGCCGATGACCACGCCAGCCCGCCGCCAGTATCTCGACATCAAGGCGCAGTATCCCGACACGCTCCTTGCCTATCAGGTAGGCGACTTCTTCGAGTTCTTCGACGACGACGCCAGGGTCGCCTCCGCCGACCTGCAGATCGTCCTCACCGCGCGCTCCTATGGGGAGACCGAGCGTGTGCCGCTGGCGGGCGTGCCACTGCACGCGCTCGACGCCTACTTGGCGCGGCTGGTCGCGCGTGGGCGTCGCGTCGCGGTCTGCGAGCAGGTCTGCGCGCCGGGACGCGGCCTCGTCGAGCGCGCGGTGACGCGCATCCTCTCGCCAGGCGTCCTCACCGATCTCGGAATGCTCGCGGCGAGACGCGACAACCTGCTGGCGGCGATGGCCTTCGCGCGAGACGCGCGGCGCAACGGCGCGCCACTGGCAGGTATCGCCTGGGTCGAGGCGACGACAGGGGCCTTCGCCTGCGCGCAGTTCGCCGCCGATGGCGATGATGCACTGATTGCTGAACTGCAACGACTTGCCCCTGCCGAGATCCTGCTGGCCAAAGGGTCTGGCGAAGAAGGCGCCGATTCGTGGCACGCGTTCGTCACGACGGATTGCCCGTCGCATTATTTCGAGGCCGAGAGCGCGCGCATCCGCCTCTGCCGCCATTTCAGCGTCGCCAGTCTCGCCGCGTTCGGCTGTGATCAACTGCCGCTCGCCATCAGCGCGGCGGGCGCGATCCTCGCCTATCTGGAACGCATGAATCCAGCGCTGCTGCCGTTGCTGACCGGCCTGCGCACCTACGATCCGCGTGGCCATGTCGAGATCGATGGGCGCACATGGCGCGCACTCGAAGTCCTTGAACCGGCGACGCATGGCGGGCAGGCGGGTGGCGCGACGCTGCTCCAGACGCTCGATCTGACACGCACGGCTCCCGGCGCGCGACTGCTGCGGCGCACGCTGACCCAGCCGCTGAAAGATCGCGCCACGCTGGAGGAGCGGCTCGACGCGATCGCCGAACTGCACGAAGATGTGGCACTACGCGAGCAGTTGGGCGCGCTGCTGGATAGCGCGCCGGACCTGGAGCGGCTGACGGCGCGCATCGTGCAGGGCGCGGCGTATCCGCGCGAGGTTCTTGCGCTGGCGGCGGGCCTCTCACGTGCGCCAGCATTACGTTCGGCGCTCAAACGTTGCGCTTCGGCAGGATTGCAGCAACTCGCCGCGTCGCTGGATAGCTGCGATGAGGCGCGAGAGTTGATCGAGCGCGCCATCGAAGATCCGCAGAACGGGACGGGACGACTGCTGCGGCATGGCTACAGCGCCGAACTGGACGCGCTGGCCTCCTCGGCGAATGATGCGAAACAGCTGGATCGCGACACTGGAGCAGACCGAGCGCGAGCGCACCGGCGTCAAGTCGCTGCGTGTCGGCTACAACAAGGTCTTTGGCTACTACATCGAGGTCTCGAAGCCGAACCTGAGTCGCGTGCCTGACAACTACCAGCGCAGGCAGACGCTGGCGAACGGCGAGCGTTACATCACTGAGGAGCTACGCGAGCGCGAAGGCGTGGTGCTGAACGCGGAGGAGAAGATCGCCGCGCTGGAGCGCGACCTGTATCTGGCGGCGCTGCGTGAGGTGGCGGCTTATCAGGCGCGGCTGCGCGGAACGGCAGGGGCGCTGGCGCAACTGGATGTCTGGTTCGCGCTGGCAGAGGTCGCGGCGGCGCGCGGCTACACACGCCCTGAACTGAGCGACGATACCACACTGGAGATCACCGGCGGGCGGCACCCCATCGTCGAGGCGACGCTGGACGGCGTCGAGTTTACGCCCAACGACCTCTCACTCAGTTCAGATGAGGATGCCGCTGGCCCGCGCGCGATCCTGCTGACCGGGCCGAACATGGCGGGCAAGTCCACGTATCTGCGGCAGGTCGCACTCATCACGCTGATGGCGCAGATCGGCTCGTTCGTCCCGGCGGAGCATGCGCGCATCGGGCTGGTCGACCGCATCTTCACGCGCGTCGGCGCCGATGACGATCTGGCGCGTGGGATGAGCACCTTCATGCTGGAGATGGTCGAGACGGCGTATATCCTGCGCCACGCCACGCCGCGCAGCCTCATCATTCTCGACGAGGTTGGACGCGGCACGAGCGCGCTGGATGGCCTGGCGCTGGCGCGAGCGGTGATCGAGCATCTGCACGACACCGTCTGCCCGCGCACGCTCTTCGCCACGCACTATCACGAGCTGGCCGGTCTGGCCGAGACGTTGCCACGCCTGCGCGTCTACCAGATGGCGGTGGCCGAGCGCGACGGCGAGGCGATCTTCCTACACCGCGTCGAGCCAGGCGCGAGCAGGATCAGCTACGGCATCCAGGTCGCGCGCATGGCCGGTCTGCCAGTCTTCAGTCACAACGCGGGCGCGCAGTTTGCTGGATGAGCGCGCAGTCGGGCAGTGGATCGCCGAGCCTCTCGCGCAGTACCGCACCGAATCTACGTCAGCGATTACATCCGAAGAGCGGGAGATCACGCTGGCGCTGGCGAGCCTGAACGTCGCGGCGACGACGCCGATGGAGGCGATCAACTTGCTCTACTCGCTGCAACAGCGCGCGCTGCTGGCGCTCCAGGGAACGGAGCCACGATCATGACGGTGTCAAACATCCAGCCCATCGCCGCACTGCCACGCGAGATCGTCGAGCGCATCGCGGCGGGAGAGGTGATCGAGCGGCCTGCCTCGGTCGTGCGCGAACTGATCGAGAATGCGCTGGACGCGGGGGCGACGAGCGTGCGCGTCGAGCTGCGTGAGGGTGGGCTGGGGCTGATCCGCGCTGCCGACGACGGCTGCGGCATCCCCGCCGAGGCGCTGGAACTGGCCTGCCAGCCGCACACGACGAGCAAGATCGCCGCGCTCGCCGATTTAGATGCCATCGGCAGCCTGGGGTTCCGTGGCGAGGCGCTGGCCAGCGTCTGCGCGGTGGCCGAGGTCGAGATTGCCAGCGCGACGGGTGAGAGCGGCCTCGCTGCAACGATCACGCTGGCTGAGGGGCATGTAACGGCGCAGGGGCATACCGCGCGCTCGCGTGGCGTGACCGTCACCGTGCGTGCGCTCTTCGCCGCATCTCCCGCGCGGCTGGCGCTGCTGCGTGGTCCGCGGACCGAGACGGCGCAGGCGTTCGCGATCGTCCGCGCCTATGCGCTGATTCACCCCGCCGTGCGCTTCACCTTCGTCGCCGACGGCGCGTTGATCTTCTCGACGCCGGGCACGATGCTCGCCGACGCTGCGCAGGCCATCTACGGGGTGACCATCGCGCGCACGCTGCTGACGATTGAAGATCGCCCCATCGGCGAAGGTGCGCGTCTCAGCGGAGCCATTGCCTCGCGCGCGACGCACTTCGCCAACCGCGAGCACGTCACACTGGCGGTGAACGGGCGTCCCATCACAAACCGCGCGCTGCTCGCCGGACTAGAGGCAGGGTACAGACCGCTACTGCGCAAGGGGCGGCATCCGCTGGCCGTCGTCGTGCTCCAGGTCCCCACCGACGCGCTCGACCAGACGACGCACCCGATGAAGGCGACGGTCCTGCTGAAGCATGAACGCGAGATCGCCGCCGCGCTACGCGAGGCGATTCACGAGACGCTGGGCCAGGCGCCGCTAAGTGTTCCCGGCGTCGTCCGCGATGGTCCGAGTACCTATACCGCGCGGCCAGTGCAACTCACCCTGCCCAGGGGACGCGCGCGCTGGCCGGGTCTGCGTCGCCGCGCGCCAGGGCTGTCTCGTGATGAGACCGACGAGGCGACGGAGAAGACACTGCCCGACCTCACGCCGCTCGCGCAGTTTGGCGGCGCGCTGATCCTCGCGCAGTCGCCGCAGGGCAGCCTCTACCTTGTGGACCAGCATCGCGCGCACGAGCGCATCCTCTACGAGCGGCTGATGCAGCAGCGGGCGGCGCTCGCGGAGCAACCGTCAGGGGACACAGAGCCAGCCATGACAGGTCAGGCGCTGCTAGAGCCGCTGCTGATCGAGTTGACAAGTTCACAGGCGGCGATCCTTGCGCCACGCCTGCCGGAGCTACGCGCGCTGGGGCTGGATTGCCAGCCGTTCGGCGGCGGCGCGTTCCTGATTCGCGCGGTCCCGCACGTGACGGGAGCGAGCGCCAGCCCGGCCAGTTTCGCCGAAACACTGGCGCAGGAGGCCGCCGAGGAGGGCGACGACTGGCTCGGCGCGGTCTGCGTCTCGCTCGCCTGCCGCTGCGCGATCCGCCGTGGCGAGGAGTTGAGCCTGGCGCAGCAGCGCGAATTGCTCGCCAACCTGCGCGGTGTCAGCGCGTCGAGCGTCTGCCCGCATGGCAGCCCGCTCCTGCTGCGTTACACCCAGAGCGCGCTCGCCTATGCCTTCGAGTGGTAATTTAGAACGTTGATTTCTTCTTCTGCCGCCTTGTGTTGTTGGCCTCTACCATTGCGGCGTACTCACCAAGGTCGGTTGTCCACTCATAGCGTCCGCGCTCACCCCATTGGGCAAACGCTGCGTCGCGGTGTGCCATAAAGTCTTCCCGCGTGCAGTGATTGACCCGCATATAGTACGCTACCACCTGCTCATAATCGAGCTTGCCTTGGCTCGCCAGAATATTGGCAAGGCCAATGTGTTTGACGTGGTGGCAAAGCGAGCAGAGCGAGGTGAAGCCGACAAGTCGCTGGATGTGAGCGTCATCGTCGTAGCTCCATATCTCGTGGCAGTTCATTTGCCCATCTGCGCCACAAATGGCGCAACGGTGATGATACTGTGCGTACACCTCTCGGCGGACCTTGTCCCACTGCACATCAGTCAAGGCCTTGCGCATGTTGGAATACCAACAGGGCTCGGGTACAAGGTCAATGGTCAACGCCAGCGGCTGCTCTGGTGTGGTGTGGCCGACATCTGGTTCTTCGTCGCTCATTGCGTTTCCTTTGACTGTACCGTGACATCAACGAGATAAGCGCCTATTTCTTGAGAATGAAGCGCGCCGCTACCGGCGCTCCCATGACTTGTGTAAGCGCCAAATCTACAGCGCGCTGTACAGCCTTTGCCTTACTAGGCGCTTGCAGCTTGTCGAGTTGCCAGGCGTACTCAAGCTGAATCACGAGAGTCACGGGGTCGCCTGGCTCAATGGCAACGACCTTGGCATACTTGCGTATGACAGGCGCCACCGATCGCTCTCGTTCATTACAACTTTGTACAATCAAGTCCCACTTAGAGCGTGTTATGAACCTGTCTTGACGGCCGTAGAATCGCGTTGATCTGTCGGGATGAGGGCGAGCAGGAGGTCAACACCCTCGTGTTTTCGCTCACACGCACGCGATAAGAGGCCCTTTGCGGCGAGTTCATAACACCCTCTTAGACTGAGCCAGGGATACCCAATCATCTGAGTTACTGAGCACTACAGGCTCAGGCGTTTGATGTGTGTTTCGGCTGCTGCGGAGAGCAGGCGTGTTGCGACCACGCGCGACTGGAGCGTAAATCGTATCGGGATCGGTCGACGCTATCGCTTGAAGTACTTGAAGCGTGGCGATTGCGTCCTTGAGCGCACTATGTCCGCCCGGCGCTATGCCAAAGTGTCGACAGGCATCGTCCAGTTTGTGTCTCCTATATGCCCCATTCGGCGCGCGAATGCCACGGAACGCTTAGTATGCGTTCATCGCGCACGCCGACGCAGCAGGAAACCAACGGAGACCACTACGCGCAGCGTTTGTTATCAGCATGGTATCTATGTCGAACTCAATGTTGTAACAGATGATGGTCCGCCCTGTAAGCGCTTCGGAGATTTGCGGCCAATACTCAACCAGTGTCGGCGCTGAGAGCAGGTCTGAAGCTGAAATATGATGCTTGGCCGCAGCTCCGGCAGAGATTGGTTTCATTGACTTAATCTTGCTGTCAATCAGTGTTCGCCCTGTACCATCCACGGCGCCGATTTCAATGATCTCATCGATTGTCCTGTCCAGCCCCGTTGTCTCCACATCCAGCACCGCAGGTGGTCGATAAGGATCAGAGAAGAGTTCTTGCGCCCACCGAATCGCCTCTTCTGGCGTTTCAGGTGGCCATATTCTGAGCGCCGAGACGACGGCTTGAGGTTCGTCTTCTGCGATGTCAAGGAGATCTTGGCGGGCGCGTTCAACACGCGGCATGAGGTCGTCGAAATGTTGGTCAGCATGTTCCTCACTGCACGCGCCAAACAACACCTTCCCGCCCACATATGGCACAGCGCATGGCAGTTTGGACTCCTCGCCGCAGACGATGCAAGGGATGTTGACTGGGCCACCCCATTCGTCAAATAGGTGGAACCAAGCATACCGGTCATACCACTCCTCGTCGTATGCAGATGTGCCGGGCAACCCACCACTGCTTTGCCATGATTCGCCACGGGCAAGTCTTGGCATTATTCTGGTTAACTGACACTCCGCACGGGCTGAAGCCCGGCGGGTTCTCAGGCTACGCATGCGGCAACCCGCTACGTTGACGCCTGAAGGCTGTATCCCGGCCTACTCTGTTCTTGCCCTAGTCGCAGGATATTCAAGGCAGCGTTGTGGTCCCGATGCAGGCTCACGCCGCACTCTGGGCAACTGTGCCAGCGAACGGACAAGCCCTTCTGCACGATGACGCCACAGCCCGGGCCCGAACACGCCTGGCTGGTGAACGCGGGATTGACCGCAACCACTCGCTTCCCGGCGCTTGCAGCCTTGAAAGTGAGGATAGTGAGAAACGCGCTCCAGCCCGCGTCTGCAATGGACTTGGCAAGGTGGTGGTTTCTCACCATAGTGGCGACCCGCAGGTCTTCGTGATAAATGGTGTCGAATGCTCGCACAAGCACGAGCGCGGTCTTGTGATGAAAGTCCATGCGCTGGCGTCGCACTGTCTGATGCGCTTTGGCCAGCAGATTCACCGCTTTGCGCCTGCGGTGGCTCCCTTTCTTGCGGCGCGCGACGCGGCGCTGGCATTGGCAAGATAGCGTTCCGTCTTGCGGTAGCAGCCGGGCGTGAGGATGCGCGTGCCATCTGCCAGTGTGGCGAACGCCTCTAGCCCACGGTCTATCCCTGTCTCCTGTCCTGTTGGCGGCAAGGGATGCGTTGGAACGTCGGCGCACGAAATGGCGACATACCAGCCGTCGGCTTCCCTGGAAATGGTGACGGTCTTGGGTATGCCCTCCAAGGGGCGTGACCAGTGGACGGTGATCCGGCCAATCTTGGAGAGAGCCAAAAACCCGTTATCCAGCGGCGCGCCGTTGCCGTATTCCTTGAAGGTGAAGGAGTGGAAGCGGTCTCTGCCCTTGAAGCGCGGGAAGCCTGCCTTCTCGCCGCGCTGGACGCGGCGGAAGAATGCTTGGTACGTCTTATCCAACCGCGCCAGCACGTCTTGCAAGATATGGGAGTGGATCGCCTCATAGTCCGGAAACTCCGCCCGGATGGCCTTGAGTTCGGCTTCCTGCTCAAAGCGTGAGACCGAGACGTGGCGCCGCTGGTAGGCAGTGATGCGCTGCTCCAAGGCGGTGTTGTAGAGATCACGGCAGCGCCACAGCACCTCATCCAGCGCCCGCGCTTGCGCAGGGGTGGGACGGAGTTTCTCCTTGAAGCTCTTGCGCACCGTTTGCTGGTCCATGTGCATCTCTTCTGCCTGATTCACACAAAAGCGGCAGACTAGCGGCAAGGGCTCAAGCCACACACACCTGACCACTGGGGCTGAAGCCCCGTGGCGTGCGGCGCGCTAAAGCCTGTTGCTGTCAGTCATCGTACCTACCCTCCCAATGCTTTACCTCTTCGCTAGAGTAGCGTCATCCCCGTGAGGTTCAGCTCGGTTCTGTCCGTACAACGAGGCGCTGATCCTCTTGGGATGAGAGTGTCGCACTGTGGAGATTGTTTTTTCCATGACGAAATATGCTTGGCGCACCAGGTTATTATGTCGAACGCGGTCCACCACCCCAGCAAAACTCTGGCATGCATCGTGTGGACAAGGTGTTGATGTCGGCGCAACATCACTGTGGACCGCTCGAATCTAGCCCCCAGAACTCCTAGCAATTGAAGGGACTACAGTCGTGCGAGGACGTGAAATCATAGCCACCTGATCGGCAAGACGGCTAGAAAGAGTTGTCCGAAGGCAAATCGAGCCGTTGTGATGTATGTCTTGAGGCGCACACCTAGTCTATGCAGACGAGTAGCCGCTTACGCCTCTCCTCTCAGATCTGATAGTAGCAGCCCTTCACACAATGCGCCCATCGCGCATGCGGATGATGCGCCCGGCGCGCGCGCCGATCTCTGGCGCATGAGTCACCAGCACCAGCGTCTGGCCGCGCGCGCGGTTCAACTCTTCGAGTAGGTCCATCACCTCGCCCGCCGCGTCGCTATCCAGGTTGCCGGTCGGCTCGTCGGCCCAGACGATGGCCGGATCGTTCACCAACGCCCGAGCGATGGCCACCCGCTGCCGCTGCCCACCCGATAGCTCCGCCGGCTTGTGCCGCTCGCGGTCAGATAATCCGACGGCGGCCAGCGTCTCACGCGCCCGGCGACGCGCCTCGCCCTGGCGCACACGCAACACCAGCAGCGGCAGCTCGACGTTCTCGACCGCGCTCAACACCGGGAGCAGGTTGAAACTCTGGAAGATGAAGCCCATCGCCCGCGCGCGATAATCCGTGCGCCGCGCGTCGCTGAGCGTCGCCAGATTCGTCCCATCGATCTCGATAGCGCCACTATCCACCGTATCCAGCCCGGCGAGGCAGTTGAGCAGCGTCGTCTTGCCGCAGCCACTCGGCCCCATCACCGCGACCATCTCGCCCCGTTCCACGCGCAGAGTGACGTCCACCAGCGCGGGAACCTCCAGCCCGTGCGCGCGATACGTCTTGCTCAGCCCCTCGGCGCGCACGATCGGCGGCGATGGCGACGCGATCTCCTCCGCCGCAACACGCTCCTGCTCGTCTATGCCCACGATCCTGTGTCCTTTGATTTGACTATTCGTAGCGCAGCGCGTCCGCCGGAGCCACTCGCCCCGCCTGCCACGCCGGCAGCAGCGCCGCGACTAGCGACGCGCCCAGCGCGGCGGCGCAGATCAGCGCGATCTCCGTCCATGGCACCACCAGCGTCAGCCCCGACTGGAACTGCGAAAAGAAATCCACCGCGAAGATGTTCTGGCAGAGGATCAGCCCCAGGACCAGCCCCAGCGCCGTCCCGATGGCGCCGACCAGCAGCGACTCGATCAGGAAGAGCAACTGGACGTGCAGCCGCCGGAATCCCAGCGCGCGCAGCATGCCGATCTGCTGTCGTCGCTCGACGACGGCGCGCGAGCCTGTGATGGCCAGCGCCGCCATCCCCACCAGCAGCGTCAGCCCTACCAGCCCTACCAGCACACGGCTGATGTAGACGCGCGGGCCGTTGAGGTCGAGCAGCACATCCTGAATCACCGTCGTCTCGAAGCCATGCACGCGCAGCGCAGCCCCAAGCGCGTACGCCTGCTGGTTCGCCTGCGCGCCCGGCGCCAGCTTGAAATAGTAGTATTCGTTGCCGAACGGCGCCAGCCCGCGCTCGACCGGCGCGAAGGTCTGCGGCGAGCCGAGCAGCCCGTAGCGCTGCCCACGCGCATTGTCCACAATACCAACTACCGTCAGCTTCGTCGCCGCGCCGCCACGCATGTCCGCGACCCAGATCGTCGTCGGAGCGATGGCACCTGGCCCAAGCGCGATGCCCTGCAATCGCAGCGTCGCGTCGTTGAGCGCGCCACCGTTGGCGAAGAGGCCGGCGAAGTCAAACGGGATCGCGCTGAGGTCCGTCGCCGTCCCGCCGGATTGCAGCGCCTCCAGGCTGGAAAGGCCCGGAATGCCTGCCGCGACTGGCGGCCCGATGTACTGCGCCGCCTGCGGTCGCCCCGGCTGGCGCACGCCGAGCAGCGCCGCGTCCCCCCGGCTGAGCGCCGCCACGTCAATCACGACGTTTCCGGGATGCTCGCGCACCGCGCGCCAGACATCGGCGTCGCTGGCGAATCCCGGCGCGCGCGCCACCAGCGGCAGCCCGACGCCGTCCAGGAAAGCGCCATCTATCTGTGAGGCGGGATAGACGCCCCAGCGCGCCGACTGCGCCCCCGGCTGGATGATCCCCAGTGGCAGCGGCGTCGCCGAGCTGATCGCCGCCAGTCCCGCGCCGTGGTCGGGTGTCTGATCGTGAATGTCCTGCCTGAGCGCGCCGAGGCCGCCGACCGGGCTGAAGAGCGGCTGGCCGGCGATGTCGTAGTTCGCCGCCTGCGCAGGCAGGTTGTCGTAGCTCTGCGTCGCCGAGGCCGCGATGCACGCCATCACGACCATCGTGAAGCAGACCAGCGAGAAGAGCGCCAGCCCGATCCCGGTGCGGAAGCGCTGGAACGCCGGATAGACCAGCGCGACGAAGGTGACATGGCGCAGCCGCCCCAGCCGTGAGAGCAGCCACTTCGCAGGCGCCAGCAGCAAATCGAGATTCGGCGCGAGGGCTAGCACCGAGCCGAGGACCATCATCACCCCGGCGACGAAGAAGACCTCGATTCCACCGCTGAAGCGCGGCAGCCCGACGTTTTGCAGCGTGTCGAAGGGCAGCGCCCAGTAGAGCGCCAGCCCACCGCCAACGACCAGCGCGGTCAGCCGGTCGGCGAGCAGCGTCGCCCACCCCGCAATCCGCAACGCCCGCTGTGGACGATGCCGTTGCGCCAGAGCGATCACAGCGGCGATCGCCAGCGCACGAACCAGCAGCGTCAGCCCGACGAGCGCGAACGAGAGGCCCAGCGAGAAGGTGAAGAGCGACTGCGTCTCGCGCGAGCGCTGGAGCAGGACCACCCCGATCAGCAGCGGCGCCGGGCCGCGCATGACAAACGCCAGAAGCAGCGCCCCCCATGAGCGCAACGCCATACCCGGCGCGACGAAGAATCGTACGGTGGACGTGAAGGCATCGCCAAAAAGATGCGCGAGCGAGGGTTGCGGCGCGGGTGGCTCCGGCAGATCGCGCAGCGCCGCCGCGACGGTCATGCGACTGACGGTCCATGCCGCCAGCAGGATCGTCGCCAGCGTGAAGAGCAGTCCCAGGCAGAAGGCGACCGCCATGCTGCTTGCGTCAACGGTGAGCTTGAGTGGATAGCCGGTGCGCGCGACGACGGGATTGATGATCGTGACGATGGCCGCGCCCAGACCCAGCCCGGCGAGCAGTCCCAGCAGCGTCGCGGCGAGGTTATAAGTCGCGCCCTCGAAGAGCAGCGTCTGCGCGATGGCGAGGCGGCGCATCCCCAGCGCGCGGGCCATCCCAAGCTCGGCGCGGCGCTCGGCGGCGAGCAACGTGAAGATCAGGAAGATAAGCAGCAGGCCAATGGCGAGCGCGAAGAGCGTGAAGAGCGTCAGGATGCGCCCGAAGATCTCCTGCGCCTGCAAGGCGAAACGCACGCCGTCCTGCTTCGCCTTATGCACGTAAAGTGAGGTATTGACGACCGCGCTGCATATGATAGTGCCGTTGGTAGCGCTGCATGTAGACCTATTGACCCGGCCACCCGCAGAGTAGAGCGCCTGGTAGATCTTGTCGGATACCGCGTTGGTGCGCGCTACGCCGGTCAGCCCGTCGCCGGCGTTGGCGATGTAGATACGGTTGATCTGGCCTGGGGCATCCGCGTAGCGTTGCAGCGTCGCCAGTGGCAGCACGATGGAGGGCGGGTCGCCGAGCGGTCCGCCGGTTACGATCGCGCGCACGCGCGCACTGTAGCGCTTGCCCGGCCAGTGCGATGAGTAGAGTGTGAGCGCGTCGCCAACGTGCGCGTTCAGCAGCGTGGCCGCGTTGCGGTTCAGGTAGACCTCGTCAGGAGCGAGCGCGTCTATCGGCGTCGGCGCGTTCCCGCTCGCCGCGCGCAGGTCCACCAGCGCGCCACCACCAGCTGGGTCCATCGCCAGTGCGCCGACACGCCCACGCACCTGGCCGGAAGTCTCGTCGGCGAGCAAGAGGTCTTGCACGAGCAGCGCCGGAGCTACCCCGGCGACCTGCGGGTCATCGCGCAGCCCATCCACGGCCCGCGCGCCATACGCCTGAGAATAGGCGCCGAGCGGCCCGTCGCCTCCAAGCACCTCCTCGTCAATGCGCCCAAGGTTGTAGACCGCGATGGTGCGCACGCCAAGCGCGATGGCGTCGTCCACGGCGAAGGCGGCGGCGATGAAGGTCGTGCCGAGCATCAGCCCAAAGATGATGAGCGCCGTGCGTAGCTTGCGCCGTGGCACGTTGCGTATGGCGATGCGCGCCAGATGGGCGTTGCGCGCGCCGAGCAGCAGCAGGGCCACGAGCGCCGCCAGCGTCAGCAGGAGCAGCGGCTGGGTAAAGCCAGTAGGTGAGCTATCGAAGATGGTGTTCACGGGGATGAAGCGCCCTGTCTGCTGGAGGTATGGTCAGCGTGGCTCGATGGCCTGACGGAAGATCTCGGCGAGCCGCTGCGCGCCAAGCGTGGAGGGATGCAGCCCGTCGCCGCCGATGTACTCTGGATGCGAGCGCAGTTCCTGCCAGTCGCCGTAGAGGTCCACCAGCGTCGCGCCCTCCTTCGCACAGGCCGCGGCGATGGCGCCGTTCCAGTCGGCCACCCGCGCAGCCAGCGCCTGCTGGTCCCCACGCGCCAGATACGGAATCGCGGTGAGGTCGGGCAGGTTGGCGATGTAGACACGCGCGGATGTCTGCGTCCGCAGAGTGAGTATCGCCGAGCGCAGTTGTGATGAATAGGTGGCGAGCGTGACGTTGGCGGCGAAATCGTTTACCGCCAGCCACATCACGACCATGTCGGGCCGCGCGTCCACCGCGATAGGCAACTCCTGCGTCGCCGCGCGCGCCAGTGTGATGCCTGGTACGCCCAGGTTGACCAGATGAATCGTCCCGCGCAACTGCCGCGAGAGCGAGGTCGGCCAGTTATCGCGGTCGGGATCGTTCGTACCTACGCCGTAGGCATCCGATGCGCCCAAGACGACGAGCGTGCGCCCCTGCGCGTCGGGCGCGATTGCCACGCCAGTGGGATGCTGCGTTGTCGCGCTCGGTCCGCACGCAACCAGCAAAAGCATGAGCATCGCCAAGAGCGCGCTATATATAGGTAGAAGGCGCGACCGGCGAGAGAACATCCTTGCGGGCATGGTATAGGGCTTTCTGGCGGAGTCTATGGCTAAGTGGGGAACGAGCTGCCTGCATCGTCTGGGACGCAGCGTCGGCGTCTGTATTTACCAGTACCATACATGAGAGGTCATGCGCAGGTTACACGCCGAGGTCCTGATCTGGCGCCTGCCAACCGTTCGGTGGCAGCCCGCTCCTCTTGCGCTATACTCAGAGCGCGCTCGACCACATCTTTAAACGGCGATAGCAATACCGCATGAGGAATAGCATGAGCATGTTTGATCTCTATGAGCCTTCTGGTGAACTATGCTGTCCTGTTGATGGCCAACCGCTGCTCAACTGGCAGGGCAAAGATGGATCATGCGCACTGTTTGTCTGGCGGCAGGGTAGCCCTCATCCAGTCGCGCAGATGGTGGATGCAGAGATCAGATTAGCGACCGAGGAATGGCAAAACTGGACATTGCCGCACGAGTTTACCATTCAGTGCTTCGATTGCCCTGATCATCAGCCGATTCTTGCCTCCTGAAGCGCGCCACAGGGCGTTTGGACGACAACGGCCTTGCTGCCAATCGAATCATAGCAGCCAGAATATGCACAGAGAGAAGCTCGCCAAAATCTTGCTGTTCACGCCGATTACCTAATATCATTCGTCGAGGTCCTGGTCTGGGGCCTGCCAGCCGTTGGCGGCAAAGGTGTTGAGCGTCTGCTGGTCGCCCGGCACATACGTCACGATGGAGTAATCCGACGCGCCGCTGAAGACGGTGACCGTCGTGCGCAGCGTCAGCGGGCCGAGGCGGCTATGTCGCATCTGGAAGACCAGCCCCGGCGCCGAACCAGCGCCTGGATCGGACGTGTCGGCGATGCGCGTGAAGTCCGGCATCAGCCGCAGCGACCGCCACAGCGTCCGGTACTCCGGCAGATACGTCAGGCTGCGCGTCGCGTACTTGAACTCGGCCAGCAGTCGTCGCGCCAGCGCCTCCCACGGGCGAAAGCGCGCGCGATACTGCGGATCGAAGACCATCATCAGCAGATGCTGGCTGTGCGCGGCGAGGCGGGTCGCGTCAGTCTCGAACAGCTCCACCGCCGCGCGGTTCCACGCGCTGACATGCCAGAGGCGGTCAAGGCTGTGCGCCGGGAAGGCCATGTTGCGCACCAGCACCGCCGCCAGCTCGCGCTGGTCGAGCAGGTCCAGCGCCTCGGCCTCGTCCTCCATCTGCCTGCCAGTCAGGTTCAGGTAGGCGCGCGCCAGCTTTTGCCGGTCCTCGCCGTGCAGTTCCAGCGCGCGCGAGACCGCCCGCGCCACGCGAATCGAAGGCGCCTGCCGTTGCCCCGTCTCCAGGTGATAGATATAGGTACGCGAGAGCCGCGCCGCCTTGGCAAGCTGCCCCTGCGAGAGACCACGCGCGCGCCGGAAGCGCGCCACGAGTGTGGCGAAGTCCTCGTCCGGCTGTTGCTGCGGCTGGGGAATGCGGCTGGAGGATGTCTGCGCTGTCACCGGACGCTCCTTTTCCTTGGAGATCGTCGGAACACGTGTTAGCCAGTCATCAGTATATACCACATTTCGTGTTAGCTGGCTATGCGGCAGTCAGGCAATAGAGTCACGTATAATGCGCTCAATATGGCGGCTGGAGTCCTCTTTCAAATTCGCTCAGCGAGGAGCGTGTCACATGGACGAGACCCCCGTCCCCCCTGCCGACCAGGCTTCCACCGTCTCCGGCAGTCCTGAATGGTCTGGCGAGCGACCCTGGCTGGCACATTACCACGAGGGCGTGCCACAGACTGTCACCATTCCCAGCGCCTCGCTCGCGGCGCTCTTTGATCAGGCCGTCAGCCGCTACGGCGCCAGCGCGGCCATCGAGTATTACGGCGCGACAATCTCGTATGCCCAGCTTGGCTCGCTGGTGGATCACTTCGCGCGCGCGCTGCTCTCGCTCGGCGTCAAGCATGGCGACCGCGTCTCGCTCTGCCTGGCGAACGTGCCGCAGTTCCCCATCGCCTTCTTTGGCGCGATGAAGGCCGGCGCGGTGGTCGTACCGACGAACCCGCTCTACACCGAGCCGGAGCTTGAGCATCAGTTGAATGACGCTGGCGTCAAGGTCGTCGTCGCGCTGACCACAGCGTTGCCAAATGTCCTCGCCGTACGCGCGCGCACGCCTGTCGAGCATGTGATCGCGGCGGGGCCAGACGACTACATGCCGCTCGCGCTCTCGCTCGCCTACAAAGCGAAAGAGATGCGCGACTCGCTCGGCAAGCCCCGTCCCGACCATCGCGCGCTGCGCTCCGAGCCGTGGTTCCACGAGTTCAAGGACGTGATTGGCCAGACGCACGACCGCCAGGGCTTCGAGGTCTTCGCGCTGCCGGAGCCAGCCGCTGGCGAGGATCTGGCGATCCTGCAATACACCGGCGGCACGACCGGCGTCGCCAAGGGCGCGATGCTCACCCACCGCAACCTCGTCGCCAACGCGACGCAGATCTGGGCGTGGAGCGAGCTGGGAACTGGAACGCATCACAAGACGCTCTGCGCCGCGCCGTTCTTCCACGTCTACGGCCTGACGGTCGGGATGAACATGAGCGTCATCAACGGCGCGACGATGGTGCTTCTGCCGCGCTTCACCGTCGCCGAGACGCTCAAAACCATCGAGCAGCACAAGCCTGACCTCTTCCCCGGCGTCCCGGCGATGTACCAGGCGCTGGCGCGCGCCGTCGAGAAGAAAAAGGCTGATCTCAGCTCGATTCGCATCTGCATCAGCGGCTCGGCGCCGCTTCCGCCCGAAGTGCAGGCGCAGTTCGAGCGCATCTCGCCCGCGCGCGTCGTTGAGGGCTACGGGCTGACCGAGGCCTCGCCCGTCACGCACTGCAATCCCGTCTTTGGCGACCGCCGCGCTGGCACAATTGGCCTGCCGCTGCCGAATACCGACGCCGCGATCCGCGACCGCGAGACGGGCATGTTCCTGCCGCGTAGGCGAGCAGGGCGAGCTGGTGGTGCGCGGGCCGCAGGTGACGCAGGGCTACTGGGGCAGACCCGACGAGACGGCGAAGACCTTGCATGACGGCTGGCTGCTGACCGGCGACATCGCCGTGATGAACGAAGACGGCTACTTCAGCATCGTGGACCGCGCCAAGGACATGATTATCGTCGGCGGGCTGAAAGTCTTCCCGCGCCAGGTGGAGGAAGTCGCTCTACGAGCATCCCAAGGTGCTGGAGGCGGCGGTCGTTGGCGTGCCAGACGCGCAGCGTGGCGAGCGCGTGCAGGCGTTCATCGTGCTCAAACCCGGTGAGTCGGCGACGGCGGACGAGTTGACGGCATTCTGCCGCGAACGGTTGGCGCCATACAAGATCCCGCGCGTCTTCGAGTTCCGCGAGTCGTTGCCGAAGACGACGATTGGCAAGGTGCTACGGCGGCAGTTGCGCGACGAGGCGCTCGCGGAGACTAGCTCAGGCGAGCTAGAGAGCGCATAGAGAAGTGGTATTCCCTGCCAGCGGCGAGCGCGCCGGTGGCTCCAACAGATGCGCGTGCGTAGAGGAGAGAAGTAGGTATGGCAATCGAAGCGAACGAGACGAAATCCGTAGAGACTGGCGCGAGCTATCTGACGACGCCGGTAAGCGAGGAGCGCTTCCTCACGCCGGAGCAGCTCACCGACGAGCAGCAGTACATGCGCGAGTCGGCGGCGACGTTCTTCCAGCGCGAGATCGTCCCGGCGGACGAGCAGATCGAGCACCAGGAGCCGGGTGTGATGGCCGGCCTGGTCAAGAAGGCCGGCGAGCAGGGCCTGCTGATGATTGATATTCCGGAGGCATATGGCGGCGCCGAGCTTGGCCTGATCGTCAGCTCGCTCGTGGCGGCGAGACTGCGCCAGGCGTCGTTCTCGGTCGCCTGGGGCGCGCATACCTCCATCGGCTCGCTGCCCATCGTCTTCTATGGCAACGACGAGCAGAAGCGCAAGTACCTGCCGCGCCTGGCCACCGGCGAGATCATCGGCGCCTACGCGCTGACCGAGCCAGGCGTCGGCTCGGACGCGATGGCGATCAAGACGCGCGCGCAGCTCTCGGAGGACGGCAAGTATTACATCCTCAACGGCGCCAAGCAGTGGATCAGCAACGCCGGGTTCGCCGACGTGATGGTCGTCTTCGCCAAGATCGACGACACCAAGCACACCGCCTTCATCGTCGAGACGGCCTGGCCTGGCGTCTCCACCGGCGCGGAGGAGCGCAAGATGGGCATCAAAGGCTCCTCGACGCGCACCGTCTACTTCGACAACGTCCAGGTGCCGGTCGAGAATGTGCTCGGCGAGATCGGCAAGGGCTACAAGATCGCCTTCAACATCCTCAACATCGGGCGCGTCAAGCTCGGCATGGGCGCCGCCAGTGGCGCGAAGTCGGCGCTGACGCTGGCCGCGCAGTACGCCGGCGAGCGCAAGGCGTTTGGCCGCCCGCTGCACGGCTTCGGCATGATCAAGAAGAAGCTGGCCTACATGGCCGCCGACGCCTACGCTGCGGAGTCGCATCGGCTTCCGTGTCGTCGGCGATGTCGAGGCGGCGCGCGTCGCGGCAGGCGACGACCAGCAGGCGCAGCTCGCGGCCATCGAGGAGTACGCTATCGAGTGCTCCATCGCCAAGGTCTACGGCTCGGAGGCGCTTGGGCGCTGCGTGGACGAGGGTGTGCAGGTCTTCGGTGGCTACGGCTTCATGGAGGAGTACCCGATCACGCGCGCCTATCGCGACGCGCGCATCAACCGCATCTTCGAGGGCACGAACGAGGTCAACCGCCTCGTCGCCGCCGGCACGCTCTTCCGCCGCACGGTGAAGGGGAGCTCCCGCTGATGGCCGCCTTCCCGCAGATCGAGGCCGAGGTCACGAGCGGCAAGGCGCCGGACTTCGCCACCGACGACGACGCCCGCCGCGCT
The DNA here is from genome assembly GCA_963733745.1 of uncultured bacterium. Classification (GTDB taxonomy): domain Bacteria; phylum Chloroflexota; class Ktedonobacteria; order Ktedonobacterales; family JADMIN01; genus DASWAC01. Next base: position 22,812 of record CAVTFE010000035.1, read on the forward strand.
GCGCGAGAGCGTCAACCTCGTCGAGCGGCTCAAGCGCGCCGCGCTCTACACGATCTTCAAGGGCGCGCAGAAGTTCATGGCGGAGATGGAGGAGGAGCAGGAGTTCCTCGAATACGCCGCGAACCAGCTCATCAACGTCTACGCGATGGATAGCGCCGTGGCGCGCGCGCTGATGGCCGTCAAGCAGGGCGGCGTGGACGCGCGTACGCACGAGTTGCTGGCGCAGGTCGCGGTGTTGCGGCTGCTGCCGGAGACGAAGACGGCGATGGAGAACACGATCACCCGCGCCTTCGAGGGCGAGGAGCGCCGCGCAGGAACTGGCGAAGGTGCGCGCGTACGTCGGCGACGCGGAGACCGACATCGTGCCCGCGCAGCGCGAGCTGGCCGGGCATCGTCGCCGAGAAGGCCGCCTACCCGCTGTAGGAAGCGAGACCTCACCCCCTAGCCCCTTCCCTGGGAGGGGAGGGGGGCCTCACACGGCGACGACGGTTGCCGCGAGTGGCCCCTGCCCTTTAGGGGAGGAGCCGGGGGAGAGATCTCTGGACGCGATGGATCGTGCTCCTATATATCAATGTTTCGTGAGAGCAAGGAGGGGCGCTATGGCCGATCTTGAGACAGTGCGCACGATCATGACGCAGGCGGTGCCTTTCAATCGCGTGCTCGGCCTGCAATTCGTCGCGGTAGATGACGAGCGCGCCGAGGTGCTGATGCCTGAGGCGCCGGAGCGGCTGAACCACGTCGGCACGATTCACGCGGCGGCGCAGTTCGGGCTGGGCGAGGCGGCCTCCGGCGCGATGGTGATGGCGGCCTTCGCCGACCTGCAAGGGCAGGGCTACATCCCACTCGCGGCGAGCGCCCAGATCGCCTACCGCAAGCCCTCGAAGGGCGACCTGCGCGGCGTGGCGACGCTCACTACCGATGAGCAGGCGCGCGTCCGCGCAGGCCTGGAGACCAACGGCAAGGCGCGCTTCAGCGTGCCCGTGCAATTGCTCGACGCGCAGGGCGTCGTGACGACCGAGATCACCGTCGAGTGGGCGCTGATCAAGCCGCGCGCCTCATAGAATCGCCATTTGGATTGGGATTAGCGTAGGGGCGCGACCTGTCGCGCCCGTTTACGCAATGACATGAGAGACAGCTGATTGCAAGGAGAGAGACAATGCCAGAGGCAGTGATAGTCAGCGCGGTGCGCACGCCGATCGGACGCGCGAGCAAGGGCGCGCTACGCACGATGCGCGCGGATGACCTGGCGGCGGTCGCGGTGCGCGCGGCGGCCGAGCGCGTTCCCAATCTCGATCCCAAGCTGATCGAGGATGTCATCATCGGCTGCGCCTTCCCCGAGGGCGAGCAGGGCATGAACCTGGCGCGCATCGTCACGGCGCTGGCGGGCCTGCCGGTGACGGCGGGCGGAACGACGGTCAACCGCTTCTGCGCCAGCAGCCTGCAAGCCTTCAACATGGGCGCGCAGAACATCATGCTCGGCATGGGCGATGTCTTCGTCATCGGCGGCGTCGAGGCATGTCGCGCGTGCCGATGGGCGGCTTCAATCCCAGCTTCAACCCGAAGCTGACCAACAACCCGCAGGGCATCGAGATCTGCGGCCTGCCGGGCAAGACGACGACCGAGTTCGAGCAGTCCTACATCCCGATGGGCCTGACCGCCGAGAATCTGGCGCGCGAGTACAACATCAGCCGCGCGGACCAGGACGCCTTCGCGCTGCGCAGCCACCAGCGCGCCGTCGCCGCGATCGATAACGGCGTCTTCGCCAAGGAGATCGTCCCCGTCACGCTGCCCAACGGCGAGGTCGTCAGCATAGACGACGGCCCGCGCCGCGACACCTCGCTGGAGGAGCTGGCCTCGCTGGAGCCAGCCTTCATCGCCGGCGGCACGGTGACGGCGGGCAACAGCAGCCCGCTCAACGACGGCGCATCGGCGGCGGTGCTGATGTCCGCGGAGAAGGCGCAAGGAGCTGGGCATCCAGCCGAAGGCGCGTGTGCTCTCGATGGCGGTCGCGGGCGTCGCGCCGGAGATCATGGGCATCGGCCCGGTCGAGGCCGTGCGCAAGGCGCTCGCGCGCGCGCATCTACCCTCGCCGACATCGACATCATCGAGCTGAACGAGGCGTTCGCCGCGCAGTCGCTGGCGGTCGTGCGCACGCTCGGCATCGACGAGAACAAGCTCAACCCGCATGGCGGCGCCATCGCGCTCGGCCATCCGCTGGGCTGCTCCGGCGCACGCCTGATCGCCACGCTGCTCAACGATCTGGAGACCGAGGGCGGGCGGCTCGGCATGGCGACGCTCTGTGTCGGCGGCGGGCAGGGCTGGCGACGATCATCGAGCGACTGTAGCGAAGCGATAGAGGACAGACCATGAGTTACAGCATCAACCGCGCGGCGGTGATCGGCGCGGGCATCATGGGCGCGGGCATCGCGGCGCATCTGGCCAACGCCGGCATCCCCGTCCTGCTGCTCGACATCGTCCCGCCGGACGCCGCCGAGAGCAAAGATAAAGCCGCGCGCAACCGCTTCGCGCAGCCGGGATTGGAGAAGGCGCTCAAGGCCAAGCCCGCCTCGGCGTTCTATACCGCCGAAGTCGGCCCGGCTCGTCACCGTCGGCAATACCGAGGACGACTGGCAGAAGCTCGGCGAGGTGGACCTGGTCGTCGAGGCGGTGATCGAGCGGCTGGACGTCAAGCGCGACACTTCGCGCGGCATGGAGCCGGTGCGCAAGCCCGGCCGCCATCGTGACCTCGAACACGTCGGGCATCCCGGCGGCGCAGATGATGGCGGGCAGAGGCGACGACTTCCGCCGCCACTTCCTCATCACCCACTTCTTCAACCCCGTGCGCTTCCTCAAGCTGCTGGAGCTGGTCGCCGGGCCCGACACCGACCCAGAGTTGATGCGCTTCATGGGCGCAGTTCGCGCACCGAGAAGCTCGGCAAGGGCGTCGTCTACGCCAAGGACACGCCCAACTTCATCGGCAACCGCATCGGCACCTACGGCTTCCTGGTGACGCTGCCACCGCATGCTCGACGAGGGCTACACCATCGAGGAGGTGGACGCGATCTTCGGGCCCGGCGATGGGCCGCCCGCGCTCCGCCGCCTTCCGCACCGCCGATCTGGCCGGGCATGGACACCTTGCGCACGTCGCCGACAACCTCTACGAGAACCTGCCGGACGACCCAGCAGCGCGAGCTCTTCCGCATGCCCGACTTCGTCGCTGCGAGATGGTCAAGCGCGGCTGGATCGGCGACAAGGCCGGGCAGGGCTTCTACAAGAAGGTGCGAAGGCGACGGAGGGCAAGCAAATCCTGGCGATCGACCCGACGACGCTGGAGTACCGCCCGGAGGAGCCGGCGCAACTTCGCCTCGATTGACAGCCGTCAAGCGCAATCCCGATGTCTTCGAGCGCATGCGCATGCATCGTCAACAGTCGACGACCGCGCCGGCAAACTCGCCTGGGAGCTGACCGCCGACACGCTGCTCTACACCGCCGCGACGGCGCCGGAGATCGCCGACGACATCGTCAACATGGACAGCGCGATGCGCTGGGGCTTCAACTGGGAGGTCGGCCCCTTCGAGACGTGGGACGCGCTCGGTGTCGAGGCGACCGGCGAAGCGCATGACGGCGGAGGGGCGCACGCTGCCGCCGCTCGTTCAGGAGGTCCTGGGCAACGGCGACTGGGCGCTTCTACGACGAGGAACCGCAACGCTCCTACTGGGATTTCAACACGCACGCCTACGCGCCGGTTCCGCCGACTGGGCCGACGCTCAGCCTGGCCGCGCTGAAGAAGGGCGAAAAGGTCGTCAAGAGCAACGGCAGCGCCTCGCTGCTGGATATGGGCGACGGCGTGCTTTGCGTCGAGTTCCACGCCAAGATGAACGCCATCGACGCCGACATCACGGCGATGCTGCGCGCGGCGGTCGAGGAGGGCAAGCAGAACTGGCGCGCCATCGTCGTCGGCAACGAGGCGCCCGATTTCTGCGTCGGCGCCAACTCTTCCTCGTCCTGATGGGCGCGGAATCCGGCGAGTGGGACGCAGATGGAGCAAGGCGTCCAACGCGTTCCAGCAGGACGCAATCATGGCGCTCAAGTACAGCGAGACGCCGGTCGTCGTCGCGCCAGTCGGGACGCGTGCTCGGCGGCGGCGCGGAGATCGTCATGCATGGGCAGCGGTGCGCGCGGCGGTCGAGACGTATATCGGCCTCGTCGAGGTCGGCGCGGGCGTCATCCCGGCTGGCGGCGGCTGCAAGGAGCTGCTGGCGCGCTGGCAGACCTTGACGCCGGAGCATGGGCCGTTCCCCGCCGTCGCGCCACGCTTCGAGACGATGGCGGTCGCCACCGTCGCCACCAGCGCCTACGACGCGATGAGCTACGGCTTCATCCGCAAGACGACGCCGTGACGCTGGGACCGCGAGCGGCTGCTGGCCGACGCCAAGGCCGACGCGCTCGCGCTGGCGGAGGCGAAGGACAAGGGGACGTGGCGCAAGCCGGAGCCGCCGACGTTCCGGCTGCCGGGTCCGGGCGGGCGGCTCGTGCTGGAGCAGGTGGCTGAGGGCCTGAAGCTGCAGGGCAAGGCCAGCGAGCACGACGTGGTGGTCTCCAGCCAGCCTGGCGTACGTGCTGACTGGCGGCGAATGCTCGCCGCTGGACGTCCTCAGCGAGCAGGACATCCTCGACCTGGAGCGCGAGGCGTTCGTCGAGACTGTGCGAGTATGCGAGAAGACGCAGGAGCGCATGGCGGCCTGCTCACCACCGGCAAGCCTCTGCGCAACTAACTCTCATTCACTACTCTGAAAGTCCCATCTGGTTCACGCTGGATGGGGCTTCTCTCTACCCGGATTCATGCGGATTTCGCCAGATAGGCGCTCTGCCAGGCGCTCAGTGGAACCGATTCGGCGGATGTGTACGCCCAGCCACCTACCAGCGCTGGCGTGGCGACCCAGGAAAGCAAGCCCTGGCTGATGGGAATGACTGCTGCCTGGCTAACCGCTAGCTGCTCCGCCTGCTGATATTGCGTTATCCGCGCGGCTTGGTCCTGATTGGACGCCGCGGCGTCCAGCAGCGCGTCTGCGTCTGGAAGGCTCACACCGGTGAGGTTGTCGTGCGCGCCGGTGCGGATCAGTGGCTGGATGAGCTGCTGTGGGTCAGGATAGTAGCCCTGCCAGAAAAGATCAGAGAACGGAACTTTTGCCTGCCAGTCAAGCTCCTGAACGCCATCGACATGATACGCCTCCACTTTCACGCCAGGCATCGCATCTTCCCACATCTGTATCGCCACTTCAACGGTCGCATTACCGAATAGATACGAGGGCATGAAGTAGATGGGGCTGCATTGTTCAGGGTCGCCGTGACACTTGTCGTGGACGTATGACTGCCAGAGTGCGCCAGCCTTCGCCTTGTCAGCCGTGAGCGCAGCGTCTCCTGAGCGCTCGTCGGCGTCGCGCAAGTCCTTGTTGTAGCCGTTGACGCCCTCAGGGATGATGTGAATCGTTGGCTGACTGGCGCCACTAGAGACGGCGTTGACGAGCGCCTTACGGTCAAGCGCCAGGGAGAACGCCTGGCGCAGGCGCGCATCGTCCAGAGGCGGGATCTTCCAATTAGGCCGGAAATAGCTCACTGTCGCCGTAGGAACCTGATGGAAGCCTTTGCCCACACGCGCCTGGTCGATCTGCGCCGAGGATGGATAGACGACGTCGCCATTGCCCTTCGTGTAGTTGAACCAGGCAGACTGCGGCGTGTTGTGCAGAGTGTACTCGATGCGCTGAATCTTTGGCTTGGTAGAGCCCCAGAAGGCCTCGTTGCGCGTGAGCGTGATACGTCCTTGGTCATCGAGGCTGGTGAGTTTATACAGGTTGCCGCCGAAGCCACCATCCGCCGCCATGGCAAGGTGGTCAACCCACTCAATCGCCGAATCGGTATTTCTCTACCAGGTGTTTGGGGACGGCGAAAGCGGGTGGATAGGTTAGCGCGGTGAGGAACCCACCAGAAGGGTGATCCAGGAGAATCTGAAAGGTGAGCGGGTCAGGCGTGAGCAGTGATGCGCCGATGAGTGACGCAGGCGCAGACGAGGCGTTGAGGGGACATGCCTCGTTGTAGAACTGCGCCGAGCCTTTGATGGCTGAAAGGTAGAGAAAGAATGACGAATAGGAGTGTAGACAGGGGTCCAGGCCACGGTTGATCGAGTAGGCGAAGGTGGTCGCGTCAATCGTCGTCCCATCGGACCAACGCAGATTCGGGCGCAGATGGAAGGTATACGTCAACCCATCGCCACTCATCTCATGGCTCGCCGCAGCCCAATCGACCGGCTGCTCGCGCGCATCGAGCGTGACGAGGGATGGGAAGACCAGCTGGGTGACCTGCAACTCGGTGCGATAATAGGCGGTCGCAGGATCGAGCGAGTTCAATTTGAGACCGTCATTGGCCTGATCGAGTATACGCAGGACTTGCTGGCTGTCGGGTCGGGGCTGCGGTGTCTTCTCGATCTTGGGCGGTGGATTCGGCTGGTCGCAGCTAACGAGCGCCAGGCAGAGGAAGATCAGCAGCAGGCCAGTGAGATTGAACGCATGAGTGCGCGCGGAACGCATGAGCAGCCTCCAGTCAGAATGCTGAATACTCTGCTCGTCAGACGCCGCCTGGAGGCCGATTTACTGTGAAGGCTCAGGTGGCGGAGGAGGAGCCACCGTCTCCTTGCCAACATCAGAGGCGCCAACTGCAGGCAGTTCCTCCGCTGGGCTGCCACGCGCGATGATGATCCCACCCACGATCACCGCAAGCACACCCGCGATCTGGAGCGGCGCGACGGTCTCGTGCAGGAATATCACGGCGAAGAGCGCGGCGAAGACAGGCAGCGTCTGCAGCGTGGCGGCGGCCTCCCACGCCTTAAGGAAGCGCAGCCCATCCTGCTGGAGGATATAGCCCGCGCAATAGCTCGTCAGCACGTAGAGCGCGAAGATGGCCAGCGTCGTCCACGAGACCGCGCCAGTCATTAGAGTTGGCTGGAAGAAGAGCAGCGGCGCGACGAAGATCACCCCGATCAGGAAGCGCAACGCACTCACTTGCAGCGTATCCACCTTGCCCGCCAGCCGCTTGGCCGGAATCAGCGCGAAACCGTAGCCCACCGCTCCGGCCAGCACGAGCGCCACACCCAGCGCGTCGGCCTGGAACGAGAGATCGGGCCGCACGACGACAAGCACGCCGCCGAGGATGATGATCGCGATGCCGATCAGTTGCGCCAGGCTTGGCCGCTCGCGCAACACCACCGCCGCGAGCAGCACCGCCGCTGGTCCCTGCGCCTGGATCAGCACGCCACTGACCACTGCGCTGGTCAACGTGAACCCAGCGATCACCAGCACCAGCGGCAGCGCCGTACCAAAGACTCCGAGGACGAGCAGGTTGCCCCAGATGGCGCGCGAGGCAGGTGGCAGCAATGGGCGGCGCATGGCGAGCAGCAAGAGGGTAACCAGCAGGCCGCCGCAGCCGAGCGCGAGACAGGCAAGCAGGACAGGACTGAAGACGCCGGTGAGCAGTTTCGCCAGCACGACGCCCAGCCCAAAGAAACACGCCGTCACACTTAGCGACAGAAACCCCCGCAGCCGCACACCTACCCTCACCCTCTTCATCCTGGCACACTGATCGCCCAGCCTAGCATAGACGTTCTTTGCCGCGCTGGGCAATGTTATGTGACAAAGCGACAAAGCGACAAAGCGACAAAGAGGAGCAGGCATACCGACGTCTCTTTGTTCACATTACAGTTACCGTTGACAGGAAACGGACCTCTGCTATACTTGCCTCGTCTCACAATGCTCTCAGCCTGATAGTGGCTAAATGGCAAAAACGTATAGCGATCACGATGGCCCACCTACTGGAAGGATACACCGTGGGAACCGCCCGAAGGACTGGACCCACGCCCAACGCTCTGCCACGCTCTGGCGGCTTCACACTCATCCCCCCGACGCTCTCGCTGGCGTTCTCGCGCCTGCGGCGCACATGGGGATTGCTGCTGATCACCGAGCTTGGCCTCTTGGGCGCCGTGCTGCTGGTCTGCGCCGTACCGCTCTTCTCGCAGGTCGCGGTGAGCAGCGGACTGCGAGGCGCGCTCGCCGAATCTCCCGGCGGCTCCGCGCTGAGTATCTCGCTTTATGCGATCAATCCCACGCGCGACGCGGCGCGCCAGTTTAGCTCGAGCGTTGATAGCCTTGTCCGGGACGAGCTAGGCTCCTATCTCGCAGGCAAGCCGGGCTTCGCAGCGCAGGTGTCTTTTCCCATCACGAAGACCGCGTCGTCCGCTGGCGCAACGCCATCTGGGCCAAAAGGTCCGGGCGGTGGTGAGACTGGCCTAACGCTTGATGGGCGCGACATCGCCGAGGCAAACACCCATCTGCGCCTGGTCAGCGGACGTCTGCCGACGGCGAGCGGCGCGCAGATCGAGCTGGCGCTTTTGCAGGAGAGCGCGACCGCGCTGGGCGTCCGTCCTGGAGACATCCTGTACACACAGGTCGCCCAGGGGCCATCAGGCCCTATCATCCTGCCACTCCGTATCGTCGGCGTTTATACCCGTCTCGACGTGAACGATTCCTATTGGAACATGAACTTCGAGAACTATGGCAACTACGGCGGCCCCGTCGTGCAGCTTGGCCCCGGCGGACAACAACTCAGTACGGCGCTGGTCTCCGCCGACACGCTCATCACCGCACTCAACGCCGCGACTCCCGTCGACACGTCCGGTCAGAATGGCCCATTTCAACCGCTGCAACTGTTCTGGCGCTATCCGCTCGCGCTCGACTCCATCACCAGCGACGATCTTGGCCCCCTGACAAGCCGCTACAACGAGTTGCGCGACCGGGTATCTAACCAGTTGGGCAGCCAGCGGGGGACCGCCGGCGCCCAGATCGGCGGCGCGCTGGATACGCTCGGCGGCTACCAGGGCCGCGCGATTGGGCTACAGATCGTCGTCATCATCCTTCTGCTCCAGGTACTTGGGCTGGTGATCCTCTTCGTGAGCCTGGCGGCGGGCATCCTCGTCGAGCGGCAGGGCGAGGCCATCGCCATCCTGCGCAGCCGCGGCGCGAAGGGACGGCAGATTCTGGGCGCGCTCGCGTTCCAGGGCGTCGGCGCGAGCCTCCTCGCCCTGATTGCCGGTCCACTTCTCGCCGTCCCACTGGTCCGCCTGATCGCGGGTGCGCTCCTGCCCAGCGACAACCAGCGTGGACTGAACGTGCTGGATCGTGATCCACTTGCCCTGGCCTGGGACGTGCGCTGGTACGCGCTCATCGCCACGCTTGGCGCGACCATCGCCATCCTCGTCTCGATTTACCGGGCGGCGACGCGCAACGTGCTGACATTGCGCCGCGAGTCCTCGCGCGCTGGCCCCTCCTTCTGGCAGCGCTTCAATCTCGACCTGATCGGCGCGGTGGTGCTGCTCGCGCTCTATATCTTGTACCTATGGGGAATCCAGCAACTCTCCCTGCAGATACGTCTCGCCCTCTCGGCGCTGGCGATCGTCGCGCCGGTGCTTCTCCTCGTCGCCATCGCGCTGCTCTTCAGCCGCTTCTTCCCGCTGGCGCTGCGCGCCGCCGCGCGCCTCACCACGCGCCGCTCCGGCCCCACCTTCTCGCTCGCGCTGGCGCAGATGGCCCGCGCGCCGCGCCAGTCGAGCCGCATGCTGCTGCTCCTGGCGCTCACCACCGCGTTCACGCTCTTCACGCTCATCATCACGGTCTCGCAGGCCGCCCACATCGCCGATCTGATCAACTTCCAGGCGGGCGCCGATTTCGCCGGAACGCTCTCGCCCAGCGTGACGTCTCCCGCCGCTCCAGCGACCGCGCCAACGCTCGCCGATCTGACGCGCCGTTACGCGGGCATCAGCGGGGTGCGCTCCGCCAGCGTCGGCTACCAGGGGAACTCGAACCCCGAGCAGAATGAGCAGCCGGCCAGCGCCGTCGCGGTAGACGCCGATACCTACGCCGCCACCGCGTTCTGGTCGCCCGCCTACTCGACGCAATCCCTCAGTGACCTGATGAAGCTGCTCGCCGATGGGCGCGCCAGCGTGGCGCCGGACGATGTCGTGCCAGCTATCGTGGACGATGCGCTCTGGACGCAACAGCACATCGCCAGCGATGGGCAATTTACCCTCGCATTCCCTGGCCACGACGGGCGCATGAAGTTCCACGCCGTGGCGCGCGTCGCGCACATTCCGCCCATCGCGGACACGCCTGAGTTCGCCTACCCCATTTCCGGTGGGCTGCTGGTGGATTATGCGACCTTCGCCAGCGCCTTCGACGAAGGCCAGGCGGCGAGCGACGCTCATATGACCCCAAACACGGTCTGGCTACGAACGGCTGACGACACCGCATCTCTCGCCAGCGTGCGCGCGGCGCTCACTTCTGGAGATCTCCAACTCGATGGCGTGCTGGATCGGCGCAAGATGCTGGCCGACGCGCAGGGCGACCCACTCCAGATCAATCTGGTCGGCGCGCTTGGCCTCGGCGCGGTGACAGCCCTGGCGCTCGCGTTGATCGGCGCGTGGCTCGCCTCCTGGCTCAACGCGCGCAGCCGGCTGACGGGCTTCGCGGTCCTGCGCGCGCTGGGAACAACACCGCGCCAGATCCTCGCGCTGCTGCTGTGGGAACAGGGAATCGTCTACGTCAGCGCGCTCGGCCTGGGGCTGCTGCTCGGCTTGCTGCTCGCCCAGGGAGCGTTGCCCGCGCTGGTCTTCACCTCAGGCCTCGCGCGCACGAACCTCAATGGCGGCCTACCCATCGACGTGCCGCCCGTACAGACGATCCTGCCGGTCGGCCAGTTGGCGCTCGTCCTGGGCGGCATCGCGGCCGCCTGCCTGATCGCCCTGACGCTCACCACGCTCATTCTCTCGCGCGCCTCGCTCGCCGAAGCGCTGCGTCTCAATCAAGACTAGGCGGGTCCGAAGACCAAAGGGGAGATACGATGGCGTTCGTGACCTGCGAGAATCTGGTCAAAATCTATAAGGTAGAGAACCTGGAGGTGGTCGCGCTGCAAGGCCTCGATCTGGAGGTCAATCAGGGTGAGATGGTCGCGCTCGTCGGCGCCTCCGGATCGGGCAAGAGCACGCTGCTCAATATTCTGGGCGCGCTCGATCAGCCGAGCGCTGGGCGCTGCGTCGTCTCTGGCAACGACTTGACGCGCCTCTCCGAGGGGCAGCGCGCGCGCTATCGCGGCTTTGTCGTCGGGCATATATGGCAACAGAGCGGACGCAACCTGCTCCCCGAACTATCCGCAGCCGAGAACGTCGCGCTCCCGCAGATGCTCGGCAATGTCGGTCTCGTCAAGCGACGGCGCAGCGCGCGCGAACTGCTCAATCTGGTCGGACTAGGGAGCATGGCGGGCAAACGTCCAAGCCAGCTTTCCGGTGGCGAGCAGCAACGTGTCGCCATCGCCGTCGCGCTCGCCAATCGCCCCGCGCTGCTCCTGGCAGATGAGCCGACCGGCGAACTGGATAGCATGACCGCCGAGGGCATCTTCACGCTCCTGCGCGACCTCAACCACCAGCTTGGCCTCACGACCGTCATCGTGACGCACGACGCGACGCTTGCCGCCGGAGTAGATCGCACCATCGCCATCCGCGACGGACGCACGAGCACCGAGACGGTGCGCCGCGACGCGCCACTGGCTTCCGCAGGCGACCAGGCAAGCGCGATCATCGGTCTCTCTGGGATGACCCACGCCGAGTCCATCGTGATCGACCGCGTCGGGCGTCTGCAACTCCCGCGCGAGGCCATCGAGAGCCTTCCCTTCGATGGGCGCGCCGAGGCGCGCATCCTGGAGGATCATGTCGAACTGTGGCCGGTGGGCACACGCAAGGAGGGCGAATAGATGGCGGGTGAGACGGCGATCGCGGTGGCCGAGGAAGTCACGCGCGACTTCCCGGCGCCGAATGGTGTAGTGCGCGCGTTGCATGGCGTCTCGCTCGGTGTGCGGCCCGGCGAGTTGATCGCGTTGCGCGGGCGCTCTGGATCGGGCAAGACGACTCTGCTCAATATCCTGACGGGGCTGGATAATCCCACCGCCGGTCGCGTGCGTATCGCCGGTCAGGACCTGGCGCCGCTCAACGAGACGGCGCGCGCGCTGCTCCGGCGGCAATACGTCGGCGTGATGTTCCAGAACGCGCATCTCTTCCCGGTCCTGACGGCGCAGGAGAACGTCGAGGTGCCCTTGCGCCTGGGTCACGTCACGTCCGCGAGTGAACGCAGCGAGCGAGCGCGGCGGGCGCTAGAATTGGTAGGGCTGCTGCCGCGCGCCGAGCATCGCGGCACGGAGCTTTCTGGCGGCGAGCAACAACGGGCGGCGCTCGCGCGGGCGCTGGTCACCTCGCCGCGCTTTCTCGTGGCCGACGAGCCGACGGGCAACCTTGACTCGCAGACCGGGCGCGCCATCGCGGCGCTGCTGCGTGAGGTGGCGCATAGTGAAGGGATCGGCATGCTGATCGCGACGCACGACGCGACTATCGCCGCCACCGCCGACCGCGTGCTGCAACTACGCGATGGCGCGCTGTCCGACGCATAGCAGGCGCGTTGCAAGCCGTCGCGCCACGGGTTCGCAAAAATCGCTTACTGGGGAATGCAGTTTGCGACATCAGGCGCATGCTCGTTCAGAGACACCAGTGTCGCGCGCCGGCCACCCACAGGTGAGGATGGCGCGGGGCCTTCCTCCCGCAGGCAGCCATCGCGCAGCAGATCGGCGACGATCGCCCCCACGGTGACACGCGACAATCCCGTGCGCAGAGCCAGGGTCACGCGCGACGCCGGCCCATCGCGCGCCAGGAGCGCGACGATCAACTCCCGATTGGCCTTGCGGATGTCGGACGGTCGGAGACCGCGCGCCGCCTCATGCTGATGATCTTCCTGCTCCATCAGAGGCGGCTCACCTTCCAGGCTGGCATGGCGATTCTGCTCGACCTCGTGGCCCACGTCGCGCGACTCGCTCATAGGAACCGCTGTCCCGTAGCGGGATCGAAGACGTGCAGGTGCGCGAGATCGGGCTGGAGCGTGACCTGCGCGCCCGGCTTGAGGTCCGCGCCCGCGCCTACACGCGCCGTGACGCTCGCCCCATCCGCTCCCTTAGACCCCACTATTCCCGGCGCGCGCAGATAGACCACCTGCTCGTTGCCTAAATGCTCCACCACCTCCGCCGTCCCAGTGAGGGTGTTCTCGCTGCCCTCGCTCGCCAGGCGCAGGTCTTCGGGACGGATTCCTGCGATCACCGAACGTCCCTCGCTCGTCGCCTGCCCGGAGATCGTATCCGCTGGCATGCCAGCAAGCCGCAGCGTCCGCGCATCCGCTCCGTCACCAATCACGACCTGCGCGCCATCCGCGCCGCGCAGGAGCCGCGCGCTGAAGAGGTTCATGGCGGGGCTGCCGATGAACCCAGCGACAAAGAGGTTGGCCGGCTGGTTATAGAGTTCACTGGGTGTGCCCAGTTGCTGAATGACGCCGTTATTCAGGACCGCGATGCGATCGCCCATCGTCATCGCCTCAACTTGATCGTGGGTGACATAGACGAAGGTGGTACCGGTTTGCGTATGGAGCCGGCTGATCTCGGCGCGTGTCTGCACGCGCAGCTTGGCATCCAGGTTCGAGAGCGGCTCGTCGAGCAAGAAGACCTGTGGCTCACGTACCAGCGCACGTCCCAGCGCGACGCGCTGCCGCTGCCCACCGGACAGCTCGCGTGGCTTGCGCTGCAGGTACTCCTCGATCCCCAGCGTCGCCGCCGCCCGGCGCACACGCTGCTGGATTTCCTCTTTCTTGACATGGCGGAGCTTAAGCGCGAAGGCCATGTTCTCGTAGACGCTCATGTGGGGGTAGAGCGCGTAGTTCTGGAAGACCATGGCGATGTCACGGTCCTTGGGCGGCGTGTCGTTGACCCGTCGCTCGCCGATGTAGAGGTCGCCCGCCGTGATCTCCTCCAGTCCCGCGATCATGCGCAGAATCGTCGATTTGCCACAGCCCGACGGGCCGACGAGGACGAGAAATTCGTGATCGCGGATGTGCAGGTTCAGGTCCTCGATCACCTTCGCCTTGCCGCCGTAGCTCTTGTCTACCTGCTCGAAGCGAACTTCTGCCATTGTCCGCCGTCTCCCTTCGTCTCCCTTGGCCTCAAAATGCGCGCCGCGACCGTCTCAGGCGCGGTGGCCGGCGATGAACCCCGCGTACCAGCGCCCACTGTCTTTGATGACGCGGCGCTGCGTCTCGAAATCTACGTAGATGAGTCCGAAGCGTTTGCTGTACCCCTCCGCCCACTCGAAGTTATCGAGGAGCGACCAGACCAGATAGCCCACGACCGGCGCGTCATGCTCAATGGCCCGCTCGACCTCCTGCACATGATCGCGCAGGTACGCCACACGCCGCTGGTCGGCGACACGCCCGTCGCCGTTCCATTCATCAGGAAACGCGGCGCCGTTCTCGGTGACGAGCAGGGCGCTCGGATGATAGACCCGGTTCAGCTCCTCCAATATCATATCAAGTCCGTGCGGATAGACCTCCCATCCCATCTCGGTAACGGCGTCGTGCGGGAGTTCGGTGATGTACTCCACCGTAGGAGGCGTCTGCCGGTCGCTCCCGTTCTCCGAGCGCTGGCCGCGAATTGTCCAGCGATTGTAATAATTCACGCCGAGGAAGTCGGTCGGCTCGCGGATGATCTTGAAGTCATCAGCCTGGATCGGCGGTGGCGCGGCGCCAAGCTCCGCGAACAGCTCGGCGGGATATTCGCCCAGGTAGAGCGGGTCGAGGAACCAGCGATTGTGGAAGCGATCGGCCCGCTGCACCGCGAGGATGGTCTCTGGGCGCTGATCGCCCGCAAAGATGGGGAAGAGGTTGAGCGCGGCGCCGATCCGCGCGCTCTGCGCGTGCGTGCGGATACGTGGAATCGCCAGCCCATGCGACAAGAGCAGGTGATGTCCGACATCCACCGCGCCCTGCGCGTCTCCCTGCAGTCCCGGCGCGTGTATGCCCGTGTAATACCCCAGATATGCGCTGCACCACGGCTCGTTCTGGGTAACCCACCACTTGACGCGGTCGCCCAGGCGGCGCGCCACTGTCTCGGCGTAATCGGCGTAGGCGTAGGCCGTGTCGCGGTTGCGCCAACCGCCGCGCTCGTACAGTGGCAGGGGAAGGTCCCAATGGTAGAGCGTCGCAATCGGGGCGATGCCGTTCTCTAACAAGCGGTCTACGAGATGGTCATAGAAGTCAAGCCCGGCCTCGCTCACCTGGCCGGTCCCAGATGGCAGGATGCGCGGCCAGGCGACGGAGAAGCGGTAGGCGTTCAAGCCAAGCTGCGCCATCAGGCTGACGTCTTGCTCGACGCGATGATAGTGATCGACGGCGATGTCGCCGGTCTGGCCAAGATAGGTGCGACCAGGTTGGGTAGCGAACACATCCCAGACGGACAGGCCGCGACCATCCTCGCGCGTCGCGCCTTCGATCTGATAGGCGGACGTGCCGGCTCCCCAGAGGAAGTCACGCGGGAAAGTCATGGTTGGTTACCTAGCTCTACGGAGGATAAGCCGACGCGCGCTCGCGCCTGCTGGATGAGGTTACGACGTGTTTGGTCTTCGCCAGAGCGCGAACTGTCGTCTCAGCCGATCACTCCGCCAAACGCCAGTCCGGCGCGCCAGTAGCGCTGGAGGAAGAGGAACAGGGCGATCAGCGGCAGGACGGCGAGGAACGACCCAGTGACGATGAGGTTGAAGAGCAGCTCGTGCGCGGCGGGATCGAAGTTCCAGGTGGCGAGACCGACGTTGACTGGGTAGTAGTTGGGGTCGTTCAGCACAACGAACGGCAGGAAGAAGTTATTCCAGATGGCGACGAACTGGAAGAGGAAGATCGTCACCATGCCCGGAAGCAGCAACGGCATGGCCACCCGCCCGAAGATACGCAACTCACCAGCGCCATCCACGCGCGCCGCGTCAATGAGTTCGTTCGGCACCGCCGCGTTCGCGTAGACGCGCGCCAGGTAGACGCCGATTGGGAAGAGCAGCGATGGCAGCAGCACCGCCCAATAAGTGTTGATGAGATTGACCTTGCTGATGAGCAGGTAGAGCGGCAACGCGATGGTGGTCTGCGGCACCAGCACGGCGCCCAGGATCAGCGCGGTGAGGAAGCCACGGCCAAAGAACTGGTATTTGGCCAGCGCATAGCCCGCCGCGACCGAGATGAGCGTCCCGAGGACGCCGCCGACTCCGGCGTAGAGCGCGGAGTTGGCGATCCAATGGAGATAGATGCCATTCTCGCGCGTGAACAACTGCTCGAGGTTGGCTACGAGGTTGAAGTCGGCGAACCACAGCCCAAAGGAGCTGAAGAGGTCCGTGTTGTTCTTCGTCGCGGCGAGGGCCAGCCAGTAGAGCGGCGTCAGGCAGTAGATCGTGATCACGATCAGGAAGATGTAGCCCGCGAGGTTCTTCAGCGAGAATCCGCGCTGGCCGACGATGCGCCGCTCGTTCGCCTCGCCTCTGCTGGGCTTGGTGGACTCGGCGCCGAGGTCCACATCCGCCTGGGTGGTCGCCATTGCCTAACCTCCTGACCGTCCGCGCGTGAGGCGCAGGAAGCCGAACGAGAACACGAAAGTGATCAGGCCGAGGATCACCGCCAACGCGCCGCCGTAGTAGTAGTTGTTCTGCACGAAGGCGATATTGTAGGCGAAGATGTTCGGCGTGAAGTGCGAAGTGATCGAGCCAGACAACCGGCTGAGGATCTGCGGCTCATTGAAGAGCTGGAGCGTGCCGATGAGCGAGAAGAGCAGACCGAGTATTAGCGCGGGGCGGATCAGGGGCACCTTCAATCGCAGTGCGACGCCCATCTCGGTCAGCCCGTCCATCCGGCCAGACTCGTAGATCTCCTGTGGGATCGCCTGCAAGGCCGAGAAGAAGATGATCATGTTGTAGCCCATGAACTCCCAGGTCGAGATGTTCCCAATGGAATACAGGATCAGACCCGGCCCGAGAAAGTCCGGAGGCGGAACGTGCGCCATCTTGAAGAGCTGGACGATGGGGCTGAAGCCGGGGCTGTAGAAGAAGCCCCACATGATGACAGCGACGACACCCGGGATGGCGTAGGGCACGAAGGCGGCGAGTCGGAAGAAGCGGCGGAACCGGATCACAGTGGCATCCATTAGCAGCGCAATGATGAGCGCGAGGATCATCATCACGGGGATCTGCACGAGGCCGAAGAGGATAACGCGCCGGATGCTGTCCAGGAATTCTGGATCATGCAGCGCCTTGAGGTAGTTATCCGCGCCCGCCCAGACGATCTCTGGGGGGCCAAGGCCCAATCCACTGCGCTGGATCCTGTAGAAGCTTTGTGAGAACGCATAGAAAAGCGGGGCAAAGAAGAAACAGACGAAGAGCGTGAGGAATGGCGCGAGTAAGAGATAGGGGGTAAGAGCGCGACTGGAGACACTTCGCCGTAGCCTGCGCCCCATAGTGGCCAGGGAGACGGCGCGCGCGCCCGGTTCCGCGGAGGCGGTTTGACTGGCGCTGGTCGTCATGGATGCCATCCTCTCGTACTTCATCGTAGGAGATCGCGGTAGGAGATCGCGGTAGGAGATCGCGCGGTCTGGATGTGCCAGGCGTTGACGCCGCGCCCGGGAGGAGCGCCCCACCACTGGGCGATGGGGATACGATACTCCTCCCAAGCGGACGCCAGAGAACGGTGTCTGCCTTTAGCTCACGACGTTGATGTGCTGATCTTTCAGGTCCTGAACAACCTGCCCTTGCAGCTTGTCGAGCGCCGCGGCCAGCCCGGTCTTGTTCGTAATGGCGGCGTTGAAGTCGTCACCCATGAACTGGTTCACCGCCGTCAGGTTGGGCGGCCAGGTCCAGCCGGGATTCAGCGTGCCATTGATGAAGACGTCGTCCACCACCTTATTGCTGTAGAAGGCGTCTGGGGACGTCACTTCGGGGAAAGTGAGGGCGCTCTTGTTGGAGGGATACCAGCCGATGTCCTTGACGCCGATCTTCAAGCTATCGGTGTTGGTCAGATACCAGCGGACGAATTCCTCCGCCTCTTGCGGGTGCTTCGTGCCGGAGACCACCGAGATGGCCGAGCCACCCCATGGGGCTGTGACGTTTCCACCCGGAGTCCACTGTGGCAGCTGAGCGACGGCCCACTTGCCCGACTGGTGCGCGGCGTTGCCCTTGATCACGCCCTGTCCCCAGACGGCGGACGGCCAACTGGCGATCTTGCCGCTGTCGAGACCAGCGTTCCAGTCGTTCGAGAAATCGGCGACGGTGGCGACGAGGCCCTTATCGACGAGGTTCTGCCAGTAGTTGGCGACCTTCTTGGAAGCGTCGCTGTTGATGGTGACCTTCCAGGCGTCGCCCTGGATGGCGAACCAGATCGCGCCGGCCTGCCACATCAGGGCCTGGTTCCAGCCGGTGCTCTGTGGCGGATAGGTGGCGATGTAATAATCGGGCCCGAGCGCGTGGATCTTCACTGCGTCGGCGGTGTACTCATCCCAGGTGGCGGGCGGCGTCGTGATGCCGGCCTTCGCAAAGGTATCGGAGTTGTAGAAGAGCGCCATCGGGCCGGTATCCTGCGGATAGCCATAGACGGCGCTGCCCTGCGTCGCCTGGGACCAGGCGGTGTCGGCGAACTGGCTCTTGACGTCGTTGGCGCCGTACTTGGTGAGGTCCACCAGCGCGCCATTGGAGACGAGGGTGGGGATGTACTGATACTCGACCAGCGCAACGTCAGGGCCATTGCCCGCCTTCACGGCGGTGAGGACTTTAGGATAGTACTGGTTAGGACCAGAATCCTGCTTGATACCGGTGACATGAATATTGGGGTGCGTGTCGTTGAAGATTTTCGCCTGATCGGCGATCTGCTGGTTGAAACCCCAGAAGGTGAGGTTGACGGGGCCGCTCGCTACGCTGCTGCTGCCGCACGCGGAGAGGGTCGCGGCGAGGATGGCGATCAGCGCGGCGAACAGGGCCGCTGGAGGGATGCGACGTGACCAGGAACGTGACCAATACAGCATTCAGGAACCTCCCGGCGATGGAACGGCGAATCAGTCGATGATCCGCAGAAGCGCTCAAGATGTCTGACGCGGGGTCTTGTGTGCGGTCGCGAGCGTGAGCCTGTAGGCATGCGCCTGTAAGGACATCACGCGCGGTATGGTCGCGAGGGTGTGCGGGGAATAAGCCGCTGGATCAGATGGCGCCACTTGACGAGTCAGGCGGGCCGTCCATCCGAAAAGATCGGGTTGCTATCTACGCTCCGGCGGGAACACGCCGCAAAGCGCCGCAGGATGTTCGTACGACAAGGCGGGTGGGAAGGAACTCGCGGATAGGCTCAGCAGGCTTGTGTTGCGAGACGCTCTGCCAGCTCGGCGCTGGCTGGCGTCGCGCGTTCACTGCGTCGAGCAGTAACGTGGTGGCGCGCTGGCCCATCTCGAAGAATGGCTGACCGATTGTCGTGAGTGGTGGATGCATGAACGCAGCCGGGGCGGTGTCGTCGAAGCCGACGAGCGCCACGTCCTCGGGCACACGGAGACCAGCCTCCTCGGCGGCGAGAAGCACGCCAGAAGCCATATCGTCGCTGGCGGCGAAGATGGCAGTTGGCCGGTTCGGCAGCGCGAAGAGCTGCTGTGCGCATGCGGAGCCACCGGTAACCAGGAAGTCGCCCTGAACGACCAGGGCAGGATCAACCTCGATACTCGCCTCCTCAAGCGCGTCACAATAGCCCCGATAGCGGTCCTCGGAGCATTCGTAGCCAATGCGTCCTTTGATGTGGCCAATGCGGCGATGGCCGAGTTGCAGCAGATGCTTCACGGCGGTATAGGCGCCAGTGCGGTTATCCGCGCCCACCCAGGGTGTCGTCCCGGTCGGGATCATCTGGTCGTCAAGCATTACGACGGGGTAACCTGAACCGTGTAACTCATTCAGGTAGGCTGTCGCCTGGCCGGGATAGACGGCCAGCAGCCCTTCAGTCAGTTTCGCGGCGAGGATGCGGTCGATCACAGCGCTGCGATCCTGTTCATGGCTGATGCTATAGAGCACCAGTTCATAGGTACTGCGCTCGATAACTTCGCCGATACCGCGCATGATCTGTGGTATGAGCGGCCAGGTCAGCGATGGTACCAGCACGCCAATCAGGCGGGTGCGGCCTCCCGCGAGTCCAGCGGCGGTAATGCTGGGCACAAAGCCTTGTTCGTCCATGATGCGCAGGATCTTCATCCGTGTCTCGGGGTCAACGTCGGGTTTCTGGTTGATAACCCGTGACACAGTAGCCTTGGAGACGCCGGCAAGCCGCGCGATGTCGTTGATGGTGACCATGCCTGCCATACGGGGCCTCCAGGGGGCGATCCGATCAGGGAACCGAAGGAAGATGAGTACGAGGAGAAACCGGTCCGCGCTATGCGATGGCTGTGTAGTGAGTGAGGACGGAGGACGGATTGCGGCAGGGCCTCGTTACCGCTTACGAGACCGATGCCGCAACCGTTTCCGTAACCGGTTAGAGGCAAGTATACTGACGGATCGACCCTTTGTCAAGGGGCGCCCGAAAATCGCTTCATGTCGAATTATTCAGCGTTCTGTCTCGCGCTATCGCCTCCAGCGCGCCGACGAACAGCGCGCCTGCGGAGCGCCAGAAACACGGTTACTTGGCCCCTGTGCGCCCTGCGGCCAGAGGAAGTGGCAATCTGATGAGCGCCCACCCCGACGTCGCTCCATAGACCAGACCAACCACAAGTCCGGCCACACCCCAAGATTGCGCGGAAGGGAAATCCTCCGAGCGCGGCCACCCAGCCGCGCTTAGCAGACTCAGGATTACCGCCGTAGCGAGTATGGCGAGGGCGATGCCGCCAGCAGTTGTCCACACCCACCAACCAGTCTGGTCGGCCTGTTGCCGCAGGATCAGCCATTGGAAGAGGCCAGAGAGAAGGCCAATCATCAGCACGGTTACCACGCCGACCGCGGCGAAACCGAGTGGCCCGATGTCGATCCCTCGGCCAGTGACTGCGCCGCCAATGGGTAGCGCGCCGGCCAGGGCTCCAGCGATGGCCCAGGCGCTGGAGGTTGAGATGCCGAATTTATGCGCCCTGCCGCAATGCGCCGCGCTTGATGACGCCGATCCCAGCGCCCCACGCTCCCAAGGCCCCAGCAGTGCGTGGGACGCCTATCGCAGCCGCTTCGAGCGGCGAACGCACCTCGCCAAAGGGTTGCAGCCAGGCCGTGATCAGAGCGCCTCCTATCAAGGCGCCGAGCGTCGAACCTGGCGCAGTCGCAAGCATCCATTGCAGCCAGGCGCTTCTTCTGTTATGTGGATGTTGAAGGTTTAGGGTAGCCACGCTTATCACCTCCTCATCACTGCCTACTTAGGGCACTCGCGCAAAGGATACATGAGAGGCAATCCAGCGGACCTGGAATCCATAGACGTTGATGTATTGCATCATACTGCCCTAACCGCAGGAGTTCGGGCTGAGATGGGCAGGAATAGCTGGAGTCAGCGTACTTCACAGCCGATCAGCCGGTGTATTCGAGGATGTAGAGACCGGAATTGTAGTCCGTGACGTAGAGCATCCCGTTGCGATCCACGAAGACATCGCAGGTCTGAATCTGTCGCTGGCTCGCCGGACGCGGATCGAACATCTTCTCCGGCGCGGGCGGCACATAAAACGCCACCTGCCGCGGCTGAAATTGATTGCGAATGTCGAAGATGCGCACGCCCGCGTTCTGGTACGTGGCGAAGATCAACTCGGAGCTTTGGAACGAGCCTGGCCGGTTCTCGTGCAGGTTGTGCGGGCCAAAATGGCCGCCCTTGGCGCAGTAGTCATCCTCGTCAGGCGTCGGGAAGGTCGAGATCGTCACCGGGTTCGACGGCTCGCGCACGTCCACCACCCACACGTACTTGACCTGATCTTCGCAGTGATCGGCGATCGACTCATCCGCCACGATCACTAATTGCCGGTCGGGCAGCGGCAGAGCTGTGTGCGACCCGCCGCCAAACGGTGGGCGCCAGTTACGGTGCGCGATCAACTGCGGCTGCGTCGGATCGCTGACATCCAGCAGGGTCAGGCCGCCATCGCGCCAGGCGCCGTACGCCGTCGTTCCTGAGATGATGGAGTGGTGCAGCGCGAAGCGATCGCCTGGCCGCCAGGTCGGCTCCTCGCCACCCGCGCGCCACATGCCGGGCAGCCACCAGCGGCCCACCTCCTGCGGATGGGTGGGATCGGCCATATCGACGACAAGCTGAATCGCGTCGGTATAGCCGTCGAGCAGCGCCGAGATATAGGCGTAACGCCCGCCGTCGTACCAGATGCGATGCACGCCGAAGCCCTGCACGGGCATGAAGCCAATCTCGCGCGGCTCAGCGCGATTTGAGATGTCGAAGACGCGCATTCCGGCGGCGAAGTGGCGCTCCTGCTCGCCAAAGGTATCGGCGAATGGTTTGCTGTAGTAGACGCCCTTCTCGATGCCCAATTCGGCTTTATAGATATCGACGCCGTTCATCACGAGCAGGAGATTCTCGTGCGCCTGCAAGTGAATGGACCACGAGTTGGGCGGCGCGGGAATGAACCGCACATACTGCGGATCGCGGGGATCGCGCACGTCGATCACCGAGACGCCACCGGTGAACATATGCCCGACGTAGGCGTAGCCGTCCACGACGTTGATCTGCACGCCGTCGCCGCGCCCACCCTGGTCGCTGCGGCTAACGAACTTGAGGTTGTGACCCACCGCGCCTGCTGGCTCATCGCTCATGACACCCATTCCCTCTCATGGTGAAGAAAATTGAATTCAAGCGCGTCCCCGCCGATCATTCTATGACAGAGGGAGCGTCGGCGAACCAGTTACAGGCCAGCGTCTGAGCGTAGCCCTCAACTACGAGGGGGGGGGGGTTCAATCCTTGTTCGGCGCGCCACGATAGCGCTCATCCAACTCGCGGATACGTTCTATCTGTCGCTTGTTCCACTCGTCATCGCTGGGCGCGGTGGCGAACCACGCCTCCAGGATCTCCTTGGCGACAGGCTCGGATGTCGCGCGCAGGCTGAGGGCGAGCACGTTCGCGGCGTTCCAGACCCGCGCGCCACGCGCCGTCTCCGCGTCCCCACACAACGCCGCGCGCACTCCCGCCACCTTGTTCGCCGCGATTGACGCGTCGGTCCCTGTCCAGCAACAGACAATGCCTTCATCCACCGCGCCGGACGCCACCGCCTCGGCTATCTGTTGACTCGTCAGCGGCCAGTCGGTCTCTGGGTCTCCCTCCGCGAGCGCGCCCATCAGGACGACATCATGCCCACGCTGCCTAAGCAGAACTGCAGAAGTAATGGGGTGGCAGGCGGCGAAAGAGGATTGCGTGTGGTTCGGCGCAAATCAAGGGGATTCACCTTCAAAGCCACCGAGGAATCGACCCTCTCACCACTCCACACCTTTTGCGAAACCGCTTAGTCCCTCTTTTGTCACATTGGGATCGAGGCCTGGAAAATTGGGACTTCGCCGAGCACGAGCAATCGCAGCAAGCAAAGGTCATGAATCCTGTTCTCAACAGCGCTTGAAGTTAGCAGGCGAAGGTGGTGCTTCCCAAGATGACAAAAGAGGGTGGTAGTGCATCGGCAACTCGGTGATAAGATGAGGGCCTTCGGGAAGGAGGCGCCTCATGGGACGACGGGTGCAGCTGCGAACAGTAAGTGAGGAAGAGCGGAGCGCGGTTACGCGGCTGGCACGGTCGCGGACAGCGCCAGCACGATGTGTGGAGCGCGCCCAGGTGGTCGAGGCAGCGCTGAAAGGTACGCCAGTAGAGGACATTGCCGCGCAACTGCATCTGGCGCGTGGCAGCGTGTATTTGTGGCTGCACCGCTTCGAGGAGCGGGGGATCGCTGGACTCGAGGATCATCCGCGGGGCGGACGACCACCCACCTACAGCCCTGAACAAGTGAGCCAGATCATCGCGACTGCGCTGAGTGATCCGCAGAAACTCGGGCTGCCCTACGCCTCCTGGACGTTGGATCGCCTGGCGTCGTATCTGGCCGAGCACCAGGGCATTACCATGAAGCGCAGCCGCCTCGACGAGGTATTGCTCAGCGAAGGGTTGCGCTGGCGCAAAGAGGAGACCTGGTTTGGCGAACGGGTGGATCCCGACTTTGCCGCAAAAAGGGGGGCAGCGAACGCCTCTACACCGCTCCCCCAACCGGCAGCGTCGTCGTCTGTCTCGACGAGATGGGTCCGGAGGCGGCAAAGACCTTCGCGGGGGGACCACTCGTCCGCCTGAACGCCCGTCCCGCCCAGCGCGCCACGCATGAGATAGACTATGGTCGACTATGGTCGACTATGGTCGACGCGGCGCCGGCGACGTCTTTGGCGCGGTCCAGCCGCACACGGGGATGGTGTTCACCTGGACCGCCCACTGCCGTACCACCGCCCACCGCCGTACCACCGCCAACGTCGTCGCGTTTCTCGAGCAGGTGGAGACCTGGATCGAGTCCGGCGTGCAGCGGGTCGATGTCATCCTCGACCACCTGAGCGCCCATCGCGCCACGGATGTGCTCTTCTTTGCCCTGGCTCATCCCCGGTGGGAGTTCGTCTTCCAGCCCAAATATGCTGCATCTCTCAATCTGATCGAACCCTGGTGGAACATCCTGCGCTCATTAGCGCTCATTAGCGCTCATTGGCGCTCATTGGCGCTCATTGGCGCTCAAGGGCAGACGTTTTGAGACCCGTTGAGACCTGGCAACCGATCCAAGCCGCCGTTTCCGCTGCAACCGCCTACTCGAACGCCCATCGCCATCCTTTCGTCTGGGGACGCCGACGCCGTCACCAGCCGCGACGCCAACCAGGCGTTGCACTCACCCCTCTATCCGCTGAACTTGCCGGATGAACCACTAACGCTGGTTGGTCAAGTGTGATAGGATGGGCTGCGAGAGGTGTGCGTGCGCGAGAGGAGCTCAAGCGATGCGCCGACCACGGAAGCCGACCCCACCGACCACCGAGGCGATTGACCAGTTTTGTGCGGCGTTTGACGACCTGTTCGGGCGCTACGAGGAGCGACGGGCGCTGCGGCAGTACCTGATTGGGCTGCTCTTACCGCGTGAGCACAACAAGACACTCGTCGAACTCGCCAGCATCGTGCCTGGAGCCAACCGGCAAGCATTGCATCACTTCCTGCATGATGCGCCGTGGGACGCAGAGGCGCTCAATCGCCGTCGGCTGGAGCGCTGGCAGGCGCATCCCTATCTAGGCCCGCACGCGGGTGGGGTGCTGATCGTCGATGAGACGGGCGATCCCAAGCGCGGCCACCGCATCGTCTTGGCGGCACAGCAGTACCTGGGCAAGCTCGGACACGTCGCCAACGGGGTGGTGGCGGTGACCAGCCAGTGGACGGATGGCACACGCCATGCGCCGCTGGGCGTCAAACCCTATCGGCCGGCCAGTCGACTGTCCAAGGGCCGCAAAGATCCCGACTTCCATACGAAGCCAGCGCTCGCCTGGCAACTCATCGAGGAGGCGCGTGCAGCGGGGATCCCCTTCCGCTTGGTGGTCGCCGACTCTGTCTACGGGGAGAACCTGGCGCTCGAAGCCCAGCTGTATCAGGCGCAGATCCCCTACATCATGGGGCTGCGCCCGTCGCATGACTCCGCGCCTGGCACGTGGCAGCAGGTCGACGACCCTGCCAACCCACCGGCCTTCACCCCCGCTGAAGCGGCACAGCGCCTGCCACCAGACGCCTGGCGGCGCACCGTGCGCTTCGACAGCCATGGCAAGGAGCTCATCCGCTACATCGCCGAGCTGGAGCTGGGGCCGAGCTATGGCCCGACGAAGAGCGTGCGCCTGGTCGCCGCCACGCTCGACCCACGACAGCTCAAGCCCGAATCCACCTGGTATTTGGCGACCTCTTTGCCGCTGGCCGAGGTCAGCGCTGAGCAAGTCGACGAGATCTATCGCTTGCGGGACTGGATTGAGCACTACTACAAGCCGGTCAAACATGAACTGGGCTGGGCGGATTATCAGGTGCGCCCCGAGCGGGCGATTGTGCGCCACTGGCAGCTGGTGATGCTCGCCTACACCTTCAGTCTGCTCGTGGGCGCCCTGCCCGAAGGAGCTCAAGGAGCCGCTCCCCCGCTGGATGACGTACCAGCAGCCGATGCGCCAGTGAGCGTATCGGCGGGGGGAAAAATCAGGACCAGCCGGCACAGCAGCCCCAACCGTGGACCACGTCGTGTGGAACGCAACCCTGCGTCGGGTGCGGGCGTGGCTGTGCCCCTGGGCGCGGCTGCAGCTCTATTGGACACGCTGGTCGAACGCCGCCCCACCGCCCGAGTTGGCCGCGCTCCTCGCCCACGTCGCCCGCTCCCGCCCACTTGAGGCACCTACTTGACCAACCAGCGACTAAGCGCGTGTTTTGCAATGGAATAACAGGTTGAGACCCCCTCCTGGGCTAAAATTCGATTCTCTGTGATCTTTTTTATCGTTCCCGTTTTGGGGGATGAGCCACAGAATAAGAACGATGCGTGCCGCTGGGCGCGCCTGAAGGCCCATCGTCGTATCACGGCCTCTTGAGAGGTCGCCAGATGTTGGAGGAACGCGGTCATGAGAAAAGTGATTGTACTCGAATTCATCACCCTTGATGGTGTCATACAAGCCGGAGGCGGGCCAGAGGAAGATACCAGTGGCGGCTTCGCGTATGGCGGGTGGCAAGCTCCCTATTCCGACGATGTTCCTGGAGCAGTCATGAATAAGCAGATGAACATGCCGTTTGATCTGTTGTTAGGGCGCAAAACCTTTGAAATTTGGGCGCCGTACTGGCCGCACCATGCGGACGAATGGCCGGGCGTCAATGACAGCGACCAAGTACGTCGCCTCGAATACCATGACTTCTCACGAATGGCAGCCCTCCGTGTTTTTAAGCGGAGACATTGCGGAAAAAGTCAGCCAAACTCAAGCAGCAGCCAGGGCCGGATTTGCACGTTTACGGCAGTGCAAATCTCCTTCAGACGCTCATGAAGCATGATTTGGTCGATGCGTTCTGGCTCAAGATCTATCCGCTGACGTTGGGCAGTGGCAAACGGTTGTTTGCCGATGGCACGATCCCGGCGGCGTTCAAGGTGACGGAGAGCCAGGTCTCCCCAAGTGGCATCATTATCGTGAATTACGAGCGTGCAGGCGCGGTCACAACCGGAAGTTTGGGGGGGTGAGTTAGCCAAACAGCGGCAATGCGAGGACTGCGACAGCGCTCGCATTGCGCTTGCTTCGAGCCGATCATGCACGTGCCTGCGTGCATGCCTTTCCTTCGATAGACCATGCCTACTCCAATGCGTTCTGCCAGAGCCTGGCATGTGGAGATCGGGGTGGGAGGAGCCGTTGGAGCCGACCCCACTCGGCGTCGGAGAGATCGCTTGGAGAGAGGGGCGTCATGCTGTACAGCGTAGGCCATGCCGCCCTGCCCTTCACTGCAAAACACGCTCTAAGCGTCGCGAGTCTCCATATCAGGCATGCGGGATCAGGCATGCGGGCGGGTGTCTACCGCGCCAAGGGTGAGCGCGCTCTCGGCCTGCATGAACTCACCGATGCGCGCGGCCACCTCTTCCAGATTATGGCGCTGAGGGGCGTTCAGCTCATGCGAAGTTTCCACCTGGATCTCAGCGCGCTTGCCCTTACGTCGCAGACTCCAGACGCCCGCTACGACGCCACCGATGATGACGAGTGGGAGATGGCCGATGGAGCCTTGCGCCAACCCGCGCGCTCGCCATTCAGGTGGGACCAGCCGCTCGCGGGGATGGCAGCCGATGGCGTAGCAATCGAAGTGGGGCAGGAGGTGGACCTCTCATGCGCCTCCTGCCAAGGCGCCTCAGATTCGCCAGCCAGCAGCCAGGCGCGCCAGCCTTCGACCTCGACCTCTTCCAATTCATCCGTGAGCTGGCGGGGCAAATCGGCAGCGGCGCGGGGCTGTATGCCAAACCATTGCGCGAAGTCACGATGGGTGGCGGGTCCATAGGCGGAGAGATAGCGCCGGAAAACTTCTTGCAGCGCCTTCGACTCATCCACTTCCGTCCAGCCGCCGAGCCACTGATCCGCGCGCGTGAAGGTCACTTTATTGCCTTGAGCCGGGCCAAAGCAGAGCAGCCCGCATTGGCCGCTGCGCCCAGCGCGTTCTGCCAGCGCGGCGC
>CAVTFE010000036.1:0-56054 GCA_963733745.1 uncultured bacterium
CGTTGGCCTGGATATCCGTCACGAGCAGGTGAATGTAATCCTGCCGATGGC
Source organism: uncultured bacterium (assembly GCA_963733745.1). Taxonomy (GTDB): domain Bacteria; phylum Chloroflexota; class Ktedonobacteria; order Ktedonobacterales; family JADMIN01; genus DASWAC01. The sequence continues at coordinate 52 of CAVTFE010000036.1, forward strand.
CGGTGGTGCGGCGGTAGCGCTTCTTGGACTTATACTTGAAGACGAGCACCTTCGGTCCACGGCTCTCGCGCGCGACGATGGTCACGACCTTCGCGCCGGGGACGAATGGCGCGCCGACCAGCGTCTCATCGCCAGCGGAGACGAGCAACACCTCGTCGAGCGTGACCGTGCTGCCCGGCTCGGCGGGGAGCAGCTCTACCTCGATGGTCTGGCCGGGGCTGACCCGATATTGCTTGCCCCCCGTCTCGATCACTGCATACATATGGTGTGCGTCTCTCTCCTATGCGCCTTTACGCGCAGACGCGCCCACTGCGCCGCCCGGCAAAAATCCTCGGCGCAACGGTTGATAGCGCGGGATGAATGGGGAACAGATCGTGGGCGCGCACAAGGCTTTTAGCGATGTACAGCCTTCCAATTCTAGCAGCCGCCTGTGCCGGTGTCAAGCGCGATGAGACGTGGAGCGGACGACCTCACCTCCTGACCCCCTCTCCCACAAGGAGAGGGGAACCAAGCTCGCAACAGATCTGACTCCCCTCCCCTGCGACGAGATGGGTAGGGGAGTGGCCCTCCAAGAGCTACGCCCGTCGTCTTACGTCGTTCCATCGTCGTTCCATCTTATCTCCTGATAGAATCTCGTTAAATCGTGTCGAACGCGGATTGGTATGGAGGCGCAGGGCATGACGGATGACGGATGAACCCCTTGATCTACAGCCAACGCCAGCGCCACCCCGGCGAGTGACCATCCAGCGCGGTGATGCGACTCCTAACGTCGTCGAGTTGCGGCGGCCCGGCGCGAAATACTACACATTACGCTACCTGCTGGCGGCGTTCCTGGCTGAAGGCGAGAGCCGCGTTCATAATCCGGCGCTCAGCGACGACACTGCTGTGCTCGTGCGGTCGATTCGCGCGTTGGGAGGTCAGATCGCCTGGGAGCGTGATGGCGCTGGGCGTTGGGCTGCGCGCGTCACCGGCTGCGGCGGACGGCCCAGTGTTCCGCCGGGCAGTGTCATCCAGGCAGGGAACGCGGGAGCCGTGCTGCGCTTTTTGCTCGGAATCGGGGCGCTGCTGCCGGAGGTCCGTTTCGAGACGGACCATCCCGGCTCACTTGGTCGCCGCCCGAACGCCGACCTACTCACGGCGCTTGAGTCGCTAGGAATCGCAGTCGAGTCGCAAGGGCCAGACGGGCCGCTGCCGATCACTCTGCGCGGCGGGCCACCACGCGGGGGCGCGGTCAGCGTCTCCGGCGCGCGTAGTTCGCAATACGCCAGCGCGCTGCTCTACCTCGCGCCGCTGCTGTCAGGTGGGTTAGATCTGACGATCACCAACGACCTGCGCTCGATATCGCTACTGCGGGCGACACTACGCACGCTGGGCAAGGCGGGCATCATGGTCAACGCGAGCGACGACCTGCGACACATCACAGTTCAAGGTGGGCAGATGTATCGCGCGCGCGCGTACGTCGTTCCCGGAGACGCGCCATCCGCCGCCGCGCTGGCCTGCGCCGCCCTCGCGCTCGACACGCGTCTGACATTGCGAAGCCTGGACCTGGAAGGCGAGGAGACACGCGCTGTGATCGCCGCGCTGGAGGCGTTCGGCGCGCCGTTGACGCTCGACTCTGAGCATGGCGCGCTGACCGTGGAGCGTGGCGCACGGTTGCATGGCGCGACGCTGGATGGCGACGCGATCATTGATAGCGTGCCGGTCTTCGTGGCGCTGGCATGTCTGGTGGAGGGGGAGAGCCATTTTGAGCGCGTGGCGAACCTGCGGCTGAAGGAGAGCGACCGCATCGGCGACCTCTGCGCCGAGTTGCGCCGCGCCGGAGCCGACCTCGACCCCCTACCGGACGCGATAGTCGTACGCGGGCGGCCAGAAGGCGTCGCTGGTGGCGTGATAGTGGCAAGCCACGACGATCACCGGCTGGCGCAGGCGCTCGCCATCGTGGCGCTGCGCTCCAAGCGCGGACTGACCATCACCAACGCCGACGCGGTCGCCAAGAGCTATCCTGGCTTCTTCGCTGATCTCGCGGCTCTGGGCGCGCAAGTCACAGTAGAAGCATGAACGAGTGAGGGTATATACTGGCGTTGGAGGAGCGAACGAGCCGAGAAGTCGGAAGGAGAGGACAGGAATGATTGGTCATCAGGATCATGAGTCATATTCCTTACTGTCCGTTCTTCAGTGGTTCTTCTTGGGTGTAGTGGCGATCTTACTGCTTTTCCCCGTCATTTTGGCGCTTTTCGTTGGCCCTCATGATGTTCTGACCTTTTTCCTCGAAGTCGCTCCAGACTCCTTCTATCAATTCGCTTTTCTTGCAATTCCATGCTTAACCGCATTTGGAATTTTGCGGTTTTACACGGTCCCACGTCTCAAGACGCGCATTCAACAGTACAAGAGAGCGCTCAGTGGGGCTATTGTCGCACCGTTGGCTCTTCCCCAGCCTGCGTCATTTATGACTTCGTCCGTGCTGCCTATTACAGTGCGCATGAGGTTGAACTGGCTACGGTTGACTCTGTTGTGTGTCTATGCGCTAGCGATTAGCGGACCGTTCATACTTCATGGCCTTTTTGGAACAAGAAACGGACTAGTATTACTACAGTACTTAGGTCATGAGGAATCGAGTGGATTGGGGCCAGCGTACTTGGGCCAGGAGCGATGGCGGTAGTGGCAGAGGCGCGCCTGGTAGCACTTGCGGCGGCGCCAATACGACCACGCCAGGCGTTCGCGGACGCCCCGCTCAGGCAGGGGCAATGCCACTTCGAGCAGACGTCGTACTTCCGGCAGGGTCAGATCCTCCAGGCACACCTTTTTTTTCTCCGGCCACCAGCCGCTGGTCCGCCAACCACACCTGCGCCAGCATGGCGAGGGTGATGTGTCGATACCAACTGTGCCACGAGCGCACTTCATAGCGATCAAACCCGACCTCGCTCTTCGCTTGCTTGATGACCTGCTCCACCGTGTAGCGCGTGCCTGCCACTCGCGCCAATTGTTGCAGCGAGACCGTTGTGGGCGCCAGCGCGAAATAATACGCCAGCTCGGTCGGATCCCTGACCGAGCGACGCGCGAGCAACCAGACTTCCGGGCCGGGGAAGCCATCGCGGCTCTCGATCACGCGCACGCGGGCCCACGCGTAGATGCGGGGTCCTTTCGTGCCAGCGCCCACGCTGAGCCGCTTCCACTGCGCGCGCGGCAGCCGGGCAATCACCTCCGCCACCGTGCGCGCCTTGGGGGCGCCTGGGGCCAGCCGCACGGCCCGCCGGGGGCGCCCACCCGTCACCTCTTGCGGTCCTTGGAGGGGGGCGGCTCCAGCCAGCACCGGATCACCGAGGTCAGCGCCAGGACATACCAATACCCATGCGCCTCAATGGCCGCGCGCAGCTCTGGGGAGTCACCGTAGACGCTGTCCCCCGTCACCCACCGCATGGGCGTCCCCTGCTCCCAGGCGTGCTCCAGCATGGCACGCGCTTGCTGCGGCTTGGTCTGGAAACGTACGTCTTCGGGCACGTGGGCTCTGGCCCGTCGTCCCCGGTCGCCGCACCACTCCTCTGGCAGAAACAAGCGCCGGTCGAGAAAGACAGGCCCGCGGGCGGTGGCATAGGTCAGCAACGTCGCCACCTGACAGGTCTCGATCTTGCCCACGGCGCCACAATACTGCTTCTGGACCCCCACCGAGCGGATGCCCTGTTTGGGGATGCCGGTCTCATCGAGGACGCCAATGCCCTCCGGGTCACCAAAGCGCTCGATGACGAACTCTTGCAAGCGGTCGCGAGCGGTCTCCGCATCCCACGGCGCCCGATAGAGCAAGCGTTGCATCCGGTCAGGTGTCCCATCCTTGACCACCTCGGCCAACTGCCAGGTGGTCTTGCGCTCCAGCCCGGCGAGCAAGCCACGCAGGTATTTGCGCGCCTGGGTACGGGACTCGCTGCGGGTAAAGAGATCATCAAAACGGGCGCAGAACGCCACGAACGAGCTGGCCCAGTCGGGGATTGCTTCCGGATCCATCACGTACCTCCCAGTCCGCATCGGTCCTTGGGAGTATCACGGACTGGTTCACCATCGTCAAGTACGGTAGTAATACTAGTAGATGACCTTCTTGGGTTAACGGATCTTATCCTCGTGCTAGGACTACCATTGGCGCTTGCCTCCAGGCCACAGTTCAATATATCGCCCAGAATGATCGTCACCGCGACAGACGAGTATTTGCTTGTGACGCGTGGCAAGCTAAACTACACCGTCCAATGGAACGAGGCGCGGCTCTTCTCTGTCAGTGGCCCGCGTGAGGAGCAGCCAATGGTGTTACGGTATGCCCTCGAAGGCAATGGCATGACCGCCGAATGGTGGATGTATACTCGCCCGCCGCGCTGGTTCGACGTGACGCGGCTGGGCATGCCCTACGAGGAGTACGACCGGCGCATGCGCGAGATCCTTAGCGTCGTCAGCGCGAAGACGGGTCTGGCGCTGCTGGACTTAAGGTAGTAATGGCTAAGAAAGCGCATCGCTATTTAGCATCTTCAGGGCAACACAACGCCCTCGGAGGATGCGCCGTCTTCTTTCCGCATCTTCCGAGGGCTATTCGTGCGCGTCCACGCCGGGCCACTTCCTCGCGCCACACCACCGAAGCCACACCACCATCGCGAGGAGCCGCGCCACCACCACCTAGTCCACCGCGCCCTGCTTGTTTTCGTGTCCGCAGAATCAGTATACCTTGGAGAACTCACAGATTACATGACAGTAGCCCCCGATTTAATGACAAAATGTTCATAAATAGCCGAAAACAGCCGCGTTTGGCCCCGCAAATTCTTACAATTTGTTCATTTTGCCGTTGTGGTGGTAAAAACGTAGAATAACTACATATGCTCGTCGCTTCTCCGACAGCCACTTTCGAGCAAGTTTTCGAGCAAGATACAGATCCCCTATCATCCAGGAGCGCCTATGCGCGTCGAGCGGCTGCGCTTTACCGATTTTCGCAATTACCGCGAGCTGGACCTCGCGCTGCCCAGCGGGCTGGTCGTCCTGCAAGGACGCAACGCGCAGGGCAAATCGAATATCCTCGAGGCCATCGGCCTGATCGCCACCAGCCGCTCATTTCGCACCAGCAGCGAACGCGAGGCCGTGCGCTGGGGCGCGCCGGGACGCTTCGCGCGCGTCGAGGCGACCGTCGCGCGCGACACCGATACACTCACGGTCGAGATCGTCGTCGCCGACCCGCAGGCGACTATCCCGGGCGAGACACCGAGCGCCACACCAGCGCCGATGCCGCCTGGCGCGCCGTTTCGCAAACGCATCCGCGTCAACGGCGTGGCGCGCCGCGCGATGGATCTGCTGGGACAGGTGACGGTCGTCGTCTTCGCGCCCACCGACCTCGATCTGGTCATCGGCTCGCCCTCCGAGCGGCGCCGCTTCCTCGACCTGACGCTCTGCCAGGTGCATCATACCTACTGCCGCGCGCTCAGCCAGTATCAGAAGGTGATCGCCCAGCGCGCCGCCTTGCTGCGCCGTGTGCGCGAGAACGAGGAAAGCCCGCATGCGCTGGCCTACTGGGACGAGCAGTTGTCACGCCTCGCCGCGCCGATCATGCGCGCGCGTGCAACCTTCCTCAGCAGGCGGAGGTCTCGGCGGCGCGCGTCTATGCCGCGCTGACACATGAGGAGGACGGCGAAGATGAAGACGCCGCGCTATCTGTGGCCGCGAACGGGCAACGCATCGAGCGCGCGGGACTGCGCATGGTCTACGAGCCATCGTACGACGGCGCGCTGGAGGGCGACGACGAGCAGGTGGCGGAGGCGATTCCGCGCACGGCTGGTGGCGCTGCGAAAACGCGAGATCGCGCAGGGGGTGAACGTGCTGGCCCGCACCGCGACGACCTGGCGTTCTTCGCTGGCGCCCGTGAATCTCGCTACCTATGGCTCACGCGGGCAGCAGCGCACCGTGGCGCTGGCGCTGAAGCTGGCCGAGTTGGAGTATATCGAGGCGGAGACCAGCGACCAGCCAATCCTGCTGCTGGACGACGTGTTGAGCGAGCTGGACGCCCAGCGCCGCGCCGACCTGCTCGACGCCGTGAAGGATCTCGATCAGGTTTGCTGACCGTCACCGACGCGTCTAGCCTGCCCGAAACGGCGCTGGCGCGCGCGCATGTCTTCACCGTTCGCGCTGGGCGTGTCACTGCGGCATGATGCGCCAATCAATACCTTCCCCTTGACGGGCGACTTGAACGCGATATATCTTTTTCTGTGGGCCGAAAGCATCACTTTTCTGCAAGGCGGCCCTTGACGACAGGCGCTATAGTCTTTCGGGTAAATAATTTCATGGGGCATTCAAGGAGTGGGTTGTGGCGATCATCGAAGTGCGCGATCTGGTGAAGCGCTACGGCGACTTCACGGCGGTGAAGGGCATCTCATTCGACGTAGGGGAAGGTGAGATCTTTGGTATCGTCGGCCCCAACGGCGCGGGCAAGACGACGACGCTGGAGATCATCGAGACGCTGAAGGACCCCACCTCCGGCACGGTCATCATCGACGGCTACGACGTGGTGAAAAATCCCTGGCAGGTGAAGCGGCGCATCGGCGTGCAGTTACAGGCGGCAGGTTTTTATCCCGGCCTGAGTCTGCGCGAGTTGCTGGAGCTGTTCGCTGGCCTCTACGATGTGAAGGTTGACCCGATGGCGATGCTGCGCAAGGTGCAGCTCGAAGACAAGGCCAAATCGCGCTATGAAAAGCTTTCCGGCGGGCAGAAGCAGCGTTTCTCTATCGCTTCCACGCTTGTCAACCAGCCGCGTGTGATCTTCCTCGACGAGCCATCCACCGGCCTCGATCCGCAGGCGCGCCTGAACCTCTGGGACCTCGTGCGCGAGATCCAGAAGGATGGCGTCACGGTCGTGCTGACGACGCACTACATGGAAGAGGCCGAGCAGTTGTCTAATCATCTGGCGATCATGGACGAGGGCAAGATCGTGGCTAGCGGCACACCAGACAGCCTGATTGACGCGCTGTTGGCGCGTGGTTTCAAGAAACCCGAAGTGGTCCGCGCCGCCTCGCTGGAGGATGTCTTCCTCGATTTGACCGGCAAACAACTTCGCGACGAGTAACATACGCAGGAGCATCCTACAAAACCAGACGCCTGAAAGAGCAGGGATTTCGTGAGCACGACCACCGATCAGATCAAGACGCCCGATGCGCCGCCCAAGCCGGGGGGACGTCCGACCAACGAGTTCCGCTCCTTCGCCGCGCTGGCGAAAGCCTCGCTGCTGGGGCAGGTGCGCAACTTCTCGAGCCTCTTTTTCGGCTTTCTCTTTCCCATCGTCTTCATCGCCATCTTCGGCTTCCTCGGCAACACCTCCACCAAGGTGACGCTGGGCGTCGCGCCGGGGACCGATAGGCAGTCGCCGGTCTATCAGGCGCTCACACACATTCCGGCGGTGACTTTGCAACAGGGCGACCAGGCAACGCTCGACAACCAATTGAAGAAAGGGGAGATTGACGGCATCCTCTACATCGTGGCTGTCCAGCGCCCAGCGCAGCCCAACCAGCCGTCATCACAGCCAACCACCGGCTACGACGTCACACTGACGACAAGCACGGCTTCGGTCTCTGGCGCCGCCACGGCGACGGCGATAGTCAATGGCGTCGCCAGCAACGTCAACCTGGCGCTGGCGGGCGTCATCATCCCAGCGGTGCAGGTGACGACAAGCAATATCAGCGGTCAGCGCTATACCTATATCGACTTCGCGCTACCAGGACAGTTGGGCTTCTCGCTGCTCTCCCTCGCCATCTTCGGCACAGCGTTCGGCTTCGTCGTCCTCAAGCGCACGCTCGTACTCAAGCGTATCTTCGCGACGCCCACGCGCCCGCGCACGCTGATATTCGGCCAGGGCGCCGCGCGGCTGGTGATCGCGGCGGCGCAGGTGATCGTGCTTCTGGCGGTCGGCGTCATCTTCTTCAACTTCCACCTGGCGAACGGAGCCGTCACCTTCTTCGAGATGCTCGCGCTCTGTCTCTTCGGGCTTATCGTCTTCCTGGGGATGGGGCTGATCATCGCCGGCAACTTCAACAACGAGAACGCGATGGGGCCGGTGATCAACCTCATCACGCTGCCGCAGTTCCTGCTCAGTGGAACGTTCTTCTCAAACAGCAGCTTCCCCGCGTGGCTCCAGCCCATCGCCAACAACCTGCCGCTCTCCTATCTGAATGTTGCGCTGCGCAGCGTCGCCAGCGACGGCGCGACGCTCTGGGATGTGCGCGGGCAGATTCTGGGGCTGTTGATCTGGGGCGTGATCTCCTACGCCATCGCGATCTTCACATTTAAGTGGGAATAGCTACGAAGTAGTCGCGCGGGCGACGGTCACGGTACAGTATGCGAGAGGCGGTGGTCGGCGAGGCCGCCGCCTTTTCCATGGATCTTGAGTGTGTGGGAGCAAGATGATGAGTGAGCGGCGGAAGAGTATCCTGGCGTGTTTCGCGCATCCCGATGACGAACTGGGCGTCGCCTCGCTCGTCGCGCAATCGGTCGCGCAGGGCGCGCGCGCCACGCTGATCTGTACCACCAACGGCGATGTGGGAACGGTGGACGAGAAGTATCTGTGCGACTACTCCTCCATCTCCGAGCTGCGCCTGGCGGAGTTGGCCTGCGCGACCAAGCTCATCGGCTTCACCGAGGTCGTCACGCTCGGCTACCGCGATAGCGGCATGATGGGCAGCGAGGATAACCAGCGCCCAGAGAGTTACTGGCAGGTTGCGCCCGAGGCCACCGCAGAGCAGGTGGCGGAGGTGATGCGCCGTGTGCGCCCGCAGGTCGTCATCACGTTCAACACGTTTGGCGCCTATGGGCATCCCGACCATATCAAGATCAACCGGGCCACGCTGGCGGCGTTCGAGATGCTGCAAGCTGAGCCGGAACACCCTGAGAAGCTCTACTACAACACCTTCAGCAAAGGCTTCGCGCGCGCGGCGCTGGGGCTAGCGAAGCTCCTGCGGCGCGATCCACGCAAATTTGGCCGCAACAAGGATCTCGATCTGCAGGCAACCTTCGACGCGATCACGCCAGTCACGACGCGCATCCCCATCGCAGCGAAGTATCGCGCCATCGCCGACGAGGCGCGCCGCTGCCACGCCAGCCAGATGCGAATGAATCCCGTAGCAGAGACAGTAGGTAAGGTGGTGAGTCCGCTGCTCTTCCGCGACGTCACCCTCTCACGCGTGATTCCGCCGCCGCAGCCGAAGGAGCGCATCGAGCGCGACCTCTTCGCATGAATGCCTGGGTATAAGTGAGGTGTTCATTCTTGCTCTACCCGCGCCTCTGCGGTAGACGAATTCCCGCTTGTGGAACCTTTTCGCCGCGCCAACGTCTATGCTACGAACGCCAAAGACACTGATCTAGGGGAGCCTTCTATGCTTCTGCGGGCAGCTGCGCTGGCCTTGCTCTCGCTGCTGGCGCTCGCCGGATGTGGCGCGATCTCATCGCAAGGAGCCTCGTCGCAGACTGACACGCAGAACACCAGCGCCAAAAGATACACTGCTCGCGCCGACGGCGACGAGCACCGCAAACCAGGTGACGCTTTCCATCGATCGCGCAAGCTATAAACCAGGTGACCAGGTGCGCGTCACCATCGCCAACGGCCAGGGGGCCAGTGTCTATGCCATCGCCACTAACGCGAATTGCACTCCTGTGGCTGTGCAAGTCAGGATGGCTTCTGGTTGGCAGGCAACCAATACCTCTCCCTGTGGCGCGCAGGGCGATCCACAAACGGTCGAGATCAAGCCTGGCAGCGCGACGAGTGTGATTATCACCGCGCCCGCCGCCGGGACGTATCGCTGTGCGCTGCAATACACCACGATCAATATCCCACCCCCACGCAATGTCCCACCAAACGCTGTGGGCATGGCGAATCCTGCGAATGGCCCAGGCGTCACCGTGTACTCGGCTCAGTGGGACGTCACAAGCGCCTGAGCGGCCTCCATCCCAGCGACAAAAACAGCCGGCCCCACGTAATGTGAGGCCGGCCTTGAACGTGTCTGTGAAGCCATCTGACTTCCATCCACCTGCGTACGTCAATTGACCCGGATCTGCATGAAGCCGCTCGAGTTCACGCTCTGGATGCGGATCTGGGTACCAGTGTGCGGGTGATTCACGCTGTTCCACTCCGACTGATACAGCCCAGACGCGCCATTGTCTCCTGGGTCGCCGTTCACCCAGTAGTTGTTGTTGTCGTTGAACGTCGAGGCGCCAGCCTGCGAGGAACGCGTGAGCGTCGATCCTCCTGGTCCGTTATGCAGCGAGATCGCGTCCGTCGCCGCGAGGGTGAAGGGCGCATCGTACGACTGGATGCGTGGCCGCGCGGTGGCGCCGTTGCTCCAGTGCAGGATCCCCGGATGCGAGTCGATCGGCAGGATCAAGCCGCCACCAGGATGGTCGCCGACATTGTTGTCGTCGAACGAGGTGTCCCAGTACCAGACGAGCATGCCATCCTGATAGGGGAAGTGCTCGACCAAGGTCGGACCGGTGAACTGGTACGGACCCGACTGCAGGCTGCCGTCGATAGCCGGTGTACTGGCGGTACTCGGCAAGATAGGTGTTGAAGTGCGGGGTGACAATCGTGCCCGTCGTCCGGATGAATCCGGCGTACGTCCAGCCTGGGTCGGTCTCTCCGCCATCAGCCGCCTGGCCAGTGATGGCGATGTCGTCAATACTCATAGCCCGTGCCAACGGCCGCGCCATCGGTCCAGTAGCGGAAGCGCAACTGGATGGTCGAGTTGGCGTAGGCGCTCAGGTCAGCGGTCACCGGCGTCCAGACGGGCGTGCCGAACGCGTCACAGACTTTCGGCGATCCAGAGGTTCCCGTGATGCCGTTGCCGAAGTTCTGGCCGTTCTCGTTGCCAGAGTCTGAGGCCGAGGTCGGAATCGAGTTGAACGTCGCTCCGCCGTCAGTCGAAACCTCGACATAGGCGTAGTCCCAACACGTCTCGATCTGCCAGCGACCCTGGAACGACAAACTGATCGGACCCGCCCCCAGGGTGATCGGTCGGGTCATGTTGTTGTCAAGGTCGTTGCCCGCTCCGGAGTGATAGAAGTAGCTGCCCGCAAAAGGCGTGCCAATAGTTGTGGTCTTCTGCTTGTCAGGCAAGAGGGTAAAGACAGCCCTGCGCCTGCTTCGTATTCGTCTCCGCCGGACCGAGCTTGACCTCTTTGCTCTGCCCATAACCGGCGACGTCGTAGTTGAGCCAGCCAAGCTGGAACTTGTCCCAGGCGCTCATGTGGACTGGCGCTGTGCCGAGGTCTACGCCACTCTGCGTGCCGTAGGAGCCTTGCGACATCAGCGTCCACCAGGCCGTGCCGTTCTCGGCGCCGCCGGTATTGCCGCTGGTGTCGTACTCATCGGGCAGGCCCAGGTCATGCGCGAACTCATGCGAGAAGACACCGACGCCGCCGTTCTCCGGCTCGATGGTGTAGTCGCCGATCCAGTAGTTGCTGCCGCCAATGCGGACGCCGCCGAAGTTATGCGGGCCGGCGCCGTCAGGGCCAGTGCCCGATTGGTAGGCGTACCAGCGATGGCTCCAGATGGCGTTGGTTCCCTGCGCGCCGCCGCCGGTCTCCTCGCCGACTCCCGGCGTGGATGGACTGGAAGTGGTCGATGTAGCCGTCTGGCTCGTTGAAGTTGCCGTCGCCGTCGTAGTCGTAGCGGTCCCAGACGTCGAACTGCGCCAGGTAGGCGTTGAGGTCCGCAGCGCTCGTAGTGCATCGCCCAGGAGTCCGAGGAGCGCAGTTGACAAACGCCCAGACCGTGGAGCAGACGATGCTGCCGCACAGGTTCGTGCCATAGCGCGCCTCATTGAAGGGCACGAGGCCCCAGTTGGTGACGCCGCCATGACCGTGTAGCGGTTGGACGACTGCTCGATGTAGAAGTTGCGCATCGTCGAGGCGCCTGGCGCCTCCGAGAAGAGCAGGTTCTGGTAGTACGACTGGGTGAAGTCCGCCGTCCAGATAGTCGTGTTGTCGACTGCGCGGTTGGGCTGCGGGATCTGGTTATGCAGCGGACCTGGGGTTCCACCCGTCACAGGATTGATCTGGGTTCCGAACTCCCCAAGGACGGTCAAGATCGCATCCTCGCCCTCGCGAGCAAGCTCGACGTACTGACCGTTGGCGGCCTTATGGACCTTGCCGCTGGCCTGGCCTGAGGCCACGGCCTGCAGCCCTTCCTGGCGCAACCCGTTCTGCTTGGCAGCGAGCGGGCTGTACGCCACGTCGCCCTGCATCAGGGCTGGCGTTCCAACATCCGCCTGGCTGAAGCTGGGCGGCGCGTGAATTGAAGGGATTGAAGGCGGCAAACGCTCCGATTGAGATGGCTGCGGTGACCACTAATGTGATCGCTGCGAAAATACGTGCGCGTCGTGACAGTCGTGACACAGAAAGACCTCCAGGCAGCCCACACCTGTGGCGCTGCAACGATTAGGAAGATGTATCCAAGAAGGTGTCCGCAGGCGGCGTATGGCAAACGGGGAGTGTGTCGCCTGCCATGCGCGCGCTACTGGCAAGCCTGCGCCGCTCTGGGCGACGCCTGCCAGCTATGCGGTCAAGATGTCACGGGCGCGCGGGTGGGCCGCGAGCGCTCAGGATCGAGGCATATTCAGCCGAAACGAGGACACGCGTCGGCGCCTCGTCAACATAGCGTGGAGCGGCAGGTACAAGTGTGTCAGCGGTTGCGCAGTTGGCGTCGGGCGCCACACGCTCGACGATGACCTGAGAATCGCGGAGTCCGCTGTGAACAAGATTGATATGATCGGCTGGACATTGATGTGATGGCGCGCTTTGTCCATCGGTGTCGAGATCAAGACTGGTATGAAGCGTGAAATGTAGCGCCAAAGATATGCCGATGAGCGCAACTGCGAACGCTAGGAGCCTTAGCCAGGGCGCACGAACCCTCATCCTTCGAGAGGCGCGCGCCGGGCGAAGACTTGACGCCGTTGTCAGTCTGATCGTCTGCACGTGGCGTCCTTCTGCTCTGACGGTCGATGATCTCGGGCCGAGCCTGGTCTACCACCAGGCAATGAAAAGAGGGACTAGCTATGTAACGGCTGGGTTACCCGATAGTAACCGCAACAATGTTCGATGCGAGGACGCCGATACTGGCGCGCCGCCGAAGTTACTGTGCGAGGAATCTTGCGTCGTGAGGAATCTTGCGTCGTATTGAGTGCCAAGTATACGGCCAATAAATCAGGCGTGTAGAGTTCGGCCGATACATGTGGGCGCAAGACTCTTGCCCTTCACCTGGCTTCTTTGGCGCATCGAGGCCCCAGCGCACACCTGAAACAACTGGTTGCCACGAAGAGAGGCTGGAACGCCGACGCTTCGACGCTTCGACGCCATGACATCAGGGAAGTCATTGTCAAGGGGGATGGAAAGGGAGGCGTATCAGACTCAACGACGAGTTGAACACGCGTCGGCTAACCTGTCAGATCGCAACGCCGCGTTCTGGGTGAACCGGCAAGGGAACACATCCCAATGTGCATAAGGAGTTGTCGGCGCGTCAGCAGTATCCTTTGGCTGTTCGGTGGAGGAACGTAGCGTCTGCAGTGAGCAATACGCCATGCAGCGCCGCAAGTACAGGGAGGATGAATGCCAAAGCGCATGCAGAATCTGGCCAGGTTCGGACGATCCCGCTGGCTCATCTCGGGATTCGGCGCCGTAACCGCAGTGGCCCTGATTGTTACCGTCAGCCTCAGCGTGATGAACGCATCCGCCAGCGCCACCTATTCGCGCCCACCCTGGGCAGACAAGTTCAACGAAGACGAGGGCGCCAAAACCGGTGAGATCGGACGCCTCGACACAAGCTTTGAGCAAGAAGCGTTCGCCCAGCGCGCTTATCCAGCCAGTGACATTCCAGTTCAGGCGTCGATAAACGCCCAGACAGCATTTGGCAAAGTCAAAGGGAATGGCAACGGCAAGCATAGCGCCGACTCGTGGAGCCTCGTCGGGCCAAGCTCGGCCAATTTCCCTGGCGTTCTGACTTTCTCAGGCGCCAACTACACCACTTCTGGGCGCATCACGGCCCTGGCCATTGCCCCCGGATGCAACAACGGCCATTGCACGCTGTGGGTTGCCGCAGCGGGTGGCGGCGTGTGGCGCACCGACAAGGCGCTGCACACCAACAACCTGCAGTGGAAGTTCGTCTCGGGCAGCTTCGGGACCAACGCCATCGGCACGCTGACCTACGATGCGGCGCACAATACGCTCTACGCCGGCACGGGTGAGCCGAACGCCTCGGCGGACTCTGAAGCGGGCCTGGGCGTTTACAAGTCGACGAACGGCGGTGATACTTGGACACACCTCGCCTCGGTCACCGCAAGCTGACAAGCCTAGCCAACGGCACCTACACTGGTGATGCCTTCGCCGGCCGTTCGATCAGTTCCATTGTGGTTGACCCGAACAACCCGAGCACTCATCTATGTCAGCACGACGCGCGGTGTTCGCGGCGTCAGCTCCGTCTTGAGTGGCGGCGCGACATCGAATCCGCCAACGGCGCGACCGCCCTTTGGCCTCTTCAAGTCCACCGATGGCGGCGCAACGTTCTCGTTCATATGGGATGGCAATGCCTCGATTCGCGGCGTCAACCACGTCGAGCTGGATCCCAGCAATTCGAGCACCATCTACGCCGCCGCGTTTGACCAGGGAATCTGGCGCTCGACGAACGGCGGTACGACTTTCAGCCAGATCAAGACGCCGATCAGCGCGGGCGATCCAGATCGCACGGAATTTGCCGTCACAGTGTCCAACGGGAAGACGAGGATGTACGTTGGAGACGGCGTCACCGGCTCCCCTGCGGCGAGATTCTTCCGCACCGACGACGCACGGCGGCAGTACCAGCCTTCACTGATCTGACGACTGCGCAGAACGAGCGACTACTGCACGGGCCAGTGCTGGTACGACAACTATGTGGTCACGCCAGCCGGATACCCCGACACCGTCTATCTCGGCGGCTCCTACCAGTACGGCGAGTACGGCGGGGTCTCGAACTCGCGGGGTGTGCTCTACTCGACCGACGCAGGCCAGTCCTTCACCGATGAGTCATGGGACGCCACCTCGGCGAGCACGCCGAACGGTATTCACCCCGACCAGCACGCGTTGGTCGTCAACCCGTCGAACCCCACACAGTTCTTCGAAGGGTCTGATGGCGGCTTGATGCGCTCGAGCGGCAGCTTCGCCGACACATCGTCACAGTGCGCCGCGCGCGGGCTGAGTGGAGCCGACCTGGCGCTCTGCCAGCAGTTACTCTCGCGCATTCCAACGCAATTGTCCAGCCTCAACGAGGGCCTCTCGACACTCCAGTTCCAGAGCCTCTCCGTCGCGCCAGACAATCCCAAGCACCTGCAAGGCGGCACGCAGGACAACGGTACATTCGAGACCACCGGCTCGACCACCAACTGGCCGCAGATCATCTACGGCGATGGTGGCCAGTCCGGTTTCAGCGCGACCAACTCGTCCCTGCGCTTCAACACGTTCACCGGGCAGGCGACGATGCGAACTTCCGCAACGGCGACCCGACAAAGTGGGTCATCGCAACGGGGCCAATCGTCTCCAGCCCAGAAGGATCGTACTTCTATCCACCAGTCACGGCTGATCCAAATCCAGCCAACGCTGGCACGATCTACCAGGGTTCCCAGAGCGTCTGGCGAACGCAGGACTGGGGTGGCAATCAGGCCTACCTCGAGGCCAACTGCCCTGAGTTCACCACTTCCGCCGCGAACCCAGCCTGTGGCGACTTCGTGCGCATCGGGCCTGCGGGAGCGACTGATCTGACGGCCGCCTCGTATGGTGACCGCGCGGATGGTGATGTTGCGGCAATCGAGCGGCGCCGAGCGACACAGGTACCCTCTGGGTCGCGACCGGAACTGGTCGTGTGTTTGTCTCGACGAATGCGAACGCCGCCCCTGGCAGCGTGACGTGGACGCGCATCGACACGCTGGCGTCGAATGACCCAGGCCGGTTCATCAGCAGCATCTACGTCGATCCAAGCAACCCCAATCATGCCTGGATCTCGTATTCGGGGTACAACTTCAACACGCCAGCGCAAACTGGCCATGTCTTCGAGGTCACGTACAATCCGTTGGGCTCCTCGGCGACGTGGACCTCGCTCGATGGAACTGGCGCTGGCGCGCTCCAGGATTTGCCTGTCACCGATCTCGTTCGTGACGACGTGACCGGCGATCTGTACGCGTCCTCCGACTTCGGTGTGATGGCGCTCGATAGCGGCACAACCACATGGAAAGCTGCGGGCGCTGGCATGCCCAATGTCGAGGTGGCGGGTTTGACGATCGTGCCAGGAGCGCGTGTCCTCTACGCTGCGACGCACGGACGCAGCGCCTGGAAGTTGACACTTTCCTAGCGTTGAGCTCGCGTCACAGTGTTTTGAATCCCGCGCTATTCGGTGCGGCGGGAAGGCTAACAGCAGGAGAGCCGGGCGCCCACCAGGTGTCCGGCTCTCGCACCAGAGATATCGAGAGATATGATGTATCGAGGAGGATCTGGCGCATAGTTCCGCATGGTCGCTGGAACTGGTCGCCGGTGGTGAGCGTCTTTCTACATCAAGGAGGATACCGAAAGGAGGATAGCGACATGAGTTGGCGATGGAGCTACGCCGCACGCGCAACTGCTGCCCTCACGCTCGTTCTGCTCGCGACGACGGCAGGATGCGCGCGTCCATCCACTTCCTCAGGAAGTCAGGGAGATCACGTGACGCCTGATCCCACATCGAGCACTACGCCAAGTCCGGAGGCCGCCGCCGGAGGAGTGCGGATTATCCTCACGAGGGAGCGATTTAGTCCCCAAGAACACATCGTCGCGACGATACAGAACGGATTGACGGCCTCGATCTGGACCACGGATCACCATTCAGACTGCGGTCTGCTGACGCTTGAGTACTTCAGTGGAGGCGCATGGCACGCGGTTGGACAATGCTCTCAGCCCCGCCCCGTGAAGGTCATCGAGATTTCCGCTGGCGTAGACACGCCGCAATCCATTGGCTTTTCACAAAACATGGACATGGGCGCGGGCTGGTCCGCGGGAACGTACCGCCTAAGTCTGTCGTATGCGCCCAACCAGAACCAGGCCAGCGCATCAGGAGCCACCACCGTACACTCAGACTCCTTCGTCGTCGGGTGATTCCGTCGTCTCCTGTGAGCCATCAGATCACCTTTATGGCGTATCGCCAGGCAACCCCGATGGAGCCGCCATATGGCGCGAATCAGGAAGGGTATCGAGCGGCGTGTCCATGGGAACCTAGTTGCGCTCTCCATCGCGAAGCGCGTATGTAATGATGAGGCGTCAGGACGTTCCATGAGGAGGCCCCAGCATTCACCACAGCGAGTGTTCAGGCCGGCATAGCGCTTGACGCCCGCGCGAGACAGATGCTACACTTGACTCAGCATTCGGGGCGGTTAGCTCAGTTGGTTAGAGCGCCACGTTGACATCGTGGAGGTCACAGATTCGAGTTCTGTACCGCCCACCAGCGCCAGACCCACTTTCGGGCTGGCGCTTTTTCGCGTCCAGCGTCACACCTCAGAGCGATCCAGCTCCTTTTGACACTCCCCGATGGGATGCTCGGTTCTCCGAGGCTGGTACCCCAGCCCCTCCCCGAAGGGCCTGCCCGGCCCGCTCTATATTCTTGGCGGCATTGTGGTCCCGATGCAGACTGGCGCCACAGTCCAGGCAGGCATGCCAGCGGACAGATAAGCCCTTCGTGACCAGAACGCCGCAGCCAGAACAGATCTGGCTGGTGTAGGCAGGCGGCACGGCGATAACCCACTTCCCAGCGTACGCTGCTTTGAAAGCGAGGATGGTTAAGAACTGGCTCCATCCCGCGTCGCTGATGCTCTTGGCGAGGTGGTGGTTCTTGACCAGGTTGGCCGTCTGCAAGTCCTCGTGATAGATCGTGTCATTCGCTCTGACTAGCGCCAACGCCGTCTTGTGATGAAAGTCCTGCCGCTGACGGCGCACCTGCTGATGCGCCCTGGCGAGCAGCGCCACCGCCTTGCGCCTGCGGTTACTCCCCCTCTTGCGGCGGCTCACGCGCCGTTGGGCAGCTTTCAGCGCGCGTTCGGCTTTGCGATACCAGCCAGGAGAAAAGATGCGTGTGCCATCAGAGAGGGTAGCGAACGCCTCGATCCCCAAGTCTATGCCGGTTTCCTGACCGGTTGGCGGCAAGAGATGAGTCGGCACATCAGCGCAGGAGAAACAGACATACCAGCCGTCAGCTTCTCGACTGATTGTCACCGTCTTGGGTATGCCCTCAACTGGGCGCGACCAGCGCACCGCGATGCGCCCAATCTTGGAGAGAAGGAGGAAACCGCTGTCCAATCGTGCGCCGCCGTGTTCGCCCACTTGCTTATAGGTGAAACTATTGTAGCGGTTGCTCCCCTGGAATCTCGGATAGCCCGGCGTCTGCCCCTCACGGATACGACGGAAGAACGCCTGGAAGGCCCTGTCGAGCCGAGTCAGTACATCCTGCAAAACCTGCGAGTGAATATCATTGTATTCTGGTCGTACTTCTTTAACTTCCGGCAGTTGGGCGCTCTGTCCAGCAATAGTGACGCTGACACCACACTTCTGCCATGCCTCTTTGCGCTCTTGCAAGGCGGCGTTGTAGAGTTCACAGCATCGCCGCAATACAAACGCCATCGCCTGCTCCTGTTGAGGAGTGGGATGGAGCTTGTACTTGTAGGTCTTGCGCACCGTCTGCTGTGCCATACTAAACTATTCTGTCTGACTGGCAGAATAGCGGCAAAGCGAGAGCCGATTCATTCCCTCGTTTCGCTACCTGAAGGCAGCGACGCATTGGCCAGCTCCTTGTAGAAGATGACCGTGGCGGTCAGCGGGCCAGCCGTCGTGGCGGCGAAACGCGGGATGACGCCTGCCTCGGTATACCCTACCCGCCGGTAGAGGCGCTCCGCGTCGCTGCCCTGCTCCGTATCCAGGACCAGCAGCGTCCGCCCAGACTCCAGCGCCGCGCGCTCGATGGCGTCCAGCAGCTTCTGTGCGATGCCCCGCCGCCGCACTGTCGTGTGTACCAGGAGTTTCTGCACCTCGCCGCGATGTCGCCCGTTCGGCTTGGTCGCCAGCGCCAGGTGAACTGTCCCGACCAACCGCTCATCCAGCCACGCGCCCAGCGCCAGTCGCGTTCCCGACGCCACCTCGTCCAGCGTCGCCTGCCAGAAGGCGCGCGCTTCTTCCGGCGCCCAGTGGCGGCAGAAAGCCCACCGACGCGCCCGACTCGACCGCGTCGCGCAGCAGCATGTCCAGCGCGTCGAGCACGTCTTCGCCGAGATTGAGATCCAGCGGAGCGATGACCAGTTCCGCTCGTCATGAGATGGCCCTCTCCTCGCTTCGCTCGCGCCACTCGACAACATCTCACGCACCGATTCAATCAACTCCGGCTCGCCACGCTCCCGCGCGAACGCGGGATAGCTCTCGAAGGTCAACGGCAGGCCGCGCGCCATCGCCCACTCCCAGAAAGGGACGTAGTGTGTGCGCGCCGTCTGATACTCCAGCAGCATCAGCGCCGAGACGAGGCTGCCATCGTCGAAGTAGCCGTTGTCGCGCCAGGCCGCATAAACCGGCTCGTGATCGTACGGTACGGAGCGATGCTCACATGCCCATGACGCGCCATCCCAGGTGAAGAGGCCATACTGCGCGTTGATATCGCGGTTGAACGGGCAGCCCACCGCGCCGATCACGACGACGCGCGTCCCATCCACCTCGCGCTCGTAGGGATAGTGGATGTGCGCGCCGATGACCGTCTTCTCCTCGACGCCCGCTAGCGCCTCGCGCACCTGCTCATCGGAACGCATGCGCCCCATGCCCTCGCGGTTGTCGCGCGGGCTGCCATGCACGACCAGGGCAGGTTCCGCGCCCGGCAGTTCCACCCGCAGGCTGAACGGCAGTGACTCCAACCAGGAGATATTCTCGGCAGTCAGATCGGCGACAGCCAGCCGTGCGGGCGTCCACCAGGGCGTCCTCCACTCTTCGGGCAGTCCCTGACCACGCCACAAGCTCACGAACCAGGTATCGTGGTTGCCGGCGAGCGCCTCCCAGCCCAGCGGCGCGATGCGCTCGACGACGGCGCGACTCTGTGGCCCGCGATTGACCAGATCGCCGCCGACGACCACGCGATCCGGCTGCACGCGCTCCAGATCGGCGAGCACGGCCTCTGTGGCAGGCAGATTGCCGTGCAGGTCGGCTATGACGGCGAAGGTGGGCGTTCGGGCCACGATGGTATGCTCCTATAGGTTGGTGGGCGCCTCACCGCTCGAACTCGCGACAAGGCTTGCCACGTTCAGATTATAGCGACTAGCGGCTGCGCACACGCAGCATCCTTACCTACTAATCAAAGGTTGATCGGCGGAGTATGTGCTCATGCTCCGACAGAAAGGTGTGCGATGAGCGGTGAGACACCCCAAACAAACACGCAACAAACCGCAACCGAACACATGAAATTTCGACGGCGTGGGCTAGCGGTCTCACGGCTGGAAGGATTCAGCGACGCCGTCTTCGCCTTCGCGCTGACGCTCCTCGTCGTCTCACTCCAAGTGCTACAGACCGTCAACGAGCTCCTGACGACGCTGAGTGGCTTCCTGCCCTTTGCCCTCAGCTTTACGCTCTTCATCCACTTGCGACTAGAACCTTGTGACTTCAGGCATAGGATACAGCGCCGCTCCTCCATTCTCCGTAAAGGCCTTGAGGTATCTCACACACTATGTGCTACGATGTAAGCATGAGACAGAAACGCGCTTACGCTATCGTTGCTACCCCACCACCGAGCAAGTCGCAGTCCTGGCGCGGACGTTTGGCAGCGCGCGTTTCGTCTACAATTGGGCGCTGCGTGTGCGTACGGACGCCTATTACGAACGGCAGGACTCGACCGACCGACCGGAGCGCATCAGCTACGCGGAGACCTCGGCGGCGCTGACCGCCCTTAAGCGCGAGCCGGAGACCGCGTGGCGCAATGAGGTCTCCAGCGTCCCTCCCCAACAGGCGCTGCGCCATCTTGACCGCGCCTTCCCTAACTTCTTTGAAGGACGTGCCAAGTACCCCGTTCAAGAAGAAGCGCTGGCGACAGGCGGCGGAATACACGACTTCGGCCTTCCGCTGGGACGCTGAGAAACACAGCCTGACCCTGGCCAAGATGGACGCGCCGCTTGACGTCCGGTGGTCGCGCGCCTTCACAGGCACTCCCCCCACCGTCACCGTCACTAAGGATCCAGCGGGTCGTTACTGCGTCTCGTTCCTGGTGGAAGAGGAGATCGCGCCATTGCCGCCCACTGAGGCTGTCATTGGGGTGGACATGGCGGTGTCGGCGCTGGTGACGCTCTCGACGGGCGAGAAGATCACCAACCCCACGCATTTCGCCCACAGCCACCGCCGCTTGAAGACAGCGCAAAGGGACCTCGCTCGCAAGCGGAAAGGCTCGAAGAACCGCGACAAGGCGCGCCGGAAGGCGGCGCGCGCCTATGCCAAGATCGCTGACCAGCGGCTTGATGGTCTGCGCCAGCTCTCCACACGCCTCATCCGTGAAAACCAAACGGTGTGCGTGGAGACGCTGGCCGTCCAGCAGCTGGTCCGCGATCACCGGCTGGCGCAGGCGATCGCGGACGCGAGTTGGGGCGAGTTGGTACGCCAGTTGGAGTACAAAGCGGCTTGGTACGGGCATACCCTGGTCAAGATCGACCAGTGGTATCCCAGCAGTAAGCGCTGCTCTGCCTGCGGGCATATCCTTGACTCGCTTCCGTTAGCGGTACGGCGATGGACCTGCCCGACGTGTGGGGCCACCCATGACCGGGACGTGAACGCCGCCAAGAACGTGCGTGCCGCCGGGCTGGCGGTGAACGCCTGTGGAGAGGCGATAAGACCGGGACGGGCCATGCCCGCCACGGCGCGCCCCGGTGAAGCAGGAATTCCCCGACTCTAGCCGTGGGGAGTCGTCAACTTTATCTGGTATCAGCACTATGTCTTTTTCCGCCGCTATGGCCTAGAGGATCCACTCACTATCGTCCTCAATTCGGCGCTGCTGCTCGCGGTGCTGTTCTTTGTCTTTCCGCTCAAGTTTCTCTTCTCGATTGCCGTCTCGAACGTCCACTTACTGCCCGAACAGTTGCGGATACTCTTTACAAACTATGGCCTGGGATTCACCGCCGTGTTCTTGATTCTGGCGCTCCTCTACGCCAATGCGTATCGCCAGCGCGCCAAGCTTGAACTCAATATTCTTGAGGCGTTCGATACCGTGTCAGACATCTGGGGCAACCTTAGCATTGCGGCAGTGGGCCTGGGGTCCGTCGCGCTGGCGCAGTTTCCTGTGACGATCAAACTCGCGGGGTTCTCTTACTTCGGTATCGCCATCGTGCGCACAGTCTATGAGACGCTCAGCGCGCGCAGACGGCGTCCGCTGGAGGAGCGCTTCCTGGCGGCGGATAGAGCGCCAAAACAGCATGAGCAACATCAGCATGAGCAAACATAGAGGCGAACCCGCGTTTTCGACGGATTCGCCTCTATCTCGTACGCGACGCGGTCGCCAGCGGCGTTTAGCGCTCGACGATCTCGATGCTGTTGATCGTGTCACCTGGAGCGCGGTCACGATCAGGATCGCGCAAGCGGAGGCTGTTTACGACATCCATCCCGCTACTCACCTTGCCAAAGACGGCATGTTTGCCGTTGAGGTGTGGTGTCGGGACAAGGTGATGAAGAACTGCGAGCCGTTGGTGTTGGTCCGGCGTTCGCCATGCTCAGGACGCCTGGGCCGTCGTGCTTGAGCGCGAGCGCGGATGGCTCGTCGTTCCACTGATAGCCGGGGCCACCGGTCCCTGTGCCGGTTGGGTCGCCGCCCTGAGCCATGAAGTCCTTGATGACGCGATGAAAGGTTGTGCCGTCATAGAAGCCGTCGCGCAAGCGCCAGTGAATCATAAGCTGACACGATATGATCCCATGTTGCGTATAGCGCGCAGGCGTAACGCCTTTCCCCTAGTTCAGACTGTCCGGGACATGGCAACGACCCCATGCCGGCGGACGGTCGTCTTTTCTGCTGGAAGGAGGGCATTGCATAACTCGTTCTAGCAAGGTCTTCCAGGTGTGACCGAGCACGCGCGTGTGGGAGCGAAGCAGGTCCGGCACCCGTAGAGATCGGGAGGGCAGTTGGGTGAGCCCAAACTCGTATCGATCGTGCAGGCACGCCCCACGTCCGCTGTCCTCCCGTTCCGGCCCACCGCTTGGTGGTCGTCTCGGTCACGCGTTAGCCGCTTGGTTTCCATCCAATCGCCCGGCACCAGGCAAACGCGGCATACGCAGTGGATGATTCCGACCATTCTGTCCAGGCCTGATGCATCGCAGCGAGATCGCGCCTGGTTGCCAGTCCATGCTTTTGGGCAGCGCTCGCGTACCAGTCGTCGTGACAATCTTGCGCCCGCTCCATCCCGAAGGACTTCACCGCGTCGTCCGTGCCATAGCAGAAGGACTTCGTAGTCGCGACCACCCGTTCGAATCCGGCACGCTTGAGCAGACCACGCAGGTCTCGGCCTCGATACGGGTCGTCGGCGTTCTCGAGCTGCCACAGCCGCTCGCGAATGGCATAGAATCGCCGCAGGAGCTCGTGATGTGGTCCCGCGAGGATCAAGCCGCCATACTCAACACAGGCGGCTCCAAGGATGCCCCCAGGTTTGAGCGTGCGTTTGATTTCCTGTAGGGCATCGAGCGGGCGGTCAAGCGTCTCCAACAGCGAATGGCATAGACACGCGTTGAACTGATCACTGGGAACCTCCATCGCGTACACGCTGCCAGCGCGAAACTCAACATTGTCGATGCCGTGTTGCGTGACGTAGTCCCGGGCGTCCGCAAAAGCCCGCTCGTCCAGATCGACCCCTGTGACGTGGCCCACCGCCTTCGCTAAGCTGACAGAGATACTTCCGCCTCCGCACCCGACGTCAATGACGCGACAGTCTCCTGCAAGATGAGGAATGAGAAACTCGGCGTAGTCGGCCGCGTTTCTGGTCGTCAGATCTGCTTCAAATGCCATACCCCTGCCTCCTCACGACCCACGAAGAGTGCATCTGCGTTGCCGGGCGCCAGACCTCATTCTAGCAAGCCTTCCCAGGTGTGAGCCAGCACGCGCTTGGGCGAACGGACGAGGTCAGGTCGCCCCGCCCGCTGGGCGGCCAAGCCCACGACGACGGTGGCAGCGTAAGTCAGCGCGACGCGGGCGGTGATGGTTGACCAGCCGACGAGCGGGGGACGTTGCAGGCGGAAGAGGCTAAACAAGCTGAAGACACGCCCAAAGAAGCGCTCAATGCTGGTCCGTTTGCCCAGTTCGTCCGCAGTCCAGGTGGGCGGTAAGCAGGAGCGATTCTTCTGTCGCTTCGGGTTCCACGGGACGACGGCGACCGCGCCGAGCGTCGTGTGGATCCAGGCGATCAGGCGCAGCCCCCAATAGCCGGCATCCAGACGGATGACCCGCGGGCGCAGCCCATAGAGGCGGAGCGCGCAAGCGAGCAGGGGCTGGGCAAAGGGCGCATCGTGGCCGTTGGCGGGCGCGAGGAAGAAGAGCAGCGGCAAGCCCGACCCGCGGCAGAGTAGGGTGTGGACGCGATAGCCCCAGAGGAGGGGACGGGCATGATGGTGGGGGGCGTGGCCCACCGCCGCATCGGGGTCGCGCCGGCGCCAGGCGAGGATCGGGGCGCTATCGATGATCAGGTCGCGCCCGCTGATGAGGTGCAGGCGCCGCGCGAGCTGCACGACGACCACCAGCAGCATCTCGCACGGCGGCGCACCGGCCTGCGCCCCCCGGCGGCATTGCTGCGAGGCGCTGGGCACGCATGGCCGACCCTGAGCGTCGGGCGGCAGCCCGCAAGCGAACGCCAGGGCAGGCCAGGCTACCAGCCAGTCACGCAGATCCTGATACGACAGCCGCCACAGCGTACGCACGAGACCTAACAGCACGAGCGACTCGTCGCGATAGCGGCGTGGCCGCCCACCGGGACCAGCCGGCAGGGGCGGCGGGCAGCGCTGCTGGGCCAGGCGCACGGCCACCCGGCACAGTGCCAGCAGATGCAGCTGCCTGACGAGAGTGAGCGCATCCCAGTGCAGCACCCCGCGACGCTTGGCTTGCGCCCGATGATATGCTGGGGGCGGGACGGCCGCCGTGGCCTCACACGGAGCCGGAACCATCGGCTGATCTCCTTGGCGCGGGGGCGAGCCGCGTCTGGGGGTCAGCCTACCCCATTCTCTGGGTTATGCAATGCCCTCCTGATAGCTAAAAACGCTCTGTGCGCGCCTGGCGTCTACGCCTCCGTTGTAGGTGTTGTCGTCGTCCATGAGGTATGATATCTGAGCAGAAGCGTCTTGACATGGTGGGGAGGGAACCCCCAGTGGAGAAGACCCTTGCTCAGCACATACAGCGTATGCTTGACACACTAGCGGTAGCCGAGTCGCAGGCAGCGACCGTTCAGGCGATAATGCGCGAGCAGCGCATCTTCTTTGGCCTGGATGGACCACTACGTCGAGGAGGACATCGCACACCTGAAAGGAAAGGTGCGCTACATGAAGCTCCTCGCCCAGCATCGCAGGGAAGTAGCGAAACACCTAGTGCGGCCCCACGGATGAAGCAGAGAGTCCTGGCACGCTAGCTAGAACCCCAGCGCCGCGCGGAGCCTTTCCGCCGTCCTGCGTCCCATGTGGCGAATGGTGAGCACGCCGCCACGGTGACGCACAATCATTTCTATCCACGTAGGAGTAAACCAGTGTGCGTGGGTGATAAGATGAACTTCAGTAATATCTGACCGTGCGACGCTCACACGCAGATGGGGCTCGCGTCTCTGCTCGTAGATCAGCGTCGTGTCAGTTAGTGTGATGATCGCGCGCCGCGTTCTGAACACCCGTGCGGTCACTGGGCGCCCCAATCTAGCAGGGTAGCAACATCCGGCGCTATCATACTCCGCTCATTTGTCTGGCGCAAGATGCGCTGGCGCGAGCGTCCGCCTTGCTCAGTCGGGATCCGGCGGCCCTGGAGCGCGAGGCGCTGCGCCGGGCGGCGTTCATTGTCGGGACCAACCTGCTCGACACTGGCGCCTGGCCTGAGGAGGCCGTCCTCGCCCTCTACCGCGAACAGACCGTGGTGGAAAGGATAGGAAGTCAATGGCAGGTAAACTCTACACAATTAGGGATATTGTTGAGTTATTCAACCGCGAACTAGCTGCCCACGAGGCAAGCTACCGTTTCACCGAGCAAAGCGTGCGTTCGCGAATGCGCTATCTCAGCAGCAAGGAAGTTGATGATAGACTTGCGCCGATCATCACTCCCAAAGTGTTCGGATATGATAAGCGGACTAAGTACTACACCGAAGAAGACGTGGAGATTCCGCGGCGTAATCTAGTCGGGCCTATGATGCCAGAGTTTCATGACGTACGGGAAGAAGATTTGCCCATACTTGAGGAAGTTGACCAGATTGAGGTTCGACCTGCAAGTGCGAAAGATGTGGACACAATCTCTATAAGCCCAATTTCATTACTCCATCATGCAGCACAGCAAGCTGTGCTGCATGATAACGTTTCACGGATGATCAAGGAGCCCAACAGCAAGACCTTCATCGCCGTTGATGAAAATAGGACGGTACTTGGTTGGGCCCAGGTAAGAATTGCGTTTGCCCAAAGTGTTGCTTTCGGGCAACAAGTAGGCCAGATCTGCTTTTGGATCTCGCCGACTGAAAAGCTCAGCGAGATTGCACTGCGGTCCTTGTACTATCGATCCGAGAGGTGGCTCTCTTTACGTGGCACGAGGCAGACGCTGATCGAGATACCAGCGAGCATGTCCAAATTCGAAGGATATCTGCGCAACCTTCACCGTCAGAGAGCCACAAACATATTCATCTCCGAGAGCACGACTAGCTAATCGGCGCCTCCTAGCTCTCTGTGAATTCAATGGAGAGAATGCTATCTCCGGGAAGACGGTCATGGCCTGGATCCGCTCTCGGATAGCCTATGACATCCATCCCTGAAGTCACTCTGCCGAAGACGGCGTGCTTGCCATTGAGATGAGGTGTCGCCCCATAGGTGATGAAGAACTGCGAGCCGTTCGTGTTGGGTCCGGCGTTCGCCATGCTCAGGACGCCGGGGCCATCATGCTTGAGCGCGAGCGCGGAGCGCTCATCGTTCCACTTATAGCCAGGGCCGCCGGTTCCCGTGCCGGTCGGATCGCCGCCCTGCGCCATGAAGTTGTGCATCACTCGATGAAAGTAGTCCCATCGTAGAAGTGCTCTCGAGCCAGGAAAACAAAGTTATTTACGGTTTCAGGCGCGTCTTTCGCAAACAGCTCGACGACGAAATCTCCTTTGTCTGTATGGAACGTTGCCGTATATCGCTTGCTAGGATCGATCTGCATCGCTGGGGGGCTGCTGTACTGCCTTGCCATTCCTTACCTTCTCTCGCTGGCCTGTTTGGCGGTGGCCTTACGCGCCATCCGCTGACTCTATTAATGCAGGTTCCACTGCTTCACTTTGAGCAGTTCAACATCAAAGATGAGGGTGGCATTGGGAGGAATTCGCCTGGAGCGCCGCGCTGCCATAGCCAAGAGTTTGGCGGAATAATAAGGCGTCTCTGGCCTCCGACACGCATCCCCTGGACACCCTCATCCCAACCCTTGATGACCTGACCGCGCCTAGCGAAAACTGGAAGGGGTCACGCCGATCGCGCGAGCTATCAAACTTCTTCCCGCCGGTGAGCCACCCAGTGTAGTGGACGGTCACCTGCTTGCCAGATTGCGCTTCGTCGCCAGTTCCAACCTGAATGTCGATAAACTCCATGCCATTAGGCATTGGTGTCGAAGGAAGATTCACCTCTGGAGGACCATCATTTGAGCCAGCCACTGTGTTGATTCCTTTCTGCCTGCCTGTTACAAGCGTGGTTGAATTGGTTCCCTGAAGGCCTATCTGCGGTCAGATCAGTTTACGATCCAGGCGCGCGGAAAACGAAGTTGTTGATGGTGACCAGCGCCTCTTTCGCGAAGAGGTCCACCGTGAAGTCGCCGCGACTGCTGTGGAAGATCGCCTGATACGACTTCGACGGATCGAACTGCATGCTGGGCGCTGAGCTGTATCGCTTGGCCAAAGGGATACCCTCTTTCTAGCCGCCATCTGGGCAGCCCATATACCATACCCCACAGCGGCGCGCCTCGCCCACTCTGCGCCTGCCATGCATGCCGCGCCCTTCTATCCAGCGATCTTGACAATCCTGCCTCGTGAATATAGACTAGACTGTACAGTATGATATGTCGAGGAAAAGATGAACGATTTAGTTGGTTCCCAGGCAGTTGAGGAGTCGGCGCGCGCACGCGCAAAACGCGAGCAGATACGCGCCGCCGCTCAGCGTCTCTTCCTCGAGCTGGGGTACGAGCGCGCTTCGATGGACGCCATTGCCCGCGCGGCAGGGGTCTCCAAGCAAACCCTCTATCACTACTATGCCGCCAAGGAGCAACTCTTCGTCGACGTGTTGCGCGCTCTCACCATTGAGCGGTTCCAGCGCGAGGCGCCTGCCGCGTTCGCTGAGGAGCCGATAGCGAGCCTGGCGGAACTGGAGGCGGCGCTGCTGGCATATGCGACGAGCGCGGTCCAACATGTCCTTTCACCGGAATATGTCGCCCTGCTGCGCACATTGATCGCCGAGGCGCCGCGCTTTCCACAGATCGCGGGCCACTTCCGCTCCTCGCTGATTGGGCAAGGGAGCGCCGCGCTGGAGACGCTGCTGACCCGCGCCTGGCAGGTTGGGGTGATCACACAGCCACCATCGGAGGAGGTATTGCTGCTCTTTGTCGCGCCATTCCTCGCCTATCTGCTGGCCGATGGTCTGATCGCGGGAAAATCAGAACCACAGAAGCCATCGCCTGAGGTCATACGGACACATGTACGCCTCTTCCTGGCAGCCCTCACTGATACGTATCGAATGTGGAGACGGTAGGGATAGAGGAGGTGGTTCTCGATGTCGCAGATGGACGTGCGCGCGCTTCATCATCGCCGCCGTCGCGTTCAACGGTGTGCTGAGCGGCGCCAGCCTGGATCAGTCGATCAAACAGCTCCCCGCACGGTGGCGCATGGGTGTGCTCGCTTTTTCGGCGTATAGTCGCGCGGCGGACCTGGGAAACGGGATCGCCTGGTACGCCATCATCGGCGTCGGCGCTGCGCTCCTCACGATTGGGGCCGCCGTCAACGCATATCTGCGCGTGGCTCGGCGGTGGCGATTCCGCTCTATCTGGCCGCCCTCACATCACTGCTGCACTCGTTCACGACGACCCAGGCCGCCCCAACACTTTTTCGTCAGCGCCAAGCTATGGATGGCGCCACTCAACTGACGGTGATCTTCAACCGCTTCGAGCGCTGGCAGACGCTGCGCGCCGCGCTGCAGGTAGCGACATTTGGCCTGACGCTATGGGCGCTCGCCGCCGCGTGAGCCGCTGATTCGCTCTCAGGAGATGGCCCTATGGACCCCACGCTGTACCGGCTCATGCTCTTCGCGCATGTGCTTGGCATGATCGGCTTCTTCATGGCGCTGGGCGTCTATGTCTTCGGACTAGCGGCGTTGCGGCGGGCGCGGCGTGTCGAGCAGGTGCGCGCCATCTGTCGCATGATCTTCCTCACCGACGCCATCGCTGTAGCAGGCATCCTACTTCTGGCAGCCGCTGGCTTGGCTATGGCGCTGACGACATGGAACGTGCGTACTGGCTGGATCACCGTCGCCATCGTCAGTTTTGCGCTCGTGGCTCCGATCGGGCCACTCATTGTCGAACGACGGCTGCATGCGATTGACGCCCAGGCGCGCCTGGTTGGTGAAGGAGCCATCCCGGACGCGCTTATGCAGCAGATTTATGATCCGTTGATCGGCGCTGGTCTGGCAGTCATGATCGCGTGGCTCTGCGGGATTGTCTTCCTCATGACCACCAAGCCGTTGTCCATTACTGAGGCGACCATGATCATGCTGATCGCGCTGGCAAGCGGCCTTGCCCTGAGCGCGCCGTTGTGGCGGCGTCGCCGCAGACTCTCACAGGATGCCGTTGCGACCTAGAGAGATTGATTGCAAATTCAGGATTATTCACTCGCCTGACTGCGCCACAAATGCTTCGATGCGGCAGCGATGGCGTCGCGCACCGAGCGGAAGGCCGCCAATCGCTCCTCTTCACCGCCAACGACGGCGCTGGGATCAGGGAAGCCCCAGTGCTCCTGTCGGCGCGCGCCGGGGAAGAAGGGACACTCCTCTGCGGCGTCATCGCAGACCGTCACGACGAGGTCCATCGGCGGCTGACTAGCAAACTCGTCGAGCGACTTGGCGCGATGGCCCGCCGCCTCGCTGATGTCGATGCCGATCTCGCGCATGACCTGGATCGCCAGCGGATGCACACCGCGCGGATGGGTTCCCGCGCTGAAGACGGCGTAGCGGTCGCCTCCACGTGCGCGCAGCAGTCCCTCGGCCATCTGCGAGCGCGAGGAGTTGTGTGTGCAGAGAAACAGGACGCGCATCGGCGCAGAGGCGGCTTCTCGCTCATGTCGGACTCCTTTGCGTCTGCTGCTGGCTTGCCAGGCGCAGCCAGCGATAGGTGAGCGCAGCGAGCGCCGCGCCCAGGAACGGCGCGGTGAGATAGATCCATTGGGCAGTCCAGGTCGTGCTGACAATCGCAGGACCCAATGAGCGCGCAGGATTCATCGAGGCTCCGCTGATCGGTCCAGCGAAGAGCGCCGCCAAGCCCGACCGTCGCGCCAATAGCCAATGCCGCCGCCTGCCCTACTGCTCTCGTGTCCGTCGCCACCGCCATGATGACGAACATCAGGAAAAAGGTCAGCAGCGCCTCCAGCGCGAAGGACTGCCAGACTGAACCGGATGGCAGTGTCGCGCCCAGATGCGCCACATCGCCAAAGAGCAGCCGCAGGCAGAGCGCGGCGGCGAGCGCGCCCACCATCTGCGCCAGCCAGTAGGCGACCATGCGTCTTAGCGGAAAGTGGCGAGCAAGAACAAAGCCGAGCGTCACAGCAGGATTCAGATGCGCGCCGCTGAGATGTCCAGTGGCGTAGATCATCGCCGCGACGACCAGCCCAAAGACCAGCCCGACGCCAACATGAGTCATCTGACCGCCCGACACAGCGTCGATCACGATGGCTCCACATCCAGCGAAGACGAGAGCGAATGTACCGATCCCTTCGGCGACACAGGCAGGAAAGCGCAGGGGTGACATGCGCTGAGTTGCGTGCTGCGTCACGAGCGGATGCAGTTGCTCGTCTGTGTCCTCATGGACATGCCGCTGTCATCTCCTCTCTGCTATCGATCAACGGTAAAGCGCTCACCCGTCGCCTGGATGGGGAAGCAGAAGCAGATAGCGAATGCGTGTCTGCAACTCAACGGCGACCTGCTGAAAGGCCTTGGCGCGCTCCTCTGGGTCTTCGATCACGACGGGATCGGCGATGCTCCAGTGCGCCTGCGCGGGATCGCCAGGGAACGCAGGGCAGATATCGCGCACCCGGTCACAGACGGTGATGATGTAGTCGAACGGCTCGCCGATGAACTGATCCAGCGGCTTCGCATAGAGACCGCGTCGTGTCGATCCCGAACGCCTGCAACGTGGCGATCGCTTCTGGATGGACCTCGGTCGGCGCGCTCCCGGCGCTCTAGACCTCTACCTGATCGCCGCCCATCTGGCGCAGCAGCGCTTCAGCCATCTGCGAGCGCGCGCTGTTGTGCGTGCAGAGAAAGAGGACGCGCAAGGGGACGCGAGAGCGTCTTTGCGTGCAGCGGTAGGCGTACTCGGCTGGCGCAACAGATCCATCGCTGTCAGTGTCGCTAGAGAGCGCGAACAGACCGGGATAGAGACCGTCGCCCGCAGCGGCATAGAGGGTACGCAAGCGATCGACCTCCAGACGGTAATACACATCGCGCGCATCAGCGCTGCTGTGCTGGTCGCGAACCAACCCCGCCGCGCGTAGGCGCTTGAGATGATACGAGAGCGCATTGGCTGGGAGATGGAGCGCAGCGCCGATCTCGCCGGCGCGCAGGTCCGAGAGCGACAGCATGCGGACGATGAGCCACCGGGTCTCATCGGCGATGAGGCGCAAGAACTGCGCTCCATCCAGGCGCGCCGACGCACGACGCGGTGGGTAGCGTCATGCGGGGACCTCCGCTTCAATGCTACAATTAAAATTGATACAATTACTGAATGAGATAATAGACGCCGTAGTGGATGCAGTGTCAAGGGGACAGGTTGGGTAACAGAGAACACCCAGCGGATCTGGCCTTCAATCGCGTAGATCCGCTGGGTCTGCAAGACGAAATGAACTCCTGGGGACGGGATTCTTATTGTCCAGGACGCCACGCTATGAACCACCAGCAGCGACTGTCCACGGCATCGTCCCGACGATGTTGGCGACAATCAGCGACCGGTTCACTGGGTCCCACACCATGACGGTGTCTGCCTTGGCGAGCGCGACGAGCGCCGTCATCGAACTAGGGCTCGCTGGCATGGTATAGCGCTCATCATCGTCCGTCACGACCAATACTTCAAACCGTCCGTCTCCCCCAGCGTCATCGGGGACCCAATTGGCGTTCAAGACCTTGACTCGACGGGTCTCCTCACTTGCGCCTGGCATAGGAACCTCCTCCGTTACATCACGTTGACTCCTGGCTCATTAGAGGTCGAATTATGGGCGGAGCTAACCCACCGCCCACGGCGCGTCCACTAACAGCAGCCCTTCGGCGCGGTGGGTTTCGCCTCGGCGCGGCTGACAAGGGCGACTGGTGTGGCGGCCTGGCTGGGCGTCAGTCCTTGCACTGATTGTGGCGAGTGGCTTGGTGGCGCGCACGAATGCGCTGGCGAGCTTGCCATCTCCGGCCTCCCAGCCATCGGGCAAGCGTCGCGGGATCCAGTCCAGCCTCGGCAACGGTGTAGCGGCGCGTGATCTCGATGCTCACATCCTCGAATCCGGCCTCTTCGAGGAGGCGCTGATACTCCTCGATGGCAAGCGCGCCGGCGAGGCAGCCGACCCACGCCTCCATGTTCTGGCGCAATCCATCGGGCACCGGACCATCCGCGACTACATCGGAGACGGCGAAGCGTCCGCCAGGCTTGAGAACACGGAAGGCGTCACGCAGCACGCGGGATTTGTCGGCGGCGAGGTTGATGACGCAGTTGCTGATGACCACATCCACGCTCGCGGCTGGCAGCGGGATGTCCTCGATGCGCCCTTTGAGGAAGGCGACGTTGGTGGCGCCCGCCTTCGCCTTGTTCTCCTGGGCCAGCGCCAGCATCTCGTCGGTCATATCCAGGCCGAAGACGAAGCCGGTTGGACCAACTCGTTTGGCCGAGAGCAGCACATCGATGCCACCGCCGGAGCCGAGGTCGAGCACTGTCTCACCCTCGCGCAGGTCAATCAGCGCGGTTGGGTTACCGCAGCCAAGCGAGGCGAGCACCGCCTCCTCTGGCAGTCCAGCGACCTGCTCGGCGGCATAGAGATCATCGCTCACCGTATCGCCGCAGCACGCGCCACAGCCGCATCCGCCGCCATGCTGAACCTGCTGCGCGGCATGGGCATAGCGTTCACGCACTCGTTCAACAATCGCCTCTGCTGTGTCTGAATCGACACCCGAGCCGCCAGTAACGCCATTTGTGGTCGCGTCCATACCTCATTCCTTCCCTTTCATCGATAATTATCGATGAATTTGACAAAAAAGAGAGCCTGGCACGCTAGCGCAGGCCTCTTCACCGCAGACAACCACTCAGACCCGTCTTTCGTCGCCCAGTAGTAGGCCCAGACGCCGCGCTTCTCGCAGTCGATTAGCCCCGCCTCGCGCAGGATACGTAGGTGGTGGCTGATCGTCGGCTGGCGCTGCGCAAAGTGCTCGTTGATCTCACAGACGCATAACGGCGCACGCTGCTGCGCAAGCAGATCCAGCATGCGCAGACGAGTCGGGATCGGCCAGCGCCTTCAGCCGCTCCGCAAGCGCGTCTGTCTGGACAGGGGCCAGTGTGGGCGACGCAAGATCAGCCTCGCCAACGCAGCATACACTTTCTTCTTCGGCAGGCGCCCTCTTCGGAGATTGAGTGGTGTCCATGGTTGAGAGGATACGGCACATATTGATGATTGTCAATGTCTTCTTTACGCGCTGGCGCCATGCTTGCGTCAATCTCGGCAACCATCCCAGCGCCTCTTCAGCGAACCTTCAGCGCCTCTGCGTCTTCCCTTCAACTTGGTCCTGTACGCTGGTCTTGTTCTGCGGTCTCACCAGAACAACGAAACGTATACCTTGCGTGTCATGTGAGTCAACGAGGGGGATGTGGAGCGATGTTGGAACCACAACAGGCAGATGAATCAGCGGCGAACGCTGGCCTACCTCAGGAGGCGCAGGAATACGCGCCAGAAAATCCGAACTACAGCGGGGGACCGATAGACCTTTTCGCCGACGACGATGAGCCGCTCGTCGCGCAGCAGGAAAAAAAGCCCTGGTGGCGCGATCGCCGCTGGATCATCGGCATCAGCGCCCTGGTGATCGCCGCGATTATCGGACTGATTCTCTACACAACTATGAGCGCGCGCGCACAGACGGTGACCTACCAGCAGCAGGCGCTGCGCCAGGGCGCCCTCGTCCTGACGGTAGGCGCGACCGGGCCAGTGCAGGGCGATACCTATAATCCTACTTTCACAGCCAGCGGGCGCGTCGCCGAGATTGACATACAGGTAGGGCAACACGTCAACGCTGGTCAGCAACTCGCGAAGCTCGACACCTCCGCACTGAACGATGCGTTACGCCAGGCGCAGGCGCAGAAGGACCAGGCCTGGTGGACCTTGCAGAACGCGCTGTGGAACTGCGACAACCAGCGGAGCCAGCCACCCAATTGCAAGGACGCCGCCAACGCCGCGTATAACTCGGCTAAGCAGCAGTATCAGACGGCGGTGAACAACCTCAACGGCGCGACACTGTCCGCGCCACACGCCGGTATCGTCACCGCGATCAATGGATCGGTCGGTGGCTCATCCAGCGGCTCAGGCAGTTCCAGCACAGGAACGACGACGAGTGGTGGCTTCATCCAGATCGCGGATATGTCGGCCCTGCAGGTCGTCGCGAGCGTGAACGAGGCGGATATCGGCAATGTCGCCACAGGACAGCCGGTGACATTCACCACCAGCGCCTACGGCCCGATAGTCTTCCGCGGAACGGTCACTCTGATCTCGCCCGCCGCGACAACCACTTCTAACGTCGTGACCTATCCGGTGACGGTGAACGTGGACATGTCTTCGCTGCAAGGGAAGAATCTGCTGCCGGGCATGACGGCGACACT
Source organism: uncultured bacterium (assembly GCA_963733745.1). Taxonomy (GTDB): domain Bacteria; phylum Chloroflexota; class Ktedonobacteria; order Ktedonobacterales; family JADMIN01; genus DASWAC01. The sequence continues at coordinate 35,371 of CAVTFE010000036.1, forward strand.
CACGATCACGCGCGCGCGACGCGACAATGTCGTGCTGCTGCCGGCCTCCGCCGTCACCTTCGCGCGTAGTTCGCTTAACCTCAACGGCTCCTCCTCGACCAATAGCTCGGCGCCGAATATCACCGCGCAGCAGGCGCGCGACGCCATCGTCGCGGCGCGCCAGATGCTTACCACGCTCGAGCAGCAGCATGACGTCACCGCCGACAATCCGCAGTCGGCCTTCGTGCTCCAGCAAAATGGCAAGCAGTGGGTCGTCAAGCCAATCGTCATCGGCCTGACGGATGGCACATACTACGAGGCGCTGGCGGGACTTTCCGCAGGCGATAGCGTGGTAACGGGCCAGAGCGGCGGCGCGACGAATACGACGACCACGCCACGGAATCCCCTTGGCGGCGGTGGCTTCGGTGGTGGCGGCTTCGGCGGTGGCGGCGCTGGTGGCGGTCGCAATGGCGGTGGTACGGGTGGCGGCAATGGTGGACAGGCCACACCAGGCGCTGGTCGTGGCGGCGATCTGCCCACGTCCGCGAACCAGGGACTTTGAGTGGCGCGAGGAGCAACGACAATGAGCAGTCCTAGCCACTCCAGCGCGCCGCCTGAAGTCCAGAATGGCCGTAACGTCTATGATGGACAGGCGACTCCCCTGGACGCCAAACAGACGCGCGCGCCAGGCGTCCAGCCGGTGATCGCGGTGCGCCAACTCACGAAGTATTACATCCTCGGCCAGACGCGCGTGCCTGCCCTGCGCGGGGTCACGTTCGCCGTCAACGCGGGCGAGTTCGTCGCCGTGATGGGCGCGTCTGGTTCGGGCAAATCCACGCTGATGAACCTGATCGGCTGCCTGGACAAGCCGAGTGGTGGGGAGTACTGGCTGGCAGGGACGCCGGTCAGTACGCTCACTAGCGACCAACTTGCCGATATTCGCAACCGGCGCATCGGCTTCGTCTTTCAGGGATTCAACCTGCTCTCACGCGCCAGCGCCCTGAAAAATGTGGCTTTGCCGATGATGTACGCGGGGCTTTCACCCGCCGAACGCGAGCGCCGCGCCCGCCGCGCGCTCGATCTCGTTGGCCTGGCCTCGCGCGCCAACCACACGCCGCTCCAGCTTTCTGGCGGGCAGCAGCAACGTGTCGCCATCGCTCGCGCGCTGGTCAACCGTCCCGCGCTGCTGCTGGCGGACGAGCCGACCGGCAACCTGGACAGCCGCACGAGCCTGGAGATCATGGCGGTGCTCCAGACGCTGAATCAGCATGGCATCACGATCCTGTTGGTGACGCATGAGGCCGACATCGCCGCCTATGCGAAGCGCCAGATCACTTTCCGCGATGGACGTGTGCTGAGCGACGAGCGCAACGGCGCGCCACGCGACGCGACGGCTGATCTGCTGCGCGTCAGACAAAGCTCCGATGAGCCAGCGCCACAGCGCCAGGCGCGCATCCAGGAGGAGCCAGCATGAGCACACCAACCACGCAGCAGGACACGCAGGCCCCGCAGCCACAGAGCCAAAGCGGTCGCGCGCCTGCGCCGCAGAAGAAGGCGCCTGCTCACCGCGGCCTTATGATCGGCGCGGGGCTGGAGAGCGGATGGGAGGCGCTTTGGGCGAACCGTCTGCGCTCGCTGCTCACCGTCCTCGGCGTGATCGTCGGCGTGGCGGCGGTGATCGCAGTAGTGACGTTGACGCAAGGCACCAGCGAGTTGCTGAACTCACGCCTCACCGGCCTGGGCACGAACGTGTTGACCATCACTCCCGGCTCGACGACGACCGGCGGCGCGCGCTGGCGGCCTGGGGACCAGGCAATCCCTGACCGAGGACGATGCGACGGCGGTCGCAAGCGTCCCTAACGTCACCGGCGTCACCCCGGTCATCACGGTGAGCGCGCAGGTCATCGCCGCTGGACAGAACTGGAACACCCGCGTGCAGGGCGTCACGCCAGCCATGCAGCAGATCCAGAACTGGGATATGGCCCAGGGCGCATGGTTTAGCGACGCCGACAACACGGCCGGGACGCCGGTAGCGGTGATCGGTCAGACCGTGGTGGATAACCTCTTCACCGCCGCGGCGACTCAGCCGCTGGGGCAGATGATTACCATTCGCAGCCAGCCGTTCCGCGTCGTCGGCGTGCTGAAGTCCAAGGGGTCCAACGGACTGGGGAACCAGGATGACGTGATCTACGTCCCTTTCACCGTCGCCCAGACACGCCTGAACAACTCGCAGTACGTCAACCAGATCCTCGCGCAGGTCAACGACGCCAACAACGTGGATGGGGCGCAGACGGCGATTACGACGCTGTTGGAGCAGCGGCACAACATCGCCGACAGTTGCCAGGACGACTTCCAGGTGCGTAGCTCGACGCAGTTCGTACAGACGGCGCAACAGTTCTCGACCGACGCTGACGCTACTGCTCGTCGGCATCGCGGCGATCTCGCTGCTCGTCGGTGGCATCGGCATCATGAACATCATGCTGGTCTCGGTCACCGAGCGGACCCGCGAGATCGGCGTGCGCATGGCGATTGGCGCGCGGCGGTCGGACATCCGCAACCAGTTCCTGATCGAGGCGCTGACGCTGAGTTGCGCTGGCGGGGCTGATCGGCATCCTGATCGGCCTGATCGGCGGCTGGGCGCTGACGAACGCCTTCAGCCTGCCATTCATCGCCGAGTCTGCCGTGGATCGTCGCTGGCGTTCGGCGTGGCGGCGCTGATCGGCGTCATCTTCGGCTTCTATCCGGCGATACGCGCGTCGCAACTTGACCCCATCGTCGCGTTACGAGCAGAATGATGGCAGGAGAGAGCGCGTTGCGGGAGGCGAGTATGCAGGGACAACGACTCGAACACGGCAGGCCAAGAGTCCTCATCGTGGATGATGAGCCGCACATCGTCGAGTTCCTGCGCATGGGGTTCGACTACGAGGGTTTCGAGGTCGTCTCCGCTACGGATGGCGCCGAAGCCCTCAAGGTCGCGCAGGCGCAGAAGCCCGATATCGTCATCCTCGACCTCATGCTGCCCGGCATGCCGGGGCTGGAGGTGGCGCGCCGCCTGCGCACGTCTGGCGACGTGGCGATCATCATGCTCACCGCGCGCGACGGCGTGGACGAGCGCGTAGCCGGGCTGGATACCGGCGCCGACGACTACCTGACCAAGCCGTTCGCGTTCAAGGAGTTGATGGCGCGGGTGCGCGCCGTGTTGCGCCGCCATCACAAGAACATTGACCGCGTCCTGGAGTTCGAGGACATCCGCCTCGACCGCGACGAGCGCCTTGTCACCCGTGGCGACGCGGGTCATCCCCTTGACCCCGCGCGAGTTCGAGCTACTGGAGTTGTTCCTCATGCACCCGCGCCAGGTGCTGACGCGCGACGCGATTCTGGCGCGCATCTGGGGCTATGACTACGAGGGCGACGATAACGTGATCGAGGTCTTCGTGCGCCACCTGCGCGAGAAGCTGGACGATATCCCGCCACGTCTGATCCAGACGGTGCGCGGTGTGGGCTACGTCCTACGTATCTGATATAGGCTGATAGAGGTTGGCGTGATCGGACAGGCTGGAGAGCATCGCTATGGAGCGGATCAGACAGTGGCTGCGTGGCGTGCGCTATGAGCTAGCGCGCGTCCCATTGCGCTGGCGCCTCGCGCTCGTCTCGATCGGCCTCTTCGCGGTCCTGCTCAGCGCCTTCGCCGGACTCATCACCGTCGTCCAGGAGCGGGCGCTGCTCGCGAATCAGGCGATGAGCTTGCGCGATGATGCGCTGCTCACGGTCAACGCCGACCCACGTCTTGGACTACGCGCCGTGGACGAACACCAGACGCCGCCCTCGGCAGGCGTCATCTCGCCCGCGGCGATTGAGCGATCCCGCTTTGTGATCGTCCGGCTGAACAGCGTCACCGAGCGCGCGGCGCTGCTCGCGCCCTCCGGTGTAGCGATCTACACGGCTGAGAGCGTTTTTCCTGGCGGCGTTCCGACGCAGAACGTGCCGGTGAGCCTGGTGCCTGGCTCCGTGATCGTCCCAGACGCGGGACTAACGCAAGCGCTCTCCGCGCCATCCGCCGACAATCCCTACACGATCATCACCGATCAGACCGGACGCCGCCAGATCGTCGTCCTCATCCCCCTGGTGGAAAACGGGAGCACCGTCGCCGTCCTCCAGGTGAGTAGCCGCATCGGCGCGATCGAGCGCAGCGTTACAGCGACACGCATCGCCCTCGCGGTGGGCATCGGGCTGGCGCTGCTGCTCGCCGTGCTGCTCACTATATCGCTCATCCGCGCGGCGCTACGTCCGCTCGTCGAGATGGAGCGGGCCAGCCAGCGCATCGCGCAGGGCGCGCTCTCGCTCCGCTTGGAAGAGCCGCCGACCAACGACGAGATCGGCAGGCTCGCGCGCTCGTTCAACAGCATGGTCGCGCAGTTGGAGCAGGCCTTCAACCAACAGAAGCAGTTCGTCGCCGACGTCTCGCATGAATTGCGCACGCCGCTGACCGCGCTCGGCGGTGGACTGGAGATGCTTCTGCTGGGCGCGGATCGTGGCGATCCAGAGGCGTCCCGGCGTCTCATGCGCGGGATGTACGCCGAGGTCGAGCGCATGAACCGGCTGACACAGGACCTGCTCACGCTGACACGTCTCGATGAGGGTCGCGCGGAGCTTGCGCTGGAGACGGTGGATCCACAGTCACTGCTGGAGACGGCGTGTGAGCAGGCGGAACATCTGGCGCAGGGCCAGGAGATTTCCTTCGCCATCGCTCCAGCGACGCCCCGCGTCCAAGCGGACGCCGACCGGCTGCGCCAGGTGCTGCTGAATATCCTCGACAATGCGATCAAGCACACACCCGCATCGGGTTCGATCCGTTTGAGCGCTCGCCCCGCCGCTGGCACGATGGTCGAGATCGACGTGCGCGACACCGGCGCTGGCATCCCCGCCGAGGCGTTGCCATACGTCTTTGAACGCTTTTACCGCGCCGATCCGGCGCGCGCGCGCGTCTCACAACGCAGCGGAGGAACGGGTCTGGGGCTGGCCATCGCCAAGGGACTGATCGAAGCGCAGGGCGGCGCCATCAGCATGGCGAGCGAGGTCGGCGTCGGAACGACCGTGACGCTCCGTCTCCCCGCCGCGCCGAACACAGCGCCGCGTCTAGCTCCGCCTGTTACGCCAGAGAAGATGGCTCCCGTCGCGTCGGACTAACGGACTCGCTGGCGCTGATAGAGATTTGACTCCGCGCTCTTGACTTCGAGCCGACTCGAAGTTGTAGACTTGCTCCTGGTGACGCATCCACCTGCTCCATGCCCGCAGCATGGACGGCGGCGCCGCAAGACAGATTGCTCACATTGCTCGCAGCTTGCGCCGACCATCCCTGGAGGATCGGTCAAGCGGAACTTGGGAGATGCCTATGTTCGCTGACCATGAACAGATGCTGACCATCCAGCAGGCGTCGCAGTTAACCGGGCTTACTGCCCACACGCTGCGCTATTACGAGCGCATTGCTTTGCTGACTCCTGTTGGACGCGCCGCCAATGGACACCGCCGCTACGGCAAGCAGGATGTTGAGCGCATCACCTTCTTGAACTATCTGCGCTTGACAGGGATGCCACTGGAGCAGATGAAAACGTACACGGCGCTGCTTGACCAGGGCGACGCTGGCGTTCCGCAGCGCGTTGCGCTTCTGCAAACGCATCGCAACAAGGTCATCCGACAGGTGGAGGAGTTGTGTAAGTCGCTGGCAGTCATCGAGTACAAGCTGCGCGTTCTTACTGAACAGACCAATTGACACTCTGCCCGGATGAATCCGGGAGATTCCTGGATCCGCCAGCCGGGGCAATGCGCCGTCTCGCAACGACACACAGGAGCCCGGCTGTCCCCAGGCGTTACGTTCCCGTGTGCCCCACGGTACCACTCACACTACTTGTCTCGCTTGTCTCACTCATCTCATTCATCTCATTCATCTCACTTGCCTCAGGCGGCCAGCGTCCCTCCGCCCTGGCCAGCGCCAGCCCACGCTGCAGGATCACTGCGGCCGCGTTGTGGTCCCGATCCAGGATCAGCCCACAGCGCGGGCAGATATGCGTGCGCATGCTGAGCGACTTCCGGATGCGGGCTGTCTGCACGGCGACCCATCAGGCAGGACGCCACTGCAGTCCTGGGTGGTGTAGGCTGGCGGAACCGCCACCACCGGAACCTCGTGCAACCTACCGTAGTACTCCACCCAGCGCCGCAGACGCGACCAGCCCACATCCGAGATGGCTGTGGACAGATGGCGATTGCGCACGAGGTTACGCACCTGCAGGTCTTCCAGGGCAATCAGGTCGTGAGAGCTGATGAGCGCGCTCGCCGTCTTCCGGGCGAAGTCTTCACGCTGCCGCTGGAGTGTTAAGTACGCTCGGCCCACCAATTGCTTCGCCTTCACCCAGTTCGCCGACTGGCGCTTGGAGGGCAGAAGGGTTGGATGGCGCATGGGGCGGGGGCGAAGGTGACTGGATGGTGGGCGCTGCTGGGTCCTTGCGGATACTTGTTCTGTCGTGCCCGCTGGCGAGCGGCATGGTTGTTTCTCGGCTTCTTCCCGCTTTTGTGGTAGATGCTGCGGCGGGACAGGCGGCGCTGACAGCGTTTGAGGCGCGCCTCGGCCAGGCGGATGAAACGTGGGTTGGCCACCGCATGGCCCTCAGAGTCAGTGAGGTAGGCGGCAATGCCCACGTCGATCCCCACCGCCGAGCCAGATGGCACATGGCTGACGCGTCGCTCCACCTGGAGGAGGAACTGGGCGTAGGACCCATCCGCCCGGCGTAGCAGCCGCACCCGCTTGATCTGCTCGACGGGGAACGTCGCCAAATCGCGTGAACCGATGAGCCGTACCGCCCGATCCCGCAGCCATCAGTGAGCGTGAGGCGCTTGCCGTCTGGGTCGAGCTGCCATCCCGTCTGCTTGTATTCCACCGAGCGGCAATCGCGTTGGAAGCGCGGATACCCCTTCTTCCCTAGTCTCTGCTCCCGGCAGTTGGTGTAGAAGCGCTCAATCGCCGCCCAGGCGCGCGAGGCGGCGGCTTGGCGGGCTTGCGAGTTCAGCCGGGCGGCGAAAGGATACTCCTGGGCGAGGCGGGCGCAGAGGAGTTGGAGGTCGTTGGCGCTCACCCCCCGCCCATCCATCCACAGGCGCAGGGCTTTGTTGCGGATGAACTGGGTCGTGCGGATCGCCTCGTCGATCGCCGCTTGTTGGGCAGGGGAGAGGCGCAGCTTGTACTCGTAGAGGAGCATGCGGCGCCTCTGGTGGTATACCGTGGTCTACAGATGTGGACAATGATGTCACCACCGACGGATAGATGGATCATAGTCGTGAGAACAGGCGTTCGTCAAGCCACCTGGGCCATTCATCCCCGCCATGATTGACGGGGCTTTCTGGCCCCATTTCTGTAAGCTCCAAGGAGGATCACATGTTGTGGTACGTCTATGTCGCACACATTTTCGCGGGCGCCTTTCTCATCAATGCCGTCCCACACCTGGTAAATGGGCTTTCGGGACGCAGCTTCCCCTCGCCGTTCGCCTCGCCTCCGGGAGTGGGCGATCTTCGCCGCTGGTGAACGTCTTTTGGGGATTTGCAAACCTGGTGATCGGCTATGGCTTATTGGCGGGAGTCAGACCGTTCGCCTTCGGTCTTTCGCTGGACGCCCTCGCGGTGGCGTTGGGAGCGCTACTTATGGGCTGGCGGCTGGCCAGCCATTTCGGCGGGCTCACCAGCAACCAGAAGCGCTGAATGGCCGTTAGCGCCTCGGCGCGCTACGGTGAATGACATGTCATGATATGACAATGAAAGGCGCCGCACGACTCTCTCACGAGAGCTGCTCACAATCACCGGAGCACACCGGATATGAGCAAAAACGCCCGCATGCCCCTGACTTTAAGCATAGGATCAAGGGCGTTGTCACCCGCAGGTGACGAAATAACCGCTTCCGGTCTTACATCAATCGGGCAGAATAAAGTGATGTGACGACTCCGCTGCCTAAAGACAGCGGCTTCACAGGCAACGCTCGTCCCATCGGACCACGTTGACGCCTGAAGGCTCCGTCCGAGCCGCAGAACATTTTGCGCCGCGTTGAGATCACGATCAGCCACATAGCCACAGGAGGAGCAGCGATGCACGCGATCACTGAGTCGCTTGCGCTGCTCTGGTGTCTCTGGCAACGCCCCACAGGCGCTACATTGCTGTGTCGTGTTGGGCGGTGGGACTGCGATCACCTGCACGCCAGAAACGCCTTGCTGTACAGGATACTGATAAATTGGCCCCAGCCGACATCATGCGTGGACTTTGCCAGACGTGTACGCGCGATACCCTGAATGTTCAGGGCTTCATGCGCGATCACGCCATATTGGCCTACCAATTGGCGTGCGACCTGGTGGTGAAATTTACGTCGCTGATTGGCGACGTGCAGATACTGCTTAGCAAGCCGCGCGACAGCCTTCTTGCGGCGATTGCTTCCCTTCTGCTTGCGCGCCACCGCACGCTGCGAGCGCCGAGTGCCTTCTGTGCCTTGCGGTAGTAGCGCGGCGGGACAATCTCGCGTCCGTCCGCTGTCACCAGGAACACCTTCAGTCCCAGATCAATGCCGGTGGCAGGCAGTGGCGAGGGCGCAACGTCGGTATCGGGCAACTCGCAGGAGAAGACGACGTGCGCAGCCATCCGCTTCGCGCTTGAAGGAGATCGTCTTGATCGTACCCTCGACGGGCTGATGCAGTTGGATCTTGACGTGGCCAATGTGCTGAAGGTAGACCAGCGAACCGTCCAGCTTGCAGCCATCGCCATAGGCAGGAAACTCGACCGTATCGAAGCGATTCCGACCCTTGAAGCGTGGGTAGCCCGGCGCCTCACCGCTTTTGAGGCGCCGGAAGAATGCCTGAAAGGCTTTGTACAGATCGGTGTAAGGTGGCTGGCAACTCGAAAAGTTGGTGGCAGTCAGATAGGGATTGTGGCGCGCTGATCCTTCAAGCGCGCTGATTGCTGCCCGTACGAGACCGATTCCTGCCGTTCCTCCCAGGCAGTCTTGCGCTCGGCAAGGGCCTGGTTGTAGAGATGCCGGTGCGTATTGAGCATTCCGGCCAGCGCCTGTTCCTGCCGATTGGTGCGATACAGGCGCTACTTGAAGGCTGTGCGCACTCAGAGCCGTTCCTTCTGGCTGGCGATGTACTGCTTGACAGAATAGGCCGCCGCAAGCCGCTGCCTTTTCAGGCGAGCGGTTAGGCGCTTGGAGGCTTTAGCGAGTACTTCAGACCATTGCCGGTTTTGCGCCGATCAGACAGAATAGAAACGAATGGAACAGCAAACAGTGCGCAAGACGTACAAGTATAAGCTCAACCCCACTCCCTCGCATGAGCGGGAACTTGGGGCGTGTCCTTGGCCTGTGTCGCTGGCTCTACAACACCGCCCTGGAACAGCGCGTCACGGCATGGCAACGGCGCGCGTCTCCATCTCGCGCTTTCAGCAAGAGGCGGAGGTGAAGGACATTCGCGCTGCGTTTCCTGAGTACGCCGCCATCCACAGCCACGTGTTGCAAGACGTGTTGGCGCGCCTCGATAAGACCTATCAAGCGTTCTTTCGCCGGGTGCGGGCGGGCGAGAAGGCGGGCTTCCCGCGCTATCAGGGCGCGTACCCGCTACCACTCCTTCACGTACAAAGAGTTCGGCAACGGGGCGGCGCTGGATAACGGCTTCCTCGTCCTGTCGAAGGTCGGCAGAATTGCTGTGCGTTGGTCGCGCCCGCTTGGAAGGTACACCCAAGACGGTCACGATCAGCCGAGAAGTGGATAGGTGGTACGTCTGCTTGTCCTGCGCCGACGTGCCCGTACAACCGCTCCCGCTACAGGGCGGGAAACCGGGTTAGACCTGGGGATTGAAGCCTTCGCCACGCTCTCCGATGGCACGCGCATCTTCCATCCCGGCTGGTATCGCAAAGCTGAGCGCGCGGTGAAAACTGCACAGCGCCGGGTCTCACGCCGCAAGAAGGGCAGCAACCGCAGACGCAAAGCGGCGACATTGCTTGCCAAAGCACATCAGAAAGTGCGGCGGCAACGCGCCGACTTCCACCACAAGACGGCGTCGCACTGGTTCGCAACGACACGATATATCACGAGAACTTGCTGACGGCCAATATGGTGAAGAATCACTATCTGGCCAAATCAATCACAGACGCGGGGTGGGGCGCCTTCCTGCACCATCCTGACGGACAAGGCAGCATGCGCCGGTCGCAGGATCATTGCGGTCAACCCCGCTTATACCTCACAATGGTGTAGCGGGTGTGGCGGGTTGGTCTACAAGGGTCTCTCCGTTCGCTGGCATGTCTGTCCGCAGTGCGGAACAGCCTCCATCGCGACCACAACGCCGCCAAGAACATAGAACGGGCCGGGCAGGCCCATCAGGGAGGCGTGGCGTTGGCCGCGTCGAAGAACTGAGAAGCCCCTGGCTTTAGCCATGGGGAGCATGTGAGATACTACATGCTCTGCGCTCCACGATAACTGGCGTTTCCACCGCCGAGCGTATCGCCGAAACGGAAGGGGCGCGACGCAAGGAGCGCATGCCATGCCGCATAACGATGAAGCGAAAGATGAAGATCAGTCTGCCGAAAAGCCGCCAGAGTCCGGCAATCTTAGCGATATGTTGCAGGAATTACGCGTGCTGCTGCAGGGCGTGCAGGTGCTGACCGGCTTCCTGATCATCCTGCCATTCTATCAAGGGTTTCCGGCGCTCTCATCCGCGCAACATGCCGTCTATCTCGCCACATTCTGTTGCGCGCTCGCCAGCCTGATCATCTTCAGCGCGCCCGCCGCGCAACACCGCCTCCAATGGCCGTTGCATGATCGCGCGAAATTCAAAGAGTTCTCGACTCGCATGATTGTCTTCGGAATGATCCCGCTCTCGTTCGCGCTGATTCTGGCGACGAATCTCGTCGTCACCCAGGTGCTCGGCGAAAGTTACGGCCTGATCGCAGCGGCGCTGGTAACCATCGTCATTGCGGGATTGTGGTGGCTCTTTCCTTACGTGGAACGGCGTGGAGTGCACAGGCTGGCAGACGTCTGAACGTCTGGCTGCCAGCGGTTCGCCATCATAGTCACAGTTGAGCCATTCCACTCCAGGCGCAGATCTGGCTGAATAGATTGTCTCCAGTCGGGCAATATGGTATGCTAGGCGACGCCTTTAGAGGCGACTGCGCGCTAGCTGCGCTTGCCGTTTTTCGCCGCATTGGACGTGGGGCGCATGGACACGAGCGCCTCGGAGCCGCGCCACACCGAGCGATAGGAAACACAGGAGAGGCGAGCTTCATCATGACAAGCTGGTTGCATCGCTTCGGCGGCGAGAAAGATATGGAACGCCGCGCCCGCCAGATCAAAGAGATCGTGCGCCTGGGATCGACGCTGCGGGTTGATATGAGTCCACGCGCGATCGTCGACCAGGCCATCACCTCCATCCACTCGACGATCGGCTTCGATGTCGCGGCGCTCAATTTTATCCATAGTGACAGCGATGTCGTCGAGATTGTCGCGACAGCGGGCATCTCGCCTATGGAGGAGCAACAACTAGCGGCCCAGCCGCCACGAGCGCAGCAGCTTAAGGCGATGATGCGGCCAGAATATCGTATCAGCAATTCGTACTTCATCAGCCACATCTACGCGCCACTCTTCGCAGACGTTCCTGGCCTCGTCGTGCCACCATCATCGCCAGCGCAGTCCGCGAAGTCGGACGCCTGGCATCCAGATGATGTCCTGCTCGTTCCATTGATCAGTCCACGCGATGGACGCATGTTCGGCATCCTTTCGCTCGACCAGCCCGAGGATGGCAAGATTCCGTCGCAGGAGACCATCGAGATCATCGAGATCTTTGCCAACATGGCGGCGAACGCCATCGACATGGCGCGACTCTTCCAGGACCGCGAGCTGGATCATCGCGTGCAGGATCATGGCTTGCGCCAGTTACTCGATCACCTCCAACTGGTTCGCCAGGGCGATCTGAGCAGCCGCTCACAGGCGCAGGGTCCATTGCTGGGGCCGATCGCCAGTTCACTGAACGCCGTCCTCACAACGCTGAGCCAGTTGCTGCTGGAGATGCGTGACTCTGGGCAGATTGTGGAGGAGACGGCGACCGAGACACGCGACGCCGCGACGCATCTGGCGACGCTCTCCCAGGCGCAGGCGCAGCAGATCCTGGATGTCTCGCAGCAAGTCGATCAGATGGCCAGCAATGTGCAGCGCATCGCCGACATCGCCGCCGAGGCGCGTGGGGCGTCTCTGGAATCGCTGGAGATCGCCACACAGGGGCGCGAGTATGCCGTGCAGGCGACCCAGGGCATGTATCAGGTGCGCGACGTGGTGCTGCAGGCGGCGACGCGCATCAAGCGGCTTGGCGAGCGCAGCCAGGAGATCGGCCAGATCGTCCAGCTCGTCTCTGATTTCGCCAACCAGACCAACATGCTGGCGCTCAACGCCTCGATTGAAGCGGCGCGCGCTGGTGAGAATGGCGCGGGGTTCTCGCTGGTAGCGAAGGAGATCCGCAATCTGGCGGCCAATAGCGCGGAGGCGGCGAAGGATATCCATGCGCGCATCACGGCGATGCAGACCGAGACGAATGCGGTTGTCTTCAGCGTCGAGCAGAGCACCGAACAGGTGGTGCTCCAGTCCGAGCGCGCCGCACAGGCGGGAAGCGCGCTGGATGCCATCGACGCGGTGACGGAGCGCGTGCGGGCGTCGATCCTCGAGATGAGCGAGACTGCGATGACCGAGGCGGAATCAGCGCGGGCCACAGCGCGCGCGATGAGCGACATCGCTCATATCAGCGCAACGACACGCGACCGGATGGAGCAGATGCGTGAGGCGATGGATGGGCTGGTCGCCCGCGCCAGCGCGCTCCTGCGCAGGCTGCGCTTCTTCCGTCTCGGCGCTACCGGCGCGCTACGCGGAACCATCGTCACGACTGGTGGGCCGCAGGTTTCTCCGCAGGCATCTCCCCAGGTGTCCACCGGCGGACCGGCCCTCTTCTCTGGCTGGCGAACGGGGGGAGCCGTTCCCACCGGCGCGCCGACTGCGCAGCCGCTCGCGCCGGCACAGCCCTCGAGCATTCCGCCAGCGACTCCACCTCCATGGGATGCGCCTACAACGCCCCCATCTGCTGGCGCCGCGTCGTCGCTCCCCGCCAGCGCCGCGTCTACGCCTGCAAGCGCTCTCTCGGTTGACGCGGAGATCGCGGAAGCCGGACCGGAATCGCGCAACCGGCAGACAGTTCCCATTCCCATTGTCGAGGGCACGCTCGCGGACGCTGTTGACGCTGGATATGCGCCCGATAGTATGGAAGCGCCGGATAACGGTCAGACGATGCCGCTGAACGCGGAAGAATTGGGACGTAAAACGGCGCCTCCTGATCTGGCTAATCGGGAAGCGCCACCTATACCTAACGCGGAGTAGGTCGAGCAAATTGTGGATTCATGCGCCCCGGCGCTAGCTCGCTTTCCCGCTCAGCGGCGCTAAACCAGCGAGTTCAGCGTCGGTGACGCCAAGCGCCACAACCAGCCTGCGGAGCGCGTAGGGTTGCGGCTCCTCACGGCATTGCTCAAGGTGCGTGATCGTCTCGCGGCGCAGCCCCGTCACCTCGGCAAGCTGCCCCAGGCTCAACCCACTCCGCTGCCGCGCTAGACGCAATCCACGCAATTTCATGCCGTCCCTCCTCATCGAGGTCAAACGCGCAACAGGCCCCCTTGCCTGCCGCGCTGGCAGGATCGCTATGCTGATTTTACCACATCGGAAGAATGCGTCTACTCTTCGTGCGGAAAGCGAAAGGACCGCCACGAGGACGGTCCTTTGCGGATCTTGTCGAGTCTGAGATCGAGTCAGAGAAGGCTAGCCTTCTGCGCCAGGGAAGTGGCAGGCGGCCAGGTGATTCGGCCTCTTCATCTCCAAAGCAGGGCGCACCTCGCGGCAGATCGACTGTGCGCGCCAGCAGCGCGGGTGGAAGGGGCAGCCTGATGGCGGATTCACCGGGCTAGGCACGTCGCCGGTCAAGATGATGCGCTTGCGCGTGCTTCTCGATATCCGGATCGGGGAACGGGCTGGCCGAGAGCAGCGCGATGGTGTAAGGATGCTGCGGCTCGCGGTAGACATCGTCCCCAGAGCCGAGCTCGACGATCTGGCCGAGATACATGACGGCGACGCGGTTGCTGATGTGCTTGATCGCGCTCAGGTTGTGCGCCACGAACAGGTAGGTCAGGTTGAACTCGTCTCTGCAGATCGCCCAGCAGATTGAGCACCTGCGCCTGAATCGAGACATCCAGCGCCGAGATCGGCTCGTCGGCGACGATGAATCTCGGGTTGAGCGCGAGCGCGCGGGCGATGCCGATGCGCTGTCGCTGGCCGCCGCTAAACTCGTGTGGATAGCGGTTCAGGATATTCGGATTCATGCCGACGACCTGGAGCAGGTGGCGCACACGGTCGTCCACCTCTTTGGGTGTGCCGAACTTGAAGTTCTCCAGCGGCTCCGCGACGACGCGCCCGACCGTGTAACGCGGGTCCAGCGAGCTAAAGGGGTCCTGGAAGATCATCTGCATATTGGCGCGACGCTGCGCGGAGCTGGCCGGGCGGCAACTTGGTCAGATCTGCGCCTTCGAAGAAGACCGAGCCAGCGGTCGGCTTGATGAGTTGCAGCACGGCCCGGCCAAGGGTGGACTTGCCGCAGCCGCTCTCGCCCACCAGGCCCAGAACCTCGCCACGATTGACTGTCAGGTCCACACCGTCGACGGCTTTGACGCTGGCGACCGTGCGGCCAGCAGTCCACCGCGAATCGGAAAGTGGACTTTCAGGCCGCGAATGTCCATCAGGACATCACTCTGTTGATTGCCAGGTTGCTGGGGCCTGAACCTGCTTCGGTGGCCATATGCGCCTCCTTCCGCGTCTGTTCATGAAGCCTGCTGCTGGTCTGCGGGATCAGTACGGATAGAAGCACGCCGCCTTCTGGTTCGGCCCGACGTTCCATCAATGTGGCAATCTCCTGGCGGCAGCGCGGCTGCACCTTGGGACAGCGTGGCGCGAACGGCGCAACCCGGCGGCAGATTGACCAGGATGGGTGGCCGCCCGCCAATCGCGTCGAGCTTCGCTCCACGCTGCTGATCGGGTCGCGGCACCGCTCTGCAGCAGCGCCTGGGTATAGGGATGCGCCGGCATCTTGAAGAGCGTGCGCGTATCGGTCGCCTCGACGATTCGACCGGCATACATGACATTCACACGGTCACAGGTTCCCGCGACGACGCCCAGGTCATGTGTAATCAGCAGCGTCGCGGTGCGGAACTCCTTGCCCAGCGCGTCCATCAGATCGAGCACCTGCGCCTGGATGGTCACATCGAGCGCGGTGGTCGGCTCGTCGGCGATGAGCAGTTCAGGGTTGCACGAGAGCGCGATCGCGATCATGACGCGCTGCCGCATGCCGCCGCTGAACTCATGCGGGATATGATTCAGGCGGCGTCGCGCCTCTGGGATGCGTACGCGGTCGAGCATCTCGACGGCGCGGTCCGTCGCGGCGCGGTCGTCCATCTTTAGGTGGGCCTTGATCGTCTCGGCAATCTGGAGCCCGATGGTCAGCACGGGATTGAGCGAGGTCATCGGATCCTGGAAGATCATGGCGATATTGCCGCCACGAAGCTTACGCAACTGATCCTCGTTCATATCGAGGACATCGTCGCCCTTGAAGATGATCTCCCCGCCGACGATCTTCCCTGGTGGGTCTTCGATCAGCCGCATGACGGAGAGCGAGGTGACACTCTTGCCGCTGCCGCTCTCGCCCACCAGTCCCAACGTCTCTCCAGGCGCGAGGTAGAAAGACACATCCTCAATCGCCTTCACGACGCCAGCGCGCGTGAAGAAATATGTGCGCAGGTTACGCACATCGAGTAATTTCTCTGCCATTCCTACCTCGTCCTACCTCGATCAACCTCACCTGGACCGATACCTCGCGATTGGGCAGTTGTCCAGCCGCCAGCATACCATAAACGCTGCGCGCGCCCATCCTTCCCGGGAGCCTAGGGCGCCTAATCCTTCGTTCGTGGATCAAACGCGTCGCGCACGCCATCACCGAGGAAGGCGAAGCAGACGACGAGAATGACCAGGACGAGCGACGGGAAGATGACCTCGGTTGGATAGGTCGTGATATTGACCAGACCATCGTTGATCATCAGGCCGAGGCTGGAACCAGGAGGTTGAACGCCCAGCCCAAACAGGGAGATGACCGCTTCGGTTGTGATCACGCCGACCATATTGAGCGTCGCGACGGCGATCACGATGCTGAAGAGGTTCGGCACGATATGCCGCAGGATCAGTTGGCGATTCGTCCCACCTACCGTACGCGCCGCCTCCATATATTGTTGCTCTTTGATCTGTAATGTCTGCCCGCGTACGAAGCGGGCCATGATAGGCCAGATGGTGATGCCGATCATGAACGCGACCACCAGCAAACGACCAATCAGGCCAAATTGCTTGGTGGCGGTAGGGCCGAGGGTCGCCGCCGCCATGATGACGAGCAGAAAGCCCGGGAAGGCGAACATGATGTCCGTGAAGCGCGCGAGGCCGGTATCGGCCCATCCGCCGAAGAAGCCCGCCAGCATGCCAATCGTGACGCCAAGGAAAATGTCGAGCACCTCGACGAAGAGGGCGACCTGAATCGAGATATTGACGCCAGCCATCATGCGCGCCAGGATATCGCGACCAATCAGGTCAGAGCCAAGCGGATAGGCCGCGGAAGGTGGGGTGTCGGTCGTCAGCAGTTCCTGGTGTGTGTACTGGTGGTAGATCTCGGGTCCGATATTTTGCGTGCCGCTCAGACCGCCCTGGATGGTTGGTCCGAGATGGAGGTAGAAGTAAGGGAAGACGTAGCTGAAGACGACGATGAACAGGATGGTCGCAACGCATAGCATCGCGCGCTTGTCGCGACCGAGACGCCGCAGCGACGCCTGAATAGGCGAGAGCGATTGCCCTTCGGTAATCCGCTCGGTCGAGCCTTCCTCGGCCATCAGGTCGAGCTGGCTCTGCGTCGGCTCAGTCGAAACATCAGGCGTATCCGCCAGCGGGCCATAATTCTTTGTCGGCTCTTCTATTGCCGGGAACGGCACGCCTGACGTGGCCAGCGCCTCGAGATGCGGCGGGACCTGTCGATCTGGCTCTTGCTCTATTGACATATCCTCTTCCTCCTTCGGTTCCGCCGCGGGATCCAGGCTAACACTCCATGGCTGTCGCTGTTCACCAGTTCAACCGGGCCGCATCGCTGGCCCTGTTACAGGCCAGCGATCACAGACAATCACACTAGACGGACTTGATGCGCGGATCAACGACACCGTAGGCGACATCGGTTACGATGTTCATCAGCACCACTGCCGCCGCCAGCAGCATCACCGTCCCCTCCAGCACCGGAAAGTTGTTCTGCAGGATAGACTGCAGCGCGGTCGTGCCGATCCCGTTGATGTTGAAGAGCCGCTCGGTGATGAAGGCGCCATTGACAATCAGCGCGATCGCCGGCCCAACGGCCGTCACCAGTGGGATCAAAGCGTTGCGGAACGTGTGCTTCCAGATCACCGAGCGCTGGCTCAAGCCCTTCGCCTTGGCGGTGCGCACATAATCCTGGCGCAGCACCTCCAGCGTGCTGGTGCGGGTGATGCGTATCCAGAAGGCGATCTGCACCAGGGCGAAGATGACGATCGGCGCGACCATCTGTTCGGGACGGCTCAAGCCGAAAGTCGGTCGAGGAGAGTGGCAGGTTGGGGATGTCGTGGTTGTAGAGCAATGATCATCGCCACCTGATAGAAGGGGATCAGCACGAAGGTGGGCAGGGCGAAGAAGAAGAGCGACGCGCCCTGGATCGCGGTGTCGTAGCGCGAGTTGGCCCGCAGCGCCGCGATCATTCCCGCGCTGATCCCGACGATCAGCGCCAGGAAGATCGCGCTCAATCCCAGCAACATCGAGGCGGGTAACTGCTTGCTGATGATGCTCCAGACGCTCTGCCCAGGGTTAAGCCAGGATTCGCCCAGATCGAAATGCAGCAGGCGATTGAGGTAGTTCCAATATTGGGTCCAGGGCGGCAAGTCCAGCCCATAATGATGATAGAGGACGGCGGCTTTCGCTGGGGTCCACTTATCCCCCAAAATCCCGTCTACCGCATTGGTAGGAGCGAAATAGCCGAGCCAGAAGGTGATAAAGCTGGCGCCAAAGAGGACGAAGACCAAGCCCGCGACGCGGCGCACCAGGAATGGTAACCCCAGGCGCATGCCAGTAAAGACCAGAAACGCGATGAGCGCCACGACCAGGATCACGACTGGCAGGTTCGAGAAAATGTCCATGTCTCACCTCGACTGTCACTGCTTTCCAGCGCGAGCGACTCCATGCTCCGCTGGCTCTGTGAAGGATTCCGTACGGTTCGTACGGTCCAGAACTGAATGGTGTGAGCCTCTTCCAGAGGAAGGATAGTCCACACGTGACACACTCGACATGAGCGCTGGCATAGTCCTGCTCTGGCCCGACAACCGGAGGCGGTCCCCTGGTTCCAGAACCGGTCACGACTCACCTGCTCTTTGCAGATGAATACTATCGCGTGTTACAGGGAGTATAACACACGATAAGCCCGCGCAATCCCGGATGAGGCCTTGCGCCAGCGACGATTGGCCTCGCTCCTTCTTACTTAGACGAGATACGAATATTGTTTTTACAAAGTTGTGTATACATGATTTCGGGCCTGAATGGAAGCCCCATCTTTTCGCGCCATACACCCCTATCAAGGAAGGCTGCGAGGCGCCGGTCGGCGTCTGGGCCAGCGAAAGCCAGACGACCGATCCACGCTCAACCCTGGATAGATCAGGATAGACTGATGGGGCAGCACACGGTTCAAACTCTCCGCATACTGCCCCATCCCTGGCCCGGTGAATGGCTAGCGAGGATCGCTAACCTTCACCGAACGTTCGGGCCGGTGTGGAGAAGAACTACGCCTTGACGTAGGCCGTCTGCCACGTCGGCAGGGCGATCTCGAGGCTGGAGTCCTGATGCCAACCAGAGATCGTGTTCTTGACTATCTGGACGTTGAGCGGCTGGCTGTACGCGATGAACGCGCCATTGTCGGTCAACAGCTGCTCGGCCTGCTGATACTGCTTCAGGCGGGCCGTCGCGTCGGGGTTGATGTCAGCCGCCGCCATCAGGGCGTCAGCCGCGGGCACATTAACGGAAGACTGGTTGTACTGCGCGTCCTTGGACCACAGCAGGGTCAGGAAGTCCTGCGGATCCGGGTAGTCGGCGCCCCAGCCGCCCCAGGCAATCTGAAGCCTCGCGTAGGCCTTCAGTTGCGCGGAGCGGTCGATGCCCTGCAGGGTGATGTTCCAGCCGGGGAAGGCTGTCTGCCACATCTGCTGCAGCACCTGCGCCAAGAGCAACTGCGTCGAGCTGCCGTTAGCGTAGGTGTAGACAATCGGCGTGCACTTGGAGAAGTCACCACTGCACTTGTCGGCGGCATAGGCCTTGGCAAGCTCAGACGCCTTCGCGACGTTCGCGACGATCGTCGCGTCGCCGGTATCGCCAGCGGCGTTCTTCAGGTCAGGGTTGTAGCCCGGAAGGCCCTTGATGACCATGTGGATCGTCGGATTGGCGAGGCCCTTGGAGACGTTGTCGGCGATCGACTTGCGGTCGATGGCCAGCGAGAAGGCGTTGCGGACGCGGACATCGTCAAACGGAGCGAGCGCCTGGCTCATTTGGAGCCAGCTAATGCTGAGGGCGGTCACCTGCTGATAGGTCGAGCCCTTGAGGGCCTTGGCTGTCGCCAGCTCGGCGGCGGGGAAGGTCGAGGCGTCGCCAATACCAGACTTGTAATCGGCCCACTGCGTGTTGACGTCTTTGTACAGCACGTAGTTGACATGCTGAATGATCGGCTTCGTCCCCCAGAAGCTGTCGTTCGCGGTGAACTCGAGGTGGCCGGCGTGATCCCACTTGGTCAACTTGTAGAGGTTGCCACCAAAGCCCGTGCCGTCGGCGAGGTGCTGAATCCACTCGGTCTGGTTAGACTTGTCGATCAACTGCTTGGGCACGCCCCAGAAGGTGGGGTAGCTCATCTCGCTGAGGAAGTAGGCCGCAGGCGCCGTGATCGTGACCTTGAGGGTCAGCGGATCGGAGACGACGATCGACTTGCCGATCAGCGCCGTCGCGGCTGTCTTGTCCAGCCCATCAGTGCCGGCGTCGCAGGTCTTGCCGTTGTATTCCGTCGCGCCGACGATGTTGAGGTTGTAGTACGACACGCCCGAGGCGAAGCATGGGTCGAGCGCGCGGCTGATCGAATAGGCGAACGTGTTGGCGTCGATCGCCGTGCCGTCCGACCACTTCATCCCAGAATTGAGATGGAAGGTGTAGGTCAGGCCGTCCGAGCTGATCTCATGGCTCTTCGCCGCCCAGTCGATGGGCTTGAGGTCGTCCGTGAGGCTAATCAGCATCGGGAAGATCATCTGCGCTTTGTCGTAGTCGACGCCGAACTGAATCTGGCCGGGATCGAGGGTGTCAAGATCACCGGCGTTGGCTCCGCCCGACAGCGGCTTGAAGATCTGTTTGTCCTTCGACGCCTGCTGGCCACTGCCAGACGACGTAGTGCCGCAGGCGGAGAGGAGCATCGCGAGGGTACCGATGATCACCACCAGCCCGGCGACGCTAAGTTTGCGAGTTCCCAGTCGCA
>CAVTFE010000037.1:0-10606 GCA_963733745.1 uncultured bacterium
CGAACGAGCCACTTCCAAGTTCCCCTGCTGGAGCGCAATAGCCGCAACGCTGGTTAGCGCGCGGGCCAGATCCCACTTATCACCAAGCACGCGTGCGAGTTGCGCGCTTTCATCGTAGAGCGCCCCTGCCGCCGACAGGTCACCCTCAGTCCAGACGAGCAGCGCCAGCGATTGCAGCACCGTCGCGCGACCCCAGATGTCGCCCTGCTCCTGGTAGAGCGCCAGGCTTTCCTCATAGAGCGTGTGCGCCCGCGCCAGGTCGCCAGTGAGCATAACACCATCACCAAGGCCAGAGACCGCCAGCGCCAGCCCCCAGTGGTCGCCTACCTCACGGAAGAGTTTGACGCTCTCCTCCAGCGCCGGCAGCACCTCTGGACCACCACGCTGCCCGACGATCGCGCCAGAGAGGTGTAGCCCGTAGGCCAGGCTACGCTGGTCACCCAATTCGCGGTAGATCGCCACGCTCTGCTCGTCCGGCTCTTGCGCGCCTACAAAGTCACCCTGCGCAAAGGCTAGTCCCGCCGCCCAGTGCAGCGCTCGCGCCCGCTCCGCTGTCCGCTCGGCAGAATCGGTTGCGGCAAGCGCGCGCTCCACCCAGGAGCGACCATCCGTGATGTAGCCGCGCACGAACCAGAACCAGCCCAGCGCGCCTGCCAGCCGCAGACACCACTCTAGGCGGTTCGCTAGCGTCCATTCCAGCGCCGCGACGAAGTTCCAGTAATCCGCGCCAAGTCGACCGATCCATTGCCAACGCGCCGCGCTCGTGAGGTGGGGCGCAGCCTCCTCGGCGAAGTTCAGGAAGAATTCGGCGTGGCGCTCGCGCAGCGCCTGTTCCTCGCCACCCTCCTTGAGTCGCTCCTGGGCGAACTCGCGAATGATCTGCAGCGACCGGAAGCGTGGCTCTCCGCCAGGACCCTCCTCCTGATTCACCAGGCTGACCTCGACCAGCGTCTCCATCCCCGCCAGCGTGTCCAGGTCACCCTCGATGTTGGCGATCGCCTCGGCGGCCTCCAGCGTGCGCCCGCCTGACGTGACCGCGATGCGCCAGAAGAGCTTTTTCTCGCTCTCGGCGAGCTGGTCGTAGCTCCAGGCGATGGCGTCCTGCATCGTCTGTTGACGCGCCGGAAGATCACGTGCGCCGCCGGTCAGCAGTGGCAAGCTGCGCTCCAGACGGCTGAGCAATGCGGCGGGTGGCAAGACTTTAATCCGCGCGGCGGCCAGCTCGATAGCTAGAGGCAAGCCATCCAGACGCGCGCAGATCTGCGCGACAGCCTTCGCATTGGCGCGTGTGAACGCAAATGAGGGCTTCGCTTCGCGCGCTCGCCGCACGAACAGGTCCACCGCTGGATACGCGGCGAGGTCCTCCGGTGGAAGATTCGCGTTCGGATCAGGCGCGCCTAGCGTCGCCACCGGCAATTCCTGCTCGCCGCGAAGACGCAGCGCTCTCCGGCTGGTGACCAGCAATGTCAGTTGCGGGCACGTGGCCAGTAGTTCCGCCAAGATAGGCGCAGCGTCCACCACCTGCTCGAAGTTGTCGAGCAACAGCAGCGTGCGCTTGCCGCGCAGGAAGTCCTGCAGCGCCGCCAGCGCCCCGCCGACCGATTCACGCGCATCCACCGCCTTGACGAGCGCCGAGGTCACTTGATCGGCGGCGGTCAGGTTCGCCAGTTGGACGAAATAGACGCCGTCGGGAAACTGCTCCTCCATCTCGGCCGCGACGTGCAGTGCGAGACGTGTTTTGCCCGCGCCGCCCGGCCCGGTGAGCGTCACCAGCCCCACGGTGTCCTGTGTGAGCAAATCGCGCAACTCGGCGGATTCGCGCTCACGATCCACCATCACGCTGCGTTCTGCGGGCAACTGTGGACGGCGTGGCGGCGCCGGAGCCTCCTGAGTCTGAGCCGTCTGCGCCTGTTGCGCGCGCTCAAATCGTTCAGTCAGCAGCAGCGCGAGATCGTTTTCGATCAACTCGCCCAATTCTTCTGGCGTGGAAAAGCGCTGGTAGGCGGCGCAGTCGTCGTCGCGGATGCGATCCAGCAACGTTTCTAGCCGGGGCTCGCGGTCCGGCGCAGGAGCCTTGATGTAGATAAGCTTTGGCTTTGTTCCACTGAGTAGATATTCATCCTCAAGCCCCGAAACTTCCATATTCGGCGCGACCCAGCCGTAGCGCTCCCAATACAGCCCGACGAAGATGTCGCTCTGCGCCAGATACGCGCGGTAGAGGTCTTGTGGCGGATGTGGGCGCGCGCCAAGCTCGAAGAGGACCGGCGAGAGCCGCAGTCGCGCGACAGCCTGACGAGCAACAGCGCGTTCGGGCGCCATTTCCTGGAGTGTCGAACTGACGAAGACGCGCACACGTTGGTCCGGCGTGCGAATGGGCATAGGCGCTGCGGCTGATTCATGGCGATCCTCGCTCATACCAGACCTCCTCCGCATCGCGTTCCGTGTCGAAAGATGCGGCGACAAGACACAGCGACTTGATATCCTATGTTGACACTCTCCCGGTTGAAACCGGGAGATTCCTGGATCCGCCAGCTGGGGCAACGCGCCGTCGTGCAACGACACGCAGGAGCCCGACTGTCCCCAGGCGTTACGTTCCCGTGTGCCCCACGGTACCACTCGGTTCAGTCGGCTCACCCGCTTCCCGAGGCCAGTGCCCCTCCGCCCTGGCCACCGCCAGCCCATGCTGCAGGATCACTGCCGCCGCGTTGTGGTCGCGATCCAGAATGAGCCCACAGCTCGGACAGATATGCGTCCGCATGCTGAGCGACTTCCGGATGCGCGCTCTGCACGGCGTCCCATCGGGCAGGACGCCGCTGCAGTCCTGGGTGGTGTACTGCGGTGGAACCGCGACCACCGGCACCTCCTGCAGCCTGCCGTAGTACTCCACCCAGCGCCGCAGACGGGACCAGCTCACGTCCGAGATCGCTTTGGCCAGCCGTCGATTGCGCACCAGATTGCGTACCTGCAGGTCTTCCAAGGCAATCAGGTCGTGTGAGCTGATGAGCGCGCTCGCCGTCTTCCGGGCGAAGTCCTCACGCTGCCGTTGGAGATGGAGGTACGCTCGCCCCACCCGCTGTTTCGCCTTCCCCCAGCCAGCGGACTGGCGCTGACTGGAGGGAGCAGGCGGTGGCTGAGGCGGTCTCGCTGTGGTCGACGCCGGATACTGGTTGTGCCGCGCCCGCTGCCGGGCGGCATGGTTGTTGCGCGGCTTCTTCCCGTGCTTGTGGCAGACGCTGCGGCGGGACAGGCGGCGCTGGTAGCGCTTGAGGCGCGCCTCGGCCTGGGAGATGAAACGTGGGTTGGCCACTGCATGGCCGTCCGAGTCCGTCACATACGCCGCGATGCCCACGTCGATCCCCAGTGCCGAACCCGTGGGGGCATGGCTGATGCGCCGTTCCACCTGGAGGACGAACTGAGCATAGTACCCATCCGCCCGGCGTATCAACCGTACCCGCTTGATCTGCTCGCGGGGGAAGGTCGCTAGATCACGCGAACCGATGAGCCGCACTCTCCCGATGCCACCGCCATCGCTGAGGGTGAGGCGCTTCCCAGCGGCGTCGAGCTGCCACCCCGTCTGCTTGTACTCCACCGAGCGGCAGTCGCGCTGGAAGCGGGGATAGCCCTTCTTCCCCGACCGCTTTTCCCGGCAGTTCGCGTAGAAGCGCTCGATGGCGGCCCAGGCGCGGGAGGCGGCGGCTTGGCGGGCTTGCGAGTTCAGCCGGGCGGCGAAAGGATACTCCTGGGCGAGGCGGGCGCAGAGGAGTTGGAGGTCATTGGCCGTCACGCCGCGCCCATCCATCCACAGGCGCAGGGCTTTGTTGCGGATGAACTGCGTCGTACGGATCGCCTCGTCAATCGCCGCTTGTTGAGCGATGGGAGAGGCGCAGCTTGTACTCGTAGAGGAGCATCCTGCCTCCTCTCCTGTACAACGGCTGTGGACAATGGCGGTGGAGAAGGCGGTGGACAACGGCTGTGGACAACGGCTGTGGACAACGGCGCTGGCGCAGACGTGCCTAGGCAGTATGGTCGCGCGTTCAGGTGGTGGTCAAGCGCAGCAGCCATTCATCCCTGCTTCAGAGCAGGGGCTTTCTGGCTCGATGCTGTAATGGACTGCTTGGCGAGACACTTTTGCCCAATAGCATGCCCCATGCCTTGCCGGCTCTGCAAGTCTGTTGCCCTCAACGCAGCGCCATTTGGCGATGAGCGGCGCTATCTGATCTGCGCGCGCATGTACTCGATCACCTTGCGGTCGAGGCGCTGGTCGTTGGAATCGTGCAGCAGTCGCTCCTCCAGGTTCTCGCGCCCACCGTAGCGCTCCAGCGCCTGAAATGTCGCGTCGTCGAAGATGCCCGTGACTGGTCCAGCATAGTCGCCGGAGCGCGTTAGCAACTGCTGCAACTCCGTCGCAAGCATCGCATCGATGGGCAGCAGATCTTCGGGGAGCGGCTTGAGAAAGAGCAACTCGTAATAATCGAGCAGGCGCGCCAGCTCCGCGATGGGCTGAGGATGCTCGTCCACGCGCAGGTCGATCATGCGGTCGTTGAAGCCGCCATATCCGCCTGCCTCACGCACGACGAGCAGCGCGGCGGACTGCTGGCCGCGACTGTCCCCTCCCGCGCGCTGCCCCGCCGCCAGCGCCTCTACCAGCCGGTGCGCCAGACTCCCCTGCGCCTGCTGAAAAGTCTCGGCGAGCGCGCGCACGGTATCCTCGCCGACGAGGATATTGCCCTGCGCGGCGAAGTTCGTCCCCGTCACCCCACCCGCCCAGGGAAAGCAGTTCGGGCCAGTAAAAGTCGCCGAGCGCCCCTGCGCGTCCACAATCCCAACCTGGCGCTGCTCTGGGCGATCATCCGCGCCCGTCAACGCGGCGATAGCCTCCTCCGGCGACTTGCCCTTCGCCAGCAGGTCGAGGCCACGCGGGCCATAGCTCGTGTTCGCCCAGGACTGCGTCGCCACCGCGCCGACACCGGCTTGGGCGAACGGCACGACCGCGCCGACGGCGAGAAACTTCGACTGCACCGCGACGCCGAGGTCGCCCGTCTGCGGATCGAACCCAACGATGGAGAAAGTGGCGACGCGCGTGTCGTTGCGGATCATGGGCATGGCTGAGCGCTCCTTTGCGAAACTAGGCGACGGGATGACGCTTGAAGAAGTCGCGGATAGCGGGCAAGACGATCTCGGGCTGCTCTACATGTGTCATGTGTCCGGCATTTGGGACGATCAGCAACTCCGCGCCAGGAATACCTGCCGCCATCTCGCGGGCGGCGCGTGGTGTGCAGGTACGGTCGTACTCGCCGGTCATCACGAGCGTCGGCTTGTTGATCGTCGCCAACTGGTCTTCGTACTCGATGGGGTATTCATGTTCGGAGAAGTATGCCAGCACCTCCGGAGCATAGATTTCCTGACCAGAGGCGGCCATGTAGCCCCGGTAGGCGTCGCTCTGGCTGGTCATGAAGTGGAACGGCATCTGCATCTCCATCACACGGGCGAAATCCTCCTGCGTGCGCACCGTCGGCTCTAGCGCCCAGGACTGCGTGACCTGCTGGCGCAACTCGACCGGCTCGAAGGCGTCGAGGTTCGCCTGGATCTCCGGCCCCGTCTTGGTGAAGCTGGCGGTTCCACCGGAGATAATGTAGTGAGAGGCGTCGCCGCGCTCGACGGCGTGGGCGAGCGTGACGAACGAGCCATAGGAGTGGCCCAGCAGCGCATACTGGCGCAGGCCCAGCGTAGTAGCGAGTTTGCTCACGTCCTCGGCGAAGCGCGAGAGCGAGAGCGTTGCTGGGTCCACGCGCTCCGAGCGTCCCTGCCCGCGCTGATCGACGTAGATCAGGCGAAACGTGTCGCTGAGTGAGTCCAGCCACGGATGCATCTCGGTGTGATCCAGCCCTGGCCCGCCATGCAGCACGATCAGCGGATAGTTCCCCTCCGCGCCAACCGGCAGGTAGAAGATACGCGCACCGTCGATCATCGCTTCCATCGTTGCTCTTCCTTTCGGCTAATGAACTACGGCAAGTGAGCGCACAAAGGTTGCCCGTGAGCAAGGTCAGCCCTCGTAGAGTGCCCGAAGCCGAGTGAACAGATGCGCATCGGTGAGCAGATCGACGCTATCGCTGACCTGATCGACGCCACCAATCAATCCCGCACGGTCGATGATACCGCGCATTGCCGGATCATTGATAGCCGTCACTAGTGCCTCGGCGAAACGACGCGCATACAGCGTCAGGTATGGACGCCCATAGTACGGCGAGACAGCAGCAGCGAGCGGCGGCGTGAGGTCGAGCGCGTTGTGCATCGCCGCCACGATCTCATACGCCGCCGATAGCGAGCGTTCGCGCTCACGCCAGTCGGATGCGCTGAGAATCTCAGGCAAAATCGGCTGGAGGCGTGGCGCGCGAGCAAGGCGTGAAAAAGTCGTGCCGAGCCACTTGCTGTATGGCGCATAGCGGCGCTCCATCAAGAAGCAGAGCCGCATCAGGTCGCGCACGAGCCGCCCGGCGATCACCTGTGATCCAATTTCATCGCCAAGATCGCCGCAGCGTCCGACAAACGCCTCCTCCTCAGAGATACGCATCCACTGCGCCGCCAGCAGATACAGCCAGACGTCCTGCGGATAGAAGGCGAGCTTCTCTCGCAGCGGAATAAGGGCCTGCAAGCCATCATGAAAGACTGCGCCACTGGTGACGCCTAGGAGCCGTTGCTGCGGCATGAGCAGCCAGTCTACAGCGGTCAGTTGCGCATCGGCATCAATGCCCAACTCGCCCGAGATGAATTCATGAACGGTGTGCATGTCGATGTGATGTCGTACTGCGCCTGGCGTGGCTGGCTCCATCAGGCGCACTCCCTCCGTGTCGCGCGCTGAGAAACCGGTCGAGTATCCATGAAAGACTGTGGGGAGCGAAGCGCTCAGGCGTTCGCTGATCTCATTGGCTCTCGTAGCGTAGGTGGACTCGTTGAGAAACAACAGCAGGCGTGGTCCCCACTCATGATCGGTCGAGATCGCGGTGTCGTAGCCAAGCACGTCTGAGCCGTAGCCGATCAGCGCGGTTGAATAGTCAAGGTCCGGCGCATATTCAGCAAGAATAGGGCGCACCGCCTCCTCGTAGTAGGCGCGATTGAGTTCAAGCCCCGAAATAAATGGTGGCGCATCACTCACAAAGAAGACACGCCTTTCCAACATCTGTGCGTATTGAGACGCGCAATCTGCTTATGCAATCGGGCGAAAGCGTACAGCCATATTCCGTTGTCTGGCGGCATTGTAGCGCGCGCCACGCTATACTCTGTCTGGCGCTCTGTACGTTGTTGGCGAAGGGAAGGTCAGGCTTTGGGCGAGGATATGGTGAACGACGCGCACACCGTCGCGCCGAAACTGCTGGCCAGGCTTTCACGGACCTTCGCGGAGCATGGACGCGTGATCTATGGCAGCCCGGTCGCGCAAAACGCCTCGCCGCTCGATGCCACCTCGCGCTCGCCGTCGCGGACGATCCCGACGTGCTTGCGCTGTCTGCCGCAACCGAACCAGAGCACCACCGTCGCCAACCTCTTCTTCGCTGCCGTCCACTACCTGCTCGAGCGACAATCATGACGCAATGCTCGCCGCATACTATCCCGACCTGACCGCCGAGCCACGCCCCATTGAGGATGCATACCCCGTCTTCCGCGCCTACTGTCTGGAGCATGGTGGTGAGATTCGCGCGCTCGTCACGACACAGCGGGTGCAGACAACGAGGTCCGCCGCTGCGCTCCACTGTATTGGCATTGCAGACCGTTTGGGAACGTGGCGGACGACGACCCCTGGCGCTTGTCGAGGTGGGCGCGAGCGCAGGACTCCTGCTGAACTGGGATCGCTACGCCTATGAGTTGAAACAGAGGACGCCACGAAGACGATGGGCGATCCATCGTCACCTTACACATTGAGCGCACTTCGTGGTGAGGTTCTGCCCCCGCTGCCTGAGATACTACCACCAGTGGCGGTGCTGGAGCCGACATCCATCCCATCGACGTAAACGACGAGCGCGAGACGCGCTGGCTGCGTGCGCTGATCTCGCCGGAGCATCAGGATCGCATGGCCCTGCTTGATGTGGCGCTCACCTTTGCGCGTCAGGGTGTTTATGCCCGTGCATCGTCGCTGCAGATGCGGGTGAGACATTGCCAGCGCTGCTAGCCGAAGCGCCTGCTGATGCGACGCCCGCGTCTATCATGGCTTCACACTCAACCAGATGCCCGCCGCGACGCGCGAGCGTATTCTGTCGCGCGTGGCTGAGTACGGTAGAAGGCGCGATCTGTATCGTTTGGCGCTGGAGTGGTGGCCGCCCAACTCGACGCCCACCGTCGAGTTGTTTACGTATGCGGGCGGCGAGACCAGCAGTGAGCTGCTGGCGCGCTGCGAGAGCCATGGGCGCTGGGTCGAGTGGCTGTCAAGTGAACGAACGCGCGACGAGTGACGCAATGAGATGGAGAGGAATGGATGCGACTGGCGACGTTTCGTGATAGCGCGGGAATCCGGCTCGGCGTCGAACGTGATGGACGGTTCATAGACCTGACCCCAGCCGCGACATTGACTGGAATGGATCTGCCTCCTAGCGCGACGACAGACATGCTGGCGCTCATCTCAGGTGGCGCCGAGACGTTGGCGCTGGCCGCGGCGCTGGTCGAGATCGCTCCGGAGGGGACGCTGCTCGCGCTGGATGAGGTCGAGTTGTGGCGCCGATTCCGCGCCCTCGCAAGAACATCTTCTGTGTCGGCAGGAACTATGCGGAACACGCCGCCGAGTCGCTGCGCGCGGTGGGCCGCGAGGTCAAGCTGCCGCCCGCGCCAAATATCTTCACCAAGGCCGTAACGGCGGTGACTGGCCCGTACGCCGACATCCCCTACGACTCTGAAGTCTCCACTCAACTCGATTGGGAGGTGGAGCTTGGCGTCGTGATCGGGCGCGGCGGGAGGCATATCACGCGCGAGGACGCGCTTTCGCATGTCTTCGGCTACACTGTCGTCAACGACATCAGCGCGCGCGATATCCAGAACCGTCCCGGCATGCAATGGTTCCTCGGCAAGAGCCTGGACGGCTCGTGTCCCATGGGGCCAGTGATTGTGACGGCCGATGAGATTCCCGATCCGCAATCGCTCACCCTGCGCCTCGCGGTGAATGGCGCCGTCAAGCAGGCAGACACGACGGCGCACATGCTCTTCGATGTCGCGGCGATCATCGCCGAGATTTCGCGCGTCCTGACGCTGGAGCCAGGTGACATCATCGCGACCGGCACACCTGCTGGTGTTGGCTTCGCGCGCACCCCGCCCGAATTTCTCCACCAGGTGATCTCATGGAGACGACCGTTGAGGGCATCGGGACGTTGCGCAATAGCATTATCGCGGTAACGCCATCCTAATCGCTTCTAACGTTCTCGCTCTTTATGTCAGGGCAAAGCAGCTACCCACGTCCCCACTGGCGCCACGCCATTGTACCGCTTCTCGTTTCCGTCTCGTCGGAGGCTCCATAAGCTCGACCGCCTGTGTGAAGAGGTCGTCGGGGATATCATGGCGCTGCGCGGTCTGGCGATTCGCTTTCCAGCGCTCACGGGCGACTGCCTCTGGAATGTCCAGGTAGATGAAGGTGATGTCCGCGCCTGCGGCAGAGGCGAGCGCGCGAAAATCCTCCCGCTGCGCGCGGCTCCAAACGTGGCCGTCGTAGGCCACTGACGCTCCGGCGGCAAGCGCATCATCGAGTTGTGTCCTGGCGCTGGCGAAGCTGATCTCCCAGTCCTCTGGCGTGATCGGCGCGTCAGCGTTTCCGACGCCACGCGCTGTGTTGATCGCGTCTATGCTATCGCGCGGCAACCGCGCTGGCGGACCAGCTCGCGTACGAGGGTTGATTTGCCGGAGAACGGAATCCCAAAGATGATATACAACCGTGGTCTCTTCATCATGCGTATCATCTCTGCTCGAACAGGTCCTATCACAACGTTAACTGCCCATCCCCAACCGTACCATCGGTGGACGCTGCATCGTCCACCCTGCTATTTTGCCCTTTCATGCTCGCTTCCGAGGATTGTTGATGCGCTTCTCCCTCGCAATGTGGCCGCTCAAGACGTACAGCGCCGCGTCGATCTGCTCCTGACTATGCTGAGTATCATATCTGGGCTATCGGCGTGTAGCCTGGCTGGAGGCGCAGTCTGGCCTATCGGAATGTCTGTCACGCGACAACTACTTCGATGCCAATGCCGTTCCTAACACCGGGCAAGGTGGTCAGCCTATCGCGGGTCACAACGCTGGCGCTGTCTCTCATATCGTCCAGATTGTTGGCCTGACCGAGCAGAAGGTGATCCAGGCTGGACGGACCGCCACGTTCACGGTCACGCCACAAACACGCCAGTATGCCATCGTCGACGCGCTCTATGGCGCGGATGGGATGATCGGTACCCTGATCGGCGGCGCGCCTGATCAGCAGGCCTCTTCGCCCACGGTCTCGCCCAGTGTCGCGGTTCAGGGGACGGGCGCGCATACAGAAACCTATCTGCTCGATCGGGCGGATCAAACTCTGACACTCCGGCGGGGCCAGACTTTCACAGATTATCGGACTACGCACAGGGCAACCCCTCACGTTGGCGTCGAA
>CAVTFE010000038.1:0-101313 GCA_963733745.1 uncultured bacterium
CCCGACGGGTTCTCGGACTACGCTCGCCCCACGGGCCACGTTGGCGTCCGAAGGCCGTATCCCGGCCTACTGTGCTCTTGCCCCAGCCGCAGGATATTCATGCGCGGCGTTGTGGTCCCGGTGCAGGCTCGTTCCACAGTCCGGGCAGGCGTGCCAGCGCACGGACAAGCCTTTCCGCACGATCACGCCACAGCCCGAACAGGCCTGGCTGGTGAACGCAGGGTTGACCGCTTGCACTCGCTTCCCGGCGCTTGCAGCCTTGAAAGTAAGGATGGCAGGAACGCGCTCCACCCGGCATCAGCTGATGCTCTTGGCGAGATGGTGGTTCTTGACCATGTTGGCGGACCCGCAGGTCTTCGTAGTAGATCGCGTCGTACGCTTGCACCAGCTTCGCGCGCCTCTTTGTGGTGGAAGTCGCGCCGCTGGCTTGCGAATATGCTGATGCGCTTTGGCCAGCAGCACCACCGCTTTGCGTCGGCGATGGCTGCCCTTCTTGCGCCGGGCGACACGCCGCTGGCAGCGGCGCAGGTACGCTTCGGCCTTGCGGTAGTAGCGTGGGGTGGAGATCGCGCTGCCCGTCGGCCAGCGTGGCGAACGACTCCAAGCCCAGATCGATGCCCGTCTCCTGACCCGTTGCCGGGAGCGGCTGCACCGGCACCTCGGCGCAGGAGATCGCCACATACCAGCCGTCGGCCTCCTTGGAGATCGTGACCGTCTTGGGCGTGCCCTCGATGGGGCGAGACCAGTGCACGCTGATGCGCCCGATCTTGGACAGGACCAGAACACCATTATCCAGCCGCGCCCCGTTGCCATACTCCTTGAAGGTGAAGGAGTGGAAGCGGTTGCGGCCCTTGAAGCGCGGGAAGCCCGCCTTCTCGCCCCGCTGCACCCGGCGGAAGAACGCCTGATAGGTCTTGTCCAGCCGCGCCAGCACGTCTTGCAGCACATGGCGAGTGGATGGCGGCGTACTCTGGGAACTCGGCCCGGATGGCCTTCAGTTCCGCTTCCTGCTCGAAGCGTGAGACGGAGACGTGGCATCGCTGCCAGGCGGTGATGCGCTGCTCCAAGGCGGCGTTGTAGAGCTCGCGGCAGCGCCACAGACGTCCTCCAGCGCCCGCTCTTGGGCGGGCGTCGGCCGTAGCTTCTCTTTGAAGGTCTTGCGCACGTCTGCTGGTTCCATGGGGATCTATTCTGCCTGAGAGGCGCGGATTCGGCAAGGACTGCGCTTCTTCCTGAAGCCCAACCACGCCTCACCGCTCGCACTGAAGGGACGGCGGCTTGCAGCGGGCTAAAGCCCGTGTCGGTCACATCGCGAGGACACGCCGGTGCGCGCAATGTAGCGCACGGCGTTGAACACGTCGCGCAGATCGTGGCGACGTGGCGCCGCGGTCCGGGGCAGCAAACTCAGGGAGGGCGCGACGAAGGCCCAATCTCCATCGCTGACATCGCTGACATCGCTGACATCGCTGACATCGCTGACATCGCTGACATCGCTGACATCGCTGGGAGAGGCGCGTCGTGTGCGTCTTGTTCATGCCCTGTATTCTACGCGTGTATGTGCCCGCGCGGTCAGTATGTAGCACGCTCTGAGGTGAAATTGGAATGAATCGGATTCTGCCAGTACGTGTGCACGCAGCGAATCTCAAGACGCTCGCCGCAGGGGTACTCCTCTTCTTCTTCCGGACGCGCATGCCGCCATTGTTTCCGCGCATAGCTGGTGAAATTAACACTTCCCGCTATGCGGCCAGCAGCATTGACAGACGAGATCGCTGCAGCTATGCTGCAACATACAGTCTGCAAGTCGCTCCAAGTGCGGATCGAGCGCGGGACCTACCTGGCCTGAAATTCGGCGCCGATAGAGCGCCTTGTGCGCTACTCAGTGGTCTCCAGGGAAGCCGCAACGAGGACGCGCAGACAAGACAATATGGGCGCTAAGGGAAAAGGACTGGTGGTGGGCACAGGGCGCGGTTCGTCTGTGGAGAGATCTCGGGGGTGTTCGCGAGAGGCCACCTCAAGATTCACGCAGGCACTCCTCGGCGCATTCATTCTGGCGCTCGTCTCAGGTATTTTTCTATGGGGCCAGCCCACAGGCGTCGCAGCGCGCGCCACAGCAAGCGACGTTCCCGCGAACTCACTGGTCGCCGCTGTCACCGACACACCCACCGACGTTCCCACTGCGACTCCGACCGATACGCCAGCGCCGACTCCAACTGATACGGCAACACCGACCGATACGCCAGCGCCGACGGCGACGCTCACGGCGACACCGACCTCGCCGTATGTGCTCGACGTCACCGGCGCAGCTACGGCGGCTGGCTGGCCACAGCAATTTAGCAACTGGTGCGGCGTCGCGACGATTGGGCTGGTCGCCAACTACCTTGGTTCGTCCATCTCGCAATCGGCTATTCTGGGCATCCTCAACGATCCCAACAATCAGAGCAGGTGGAGCTATCCCGCGCCCAGTTCAGCGTATTGGGGGCCCTACGTCGCGACCGACATCTCTGGGGACTTCGGCACCGACCCGCGCTCGCTCGCCAAAGGAATGACCGTTGCGACTGGTCGTCTGTATCACGTCAAAGTCGATGTCAACGGCGCGTGGGATACCACTGTGCACATCGTCCACGACATGCTGACCGCGAGGCAGCCGATCAGCGTCTTTGTCGACCACGGCATGCACTCGGTCATCGTGTCTGGGGTGGAAGCGACCGGCGACCCGCTCAGCAACCCGAACAGCATCACCGCGATCCATGTCTGGGATCCCGGCGGCGGGGTGAACAGTGTCGGCATTCAGTCCACCCAGCATGCCGTGGTGCCGATCAATATCTGGCTCTCGGGCGCCATCGCCTGGAGCGGTTCATCCTACTTCAAGTATCCCTATGCCGCGAACATCTACCAAGGCAGGGCGCTCGATCCCGATCCAGCGGTGGGGCCATACGCCTATACCGGGGCGGCGGGAAACCATCTCTGGATTGGCCATAATGTCTACATTTCGCCGCTGGCCTCCAACGAGACGGCTGGATTGAGCCCGGACTGGGAGTTGAACCAGTCCGGTACACTGATCGCGGGTCTGCCCAATGACATCTGGCCGAATCTGCCCGACGGCTATACCGGGTCCAGCGTCCCGATGCCGACGAATCCACCACCGCCGCCACCGCCAGTGAAGCCGCCGGTGATCGCGCCGAAGAAGGCTTCGCTGCCACCGCCACGGCCAACTCCAACACCACGCGCCACCGCCACGGCGACCGCTCTGCCCACCGCCGCGCCCACCGCGACTGCGGCGCCGGTGACGCCGACCGCGACGAGCCAGCCAGCGGCTGTCTGCTCGCCGATCCCCTGTGCGATAGCGATTGTGCAAAGAGATGGCGCATTGCAGGCAGGGACGTGGCTCTTGCTGCTCCTGCTGGTGATGTGGCTCTCCGCCGCTATCGTGGTGCGGGGACGCCTGCTCCGCGGGCGGAAGGCGACGATGGAGAAAGAGGAGATATTGGCGGGGCTGACTGCGGGCGACGTAGCCACGCTGGGGGATCTGGCGACGGCGGATGATGTCGCCTCCGACCTACAAGAGAAGCCGCCGGCGGGTCTGCTTGCTACCGTGCCAGATGAAGCGGAGCAGGCCTCGCCGCTCGTTGCGCCAACGCAGCCGTCACCGAACGACGTGAGCGGCATGCCAGAGACTATACACGAGGCTGCGCCAGGAGATATGGCAGTTACCGCGATACTACCACAGATACGGCAGTTACCGCAGATACGGCAGTTACCGCAGATACGGCAGTTACCGCAGATACGGCAGTTACCGCAGATACGGCAGTTACCGCTGATACCGCTGATACCGCTGATACCGCTGATACCGCGGGTGAAGCGCCGACAGATGCTCACGAAGCGCCCAGCACCCTCGACATACCGGTAGACTGAGGCTAAATTGCTGTGGCCAGCCGGTAACCGGAAGCGAGCCGCCAGCTCAAGCGCCAGGGGCAGTCCATCCAGTTGGGCTACCAGTTGCGCCACCATGGGCGTCTAGGCTGGCGAAAGCTACGCGGTCCTGGTGGCCGCAGCTTCCTGTAGGCCAAGCTCCTGGATCGCCTTTTCGCGCATGATGAACTTTTGTATTTTCCCGGTGACGGTCATGGGAAACACATCGACAAACTTCCAGTAGCGGGGAATCTTGATTGTGGCGATCTTGCCGCGACAGTATTCGGTCAGTTCCTCGGAGGTCGCAGTCTCGCCGCTCTTCAGCTTGACCCAGGCCATCAGTTCCTCGCCGTACTTGGCGTCGGGGACGCCGATCACCTGGACGTCGCTGATCTTTGGATGCGTGTAAAGGAATTCCTCGACCTCGCGCGGATAGATGTTCTCGCCTCCGCGGATGACCATGTCTTTGATGCGACCGACGATGTTGATGTAGCCATCGGCGTCCATGGTAGCCAGGTCGCCAGTATGCATCCAGCGACCGTGGTCAATGGCCTGGCGCGTGGCCTCCTCGTTGTCCCAGTAGCCAAGCATGACCGAGTACCCACGCGTGCAGAGCTCGCCGGGCTGGCCGGCGGGCAGCACCTTGCCGGTGGCTGGGTCAACGATCTTGATCTCCACATGCGGATGCACACGGCCGACGGTGGAGACGCGCCGCTCGATACTGTCGTCTAGTCGGCTTTGCGTTGAGACCGGGCTGGTCTCGGTCATGCCGTAGCAGATCTCCACATCGCGCATATGCATGCGGTCCATAACCTTGCGCATGACCTCGATTGGGCAGGGTGATCCCGCCATGACCCCGGTACGTAGCGATGTATAGTCATACTTGTCGAAGTCTGGGTGCTCCAGTTCGCCAATGAACATCGTGGGCACGCCGTAGAGGACCGTGCAACGCTCTTCTTGAACAGCCTGCAGCACCGCGCCGGCCTCATACGATTCGGCGGGATAGATGAGCGCCGCGCCGCAGGAAAACGCGCCCAGATTGCCCATCACACATCCGAAACAATGATAGAGCGGCACCGGCACACACAGACGATCTTGCTCGGTGATCCCCTGCAGCCGGGTGACGAAGTACCCATTGTTCAGAATGTTATGGTGGGAGAGCGTCGCGCCTTTGGGATTGCCAGTCGTTCCACTCGTGTACTGGATGTTGATGGGATCGTCGAACTCCTGGTCAGCCTGCCGCGCCGCCAACGCCTCAGGCGCAATCTCCCTCGAGCGCTCCAGCATCTCGCTCCACACCCACATACCAGGAACGCGGCGCTCGCCATCTGGCCCGCCCAGCCGCACCACATGCCGCAGGCGCCGGACCCGGCGCGCGTCGAGCTCACCAGGGGCGGCGCGCTCCAGCTCCGGGCAGAGTTGCTGAATCATCTCGGTGTAGTTGGTCGTGCGGAACTGCGGCGCCAGCGCCAGCATCGTGCAGCCCGATTGATTCAGCACGTACTCCAGTTCATGGAGACGGTACGCCGGATTGACATTGACCAGGATCGCGCCAACCTTTGCCGCGGCGAGCTGCAAAATGGTCCACTCCGCGCGGTTGGGCGCCCAGATACCAACGCGCTGCCCCTTTTCG
Organism: uncultured bacterium; assembly: GCA_963733745.1. Lineage (GTDB taxonomy): Bacteria > Chloroflexota > Ktedonobacteria > Ktedonobacterales > JADMIN01 > DASWAC01. The sequence continues at coordinate 5,543 of CAVTFE010000038.1, forward strand.
ATACCCAGCGCCATCAGGGCGCCTGCGCAGCGATCCACCTGCTCGCGCAGTGCGCTGTAGGTGTAGCGCAGGCCCTGATGGCGCACGATTAGCGCGTCGCGATCGGGGAAGCGCGCCACCGTCTGGTCGAACGCATCGCCGATGGTCAGGCCCAGGAGCGGCGCATCGGTTGTCCCACTGCGGTAACTCCACGTGACGTCACTACGATCCTGCGCTTGCGTCATCGCATCTGTGGCGCGGAGACCCCAGCCTTCAGGCCCGGGGAGGAAGCGCCGCTCCTTTCGTGTACCGGTAGCCATCCCCGCGCTGGAGCGGACGGCAAGAGCGGACGTGCACGCCCTGCACGGTCCCTGTGGCGGTGGTGATGTTGCACGAGCCCGTCGCCCGTACCGCGATTCGGCCCACGTAGACCCCTGCCTTGATGCTGCTCGCTGGGACGACGGCTCGCACGAGATCGCCCGTGCGGAAGCCATCCACGACACTGGTCGCCTTCGCCGCTTTATTCGGGAACCCCTGCGCATCTGTTCGGCGCATCTGCCGCGCATGGCCGCCCCATCGCCGTGATCTGCAGGGGAACGGTCCCTTTCACGCGCAGCTGTGGGGGTGTACTGGCGCCCACACAGGCGGCGTCGAGCCAGTGCGTCTTGGGCAGCTCGCGTACCGTGCGGTTCCACTTGGTCCGTCCGCCCGTCCCCGTCTCCAGTGGCAATCCCAACGTGGCAAGCCGCTGGTAGAGCGCCCACCGTGTCGCATTCACCGCCGCCGCGTCCCGCAAAGGCTGCTGCGCCTGCGCCTGGATCTGGGGATACCCGAACTCGGCGGCTGTCCGTTTCCCTTTGGCGTCGTTGCAGGGTTTGCAGGCGATGGTGAGGTTGGACACGCGGTTGGAGCCGTCACGCACCTTGGGGACGATATGCTCAATCTGCAGGGGGACGTTGGTGGCTTTGCAGTAGGCGCACGTCCGCCCCCACTTCTCGAGCTGATATTCCCTGACCTCGTAGCCCGCCAGTTCCCCTTGCTGGTACTCGACTCCTGAGATCTCGGCGTTCTGCATGAGCTGCGTATCGAACTTGACGAGCTCGAGGCTGATGGCGCCGATGGGACACCAGCGGCACAGGCGATTCACCCAGGTGATGACGTTGGCGATGCGGCTCTCCAGCGAGGGCGGCAGCCAGCCAGCACGAGGACGGCGGTTGAGGAACCGCGCGGGACGGTAGCGGGTATGGCGCTGGCGGCGGGAACGGCGACAAGCGCGACGCTGGTCGAGTCGGGCTTTCACCTGCTGGCCGCGATGCGCGAGCTCAGCGGCCCACACCACCTGCCCGGTCGCATCGTTGACCACGGCGAGGCCAGTGGTTTTACTGCCAGGATCGATCTTGAGCCGCAACGGCTCCACCTCCTCCGCGCGCTCCTCATCCTTGAGGATCAGCGTAAACGGGGACCGTCGCAACACGGCCGCCCGTCCACGGTTCAGCAGATGCCTGGCGCGCCCCGGAGGAATCGGAGCGCAGGGCCTGCGCTCGTGGTCCACGACCAAGACCATCGACATGTCGTACGATCCTTTCGGACTCCGCTTGCGCGGGTAAAGGTTCCCTCGTCCGTGTTTGGGAGCGGTGACTATGCCCGACGCACTGGCCTTCACACCCCATGTGCCTGTTTAACGCCGAGCTTGTAGCGCTTGGGGCTGGGACGCCACCCCAAGGTACGAACTTGAACACTCCTCCCAAACGGCTCCTGGCGCACGGCCAGGGGACTGGTCAGCATCGGGACTCTCACAAGCCCCCGCCTTCAGGCGTGGAGTCGCTGACGGCTGGCCTCCATACTGGCGGCAATCTCGCGTTGACTAAAGTGCGCTGCTGACATGGAAGCAGTATGTCCGGCCGCGCGCGTGTGTGTCAACGAAGCTCGCAGCGCTCACGCCCGCGTCACATGCCCGCGTTACATGAGAGCGGCGCATGGGTGATATCAAGTCCCATTGATCACTCGCGCTATCCATGCTGCCTGCAGTTCTCCCCAAGGGGGAGCTTGGAAGCCGGAGCGAGTATTCAAAAAGGATGTGTTATCAGATACCGTGGCCCACCGCGACCGGGACGCGCGGGTGTGAATCGAACCGCCTGCCGGTGCGGATCCGGTGAGCGCCAATCGTGCTAGTGATTGCGTCCGACTGGAACATCAGCGCCGGGTCGCGTCCACCGATCACGACCCGCGGCTGGGACTTGACCGTCCGAGCGCTACAGGCAGCGGGGTTCGCGCCGCAAAGTGAGCTGCACTCAGCACTGGCGGTGTTCAGCCATGTATTGGAAGGCGCATTCGCACTCACATCCGAAGCGCCTCTACGCGCGCTCCCATGATTGGTCCAATACGCTGTCCTACGGTGGCCCAACTTGCGCAAGAATCCAGTATCCCGCTGGCGTTTGGAGGAACGGTTCGAGGGGGCTTGGACCTGCTGCTTGATGGAATGCGGGCGGCGTTGGCCTGAGAGCCACAACGCCGTGAACATAGGCAGGGCCTCTGGCCTTTTGAGGTGCAACGGACCATGCTTGAGACCAGACGACAAGGCGCAAAGGCAGGCCGCTCTGGAAGCGCCAGGGCAGCCTGCCTTCTTAAATTCTGAGTCAATTCTTTGACGGGCCTTCACCATTCACGCCCGCCTTGGCCTTGCTCTGCTGGCGGACCAGATCGTCGGTGACGCTGCGGATGCGCTCAACTGTCTTCAGCGGCTGAGTCCACTTGACTACCGCCGCCGCCCAGGTCAACCCAGCGCCGAACGCGACCATGCCCAGATGTGCGCCCTTGAAGACCCGTCCCTGTTCGACAGCCTCACAGAGCGCGATCGGCACCGCCGCCGCCGAGGTGTTGCCGTAGCGCTCGATGTTGACGAAGACCTTCTCTGGTGGCAGGTTGAGCCGCTTCGAGGCCGCCTCGATAATGCGCAGGTTGGCCTGATGGGGGATGAAGAGGTCCATCTGGTCGGCGGTCATGCCAGCGTTGACGAGCGCCTCCTCCATCGCCGTGCCCATGATGCGCGTGGCGAACTTGAAGACCTCGGAACCATTCATCTTCACATATTGCCGCCGGTTGCGTAGATCATCCTCGTCAATCTTCTTGGCCGAGCCGCCGACGGGAATCCAGAGCAATTCAGGCTTCTCGCCGTCGCTGCCGAGCGTGAAGCCGAGTACCCCGCCTGGCTCGTCACTCGCGCTGAGCACAACTGCCCCAGCGCCGTCACCAAAGAGAACGCAGGTCGAGCGGTCGGTGTAGTCCATCACGCGCGAGAGGACCTCGACGCCGACGACCAGCGCATGCTTCGCGGCGCCATTGGCGATGAACTGATGCGCGACAGAGAGACCGTAAATAAATCCGGTGCAGGCGGCCTGCATGTCGAAGGCGCCGCACTGCGCGCCGAGCGCATGCTGCACGAGGTTCGCGGTCGAAGGGAAGGGATAGTCGTATGAGACCGTTGCGATGATGATGAGGTCGAGGTCCTTGCCCTCGATGCCAGCGCGCGCGAGCGCCTGGCGGCTGGCGTTGATCGAGAGGGTCGAGGCGGTTTCGTGCGGCGCCGCGACCCGGCGCTCCTTAATGCCCGACCGCGAGACGATCCACTCGTCGGAGGTATCCACCATCTTTTCCAGATCGGCGTTGGTGAGAACTTTCTCCGGGACATACATACCCCAGCCAGTGATCGCGCTGTATCGCGCCATGCTCTTCTTCTCCTACTCGCTCGCCATACTTCTTCAGTCTCCCGCTGCGCTGCGCCACGTAAAAAGCGACTCCAGCGCCGCCTCCAACGCCTGATGGCCGCAATTGTAGCATAACGCTCTCGCACACACCATCCTAGCAAGCAATGGTCGCCACCAACTCATCTCGACAACAAATCTCCTGGCAGCGGCGTTGCGCCGAGGCGTACACTAGAACCATACGCCGCGCGAGATACGCTTTGACACTCTCCGGCATGAATGCCAGAGATTCCTAGTTCCGCCAGCCGGGGCAACGCGCCATCTCGCAACGACGCGCAGGAGCCCGGCTGTCCCCAGGCGTTACGCTCCCGTGTGCCCCACGGTACCCCTCGTCCTACTCGTCTCCCTCGTCTTAGTCCTCCCACTCGGCTCAGGCGGCCAGCGTCCCTCCGCCCGGGACAGCGCCAGCCCACGCTGCAGGATCACGGCGGCTGCGTTGTGGTCGCGGTCGAGAATGAGCCCACAGCGCGGGCAGATATGCGTCCGCATGCTGAGCGACTTGTGGATGCGCTCTCGGCACAGCGTCCCATCGGGCAGGATGCCACTGCAGTCCTGGCTAGTGTACTCCGGCGGAACCGCCACCACTGGGATCTCGTGCAACCTACCGTAGTACTCCACCCACCAGCGCAGACGTGACCAACTCACGTCCGAGATCGCTTTGGCCAAGCGCCGGTTGCGCACCAAGTTCCGTACCGTCAGGTCTTCCAGGGCAATCAGGTCGTGAGAACTGATGAGCGCGCTCGCCTGTTTGCGGGCGAAGTCCTCGCGCTGCCGCTGTAGTGTCAGGTACGCCCGCCCCACCTGTTGCTTCGCCTTCCCCCAGTTGGCCGACTGGCGCTGTGGGGAACGGTTGGATGCCGCATGGGGCGGGGACGAAGGCGACTGGATGGCGTGTGCTGCTGGGTCCTTGGGGTACTTGTTCTGTCGTGCCCGCTGCCGAGCGGCATGGTTGTTCCTCGGCTTCTTCCCCTGCTTGTGGAGACGCTGCGGCGGGACAGGCGGCGCTGGTAGCGCTTGAGCCGCGCCTCAGCTTGACGGATGAAGCGCGGGTTGGCCACCGCAGCGCCATCCGAGTCAGTGAGGTAGGCGGTGATGCCCACGTCGATCCCAAGCGCTGCGCCCGTAGGGACGTGCTCGATGCGGCGCTCCACCTGAAGGACGAACTGAGCATAGTACCCATCCGCCCGCCGCAGCAGCCGCACCCGCTTGATCTGCTCGCGGGGGAAGGTCGCTAGATCACGCGAACCGATGAGCCGCACTCTCCCGATGCCACCGCCATCGCTGAGGGTGAGGCGCTTCCCAGCGGCGTCGAGCTGCCACCCCGTCTGCTTGTACTCCACCGAGCGGCAGTCGCGCTGGAAGCGGGGATAGCCCTTCTTCCCCGACCGCTTTTCCCGGCAGTTGGTGTAGAAGCGCTCGATGGCCGCCCAGGCGCGCGAGGCGGCGGCCTGGCGGGCTTGGGAGTTGAGCGCAGCAGCGAACGGATACTGCTGGGCCAGGCGGGAGCAGAGCAGCTGCAGGTCGTTGGCGGTCACGCCACGCCCATCCATCCACAGCCGCAGGGCTTTGTTGCGGATGAACTGGGTGGTGCGGATCGCCTCGTCGATCGCCGCTCGTTGGGCGCGGGAGAGGCGCAGCTTGTACTCGTAGAGGAGCATGGGATGTCTCTGGTAGTATACAGATGGAGACAATGGGGTCGCCGTGGACGGATGGATGGACGTACCATAGTCGTGAGAACAGGCGTTCGTCAAGCCACCTGGGCCATTCATCCCCGCCATGATTGACGGGGCTTTCTGGCCCCAGTTCTGTAACCTTCCTGCGCGCAGGCGCGTCATACAACGCATCGCCCCCATTTCCCTACAGAAGGATACTGCCATGTACTACTGCGGACGCGGCGCGCTCGCGCAACAACTCCTGCTCGGCGGCGCGGACGCCGAGGCGATGGGACGCTTCCCCGACTTTGAGCTACCCGGCGATACGGCTGTCTATGCGCCGGATCGTCCCGCCGACGTACGCCATGTCGAAATTGATGTGACGCTTGATTTCGCGGCTGACAGCGTGTCTGGTGTCGTCACGACGCACTACACCACGCTCTTCGATACGGTGCGCGAGGTGACGCTGGACGCGGCGGAGCTAGCCATCGAGCAGATCACGATGGCGGGCAAGAAATCGCCGCTGACCTATTGGAGCGAGGGCGACAAGCTCCGCATCCGCCTCGACCGTGACTACACGTATGGCCAGCAATTCGGCGTGACCGTGCGCTACTCTGCCCATCCGCGCACTGGCCTCGTCTTCGTCCATCCGATGGAGGGCAACCCTGACCTGCCGACTCAAGCATGGACACAGGGGCAGACCGAGTACCACCACTTCTGGTTCCCCTGCCACGACTTCCCTAACGACCGCGCCACCACCGCGCTCAAAGCGACTGTGCCCGGCGCGTACTTCGCGCTCTCCAACGGCAAGCTCGACGGCGTCACTGAGAACCCCGACGGCACGAAAACGTATGCCTGGCGGCAGGATTTCCCACATCCCGCATACCTCATCACGCTGGTGGCTGGCGAGTTCACCGAGTTGCCCGATACGTGGCGCGACACGCCGGTCAACTACTACGTGCGACCGGGACGTGAAGATGACGGCCACCGCATGCTCGACAACACGCCGCGCATGATCGAGTTGTTCTCGACGAAGACCGGCGTGGACTACCCTTGGGTCAAATATGCGCAGATCGTGCCGGAGATGTTCCTCGGCGCGATGGAGAACACAAGCGCGACAACGCACAGTTACCGCCTGATGCCCGACGAGCGCTCCAGCCTCGACTACTCGCCCGACGACGTGGTGGCGCATGAGCTAGCGCATCAATGGTTCGGCGACCTGCTGACCTGCCGCGACTGGGGGCATATCTGGCTCAACGAGAGCTTCGCCACCTTCATGGAAGAAGTGTGGATGGAGCACGACAAGGGCATAGATGAGGCGCGCACCGACTTCCGCCGCAACCTCCAGCTTTATCTCGAGGCGGACAAGCGTGGACGCCGCCCCATCGTCTACAACGTCTACCGCAAGCACGGCGGCGAGTTGTTCGACAGGCACGTCTATGAAAAAGGCTCGCTCGTCCTCAACCTGCTGCGCTTCACGCTCGGCGAGGACGCCTTCTGGCGTGCGATCAACCTCTATCTGGAGCGCAACCGTGGGCGCGAGGTTATCACCGCCGATCTGGAGCGCGCCATCGAGGAGGCCACCGGGCGCAGCATGGCGCGCTACTTCGAGCAGTGGGTCTACAAAGCGGGCCATCCAGAGTTCAGCGTCAGTTACTCTTGGGACGACACGCAGCAGATGGCGAAGGTCAGCGTGAAGCAGACGCAGGAGGTCACGGGCCTGACGCCCGTTTTCGTCACGCCGGTCGAGATCGCCTTCATGGTCGAGGACGCCGTGGATGGCCGCAAAAAGGGCCAGAAGGCGACGTTGCGCTCGTTCCGCGTGACAATCGAAGAGGCGCAGCAGACCTTTTACTTCCCGCTGGAGCGCCGCCCGCTCTCGGTGCGCTTCGATCAGGGCGGCTGGCTGCCCAAGACGCTCGACTTCAAGCGTCCCAGTGAGCTGCTGCGCTACCAGCTTATCCACGATCCCGACATGCTGGGGCGGATCGAGGCGGCAGAGGCTTTGGGGATACTGGCCGATGAGGCGAGCATCAAGGCGCTGGAGGAGGCGCTGGTCAACGAGCCATTCTGGTCCGTCACGCATGCCATCGCCTCGGCTCTAGGCAGCCAGCGGACACCGCGCGCGCTCGACGCGTTGATCGGCGCGCTCGAAAAGGTCACCGAGCCACGCGCCCGGCGTGGCGTCGTCGCGGCTCTCGGCAATTTCCGCGCGCCAGAGCAGCGGAAGCTGGCAGAACACGCCGCGCAGACGCTCACCAGCCTGCTGCGCGATGGCGAGCCAAGCTACTTTGTTGAAGGGGCTGCGCTGACTGCGCTCGGCAATACACGCGCGCCGGGCGTCTTCGAGGCGCTGACGCCGATGCTCGAACGCTCGTCGTGGAATGAGACGATTCGTGGCGCGACTTTCGCCGGTCTAGGCGAGTTGGGGGACCCGCGCGGCGTTGAGGTGATGACGAGCTGGCTGCTCGACCGCTCCAAGCCAATGGACGCGCGCGCCGTCGCCGCGAGTGGGTTGGGAACCCTGGCGCGCTCGAAGTTGATCGATCCTGGCGAGGAACAGACACGCGCGGTGAATGCGCTCATCGCGGCGCTCGACGATCCCTGGGAACTGACGCAGATGATGGCGATTGGCGCGCTGGGTGACTGGGGCGACGCCCGCGCGATTCCAGCGCTGGAGCGCGTCATCTCGACCACAACCGAGGATCGAGTGGTGCGCACATGCCGTCAGGTCATCCTGCGCATCCAGCGTGGCCGCTCGGCGCGTGAGGAAGCGCGCACATTGCGCAGCGATCTGGAGCAGGCGCGTGAGGCGACTCGGACGCTACGTGAGCGGCTGGAGACGCTAGAGGCCCGTCTCAATGGAGGTAATTCCGCGAATGGCGCTCACTCAGAAAATGGCGCCGTCAAGGCTGGAAAGGCCGAAGGCAAGCACGGACACAAGAAGCGGTAGATCTGGTAGAGGGTTGCGTCACCTTCTCAACGCCTACCGCTTCGTGGCTGTCTTGTTACGCGCTACGAGACCTTCGCTCTGCAGGCGCTGTACATTTGACGTAGTTTGTGCTACCCAACTGCGTTCCTATCTACTGCGTCCGTGCGTCTCTGCAGGTCGTCTTCGCGCCCTTCCAGTTTGGCAGTGGGGTTAACTTACTCGACGACGAAGGAGATGGTCTGCGCCAGACTGGGATCGTTATCACTGTCGCTCGTGTCATTCGCTGGTCGATCCCAATAGACTTTCGCCATACCGACGCCAGTAGCCGGATACACCAACGCAAGATGCGCATTTGAGTTGTCTGTGACCTCGACGCTGGTGCTTCCAGGACCACCGTTCACTTGCATGTCAACCCCATTGAGGAACCAGCGCACGGAAACCGTATGTTGCTCCCCAACGGGTATGTTACGGATCTGGACGACGAGATGCACCTGCGAACCGACAGGGAAGTGCGAGGTGATGTCAATCGGCGCGAAGTTGCTATCTACCGCGCGCGCAGTCACCACCATGACGATATATTTCGCTGCGGGGCCAGGTGTGTTGGCAGGCGTCACAGCCGCCGGCGAGGAATTGTAGCCTGCTGAAGTGAGGTGTGTGTCGTTTCTGTTGTGGGCGAACGTGGCGAAGAGCGCCGCCAGCAGCCCTACCACCACGACGATCGCGGCGCTGGCGACGAGACGCCGCCCCCAACTCTCGTCGCGCCGTGGCGTGTTGGGCGGTTGCGTCATCACGGCCACATGCTCAGTCCGTTCGTTCAGTGGGCCGTGCGGTGTCGTTTGTTCAGCAGGCGCCTGCGTAGAACGCGTCGCGCCGAGCAGCAGGTCGTCGCGCCAGGCCACGCCGTCCTCTAGCAGCCGCTGGTGAATTTCGAGGAGCGCTGCCGCCGCGGTTTCTTGCGCGTCGTTCTTGTCACTATTCATCGGTATCGCTCCCTTGTGCGCGCATAGCGCGAAGATGTGGATCGGTGCTGACACTCCCCCGGCTAAAGCCGGGAGGTTCTGGCTCACCGCCAGCTACTTGTGGCCCGTGTCAGGGGCGCTACTCCGATGGGACGGAGATACTTGACGGTGTCGGCCTGCACCTTGCCATAGACGCCATACAGCGCTTTCGAGCAGATGTTGGCGCTGCCGTTCACATCCCGATGGACCCGCGCGCCACAGCCCGAGCACCGAAACCGGCGTCCGCGCGGCGAGGAGGACTGGACATGCCCACTCACACTACAGGTTCTCGTCGAGTAGCTCTCGTCGATCCACTCCACGCTCATGACCAGCCGCGCCGCCTTCTCGGCCAGGTAGCGGGCGAACTGCCCATGCGGCCACTGGCTGATCTTCTGGTTGGTCTTCCGGCCCAGGCTCACCCCCGTCTGGATATCGCGCACATCCCCCACCGCGATCCGCACGACCCCTTCCGCGTGGCAGAAGGTGACGACCTTGCTCGCCGCCTGGTGGAGCAGATCGCGCTGCTGGCGGTACACTTTGGCGCTCACCTGCGCTTTGCGTTTGAGCAGGCGTTTGGCGCGTCGTGAGCCGGGCTGGCAACGACTCAGCTTTTCCTGCAGCACGCTGTGGACCTTGTTACGCCATTGCTTGCAGGCGCGTAGCTGCCGCCCTGACAGCACCAGCGCATGGCGGGTGGTCGTCGTCACGGCGGCCACATGGACCTCCCCCAGGTCCACCCCAGCGACTTCCCCACCAGCCAGCGGAGGGGGAAGGATCTCGCCGGTGTCGAGCGTCAGGCACAGTTCGTAGTGGTCCGCCCGCCAGGTCAGTTCCACCCGACGCAGATGGGCTCGCTGGTATTCCTCCGGCAGTGGCAAGAGGAGCGGTGGCCGCTGGCCTCCCGCGGGCAGGCGCAGCTGACCGCTGGGGAGGAGTTGCAGCGCCTGATCCTTCCAGACCACCGTCTGATAGGCTTTGGAGTGGTGGGGATACGGCGTCTGGACGTGTCTAGTTTCAGCGAACTCTTGCCGCCGCAGTTCCGTCGCCGTCTCCACGTTCGCCGCGAACTTCTGGCACAGCGCCTGCACGCTCTGGCTGTGCAAGGCGTACTGCCCGCCCTTGGTCGCCTGCTCGAGGTCGCTGGCGCTCAGCCACCGCCCTTGGGCGCGGCCGAGTGCATGGAGCGTCACCAGGTCCATCCAGAGACGTCCGGCCTCCGCGCGCAGCGCCTGACACTTGGCGCGCGTGGCAGAATCCGAGCCACGCAGCAAGACGAGGCGGACGATGCACTGGGTGGTCGTCTGTTTGTAGCGCATGCCCCCCTCCCCACAACACAGGATACTCGCTAGAACAAACGTTTGTCAATGTGCAGGGGGCGATTCATCACCGCCATCAATGACGGGGCTTTCTCGCCTTCCTCCTGTAAGCGCATCCTGGAGGAGTTCCAACGCGCGACGTAGGCGCGTCCGCACAGTTGCTGAGGGAACACCGAGCGCCGCGCCAATCTCCGCCGAGTCGAGGCCAGCGTAGTAGCGCAACACGACCGCCACACGCAGCGGCTCCTCCAGGCGGTTGATCGCGCCACGCAGATCGAGCGCGGCGGCGTAACGCATCCTGCCAGGGTCAAGGTCGAGCGTGGCGATGTCGCCTCCTGTGTCGAGTGATTCCGTCCGCCTGATGCGCGTGCCGAAACGCCCGCGCAGCCAGTCGTGGCAAACGTTGACGGTGATGCGCAGCAGCCACGAGCGGACAGCCTCTCTATCGCGCAGTTCGTCCCATGAGCGCCAGGCGCGCAGGGACGCCTCCTGCGCGGCGTCTTCAGCGTCTGCCGGGCCAGCTAATGCAGCAGCGCCACAGATCATCACGTCCTTGTGCGCCGCCAATTGCGCGTCGAGATCGGTGTGTTCTCCCCCTGGCGGAGCCGCGCCGCCAAATTGCGCGTCATGTGGCTTGAGCAGCTAGCCCATCCCAATTCCCTTTCATTCTGCGCGACTTTCGCGCCCGGTTCTAGGACGGAATGAGCATGTTGACACTCCAACCTGGCTACAGCCCGGTGGATGCTCGGTTCTCCGAGGCTGGTACCCCAGCCCCTCCCCGACGGCTCTGCCCGAGCCTTTCTATATTCTTAGCGGCGTTGTGATCTCGGTGCAGGCTCGTTCCACAGTCCTCATAGGGACACTGATGCCAACGAACCGATAAGCCTTTGTACACCACACGCCCACAGCCAGAACAGGTCTGGCTGGTATAGGCAGGCGGCACGGCTACCACTGAGCGACCAGCGCATGCTGCCTTGTCGCTCAGGATGGTCAGGAACGCCGCCCAGCCTGCATCTTGGATGCTTTTGGCGAGGTGGTGATTCCTGAGCATGTTGGCCGTCTGCAACTCTTCGTGATACATCACATCGTTGGCGCGCACTAAAGCGAGCGCCGTCTTATGGTGGAAGTCCCGCCGCTGACGGCGCACCTTCTGATGCGCCCTGGCGAGCAGCGCCACCGCCTTGCGCCTGCGGCGGCTGCCTTTCTTTCGTCTGGACACCCGACGCTGCGCTGTTTTCAAGGCACGCTCAGCTTTGCGGTACCAACCGGGATGGAAGATGCGTGTCCCGTCCGAAAGCGTGGCAAACGCCTCGATACCCAAGTCGATCCCAGTTTCCTGCCCCGTTTCTGGGAGAGGTCGCAAAGGTACGTCCGCACAGGAGAAACAGGCGTACCATCCATCGGCTTCCCGGCTGATAGTGACCGTCTTGGGAGTGCCTTCTATCGGGCGCGACCAGCGCACCGCGAGGCGTCCAATCTTTGAGAGTACCAGTGTGCCGTTATCAAGGGTCGCCCCATTGCCAATCTCTTTGTAAGTAAAGGAGTGGTAGCGCATATAGGCCTGATAGCGCGGGAAGCCTGCCTTTTCCCCAACTTTCACTCGGCGAAAGAACGCCTGATAGGTCTTGTCCAGCCGCGCCAGCGCGTCTTGCAAAACGTGGCTATGAATCGCGGCGTACTCAGGAAATGCAGCGCGGAGATCCTTCAACTCGGCTTCCTGGCTGTACCGCGAGACTGAGACGCGCGCGCGTTGCCAGGCGATAATGCGCTGTTCGAGCGCTGTGTTGTAGAGGGACCGGCACAGGCCAAGCACACGCCCAAGCTCCCGCGCCTGTTGGGGGGTAGGGTTGAGTTTATACTTGTAGGTCTTGCGTACCGTGCGCTGCTCCATAACCACCTATTCTGCCTGATCGACGCAGGAACGGCAATGGTCGGGAGTCTCGGCTCAAGTAGATAAGCGCTTCACCATGTGAGTTGAAATCCAGCTGCTTGCTGTGAGGTAAGGTCCACTTTAGTCATGCAGTTTCCGTTTCGGCTGTTGGCGTTCACGGAGAGACGAGGAGCAGCTCTCGTGGGTCGCTCCGGCGCTCAACGTTCGAGAGCTCCTCACCTACAACTGCCCACTCAGCATTCGTATCATGTGTTTGCGACAAGTGTTTGCAACAAGTGTTTGCAACAAGTGTTTGCAACAAGTGTTTGCAATTGATATATCCGCGTCTAGATCGCATCATAATCGCTTTCTCGCGGACAGCAAAAAGGGCGAGCCAGCATGACTCACCCTTCTCTCGCCTGCTGCTACGCTGCTTCTATTACGCCTCGACGGTGGCTCCCCAGGTCGCCGCGCCGTAGGGTAGCGTCTCCTTCTCCTGGTGCGTCGCCTCCAGCCAGCGCTCGGCGTCGATCGCGGCGCGGCAGCCATCGCCAGCGGCGGTGACGGCCTGGCGGTAGCGGTGGTCGGCGACGTCACCGGCGATGAAGACGCCCTCAACGCTCGAATCGTGTGCTCTTTCAGCTTCAGGTAGCCACGCTCGTCCATCTCCAGGACGCCCTTGAAGACGCCGGTGTTCGGCTGGTGGCCGATAGCCACGAAGAGCCCTGGACCGGCAGCGCGCTCGTCGCGCCGGTTTGCGTGTCGCGCAGTTGCACGCCCCCGACCACGTTCTCGCCGAGCACGTCAGTTACTTCTGTGTTGTAGTGGATACTGATCTTCGGGTGCTCGACGACGCGGCGCTGCATGATCTTGCTGGCGCGGAAGGCGTCGCGCCGGTGGATCAGATGCACCTGGGTGGCGTAGCGCGTCAGGAAGAGCGCCTCCTCCATCGCCGTGTCACCGCCGCCGACGACCGCAACCTCCTTGTTTTTGAAGAAGAAGCCGTCACACGTCGCGCAGCCACTGACTCCACGCGCCTGCAGGCGCTGCTCATTCGGAAGGCCCAGCCACATCGCGCTCGCGCCCGTCGCCACGATGACCGCGTGCGCCGTGAACTCCTCCTCGGCGGTCCAGAGGTGGAATGGCCGCTGGAGAAGTCAACACGCACGATATCGCGCATGACCGTCTCCGCGCCGAAGCGCTTGGCCTGCGCCTCGAACTTGTCCATCATCTCCGGCCCCAGGACGCCTTCCTCGAAGCCAGGATAGTTCTCCACGTCGCTCGTGATCATCAACTGGCCGCCGGGTTGCTCGCCCTGGAAGACTACCGTGCGCAGATTGGCGCGCGCCGCGTAGATTGCGGCCGTGTAGCCCGCTGGCCCGGAGCCGATGATCGCCACAGCATATGGCGCGCGCTCACGTGCATCGTTCTCATTCGCCATTCGGCGTCTCTCCTCTTGCCTTCCTGTCACCTTCGGCGCTTTTATCCATCACATCCAGTGAAGACGGCAGGTTGCGCGTTGCTGTATCAACTATACCATACCCTAGGGGGGTATACCAGGGTATCTAACCCTGTTTCTGTCGTCGCCATTGTCATTGCGGTGGCGCTAAGCCCTTGGCTTGAGCTATGGGAAGAGCGCAGCGTCGCATCGTGCGACAGTTGTCAGCCTGGCGTTGTATACTATCAGCATGCTGCTGAAGACCTTCCAGTATCGCCTGTATCCGACCAAGAAACAGCAGCACCTCCTCACGTGGCAGTTGGAGGAGTGTCGCTGGTTATGGAACATGCTTCTGGCCGAGCGCAAACAGGCGTGGGAAGACAGACAGGAAAATCTGGACTACTACGAGCAGAAGGCGGCTCTGCCAGGATGGAAAGCCAATGAGCGACCTTCCCTCAAGGACGTACATTCCCAAGTCTTGCAGGATGTGGTCTTGCGAGTCAAGAAAGCGTTTGATGCCTTCTCCCGTCGTCTCAAGGCTGGTGAGGAGTCAGGGTATCCACGCTTCAAGGGCAAAGGGCGCTACGATTCGCTGACCTATCCGCAGTGGAATAATGGCGTGAGTTTGAGCGCATCGGGCAAGCGATTACTCCTGACCAAGATCGGCGATGTCAAACTCGTCTATCACCGTTCTTTCGAAGGCATGCCGAAGACAGTGACCATCCGACGGACCGCCACGGGCAAGTGGTACGTCACAATCGTATGTGAGTGGGAGCCAACGCCCTTACCTCCAACGCAGCGAGACATTGGAGTAGATGTCGGGTTGACCACCTTCGCCACCTGCTCGGATGGCCAGTTCATCCCTACTCCGCGCTTCTTTCGCCGGGAAGAGCGTGCTTTGGCAAGGGCGCAGCGCAGGCATCAACAAGCCCTCGATGCCCATAAGCAGGTGCGCGCGACTCTCACCCAGCAGGTGAGCAAGCAGCTGCCTGACCTTGATGCCACAGCAGTATGGCGGCTCATCAGCCAAGACGCCAAGGAACGGTGCGCGTGGAAAGCGCGTGGTCGCTGTCGCAAGGTGGTAGCGCGCACCCATGAACGCATCCGCTGGCGCAGAAGCAACTTCGCGCATCAGGCGAGTCGTCGCCTGGTCAACAGCTATGATCTGCTGGCAGTGGAAGACCTTTCAATACGCAAAATGATGGCCAATCACACTCTAGCCAAGAGCATCCATGATTCGGCGTGGCGGCAATTTCTCGCATTGATCGCCTGCAAGGCAGCATGGGCCGGCAGACGCTTCAGTGCGGTGAATCCCGCGTACACGTCTCAGGACTGCTCAAAGTGTGGCATGCGCAGGAGCGATCTCACGTTAGAAGAACGGATCTACCGCTGTCCCTCCTGTGGACTGGTGATGGATCGTGACTGCAATGCGGCGTTGAATGTGTTGGCACGTGGACGAGCGTGCCTGGCTCCGGCCTAGAAGCCCCTGGCGTAAGTCATGGGGAGTCGTCACTCAAAGTGTAGCGCTTCGTCGTACATGTATGAAAGGCGGGCGCGGCGCTGTAGCCAATCGCTCTCCATCCGTGCGATACTAAAAGCCACACCAGTGTGATTCTGCCCTCCGCAGACCGAGCGTACGGCGATGTATCGCTCCACACCGTGTTGCCTCGACTCCGCGAAACAAGGGGGCGATTGTGAGCATCCAGATCAATGTCCTGTATCTCGTTTCCGTCGTCGTGATCTGGCTGCTCGTCTATCACATCACCTACTGGCTCACCGAGACCCTCAACGATCCATCGCTGGTGTGCTGGAGCGTCGGGCCACTCGGACTCTCGTCAATTTCACTACGCGAGCCACGCCTGCCCCGTCTCCTCTGGCAATTCCTCATCTCCGGCCTCGTCCTCGGCGCCGTCGCCTACGCCTGTCTCTTCGCGCTGCGACCGCCACCCATCGTCGGCCTCGAACAGGACGCCACCAGCCGCGCCATTGCCGCTGTGATCCCCGTGGCCGCGCTCACGCTGGTTCAGCTGGTCGGCGTGATCCGCGCCCGGCGCTATCCGCTCTGGGGCGAGGCGCGCGTCATGGCGCAGGTGCAGCGCAGCCAGGCTACCGGCGCGACCATTGTCTTCACCGCGCTTGGTCGGACCTTCCTGCGCGACCGCTTCGGCGTGACACCCGGCGAGTTCACACGCATGGTGCGCTATTAGCCATTGCGCTACTAGCCATTGCGCTATTAGCCATTGCGCTATTAGCCATTGAGAGGAGCGCCAGATGGCCGAGCAGGAAGACTGCCTCTTTTGCCGCATCGTCTCCGGCGCGATTCCCAGCCGGCAGGCCTACGCCGACGATACCGTGATCGCCTTTCACGACGTCAACCCTGGCGCGCCAACACATGTCCTCGTCATTCCCCGCCGCCACATCAGCGGCGTCGCCGCGCCAGAGGCCGAGGACGGCGCGCTCCTGGCGGCGATGATTCGCGCGGCGAAGCAGGTCGCCCACGAGACAGGCATCGACGCGACAGGGTACCGCCTGGTCTGGAACGTCGGTCCCGACGCCGGGCAGAGCGTCTTTCATCTCCACCTGCACGTGCTCGGCGGCCGCAAGATGGACTGGCCTCCAGGGTAGGATTGCTAGGATTGAGCGCGTCACAACTGGTTCGACAGCCAAACCTCATCGAGGAGGATCAGGCATGCCCACGCTCTATGGCCGGCGCTGGACACGCGCCGAACTGCTCGCTTCAATTGGCGATATGGCGCAGGTCGCGGGCATACGCGAGAGCCGTCTGGTGGGTGGCCGCGCCGACGGCGTCCGCGCGCTCGACTTCAATTGCGGCGATGGGTTCCGCTTCACCGTGCTGCCCGACCGCTGTATGGACATCCCCTTCGCCGAGTATGGCGGCGCGCCACTCGCCTGGGTGAGCCGCGCGGGTATCGCCGGGCCACAGTATTACGATCCGGCGGGCGAGGGCTGGCTGCGTACGTTCTTTGGCGGCCTCCTGACCACCTGTGGCCTCCGGCAGGTCGGCGCGCCCTGTGTGGACGAAGGTGAAGAGCTAGGCATGCATGGGCGCATCTCGACGACGCCAGCGGAGGAGGTCGCCTTCGAGACGCGCTGGGACGGCGACGAGTACATCCTGCAGGCGCGAGGAACGATGCGCGAGGCGGTGCTCTACGGCGAAGATCTGCGCCTCAGCCGCGAGATCACTACGCAGGCTGGCGCGCGCTCACTGCTCGTGCGCGATCGCGTCGAGAATCGCGGCATGAACTCCTCGCCGCTGATGATTCTGTACCACGTCAATGCGGGATTTCCACTGCTTGGACCTGACAGCCGCCTTCTGGTCTCTAGCCGTGACCTCCAGGCGAAGGACGAGCGCTCTGCTCAGGCGACGAGCGAGCATCGGCGCTTTGGCCCCCCGACGCCAGAGTGGCGCGAGGTCAACTGGGCGCACGACGTCCAGCCCGAAGAGAATGGCTACTGCGTCGCGGCCATCGTCAACAAGGGATTGTCGTTTCCCTTCGGCCAGGGGTTAGGGTTAGCGCTGCGCTGGCGGGGCGACCAGCTCAACACGCTGAACCAGTGGAAGCAGATCGGTCACGGTGACTACACGGTAGGCATTGAGCCGGCGAACTGCCATACACTTGGCCGCGCCTGGGAGCGCGAGAACGGCGCGTTGCAATTCATTGAGCCAGGCGAGACCCGCGACTTCGATGTCGAGATCAGCGCTCTCGTAGGCGTCGATGAGATAGACAAATTCGAGTCACGGCTGCCAAAGATCGCGACCTGACGCATTCGATCATGGTACACCCTCCACTTGTGTCGCCTTGCGTCGCCTGGGTGGATGGGAACAGTCAAGGAAGTTCAATACAACCGTCTGACGTGTCTGCGCATCAAGTGTGTTCAGCAGCGCTTGCCAGGCTCTTTCCCAAGCGCCCGTGGCTTCCCACTCCCTGTAGCGACGCCAACTGGTCGGGGTGGTAGCGCCCGACGGAATGAGGCTCCAGAACAACCCTCCATGGATAACAGTGAAGACCGCATCAAAGATCAGACGATTGTCGAGGCGTGGACGGCCTCGGCGCGACGGGCCGAGGAGAGTAGGCGCGAGGATTGGCGCGATCACTTGCCACTGCTCATCGGTAACCCGGAATGGCGCTGAGGCGGTGGCCCGCTGGCGCACGTAAAGAGAAACGTCGTACCAAAGATTCGTCAAGCTCTGGTAGTCGTCCTCCACATAAAAGATAACCGCCTTCACAACGACGCCCGTCTCCCAAGGAAGCGCCAGTGCGGTGTCCCAGTCAACGCCACCTACCTGTATTCGAATGAACTTCTGGACACTTGCCCGATCCTGCCAGAGTGTCGCAACGACCATGTGATCGGGCTGCTTCTGATGTGGCTCGCAGATATGATGGCGCACATATCCCTCACGCTCTTGCATCTGCGGAATGGTCTTCGTCTGGCAGAGTTGTACATACTCATGACGCTTACCTCGCTGTAGATAAGCAATGCAGACACGAATGACCATGTTATACTCCTGCTGGGTAAGAATAAGCGACTCCACTTACCACAGTGAAAGTCGTGGCGATGACAGCAACTTTATAACAGTATATCGCATGCACCAAGAGAGCGTGGTATAAAACTCTACCATTGTATGTGTCTGAGTCGTATCCCTATAGTATTTTTGAAATTGGTAGCGCCATCTGGCGCAGGCGCCCACAGACATGCCTATGCGCCTCTTGCGGCTTGCTCTGTCTGCTGGCGAAGGAGTGAGCTGATAGCTTGCGAATATGTGGTCATATGCAGTAAAATGTATGCATGGTTGCCACATATTCACCCAAGCAGTTTGGACTACTCATCGGGCGGTCAGTCAACACGCTTCAGAAATGGGACCGCAAGGGCATCCTGAAGGCGCACCGCAGCCCTACCAACCGGCGCTATTACACGCATGACCAGTACCTGGTTTATCGGGGTCTTACGGCGGAAGCGGGGGGCAAGGTCATCGTCTATGCGCGAGTCTCCGGCGCGGGCCAAAAGCCTGATCTAGTGAATCAGGTGGCGGCCTTGCGGGACTATTGCGAGCGGCATGGTGTACGGCCCGATGAGTGGATTGAGGAGATTGGCAGCGGGCTAAATTATCAGCGTACGCAGTTCAATCGCCTCACGGAGGAAATCGAGTTGGGGCAGGTCCGCCGACTCATCATTGCGCACAAGGACCGGCTCGTCCGCTTCGGCTTCGAGTGGTTCGCGGCTTTCTGTGTGCGGCATGGAACGGAATTGCTCATCGTGAACGGCGATACGCTCTCGCCAGAACAGGAGTTGGTGCAGGACCTGCTCTCCATCGTCCACTTGTTCAGCGCACGTCTCTACGGGCTGCGCTCGTACAGGAAGGTGATCCGCGATGCTGCTCTGCACAAAGATCAGGCTCCAGGTCACTAGTGGTGACATTGACGCCCTGGAGTTCATGCAAGGCAAGTGTCGCGGCCTCTACAATTGGTGGATCCTGCGGCTGCGCGAGGGCGGAGAGCAGTGGCCGGGCTGGACGGAGGCGAAAGCCACTTTAGAGGCCGGCAAGGAACACGACCCGAATCTGCGCCACGTCTATGGCAAGCTGTTGCAGGAGGTGTACTTCCGACTCGACAAAGCGATGTCAGCTTTCTTCCGTCGAGTAAAGGCAGGTGAGACGCCAGGATTCCCGCGCGTGCGCCCTCGCCACGCCTTCTTCACGCTGTGCTACCCGGCGATGTATGTCAAGGTGGAGGGCGACCGGCTGCATCTGCCCACTGGCGGCGGAGGGGCCACTGGTATTCTCAAAAGGTATCCGAACATCGTCGCGCGTCTCACGGAGCCAGCTCCAGCCACCTACCGCGAGGTGGCTATCTCACGGGACGCATGCGGGAACTACTATGCCTCCTTTGTGGCGGAGCGTCCTGGCGCACCCCAGCGAAACGGAGGGGTGGTGGCATTCGATCTGGGCATTAAGACGCTGGCGACGGGAGTGGGCGAGCGAGGGCGTATCTACACCATCGGCGGCTTCAAGGGACATCAGTGGTACAACCGCCAGCTTGACAAGATTCGTTCCAAGCGCGACAGCTGCCAGAAGAAATCGCGCCGATACCTCCATCTGAGCCAGGTCTATCAGCGTGTGTCCGAACGCAAGCGCAACAAACAACGTGACTGTCTGCACAAAGCCTCCCATCTCATCGCCCACCGATTGGTTGAAAGCACCGTGGTGATTGGCGATCTCTCCCAGCGGCAGATGGTCAGTAAAGCGCACCAGGAGAAGAACCGTTACCGCAATCGAGCGGTCTTCAACGACTGGGGGCTGTATGGCTTTGTGCAAATGCTTGACTACAAGTGTCAGCACGCTGGGAAGACGCTAGAGCGTATCGATGAGCGATACACGTCGCAAGACTGCTCGCGCTGTGGGCGGCGGCAGGAGATGCCACTGTGGAAGCGCACGTATCGCTGTGGAAACCCCAATTGTCGCTTGGTGATGGACCGTGATGAGAATAGCGCGGTCAACATCCGAGAGCGGTTCCTTGCCCGGCTGGGGCCACACACGTAAGGCGACTTGCGTGCAGTGTGCTGCGCGACGAACGCAGCAATCAATACGTTTGAACACGTTTTGAAAGGCAGAAGTACGATACAATGTCGCCAGCGTGCGGAATGGCCCCTCCACGCCATGCAGTCAGGAGGTCAGCGACCCCACGCCTGAAGGCGGGGGCTTGCAAGAGTCCCAATGCTGACCAGTCCCCTGGCTATAACGCCAGGAGCCGTTTGCACGGAGCGTTTGCGTTCGCACCTTGGGATGGCGCCTCAGTCCCAAGCCCTGCAAGTCTCGCCTTAAACAGGTTGATGGGGTAGAAAAGCCAGTGGGCGAGGCATAGTACCGCGTGCAAACCAGGACGAGGGGAACTTTACCCCCGCAAGGGGAGTCCGAAAGGATGGCGTCATGTCGATGGCACTGGTCGTGAACCACGAGCGGAGGCCGTGCGCTCCGGTGCATCCCGGGCGCGCCAGGCATCTGCTCACGCGGGGACGGGCGGCGGTCTACCGCCGCTACCCGTTCACCATCATCCTCACGGCAGGGGAGAGGGTCGAGGCGGCAGACCCACCGCGGCTCAAGATCGACCCGGGCAGCAAGACCACGGGGCTCGCCGTGGTCAGCGATGCGACCGGCCAGGTGGTGTGGGCCGCCGAGCTCGCGCATCGGGGCGAGCAGGTGAAAGCCCGACTCGATCAGCGCCGGGCCTGTCGTCGCAGCCGCCGCCAGCGTCACACGCGCTACCGCCAGCCACGGTTTTTCAATCGGCGTCGTCGTGCTGGCTGGCTGCCAGCCTCGTTGGAGTCGCGCATCAGCAACACGCTCACCTGGGTGCATCGCCTGCGGCGCTGGTGTCCGGTCGGCGCCATCAGCCTCGAGCTCGTGAAATTCGACACGCAGAAGATGGAGAATCCCGAGATCTCGGGCGTCGAGTACCAGCAGGGGACGTTGGAGGGCTACGAGATTAGAGAATATCTGCTCGAAAAGTTTGGGCGGAAGTGCGCGTACTGCAAAGCGAGCAACGTCCCCCTGCAGATCGAGCACATCGTCCCCAAGGTCCGCGATGGCTCTAATCGCGTCTCGAACCTGACCATCGCCTGCAAACCCTGTAACGACGCCAAGGGCACGCGGACAGCGGAGGAGTTTGGTTTTCCACACATCCAGGCGCAAGCCAGAGCGCCCTTGCGCGACGCGGCGGCCGTGAACGCGACGCGCTGGGCGCTCTACCATCGGCTCGTACAGACTGGGCTGCCAATGGAGACAGGGACCGGGGGGCGCACCAAGTGGAATCGCACCACGCGAGAGCTGCCCAAGACCCATTGGACCGACGCCGCCTGTGTGGGCGCCAGCGGGGGGGGGGGGTGGGGCGGACGCGGCAGATGTGCCGGACGGAGCGCAGGGGTTCCCCAATAAAGCGGCGAAGGCGACCAGTGTGGTCGGCGGATTCCGTACCGGCGATCTCGTGCGAGCCGTCGTCCCAGCGAGCAGCGTAAAGGCAGGCGCCTACGTGGGCCGACTGGCGGTGCGGGCGACGGGGTCGTGCAACATCACGACAGCTAGGGGGACGGTGCAAGGCATTCACTGGAAGTATTGCCAGCCGCTCCAGCGCGGCGATGGCTACACGTACACGAAAGGAGCGGCGCTTTCTCCCCAGGCCTGACGGCCGGGGTCTCCGCGCCACAGATGCGATGAGCGAACCACAGCCAGCCGTCCCGGTCATCGTCGTCGGCGCGGGAGCCGCCGGACTTGCGACCGCCGCGTGCCTGAAACAGGTAGGGGTACCCTCCGTCATCCTCGAGGCGAGCGACGACATTGCGACGACCTGGCGCTCGCTCTATGACCGTCTCCATCTCCACACGATCAAGCAACTCTCTGGCCTGCCGGGCTATCCCATGCCCGCGAAGGCGCCGCGTTACCTCGCGCGCGACGAGATGGTGGCCTACCTGCGCGACTACGCCCGCCACTTCGACCTGCGCATCGAGACCGGCCAGCGCGTCACTCGCGCGTATCGCCGCGATGCGCTGTGGGTAGTCGAGACGCCACAGGGCGAGTGGACGGCCAAGGCGCTCGTCTCGACCACCGGCGTCTTCGCCAACCCCGACGAGGTCAGCTATCCTGGCCAGGGCGCCTATACCGGGCGCATCGAGCGCGCCTCGACGTACCGTGAACCATTGGGCTACGCGGGAAAGCGCGTCCTCATCATCGGCTCTGGCAATACTGGCGCGGAGATTGCGATTGACCTGGCCGAGCATGGCGTCGAGACCAGCGTCTCGATCCGCGCAGGGGCGAACGTCGTGCCACGCGAGTTGCTGGGGATACCGATCCAGCGCTGGGCGCATGTGATCGCCGCCTTGCCCGGACCGGTGACTCGACCGATCGCAGGCATGATGTTGCGCAACTCGGCGCGGAGGCAGCAGAAGGCGGGTGTGCCACGCCCGACCGGGACCATCATCGGGCGGCCCGGCGTCCCGGTCATCGGGCTGGACTTCCTGCGGCTGGCGAAGTCCGGCGCGATCGCTATCCGTCCTGGCATCCAGTCGTTCACACCATCGGCGGTCGTCTTCGCCGATGGGCGCGAAGAGTTCTATGACATTGTCATCTTCGCCACTGGCTACCGCCCCGCGCTCGACTACCTCGATGGCCTGCTGACGCTCGACGAGGGCGGACGTCCCGCACGCGACGTCGTCCGCTCGACGGATCAGCCAGACCTTTACTTCGTCGGCATGCAGTACGACACTCGCGGCACGCTCTTCAACATCTCAAATGAAGCCCCGCTTGCCGCCAGGCAGATCGCCGCATCTCTCAAGCAAGGCAAGAGCGCGTCGGTGGCACTATAAGCGCGGATTCACGCTGAATGCGCAGGGGCTTATCAGAAAGTGCGGCGCGAAGACCCCTTGGTTCACCGATGGGGATGAAGCGCCGCGCGCCGCCTGGTGGCGCCAATCGTTCAGGACGTACCGTCTGACTTGCTCGCTTCTCCCTGGTGTGGTAAACTGCTTGCATACCGCAGGGCCTGCGGGAATCTACGCTTGTGGAGGTGGCTTCGGGCCACGACATGATGGTGTCAGACTTGCCCAGCTTGCTGGATGAGCAGTCGTCAGCCCAAGAATCCCCCGGCTTCAGCCGTGGGGAGCGGTCAATTACACGACCTTCCTTAGCATTGTTCATTGTCAGGCGCTGTTGGCCAACTACCAGCTACGCAACTTGCAGTTGGCCCTGTCGCCCTTGCTCGAACATGCGCCACGTGAGCGCGAGCTCACCCGCCCCCTTGGGCGTCACCAGCGTGGCGACGGCCGCGAGCCAATAGGTCAGGTCCGGCTGGAACCAGACAAGTTCCTTCCACTCCGGAACGGTGAGCGCCACGTACAGGAGCGCCGCCGGCCAGGCGAAATGCAGGTGCTCCTCCTTATGATCGCCTGCCCCCTGGCCAAAGTCCGCGCCCTGGCTGGCGGTGATGGCATCGAGCCGAGCCATGAACTCGTCATAGAGCCAGTCGGTTTCGGGTGTGATGATGACGGGCCAGTCATAGTCGTACGCAGCGAAGACGCCACCGGGCCGCAAAATGCGTTTCACCTCGGCGAAGGTTGGCTGGGGGTCCATCCAGTGCAGCGACTGTGAGGCGGTCACGATATCTGCGCACTCGTCGGGCAGTCCTGTCTCATGCGCAACGCCTTCTACGAAGCTCACGTTTTTCTCGCTCTCACGCTTCGCCTCCGCCTGTCGCCGCATGTCGGCGTTTGGCTCGACGCCGATTACCCTATCCGCGCGTTCTGACCAGGCATAGGTTGAGAGGCCTGTGCCGCTGCCAAGGTCCACCACCAGTTGCGGGCGCTGGGTGCCAGCAAGCTGGGAAAGAAGGTCGAGCAGCACGGTGGGAGTGTGCGGACGGTAGGCGTCGTACGATCCGGCGACGCCGGTCCAGATGGCGGAAAGTGGCGCATCCAGCGAGTCGGATGACATGGGCAGACTCCTCACGACGATATGATTTGGCTGCCGTTTGACCTTAAGGGTTCCCCACGGTGATGATAGCGTGAAAGCGGTATCACGTGCGCTAGTCCATGTGTGAACTCGCCTTACTCCGCCAAGCTTGGCGAACAAATGTCCTAGCCGAATCGTGCGAGCGGTGTGGACGCGAGATTGCTATGTTACAATGCGTTTCGAAGCCCTCCACGTCCGCAGCCTGGGAGAACGCCATGTCCGTCTATGCCGTCTGCCCATCCTGCAAGCGCC
The DNA here is from genome assembly GCA_963733745.1 of uncultured bacterium. Lineage (GTDB taxonomy): Bacteria > Chloroflexota > Ktedonobacteria > Ktedonobacterales > JADMIN01 > DASWAC01. Next base: position 30,257 of record CAVTFE010000038.1, read on the forward strand.
CGCTCCCACACGACGCCCGCTACTGTCCGCTCTGTGGCGCCGATCTCAATGACCCAAATACTGCGCGCGCGCGCGGCGCAACGGGCAGGCTGCGGCCACAACACATTCTGCGCAATCGCTACAGCATCGAGCAAAAGCTGGCGCAGGGGGGGCAGAGCGCAGTCTATTTGGCAATCGACTTGCGAGCAGGCAATGAGCCACGCGCCATCAAGGAGATGAGCCAGGCGAACTTGCAACTGCACGAACTTGAACGCGCCAAGGTCGGCATCCAGCGCGAGGCCGAGATGCTGGCGCGCCTGAAGCATCCCGCCATCGCGCGCGTCTTCGAGCAATTCACCGACGACAACAAATACTATCTGGCGATGGAGTTCGTCCCCGGCAAGACACTCGAGGACGAGATGATCGAGCGTGGGCGGCCGGTGCGCTGGGAGGAGGCGACGCGCTGGGGAGCGGCCCTTGCCGACGTGCTGATCTACCTGCACAACCTACGCCCGGCGATCATCTACCGCGACCTCAAGCCTTCGAATGTGATGCTCTGCCCAAACGGTTCGCTCAAGCTGATCGACTTTGGCATCGCGCGCTGGTTCACCCAGGCGCAATCACGTGACACAGCGCAACTCGGCACTGACGGCTATGCGCCGGTCGAGCAGTATGCCTCACGCTCGGAGCCACGTTCCGATCTCTATGCGCTGGGAGCGTCGCTTTATCATCTGCTGACCGGTCGTGTGCCGTTGAGCGCGCCGCTGCGCATGGCCGACGATGGCCTGCCGTCAATTCGTTCGCTCAACTCGGCAGTTCCCGAAAGCGTCGAGCGCGTAGTCGCCAAAGCGATGGCGCTCCAGGTGGAAGATCGCTACCTTGACGCGCAGAGCCTGCGCGACGCCTTGATTGCGCTCCTGCCACCGGACGCGGGGAGCGGGCCGCATCCCATACCCTACGTATCCGGCCAGTTTCCGGCATTGAATGGCAGCATGCCGGGCGCTCCGCGCGCGCAGGGGCTGCTCGGCGGGCAGCGTGGCGGCGCAGGCGGGACACGTCCCCGGCTGTATGTGGCGCCGTTGCGGCTGGACGCGGGCGCGCTGGAGCCGGAGGGAAACATCACACTGGCGCTGGAGATCGCCAACCACGGTGTTGGCAGCCTGAGCGGGAGCGCCGAATCGAGCGTGACGAATATGGCTGTGGAGCCGCACAACATTAACGACGCGACGACCGATCTGATCGTCCATATCGAGACGCACGGCCTTCCCGCCGGACCATATAACTGCCGCATCTCGCTGCGCACCAACGGCGGCGACCAGATTGTGCCAGTGAAGTTCGTGGTGCTGGGCGACCCACGGCGCCGCTAGCTGTTCACTTGCTGGTGTCGCTGTCTCCGTGCTTGTAGTTTGTCGAGCCTATCAAACTCCTTGCCCAATAGCGCGGGCCTTCACGATGAGACACGTGGGCCGGTGCCAAAACATGATAGGATCGGTGTCATAATCGGTGTCGCCATCGCAGAATGGGCAAGACGAGTACCCCTCGTTATTCCATGCCGCGAGATCACTCACAATCGCGCGGGCCTCTCGAAGCGCGTTCTGTGTCGCACCGAGCGCATCTACAAGCCGCTCACGCTCGGCGCGCAAGCGGTCCACCTCTTTTTCCAGCCATATCATATGAGACCGCATGGCATCTGCATCGTCTCTCATGTGCTCACCCTACTTATCGAGACCAAACAACGCGGCCACTGCGCCGCCAGACGCATTCTCAGCGCTCTGGCGTACGGTCAAATAGCGCCTGTATCGCGTTCACAGGAGCGCCAGACTTCATCATACCGAGTGCGAAGGTGTGTCGTGTGGCGTGTACCTTTGTCGTGCCCAGGCGCACCTGACAGATACCACTCATGCTCTGCCGAGCGAGCGGATGGCCGTAGCAGTTGTGCGCCAGTGAGACCCAAATAAGGGAGTCGGCGTCCATCTCGGTATAGACGGCGTCGACATAGTCTCTGAGGGCATGAGAGAGCGCCAGCGCAATAAGCCGCCTGACGAGCCGTGCGACGATCGCGGCGACCAGGCCAACTCCTGCGCCCGAACGCGCTCCCACCCCAGCAATCGCAGACGCTCGCTCCACGCTCCATGCTGGGCTGCTTGCTGCAGAGCTATCCGGCGCCTCCAATCGTCCTGGTGATCGTCCTGGTGATCGTCCTGTCTCGTGAAACTCCCTCTAAGCGCTTCCCCGACTCGAAGAAGGAGCCTATCGTCCCACTATAGCAGCGTGACGCTCCTCCGCCTCGCGCTCGGCCTGAGTGGCGAAGGCTGGCTGGCGATGGCGCGCGCCGGGGATGCGCTGCGCCAGTCCGGTCACCAGCAGCGGCAGGGCGAGCGTCGCGTCAGTCTGGACGGAGATGGCATGCTCGCCTGATCCGATAGCTGGCGCGCCCAGAGCCACACTGCCACTCAGGGTCGGCGTCTCCAGTCCGAGCGAGGCCGTCAACTCCCACGCCTGCGTCAGCGTCGCGTCTGACAGCCCCGCGCCAAGCCGCAACGCGCCGAGACGCGGCCATGCGCCGAGCAGCCGCGCCAGCGCCTCCACGTCATCGGTCGCGTCCAGCCGCAGCCGGATGCCCTGCGCGCGCGCCGTGGCCAACGCGGAGCCGAAGGCGCTCACCGCCAAGTCCGGCGTGAAGACAGGGACGTCAACCGCTGCAGCAGCCTGAATGAGCCCTTTGCGCGGCGTGCGGGTGGGCAGCAGTTCGCCGACCTGCTTCCAGAGGTCGGCGCTGTTCGTGACCTTCGCCAGATCCATCGCCGCGAGCAGCTCGAGGAAGAGCGCGTCCGTCGCCGCCCGTCCCTCGGCCAGCGCGACGATCGTCTCGCCGTCGTCGTAGTGCGGATAGCCCAGCGCCTCGTAGAGGTCGGCATAGAGAGTCGTCCGCGCTGGCGATCACCACGTCCATGTAGCGATGGTCCACCGCGTAGACGAGCGTCTGGCGCATGCCCGCCGCGATCGCCGGCTCCGAGAGCGCCAGCGCGATGGTTGACTCGCTATCGCGCGCGAGCCGCTCCCATTCAGCTCAGCGCACGACCCAGCGCGCGCCCCTGCCGCCCCGTCGCGGCCATCTTATCCAGCAGCCCGCTGACCGAGGCCGTCGGGTTCACCTGCACCGGCTCCGTCGCCGTAGAGCGACTTCCCATCCCCGCCGAGCGGCGCCTCATGCTCACCCAGTGCGACGACACGAGCGCCAGCCGCGCGCGCATGGCTCGCAGTCCACCCACTGTAGCTTCAAGGCCAAGGTCAGGCGTCACGCCATACTGCGGCCAGACCATATGCCCGTTGGCTCTGCTCATTGCGCCGCGGCAAGGGCCGTCTCACGCTCGCCATTGCATCCGTGGCGACAGCCGTATCTGGCAATGGCTGGCTCTTTGCTGATGATCCCCGCCGCCAGCCGCGCCTGCGCCGCCGCGATCAACTCGTCGGTCGCCCCATCCTTGCCATGGTGCGGACCCTTGAAGGAGAGGCCGCGCTGGACGAGCATGCGGTCCATTTCCTTCACGTCAAAGGCGTCGCGGATGTAGGCGATGGCCTTCTCGTGGTCAAAGTTCTTGCACGAGAAGATGTCCATGGTGAAGTAGTCGAGTTCGGGGAAGGTGTGGAGGGCGATGTGGCTCTCGGCGATGACGACGAGGCCAGAGACGCCGGAGTAGGCGGGGTCGGGGGCCTGGTACTCGAACATGTACGGGCCGCCGATTTTGGTCATGCCAATGGCGTCGGGGTAAGCGTTCAAGACCTGCTCGACGAGAATCCTGTCGCCGAGCTTGCGGGTGTCACAACGGGAACCATCGATGATCAGGTGGGGTCCAAACACGCGTGAGGCTCCTCTAGGCGATCGTGAGGTCGCTAGCTGTTTCCGCTCTGGAAACAGCCGATATACCAGCTCAGATACGTTCCGACAAGCGCGCCACGCGCCGGCTCTGGCATGCGTGGGCAATAGTCGCTACTCATAAACTCCCTTTCCCTGCGTCAGACTCCCTACCCAATCAGCGTGATGCCTCTCGCATCAGCCGCGAAGCGCCACGACGGGCGGTTCGAGGAGGCGGTGTGACGTATGTGGGCCAGCATTCTGATGGGAAGAGCCACGCGATGGCGCATTCCCGACCGAAGACTATACGTTCGAGCGGGGAAAAAGTCAATCGCCTGCCTGTCCGCTTTCCAATTCGCCCACACGACGTGTACAATAGACTGACCTTTTGCGCCATCTGGTACACTTGCCGATCAAGCGCCAGGAAGCGCCAGCCCACAGTGTCTGCCCCAAGCGCCAGATCGGCGCCACATCCCCCCTTCCGCGAAAGGGAGCGCCGATGATGACATGTCCTCATTGCGGCAATGAGACCCCTGAAGGCCACTACTGTGGCTACTGCGGAGCGCGACTTTCCGCAGGCGCGAGCCGCAATCCTGCCCGCCGTGGGTCGGCCTATGCCGCCGATCCCAACCAGAGCGTCTATCAGCCCGCCATCATCTCGACCTTCTTCCCGCGCCTGAACCCGGAGCGCACACGCCTCTTTGGCTTGATCCTGGCCGCGCTGGCGGTGGTGATCTTCGCGCTGGGATTCGCCAGATTCGTGCCAATCTCGACGGTACTGGCGGCGCTGCTCATCCCGCTGCTCTACCTGGCGTACTTCTACGTCGTGCAGGTCTATGAAGATGAGCCGGCATGGGTGCTCGGCGCGACCTTCCTCGTCGGCGCGATTCTTGGATCTGGTGGCGACGCTGCTGCTCTATCGCTCAGTCGTCTCCGGCCAATCGATCTTCGTCCGCCCCAAGCCAAGCTACGTCTTGCTCGTCGGCGTGGGGATTCCATTGCTGGCGCAGGCGCTGATGTTGGTGGGGCCGCTGATCCTCTTCTTCGCCCGGCGTCAGCGCTTCAACGACATGCTGGACGGCCTGACCTTTGGCGTCGCGTCCGGCCTGGGCTTTGCCGCCGCCGAGAGCATCGTCTACTCGTGGCTGCTCATCACCGGGTCGGCCCCGGCGCTCGGCGACCCCTCCTCGCTGGCGTTGCGCACAATCCCACTGGCGCTGCTCAAGCCGCTGCTCTACGCCGGAACCACCGGCCTGATCTGCGCCGCGCTGTGGCTGCTCTTCGACAAGACGCCGCCCACGCGCGAGATGAGCGCTCTGACCTCGCTGCCGGTCGCGCTGATCGCCGCCGTCCTCGGCCTGATCATCCCAGCGCTGGGCGTGACGCTCTATGGTGGGCAGTGGCTCAACATCCTGTGGTACGCGATTCCGTTGCTGGGCATTGTCCTGCTGCTGCGCCAGGTGCTGCATGTCGGCTTGATCGATAAGGCGCGCTCGGTTGGACACGGCGGGACGATCACCTGCCCGCACTGCCACCAGACCGTGGCCGATCTGCCCTTCTGCTCCAACTGCGGCATCGCCATGCGCTCCATCTCCAAGCGCGCGCGCGCGCCAGCGACGGTCGGCGCGCCAGCGGAGACGGCGACAGACACGACAGCAGCAGGCGCAACAGATACCCCACCAGAATCCACAACAGATACTACGCCGCCGCCAGATCAGCCAACGGAGGGCAATGATGCAGAGAATGCGTAGATGCCTTCCACTCCTCGTCGGCCTGCTGGCCGTGGCGCTGGTAGCGATGGCTTGTGGCGCCGAGGCCGCTCTGCCCCCGCAGCAGCCCGCCGCGACGCCCTGCACGTCGAACTGCCCGCCGCTCGTCGGCTACAACTCGCCGATGAAGCTGCTCTCGACCGACCACTTCAGCTTCTACTACAGCACGCCGCCCTGGACCGTGGACTCGCAGGATAGCACTAGCGCGACGCTCCTGCACGACTCCGACTATGGCCAGATCAGCGCGCAGTTCTTCGCCGTCTCAGTGCGTTCCGGCACGAGCGCCGACGCGCTCCTCTCCTCGTGGACGCGCCAAAACCTCGACACCAGCCAGTTCGCGGGCCTACAGGATGAGGGGCCAGTCAATGGCGCCGAGATCGGCTATGTGCGCGGCGCGGGCGAGCAATACGCCGCCATCGTCAACCAGCCGAACGCGCCCAACGTCCCAATCTACATTCAGATCATGGCCAGCACGCAGGGAACCGCAGGCATCATCTTCGCCGCCGTCAGCCCGCTCGACCCGAACAAGCCCGACCCGACCAACCCGCGCCAGGTGCGCAGCAACGCCTACGACCAACTCGTCAACTCGCTCACGTGGAGCTAATCGTTCACGAATCGCATCTTCCGGAGGCGTTCTCATGCGCAGACTGCCGCTCCGTTCGCTCACCGCCGCCGTCGCCCTCCTGACCCTCCTGGCGGGCTGCTCGTCCTCAGCGCCTTCCAGCGGAGGGCCTGGGTCATCATCAGGCGTCGCGCCATCTGGCCGCGCGGGCCTGGTGGGGACGACAGGCGACAATCGCGGGACACGCATCGGGCCGACCGACCCCAGGCGCCAGATCAGCCTCTCGATCAGCATGGCGACCGCCTCCGACGCCGAGATCAACCGCGCGCTCGCCGCTATCGAGGACCCGAACTCGCCGGACTATCATCACTACCTGACGCCAGAGGAATATGCGCAACGCTTCGGCCCCTCGGCGGCGGCGCTGGCCACGGTTGAGCGCTCGCTGAGCGACGCTGGGGTTCCACGTCACACTGCCCTCGGCTGGCGGCTCGCTCCTGGGCGCGCAGGGCACGGTGGCGCAGGCGGAGAAGTTCTTCGGCGTCCAGTCTCAGCGACTATCGCACCGCCAGCGGCGAGACCTACTACGCGCCGGACGTGGCTCCGCGCCTGCCGGATGAGTGGAAGGGCGCGGCGCTCAACGTGCTCGGCCTGAACAACCGCCCCGCGCTGCATCCCGCCGGTATCCTACGTATGACACAGGCGACACAGGCGAACGGACGCAACAGCCGCCGCCACGTCTGCTCGGTCCAGTGGAGCTTGAGCGCGCCTACAACATCGCGCCGCTCCATGCGTCTGGATTGAACGGCGAGGGACAGACCATCGCCATGCCGGAGATCGACACCTTCAAGCAGCGCGACATCGACTACTACGACCGCACCTACGGAATCAACCCCTATCCCATCGAGGTCATCAAGGTCAACGGTGGGGCGGACCCAGCGCAGCAGGTGAGCGAGACGACGCTCGATATCCAGGTGATCCACGCTATTGCCCCACGCGCCAAAATCCTCGTCTACGAAAGCCCCGCCGACTTCGGCTCGCTGGCCGACAACTTCAATAAAATCGTCAGCGACAACCGCGCCAAGGTCGTTAGTGTGAGCCTGGGCGGCTGCGAGCCAGCGATCTGGGAGTCGCCCGACCTGGGACGCAACTACTTCGCCACGCTCAACAACATCTTCCGCCAGGCCACCGTACAGGGCATGTCGGTCTTCGTCGCATCCGGGGATGACGGCGCCTACACCTGCCACCGCAACGACCCCAACGATAACGAGCTTTCGGCCTCACTCCCAGCGACCAACCCCTTCGTCACGGCGGTCGGCGGCACGGCGCTGCTGGTTAACGACAACGGCTCGTACTACAGCGAGGCGGGCTGGGAGGGGCCGCTGGCCGGTTCTGGAAGCGGCGGTGGGCTGAGCGTCGGCTATCTGCGTCCAGACTGGCAGAGCGGCCCCGGCGTGAGCAACCAGTACAGCACCGATGCGCGCCAGGTGCCCGACATCGCGGCCTCGGCGGACCCGCTGACCGGCTACCGCATCTACGACTCGACCGATGGCTCCTGCACGGGCGAGGACTGTTGGGTCGCCGATCGGCGGGACAAGCGCCTCGACGCCGCTGTGGGCCTCGCTGATCACGCTGGCGAACCAGCGCGCGACGAGCCAGTGGTAAACCGACCCTGGGCTTCATCAATCCCATGCTCTACAAGATGGGCCTAACTCAACCCTCAGCGCCGCGTTCCACGACGTGATGGTGGGTGGGAATCTCTATTACCCGTCAACCGCTGGCTGGGATTACGCGACCGGCTGGGGCTCGCCCGACGCCGACAAGCTCATCCCCGAACTGCTCGCCCTGCAATCGAGTGGCGGCTGACCCCGCCCTAGTCGCCTTCCTCTCACACGGAAGGCGACCGCGCTCCACCACATACCAGTAGAGGCGCGACAGGGTGCGCTACGCCTGCCCTCTGCTTTCCTCATGCTTAACGGTGGATGCCCTGGCGATCATACCTGAGGACAGGCGGCGATCCACCCCTGGGCCGATGCGAGTGTAGCGTCTCCACGACATACTCCTCTTTGCAGCCATGCCAGTGCCCAGCGCAAAGAGGAGCGACCATATGCTACCGACGCCCAGAGAACGTGTCGCCACACCTGAGACATTCACCCCGCCCATCATCCAGGTCGAGCAGCCTCACGCGCGTCATCGCTACACGCGCCCAGCGAACTGTCATCCTCGACGATCTCACCTTCGCCGTCCCAGCGCAGAGCCTCTTCGCCATCAACGGCCCATCCGGCAGCGGCAAGTCGACGCTGCTCAACCTGCTGACCGGCATCGACCGCCCGACGAGCGGGAAGGTCATCTTCGCCGGGAAGGAGCTGCGTGGACGCAGCGAGAACGCGCTGGCGCGCTGGCGTGGGCGCAACGTGGGCGTCGTCTTCCAGTTCTTCCAGCTCATCCCGACGCTGACCGCGCTGGAGAACGTGCTGCTGGCGCTGGAGTTGGGCGGAGGCGGCGGCCTGGCGCGCAGCCAGTGGCGCGCGCGCGCGCTTGAGTGCCTGGAGACGGTCGGCCTGGCCGACTATCCGCGCCGGCTGCCGAGCGAACTCTCCGGTGGCCAGCAGCAGCGCGTCGCCATCGCCCGCGCGCTCGCCAACGATCCGCCGGTGCTGGTCGCCGACGAGCCGACCGGCAACCTCGACTCCACGACCGCGCATCAGGTCTTCGATACCCTCGCTGGACTGATCGAACGTGGCAAGACGGTCATCTACGTCACGCATGACCGCGAGCTGGCAGCCGCGCCAGCGCCCGCATCGAGCTGCTGGATGGGCGCATCGTCGGCGAAGCAGGAGCCAGCGCGGTTGTGCGAGCACGAGCGGTTGGAGGCGCGTCATGAGCCGCTTCTTCAGCGCGCGCCTGCGCAAGTCGGTGGCCGACGTGACACGCCGCAAGGGGCGCACACTCCTGGTAACGCTGGGGATCTTCATCAGCGTCTTCGGCTTGACGGTCATCAACAGCGTCGAGGAGACGCTCGATCAACGCCTTCGCGTTCACGCGCGGCTATCAGGCGACGCAACCAGACTTCCAGCTGACGGTGGACCGGCTGGACCCGGCGCTCCTGCCCGACTCTGCGCGGTGTTGCGAACGTCAAGACAATCCAATATGCCTCGCTCCTGAGCGTCTGCTGGCAGCCCAGCGACGCCGAATGTCGCGTCGGAATCAACATCGTCAGCTATTCCGATCTCCAGCAGGCGAACACATTCCAGTTGACTGCAGGGCGCTATCCCGGCCCTGGCGAGATCGTCATGGAGCAGGGCGACCGCAGCCTCCATAACTTCGCCACTCGGCGATAGCGTCACCCTCTCCAATGGCGGACGATCCACCGAAGCGACGGTGGTTGGCCTGGCGCGCACTCCTGGTGTGAATCCCGCTGCGACGGGCGACGCGCTCCGCCTACATGAGCGATGCGGGCCTCCAGCAGGTGTATGACGCGCTCGGTGATCCCCAGGAGACACGCCCAGATGGCCAGCAGCTTCCTGCGCTGCAACACCACGTCCAGGTCACGTTCGCCGTCGCGGGAGGCCAGGCTGCCAGCACCGCGGCGACAGAACTCCAAGGAGACGTTGCGCGCACACGGCGTCACCATCCTCGACTCTGGCTTCGCGCCGAAGGTCAGCGCCGCGGAGCTGGATGGAATCAACGGCGTCTTCGTCCTGCTGCGCACCTCGCCTTGCTGGCCGTCGCGCTCAGCGCGCTGCTGATCCTGAACACCATCACCACGCTCATCACCGAGCAGACTGCCATCATCGGGACGATGAAGGCGATTGGGGCCACGCGCGGCGCCGTGATGCGCGGCTATCTGCTCACCGTCGCCATCTACAGCGTGCTGGCGACCTCCCCGCCATCGCGCTCGGACTCTACGCCGGGAATCTTCTTGCGTCCATGCTCGCGCCACAGATACCGCTGGAACTGGGGCCGTTCACCATCACGCCGTGGGTGGTGGCGCTCAGCCTGGCGGTTGGCCTCGGCGTTCCCGCACTCGCGGCGCTCTTTCCGCTTGTGGAATGGCACGCGCATCACCGTACGCGAGGCGCTCTCCGCCTACGGTATCGACGCGGGACAGGGACGCTGGGCGGCAGCCGCGTCTCGGCCAGCGGTTGACCTGGATCTCGCAGACGACCTGGCTGGGGCTGCGCGGCCTCTTTCGCAAACGCTGGCGCGCCGCGCTCTCGCTCGCGACACTCAGCCTCGCCGCCGCCTGTTTTCTGGTTGTTCAGACCGCCACGGCGTCCGTCAATGACACCATCGGCGCGGTGCGCGCCGCCCTCGCCGCAGACATGACCGTGAACTTCAAGGACCCAGCGTACTTCAGCAAGATACAGGGCCAACTGCAAGCGTTGCCAAATGTGCAGGGCGTCGAGCGGTATGGCGCGACGAACGCGCTCGACGCGCTGGGGCACGCTCCAGATCTCTGGCTACGAACCGGGGACAGACCTGTATCACTATCAGCTCACCAGCGGGCGCTGGATGGAGCCGGGCGAGACCAATGTGGTCCTCCTCAGCGACGCCGCGCTGGCGAAGACGGGACTCGCCCTCGGGGATAGCGATCACGCTGACCAATAACTTCGGCGCGACGACGGAAGTTGACGCTGACCATCATCGGCACGGTCGGCAGGCCATCGACGTGCTGGGCTGGATCGGCGCTGCACTAATGCCGGTTGATACCCTTTACCAGTTGAAAGGCGTCTCAAGTGACGACGCTGCTCAGGCGAGCAGCGCACAGATCATCATCGGCGCGCGGGATCGTTCGCTGGATGCGGTGAACCAGCTCGCCGCCCAAGTCAGCGCCGTCGTCAATCCCGGCGGGGCCAGCAGCGACGATCCTGGCTACTATTCCGGCGCCAACGGGACGATTGACACCATCCACGAGTACGTCACGCGGCGGCAGAGCGACGCCTCACTCCTCTACTACCTGCTCTACGCGCTGGCGCTGGTGGTCGGCGTGGTGGGCGCGCTTGGGCTGGCGAACGCGCTCGTGACCTCCGTGCTGGAGCGGCGGCGCGAGATCGGGCTGCTGCGCGCGATGGGCGCGAGCGGGCGGCGCGTGGCGCAGGTCTTCTGGGTGGAGAGCCTGTCGCTGGGCGTTCTCTCCTGGTTGATAGGCGCGCGCTTGGTCTGCCGCTGGCCTGGGCGTTCGTCCAGACCTTCGCCTGGACGGTCATGCCGGTGGACTTTTCCCTCGACCCGCTCGCCTTCGCGGCGTCGCTCGTCGCGGTTCTGGTGATCGCGACCGTCGCCAGCGTCGCGCCCGCCTGGCGGGCCTCACGCCTGCGCATCGCCACTGCGCTGCGGTATGAATAGAAAGGCATGAGACAAATGAACGCGCAACACGATGTCCGTGACGTTCGGACACGCCCGCGCTGGCGGTGGATCGCGTTGCTCGTGGGTGGGGCTATGATACTAGGAGTGGTTGGCGTCGTGCTCTGGCTGACGATCCTCCGCTCTGATGCGCCTACGCAGGAGTATCGGCGCCCGAATCCACCTGTCTCGCTGCCGACAGCGTATTACCAGGTGGTAGAGGAGCAGATCGCGCAGGGGCTGGGGTCGAGCGTCGCCCAGGTGAAGGCCGAGATACGCGCCGACCCCGGTGAGGGCTTATTCGGCGTGGCGACGACGCAGGGCGTCTCGCCTGATCAGCTCTACACTATCGAGATCGCTGCGCACGAGCGGCCAGCACCCGAATGGTCACGAGCGGCGTCTGGACGCAAGCCCAGGCCGACGCGACGGTCCAGTACTGGCAGGGGCGCGGCGCGAAGGCGCTGGGCAGTGACATGACGGACTGGTTTGTGCATCGATGAGTAAGGGAGACGCCATGAAGACACGACGGCGCATTGGGGGCCTCTTCTGGCGCATGGCGCTCTCCTACCTCGCGGTGAGCGTCGTCGCCACGCTCATCGCGATCTCGGCCAGCCGCTACGAGGGGCCGTTCGACTTCCTGCGCGACAGCGACCTCGTGCATACCTTCAACCGTTTCTTCGACAACCAGACCAACGGCACATTTCTGATTATCGCGGTGATCGCGCTGATCGGCCTCGTGACCGGCGCGCTGATCTCGGCCAATCTGCGCGGCAGGATCATGCGCATCGCGGCGGCGGCCGAGACGTGGAGCCGGGGCGATTTCTCGTCGCCAGTGCGCGACCGGAGCAGCGACGAGCTTGGGCGGCTCGCGCGCGACCTCAACCGCATGGCGGAGCAGATCCAGACACTGCTGGCCTCGCGCCAGGCGCTGGCGGTGGTGGAGGAGCGCAACCGGCTGGCGCGCGACCTGCACGACACCGTGAAGCAGCACGTCTTCGCTAACGCGCTGCTCGTGCGCGCGGCGCGCAAACAACTCGACCGCGACCCCGACGCCGCCAGAGCGCGGCTGGAGGAGGCTGAACAACTCGCCGAGCAGACACAGCAGGAGCTGATCAACCTGATCGGGGCGTTGCGCCCGGCGGCGCTGGCTGACAAAGGTCTGATGGGCATGCTCCGCGCATACGCCGAGGAATGGTCACAGCGCACCGGGATTTCTGTTGACCTTCGCGCGCAAGGCGAGCGGCTCACTCCTCTTGACGTGGAGGAGGCGTACTATCGCGTCGCCCAGGAGGCGCTGACCAACGTCGCGCGCCACAGCGGCGCGAGCCACGTCGAGATACAGCTGGCGTGGACGGACGAGACGCTGGAGATGATCGTACGCGACGACGGGCAGGGCTTTGTCGTGGAGGAATCGGCGGGGAAGGGTCTCGGTCTGGCGAGCATGCGCGAACGGGTAGAAGCGCTGGGCGGCGCGCTCACCATCAGCAGTGGGGCGAGCGGAACATCTCTGCAGGCGCGAACGCCGCTGGCTGGGGCCATCGCGCGGGAGGAAGTGGAGGTGGGCGCATGAGTGAGACTGAGCCAATCACGGTCATGATCGTGGACGACCACGCCGTCGTGCGCCAGGGCATCCGCGCGCTGCTCGACGCCGAGGGTGGCTTCCAGGTCGTCGGCGAGGCAGGGTCGGGTGGCGAGGCGGCGTTGCTCGCGGCGGACCTCGCGCCCGATGTCGTCCTGATGGACCTGGTGATGCCGGAGATGGACGGCGTGACGGCGACGCGACTCATCAAGCAGCGCAGTCCGCGCTCGCAGGTGATCGTGCTCACGTCCTATCACGAGGACGAGCATATCTATCCGGCGATACGCGCTGGCGCGCTCTCGTATTTGCTCAAGAGCGTGGGGCTGGACGAGCTGGTCGGCGCGGTGCGCAAGGCGGCGCGTGGCGAGGCGACACTCCACCCGCATGTCGCGGCGCGGCTGGCGCAGGAATTGCATGGCGCATCCGCCGGGACACGCTGGCTCTACGACACACTCAGCGAGCGCGAGCGCGAGGTGCTGGGTCTCATCGCAACGGGGCTAACCAACGCGCAGATCGCCGAGCGACTGGTGATCAGTGAGCGGACGGTCAAGAGCCACGTCAACAACATCCTCAGCAAGCTTCAGGTCGCCGACCGGACGCAGGCGGCGATCTTCGCCTGGCGCGAGGGCGTTATCAGGCCATAGTGAGTTCATCTTCATGAACAACCGGAGCGGCGCGCGGCTCTGAAACGGCGCCATGCCAGCGCTGCATCGAACGGCTCGGCAATGAGACATGCCTTCCTGTTGAAGGAGATCGACGATGTACGCGCTGATGTGGGAGTTTCGCGTGAGCCGCGAGGGGGAGGCCGCGTTTCGCCGGGCGTATGGCCCCGATGGCGATTGGGCGCGCCTCTTCGCCGGAGCGCAGGGTACCTTGGCTCAGAACTGCTGAAAGGCGAGAGCGACGGCGACGAACGGCGCTATCTGACTATTGATCGCTGGACTTCGCGCGAAGACTTTGAGGGTTTTCATGGCGTACGGCACGACGAGTATCGCGCGCTCGACGAGGCATGTGAGACGCTGACACTGGAGGAGACGTTCAGGGGCGCCTACAGCGCCGTCGTGCAGTGAAAGAACGGTCTCTTGCCCCACAAGGCTGAAGCGGCGCCTTACGCGGCCTGCCCTCAGAGAGAGGGCGGGGATGTCATCCGCGCCGGTGCTATACTGTGCCCTGGCGCCGCTATTCGCCATCGTTGGCGTGAACGAGATCCGGAAAGGAGATCAATACGTGGCTATGTGTCAACGTGGGTTAAACCATATGTTTTGATCGAAATTGGTCGTCCAAGCGACCTGGACGTACGACCAGCGCGCTCCAGCAGGTGATAGACGATGCCGCTGTGTAAGAAGATCCGACTTCGGGTGAGCACGGCTGATGCCGCCGCGCTAGAGTTTATGCAGGGCAAGTGTCGCGGCCTCTTTAACTGGTGGGTGCTGCGCCTGCGTGATGGGGAGCTTTGGCCAGGCTGGGCCGAGGCGAAGGCCACGCTGGAATCCAGTAAGCGCCATGACCCCGACCTGCGCATCGTCTACAGCACGCTCTGGCATGAGGTCTACTTCCGGCTGGACAATGCCATGGCGGGCTTCTTTCGACGGGTGAAGGCGGGTGAGACGCCCGGCTTTCCGCGCGTGCGTCCCCGGCACGCCTTCTTCACCTCGTGCGATCCAGCCATGTACATCAAGATGGCAGGGGACCACCTATATCTGCCCACTGGCGCTGGAGGCGACCACCGGCATTGCTACACGGTTTCCCAACATCGTCGCACGCCTCACAGAACCGGCTCCGACAGCGTACCGGGAGGTGGCGATCTCGCGGGACGCGCGCGGCCACTATTACGCCTCGTTTGTCGCCGAGCGACCAGATGAGACGCGGCATTCGAATGGCGGTGTCGTCGCTTTCGACCTGGGCGTCAAGACGCTGGCGACGGGGGTGAAGGAGCAGGGGCGCATCTATCATATCGGTGGCTTCAAGGGACATCAGTGGTACAACCGCCAGCTCGACAAGATCAGGTCCAAGCGCGATCGCTGTCAGAAGGGATCAAGGAGGTATGTTCACCTCAGTCAGGTCTACCAGCGCGTCTCCGAACGCAAACGTCACAAACAACGGGACTGTCTGCACAAAGCTTCGCACTTCATTGCCCACCGACTGGTTGAAAGCACCGTGGTGATTGGCGATCTTCCAGCGGCAGATGGTCAGTAAAGCGCACCAGGAGAAGAACCGGTATTGGAACCGCGCGGTCTTCAACGACTGGGGGTATATGGCTTGGAAATGCTTGATGACAGGTGCCAGCACGCTGGGAAGGAGCTAGAGCGTATGACGAGCGCCACACGAGGGTTTGACGCTAGCCCTCTGGAGATTGTGGTGTGCGTTAAATGCAGCAATCAACGTTTAGTTAGAAAGGAGCCGATAGCGCCATGCCGGAGCAGTATATCGTCGTCGAGCGCGACGAGCCCATCGCCACCGCCACCATCAACCGCCCCGACAAGCTCAATGCGCTCAACTGGGCGCTCGTCGCCGAGCTGGCCGACCGGCTGGAGGAGCTTGACGCCGATGACGCCATCCGCTGCGTCGTGCTGACCGGCGCGGGCGAGCGCGCCTTCGCCGCCGGGGCGGACATCGCCGAGATGGCTGGCGCGACGCCCATCCAGATGGCCGCTGGAGCCTTCACGGCGTGGGATCGCATCCGCCGCATCAAGAAGCCGCTGATCGCGGCGGTGGGCGGCTACGCGCTGGGCGGCGGCAACGAGCTGGCGATGCACTGCGACATCATCATCGCCAGCGAGAAGGCCAAGTTCGGCCAGCCAGAGATCCTCATCGGCAGTGATGCCCGGCGCCGGCGGCACGCAGCGCCTCGCCCGCACCATTGGCAAATACCACGCGATGGAGATCTGCCTGACCGGCGACCAGTTCACCGCGCAGCAGATGGCGGACTGGGGCCTCGTCAACCATGTCGTGCCCGATGGCCAGCACCTGGAAGAGGCGCGAGAAGCTGGCGCGCAAGATCGCCGCCCAGGCGCCCGTCGCCACGCGGTTCATCAAAGAGGCGATCCTGACCAGCTTCGACACGCCGCTGGAGGCCGCGCTCAATTATGAAAAACGCCTCTTCGCGCTGCTTTTCTCCACCGAGGACCAGAAGGAGGGCATGGCGGCCTTCCTGGAGAAGCGCAAGCCGGAGTGGTACAGGCCACTCAGAGGGAGCGCATGCGTCATGGCAGAGCAAGATGAGGTGGTGATCCTTTCCGCCGTGCGTACGCCCATTGGCAAGTATGCGGGCGCGCTCAAAGAGGTGCGTCCGGACGATCTGGCCGCGCTGGTCATCGCCGAGGCGGTGCGGCGCGCGGGCGTCGCGCCAGATGTCGTTGAGGATGTGATCCTGGGCTGCGCGAACCAGGCTGGTGAGGACAACCGCAACGTCGCGCGCATGGCGCTGCTGCTGGCCGGGCTGCCGGTCGAGGTCGCGGGGCAGACGGTCAACCGGCTCTGCGGCTCCGGCCTGCAGGCGGTCAACAGCGCCGCGCAACGCGATCCGCGCGGGCGAGGGCGAGGTCGATCGTCGCGGGCGGCGTCGAGAGCATGACGCGCGCGCCCTACGTCCTCGGCAAGCCGGAGGCCGCCTTCGCGCGCGGCAAGATGGAGTTGCAAGACACCACGCTCGGCTGGCGCTTCATCAATCCGAAGCTCTCGGCGATGCATCATCCCTACAGCATGGGCGAGACGGCGGAGAACGTCGCCGAGAAGTAGGCTGTCAGCCGCGAGGAGCAGGACGCCTTCGCGCTGGAGAGCCAGCGCCGCGCCGTCGCCGCCATGGACGCTGGACGCTTCCACGACGAGATTCTCGCGGTCGAGGTTCCAGTAGGCAAGGGCGCGACCGAGCCGTTTGCTGTGCGACGAGCAGCCGCGCCGCGACACGACACTGGAGAAGCTGGCGAAGCTCAAGCCCGCCTTCCGCGAGGGTGGCAGTGTGACGGCGGGCAACTCGTCGGGCATCAACGACGGCGCGGCGGCGCTGGTCCTCGCCTCACGGCGCTGGGCGGAGGCCAAGGGCAGGCGTCCGCTGGCGCGCATCGTGAGCGGCGCCGTGGCGGGCGTCGATCCTGCCTACATGGGTCTTGGCCCGATCCCCGCCACCCAGAAGGCTCTTGCCCGCGCGGGCACTGCCGTCCAGCGACCTGGATCTGGTCGAGTTGAACGAGGCGTTCGCCGCGCAGGCGCTGCCCTGCATCCGTGAGCTGGGGCTCGACCCGGCGCGCGTCAACGTCAACGGCGGCGCCATCGCGCTGGGGCATCCGCTCGGCTGCTCTGGCGCGCGCATGGTGACGACGCTGCTCCATGAGCTTATCCGCCGGGAGGGCGCTACGGCCTGGCGACGATGTGCATCGGCGTCGGCCAGGGCATCGCGACGGTGATCGAGCGACTTTGAGCCTGAGAGCGCGTCGTCGTTAGCGCTCCTCCAAACCGTGCTGTCCATTCCTGCTGCACAGGTGGTGGGGATGGGACGAGTTTTCGCGCCTTTCGCCAAATTCGTGCGTTTTCCCCTTGCGCCGCTCCATCACATGCGATTTAATAGCGAGTGGATGTCGCGCGGGCGTGGTGGCAGTGGCAAGGAACGCTACAGGAGGAGGCGGCGATGCGACGGGTACAGCGCTACACTGTGCATAGACGCCTGCTGCTCACGTTTCTCCTGCTCGGCTGCGCTGGCAGCTTCGTCCTCGGTCAGGAGATGGCCAGGGCGTTCGCGGCGATCCCGGTCTATGCCGCCCAGTCTCTGACCTTTTCCGGGGCTGGCATTACCGCCTCGCTTGTCACTCCCATTCAGGTGAGCGGCGCAATCGGCCAGCCCACGCCGCAACCAAAAGTGGTGAAGCAGCCAAGCAAGCCGACGAGTAAATCAAAAGGCAAAGGCCCATCCTCCAAGCCAGCTGCGCCTGCAAAGTTGCCGCCTATCGTGCTGCAAGGCGCCCCGATCCAGGTTTCTCCGACCACATCGCCCTGCGCGAGCGCATCGTGTCTCCCAGGCGTCCGGCCAGCGCCGCCTGTTATCCCACCTCCGGCCACGTCTCCAACTGGAATCGCTGGTAGTGACTCTGGCACTTCCGGTGTCGCGCCTTCTCTTCAATGCGCGCCGCATGGACTGGTCTCGCGGCCTGCGTCTCCTTCGCACGGAGAGGCGCCCGCACACTGCGCTTCCACATCGCCCATAAACGGGGCATCGTCGGCGAAAACGCCGAAGCCTGCTTCGCCAGGCACGATCGAGAACCCCGCTACGATAGATGCGCCCCAAGTAGCGCTCCCAGCGCCGGTTGCCTACCCCGTCGCCCCCGGCCCAATGACGGATCTCACCCTGCCGCCCACGATCGAGCCAGCGGATACCACTGCCCTTCCTCCAGCAGGAAACAATCCACTGTCAAGTTCGACGACAGTATCCGCAGAGCCGGATGATCAGAATCCGCTGATCATGCCGGCCATGCCAGCGCCCGACCAGCAGCAGTCTCAGGGCTAGTTCTACTGCTTCGGCGCGCCCCCTTATGCTGCCTATACCAACTAGCCGCTTGCCAAGCGCGCCAATCTGTGGCACTTTTGCAACTACGCGTCTGACGCCCTGACCACTACGATGGGCGCCGTGCGCTTGGCAAACTGGAATTATTCATGGAGGGATTGCGCGTGCAACAGCAGACCGGCTTCAAGTACACGTGCTGAAGTGCACAATCGCTCCCTTGCGCTTTTTCTCACTGATGCTGATGTTTCGAGTCTTCGCTTGTCGCGCGCTCTGTGACAAAGAGGCGCAATATGACGGCTTCCACGCTGCGCCGCTGTTTGCCACGGTTGCTAGGCAGACTCAAGTCACGCGCCAATGCTAGAAGCGATTCCAAAACGGTGGGAGAGCGAGTAAGATGAAGCCTCCACCGTGCGGCAAGTGAACGGGACCGAAGTGACACATGAGCCAAGACTTGGACCAGTACGACATCGAGGTGGAACTCACGCTGCTTTCCGAAGAGGAAAGCGGCTGGCACTACTGGATCGCTCCAGGCTATCGCGCAGGGCATATCTACCTGGATGGCATTGAATGGATTGCCAGCTTCTATCCGAAGGAGCGGACCGAGCTGTTTCCAGGGGAGACGGGTCCCATATTGGTGTCCTTCTTTTTCCGTCCGGATGGCCTAGTAGGACGGTTGTGGGTCGGCAGGGAGTTCGTGCTCATCGAGGGAGCGAAGACTATAGGCCGCGGCACTATCACAGCGATGCTCAATTTCGACGCGCACGTGGAGGCGTATTTGCGTCGCAAGGCTTCGCCCGACTAGCGGGGTGCTACAGCAAAATCCAAGTGTTTCGAAACTGCCTCTAAGAGGGTGTTATGAACCGCCGATCAAGCTGAGCAGTTTGGGGAGCAAGAGACAGACGAAGGCGGCGAAATGCAGACCGACCAGCGTGGCAGGGAGGCGCTCGTAGTCACGGGCGAGGCGGCGAAAGCGGACTGACCCAGGCGAAACTGCGCTCGACCACCCAGCGCTTGCGGCAGGAGGACAAAGCCATGGCTGCCCTGTGGGCGCTGGACCACGACCAGGCGCATGCCCGTGCTCCTGCGCCGCCGCCTGCGGTGTCCTCGCCGGAGTAGGCAGCATCGGCGTAGAGGACCTCGACCCGTCTCTCCGGTCACCTCCCTGGACCTGCTGCGCCAAGGCGGCTGACCTGCCGCCGCTCGGCCTCGTTGGCGGGCGTCACCGCCAGGGCCAAGAGCGTCCCCATGGTATCGACGACCGCATGCACCTTGGAGCCGCGCACGCGCTTGTGCCCGTCCACGCCGGCGCGCTGCTCCACTTTCCACTGTCGAGCGCAGTGTGCGACTATCAATGATTGCCACGCTCGGGCTGCGAGCGTGCGACCAGCCGCGGCGCGCACGAGCAGGCGCAAGTCATGGACAATGGCTTCGAAAGCAGCCGGCGGCGATCCAGCGGCGGGTCTGTTGATAGACCGCCTCCCAGGGCGGGAAGTGGACGGGCAGCATGCCGCCACGGCGCTCCCGAACGGACCATCCAGCGCAGCGCGTTGAAGACCTCACGCAACTCGTGCCGCCGCTGCGCCGCTGTCTGGGGCAACAAGCTCAGGTAGGGCGCGACGAAGCCCCATTCTTCATCGCTGACATCACTAGGATAGGGGCGTCTGTTCATGCCCCCATTCTACGCACTCGGCGCGATGCCGGTTAATAACCTAATACACATGCTCAATTGCTCCTCCAGCACATTGCGCGAACTATGTGACCAATTGCAGCCGCTGCTTTAGCCACGTCATCCGATCCTGTGACGCTTGCGGGATTGCCAGCGCATGATCTGTGGCGTAGGAATGCATCTCCTTCGGAGAGGGCGCTGCGGCGTAGACTGTCTGCGCGTCAGCCTGAGATACATAGATGTCCTGCTGCGCATATTGCAGGTACAGCCCTTTGAGCTGGACGTGCGGCAAGTTCACTGCCGGGTCGAAGACGGCCATGCGCTTGATATAGGTGTCGCGTTCCGCTCCACTCAAGGGATCGATAAGTAGATTCCAGGCGCTCAAGTGGCTGGTCGGGGTCAGGAGGGCGCCGTAGCTTATGCGATGATCGACGGCGAGCAGGATGCAGCCGTACATTGCTCCGAAGTCATGGCCTACGTAGGCGATACGGATTGGATCGACGCCAGGCTGCGAGAGCAGCACATCCAGGTCGCGACGGAGCTCGATCACCTGTTCGATGGCCATCGCCATATCGTAACTCGGCTTTCCGACGGTGTTTGTTGACCAGAGCGCATCGACGAGGAGCGACGCCGAACCTGCGCGTGCAAGGGCAAGCGCGTCGTCCATGAACTCTGTCCGGTTCGTGCTCGCGGCGTTACCCAACCAGTGCACAAAGAGGACGCCAGGATATGGGCCTTGCCCCGCAGGAAACACGAGCGTGGCGGTAATCATTCCGGTCACGGGGCTTGGATAGGTTATGTCCTGCAACGTTACTCCTCCCTCGGCGCTACGCTTAGGGCCCAACTGCAAGCACAGCGGCGCGGACTGGTCGTAGGCATAGAGCGGAACCGCTTCTGCGAAGGTAACCGGTATGGCGCTCGCGCGAACGGTCATGTCGACGCTGCGTGCGCGTGTGACGCAAGCTAGATCCGCAGTCGGACTGGGCGCATGAGCAGGTAGCGTGGCGCTACTCACAGCGGTAGTGCCACAGCCAGCGAGGCCGACAAGCAGCGTGACCAGGAGTGTCATCAGGCGGAGATGGTCACGGTGACGTCTATGGGTGGGTACAGCGAACACTAGTGTTGCCTCCAGATCCCATCCTCGTGTGAGAATTGAGCGGATTCGATTGGCATTCCTTGTTCACGCTGTGATGTGGCTACGCACGAGCCAGTCGTCGCCGTGAAGTTGAGCTTCAACAGGATATCGTCACTCACCGTGATCTTCACGACAGCGGTTGTCTGTGGCGGTTTCATCGCGAAGTCCTGAAGATGGATGGTGGCGCTGGCAGCCCCGGTAAGGGTATCGTTTGCCAACTGGCCGGTGACGCTGAAGCTTGTTGGCCGCGTGACGCCATGCAGCGTCAGGTCTCCAGCCAGAGGGAACGTCACCTGCTGGCCGACGCTGTACGTGCCAGGGAGCGCCGGTGCGTTGCTCGCCACAAAGATGGCGAACGGATACTTGTCTGTCTCGAAGGTGTCGGTCCGCACATGCGCGTCACGCTCCGCCGCGCCACTGTTAAGCGTTCGTAGGTCGACCATGACATGCAGCGCCGCTACGATCGGTGACGGCTGGGCGCCAAATTGGATATCGCCTGTGACATCTCCTGTCACTCCCGTAACCGTTCCGGGCAGGGGTTGACCTTCCGCTTGAAAGTGGGCCTCATATGAGGCGCTGGACTTCGCCGTGTCAATATGAAACGTGGAAAGCCCGGTTGGACCCGGTGTAGCTGGTGTACATGAAGCCACCGTTCCAGGCGTCTGCGTTCCGGCGCGTTGGATCGTCGGACGACCACCGAAGACCAGCAGCCAGATGGCCGCCGCACCGAAGGCGAGTACCACAAGTGGCGCAATCACCGAAATAGTTACTATCCGTCGCCGCACGCCTCGTATCCTTTCAACAAAAGGAATTGTCCTTACTTGCCACTTCGCTGTTCAAACTGAGCGAATGATGCGTTCAGAGGCAGAATAGCGGTGGGGTGTTATAGAAAGGGCTATAGGGACGTAATAGCGCCCTATCGACGAGCGTCTAAGCGCGTAGCTGTTGAGTGAGGGATGTTACAAGGGGGCGCCATGTCAATCCGGGCGGGTCTCCCTAAGTCCTTGCCACCACTCCTTGGGCGCGAAGGCGAATTAGGTCAGTTGCGGCCAGCGCTTGGCCACTCAAAATTGCTGACGTTGACTGGGCCTGGCGGCGTGGGGAAGACCCGTCTGGCGCAACAACTCGCGTGCGAAGCCCAACCGAGGTACCCCGATGGTGTCTGGTGGGCCGATCTTGGGGCGCTGACAGAGCCAGAGGCACTCGCAGATAACATCTGCGCCACCATGAGAGCGCCTGATGCCCCAGCCGGGCCAGCGATAGACCGACTGCAGAGTCTTGTTGGCGACCGGACGGTTCTGCTTGTGCTCGATAACTGCGAACATCTGATCGAAGCGGTCGCATGTCTCTGTGAAGCTTTCTTGCAGGCATGCCCAACGGCGCAGATTCTGGCCACTAGCCGCCAAGCCCTTGGTGTGTCCTATGAGAGCGTATGGCTTGTGCCACCCCTCGCTGTGCCGCCGGTGTCTCCAGATAAGGCGCCTATTGACCTCGACGCCTATGGCGCAGTGCAGCTATTTGCCTACCGCGCCGAGTCAATAGCGCACGGCTTCGAGCTGACTAGCCAGAATCGCGCTGCGGTGGCGCGAATCTGTCGCCGCCTTGATGGCCTGCCGCTGGCGCTCGAGTTGGCCGCAAGCTGCCTCAATATCCTGTCGGTGGAGCAACTCGATGCGGAGTTGGAGCGGGCAAACCATCTCCTCGTCCATGGCCTGCGCACGGCTCCCCCCCGCCAGCATAGTCTGGACGCGACCATCGAGTGGAGCTACAACTGGTTGACTCTGGATGAGCAGACGCTCTTCCGGCGGCTGTGCCTGTTGAGAGATTCCTTCGATCTAGAGCTTGCCGCAAAGGTGGGCGACTTCGAGCATGGCGTCATGCTCAATCATCTCAAACGCCTGGTCGATAAATCGCTGGTTCAGGTAGAAACATCTGACGGCGTCCCCCGCTACTGCATCTTACAAACGCTGGCTCACTTTGGCCGCGAGCGGCTGTGCCTGTCGGGTGAGGAGGACCAGACTTCAGTGCGCTACTGTGACTGGGGACGCGCGCTCGTAGAGGCTGTGGTTCGCGCGCCCGGGTGTCAGCGGGCCAGCTTCGATTCTGTGGAACTGAACCTTGGTCATCTGCGTGGGATTTTGCACTGGATGCTCCACCATGGGATGACGCAGGAAGCCACTACATGGGTGACGGCGCTCCAGGGTTTCTGGCGGGAACGAGGACGACTGGCCGAGGGGAGGCGATGGCTCGAAGTAGGCTTGACCGGGCGAGACGCTATTTCCACCCTTGTACTTGCCAGGGCGCTACAAGCGCTAGGGGTATATGCCTCATGGCAAGGCGACGATCGCCAGGCAAAAACCTACTGCAGGGAAGCGTTGCGGCTTTTCGGTGATCTCCAGCGTCCACGTGGCGTTGCGATGAGCTTGTTTCGACTTGGGTCAGCGGAGCGGCGTTCAGGCGAATACGAAGACGCAATGGCGCATTTAACCATGAGCTTCGAAGCCTTCGCTGCGCTCGGCGAGGCTGCAGGCATGGATATGGCACGCTACGGACTGGGGCTCATCGCGCTTGCCCAAGGCGATGCGGGGGTCGCGATTACTCACTTGGAGGAATGTCTCGCTAATTTTCGCGCGCGCGGCGATCTGGGCGGATGCGCTGCGACGCTGATGAGTCTCGGCGTGGCTGCTCTGGAACGGGGAGAATTTGCTCATGCGGAGCGGAGGCTCACCGAGAGCCTTGCTCACAATCGCGCATTGAAGGACACATTTGCTGTCGGATATGCGCTGGTCTACCTTGGCCAGGCGCTCTATTCGCAAGGACGCCGCACAGAGGCGCACGCTTGCCACACCGATGCGCTTGCGCTCGCGAGCTCAGCGAGTACGCCAGAATTGCTCGCTCGACTCTTCGATGGCCTTGCAGTACTTGCAGCGAGCGATGGTGATCTGAGGAGCGCCGCGCCTCTGTGGGGAGCCGCCGAAGCGATCCATATGACGGGGAGCGTGCGCTATTGGCCAGCAGAGTGGGAGCGCCGGCAAGAAGCAGTAGCGGCAATGCGGCCCGGTGTTGATAATTCGCCTGACGACATATTCGTTGCAGCGTGGAAGATGGGACGCGCGATGGTGTTGGACGAGGCGTTTAAGTTGGCCAGGCAGGTCGCTCAAACGCTTCCCGTTGACAGTGGTGTCGACGCAGCTGCGCAAGAGCGGTCGCGCGGCCATGAAGCCAGAACTGAGGCGACAGGCATCCCTCCCTTGCGGATTCATGCTCTCGGAGCCGTCTGCATTCAGCGCGGTAAGCATGAGGTGACAACGCACGATTTCACCTATAGCAAAGCCAGGGAGCTTCTCTTCTACTTATTGCTGAATGGCCCACGCAGTAAGCAGCAGATTGGACTCGCTCTCTGGCCAGATAGTTCGGAGGAGCAGTTACGGACCACTTTTCGCGTTGTCGTCTACCACCTCCGACGAGCATTAGGAGGCTCCAGCAGAGTTGTGAGAGTGGGCGGACGGTATAAGCTGGTTCGCAACGCTGCTGACTGGTTCGATGTCGAGGAGTTCGAGACTGCGTTCGCCGAAGCCAAACGGTGGCTTCAACGCGAGCCCGCAAGAGCGATAGGGCAGCTGGAGGCGGCCAGATCCCTTTATCGTGGAGATGTCTGCGAGGACCTGACGGCAAGTGAGTGGCTGATCGAGGCGCAGAGCGAGTTGCGGAGGAAGCAACTCTCCGTCCTTCTCTCGCTGGGCGACGCGTATCTCGAAGTTGGCCAACCCCGACGAGCTCTTGAGAGCTTCCTTGAAGCGGTCAAATACGACAGATACTCTGAGGATGCGCATCGAGGTGTTCTGCGCTCCTATCTGCTCCTACATGACTACACGCAGGCAGCGCAATATTACCAACAACTGCGTGCGCAGTTCGAGCAAGAGCTAGACGTGGCTTTGGCCCCTGAAACTCAGGCAGTTCTACAGTCCGTGTTAAGGATAGGAGCAGGCGCCGCGATGCCGGGGACTAAGGCGTAGACCCGAATTTCTGGATGAGCGTGTACGCGTCGAGGAATGTCAGCCATTTTCGATTCCTCCAACGCGGGCGACCTTGTTGGCGCGTGTCCCAGGAAACGGGAGCCTGAGCAAGCCTTTGCTGCGATCATAAGCGCCTAACGGCGCGATGTTCGTCGCTTTGCGCTGGCCGAACAACGGGCGGCCGAGATCGAGGGCGTCGAGCAGGAGCCGCATGCTCAAGAATGCAAACCGCCTGCGGCGAACTGAGGAACGTTGCCCCAACCCATTGGCATAGCTCCAGTTGTCTGCTGCGCAAATGCGCTTGTCTTTGCGCCTCTCAGCTATTGAGGTCCAGTTGACAATAGCCGAGACCTAAACGTGCGCAGTGTAATGCGCTGGCCTTTTTCAGTCGCATTCCTGTCCAAGTCGAGGTTAGATTGTCGCTACTCCGTGATTTCCTATCGGCGCTGTCAGTGGCTGCCGCCGCTCCGGGCGCATGAAGCCGAATGTACACAGCAGTTTGTGCACATCGATTGTGTGCATTGTGTCTGGCCACTACACGCGCTCTGAGCGCATATATATACCTGCGACGCGCAAGATCACCCAGTTATCACTGGTATGGCGCCTGACGATCGAGCGCAAGAACTGGGATGGAGACGAGTAACGACCTTCGTTATCGACGCACAGCCATAGCAATGACGCTCATGACGCACGTAGATCTCGCACTCCCTACAACACCCTAAGAAAGGCCATTACCATGAACATGAAATCCGACACAGCCGTTCAATCGCAACGCGCCTGGCCACTACCAGGAACGCAGATAGCGCAGGCTCATCTCACGTGGACCGAGTGGATGGCAAGGCAGGCTGCGCAGTTCGCTGGCGCAAGGTATCAGGCGCTCGCGTCACGAGCCAAGCGCCAGACGAGATCAGTCTTCTCTGTCAGAGAGTACGCCGCGCCACGGCTGACCTGGCCTCTTCCGGCGACACAGTTGCCCGACGCCCATCTGACTTGGCTCGAATGGCTCGAGACGCAGTCCGCCCGTTCTTCCGCTGGAGAGTCCACACAGGGAATGCCTGACCTGGCGGCGTAAATCCGCCAGGCTGCCGCAGGGGCGTTGCTTCTGCGACAGGAAAAATCATCTCCTTCAGGAGTGACGCCAAGCGCGCCGCTCCTGGTTCGTGCTCCTCTCGGCCCGTCGTCAAAGGGCGCTGGGCACAGAGATGGTCGGATGGCGAACAACGAAATTCATCTGCGCGATGTTGCGGCTGCGCGCAACCATACGGTCAACGTCGCCCGTCGCGAGCGCGGGCGACGAAAAGAAAGCGAGAGAAAAATTGGCGGTCATCACCACATATCCTGCCCTCTCGCCACGATATGCAGCGCGTGGCGAGGAATCGTCTGGCCAGCGAGCGGTCTACCGACGGCTAAAAGAATCCTACAGTCCAACCTATCTGACGATCCTGAGCGTCGTGCAGGCCGTCGCTATGGGCGATCTCGCGCAGGTAGTCGCCGCGAGCTACCAAGACTTCACTCTCGTGCAATGGGCGCTCACCTTCAACACGTTTGGCGTGCTGATTATCACGTGGAACGTGTTTAGCGTGCAGAGCGCGCTCTGGGGCTGGATTCCTGACGTACGCGATAGCGCGGTGCCGTTCGTGGTGGGTGCGCTGGAGCTCTTCCTCAATCACTCTATCGTGGTATCGCTGGGCGCCTGGCTGGTCGCGGTCTCGCTCATCGCTATCGCTGGAGCCCTCGGCACGCTGCACATCTCCTGGCGAGCGCGGGGCGAGGCGGAACATCGCGAGCTACTGAGCTGGCTTAGCGCCCACATGCGCCTGTATATCGCCTACCTCATCGCCGGCGGAGGTGTTCTGCTCGCGCTGGCGTGGGTCTGCTCAGGAGATCACCTGAACGCTCTTGTCGTGAGCGATGACTTCGCTGGCAAGCTTGGACTCGGCGTCGCGTTCTTCAGCACACTGGCTCTTGTCGGGTCGGTAACGCTATTTCACCTGCTTTGGCGCCAGGCGATTCTCTACGCGCAGGCCGATCAAAAGGGTGGCGAGGAGAAGGCCACGAAAGGCTCTCATGGGCTGCGCGTCCGTGGCATGCGCCGCCAGCACGTCTCGACGCGCTCCAGGTCCGCCGTGAGCGCTACTTCAAGCAACAACAGAGAATAGGAGGACTTCATGTACACTCTGGAACACACCAAGATCGTACGCGCAGCGCTCGTCGTCATGGGTATCGTCACATTGATCGCGGCTGGTGGATTCGCCCTGAGCGTCTCCCCCTTTACCGCGATCTGGCCGTTGGGCGATGACGCCGCCGTCGATCGCTTTCTCGGCGCCTATCTGGCCGGCATCGGCGCCTCACTGCTGTGGGTGGGCCTCTCCGGCGATCTGGGGGCCGCGGTCGCCGGCGCGATCAGCCTGAGCGTCATGTACACGAGCCTTGGGATCGCCTGGCTCACGCTCCCGCTCGACGCGGCGGAGTCTCGGCTGCGCCCCGTCGCGCTCCTCTGGTTCGGCGGCGCGGTCGTTTCCGTCGGCCTCGCATACTACTTCCGGCGTTATCGCATCCAAAACGCCCAGCCGCTCCCCCGAACGGTCTCTGTCTCGTTCGGCGCGTTCGTCCTACTGCTCGCTTTTGTCGGCGGCGCGCTCCTGCTGCGGGCGCCGAACGTCTTTCCGCTGCCGCTCGCCCCTGCCGCCAGCGCGCTGATTGGCAGCGCGTTCCTTGGCTCGACCGCCTACTTCCTCTACAGTCTGCGGTTTGCACGCTGGCGCAACGCCTGCGCCCAGCTCTGGGGCTTCCTGGCGTACGACCTCGCGCTCATTGTTCCGCTCGCCTCGCGGCTGGGCGCGGTAGACGCGGCGCACCGGCCCGCGTTGGTGATGAATGTCGCTGTGCTCATCTTCAGTGGGGCGCTGGCGATCTGCTTCCTGCTGATCGTGCGGGCGACGCGCGTCTGGAGGCTGCCCTTGGCGCAATTCAATCAGCGTAGGAGGCCGTCAAGCGAGCCGGTGAAACGAGTCGCGGCCAGTGCGCGCAGGACAGCGTCGTTGGTGCGGGCTGCGCTGTCCAGAGGCTGAGACATCGCGCGCTCCAGGGAAGCGCTCCGGTTGAGTGTAGGCGGTATAGACCCGGCGCTTCCGCTTGGAAACCCTGCAATAGGATTGAGGTATCTCTATGATGACCCTCGAAAGCGTATCGACAGAGGTAGTCCTTGCCGATGGCGCAAGCGTGTGGATGCGTGACGCGCAGTGCGACGACTGGGAGGCGCTGCGCCAGATGTACCTTGGCCTCACCGACCGGACGCGCTACCTGTACTTCTGCGCGGGCGTTCCCGCCAACGAAGCCTGGGCGGAGCGCTTCGCGACGCTTGGTCGCGCTGATGGGCAAGTTTCCTACGCGCTCGTGGCCACGGTCGGTGACGCCGTCGTCGGACTCGCGCGGTTCGATCGCGGCGCGGATGGCCAGTCCGCCGAGATCGGGCTGCTGCTCGCAGATGAATGGCAATCGCGCGGCCTCGGTCGCATCGTCTTGAACCGGCTGACCGACGAGGCGCGCCGCCGGGCGATCGGTGTCTTCACGGGCCACGCGCTCTGGGAGAACCGGCGTATCCTGCGTCTCGTGCGCAGCGCGTTTCCGCACATGAGCCTGGAGTGCTCGCAGGGCGACTGCGAACTCATCATGTACTTCGACTGACGCGCGCACTCGACGATTGCAGGTGGGATGAAGGCGGTCGCTGAGCCACAAGACTCACGCTGGGACGAGAGCCGCTGCGATGGCCTCGTGAAACGAGAGCGCAGCGCCTTCCTCCCAGGCTGCCTCGAACGCCTCGGCGCCCAACGCATTGCGCATCGCGGCAACTACCTGATCATATTCCGCCCGATGACTGGGGCGTACTGGGTCGTGCAACTTGGCGCGCTGCGCTGAGGCGGCTCCTAGTAGGCGTGCTGCCTTGCGTGGTCGACCTTCTGCAGCCACCACATAGGCAATCCCTTCAATACCAAGAATAACTCCGTCTCTCGAGCCCAAGGTTTGGAGTAAAGCGAGCGCTTCCGCCATCAGGGCGTGCGCTTCCTCCACTTTGCCTAGTGCGTACACCACCTCGCCCAGGTTATACAGCGATCGGGCGACTCCGCGCGTGTCACCCAGCGCCCGTGACAGCTCCAAGTATTCCGTAAAGTAGTCCCGCGCCCGTAGCTTGTCACCTTCCGCTGAGGCCAAGCAGCCGAGATTGTTGAGCGACACGCCGATCGCCCAGGTATCGCCCTGCTCTCGACGCAGCGACAGACTCTCCTCGGCGAATGGCCGAGCTCGCGCAACATCACCCTGATCTAACGCCACGCATGCGAGAGTGGTCAACGCATCCGCGCGGCCGCCTTGATCTCCCAGATGATCGTACAGTGCGAGGCCCTGCTGCGCGAGTGCGGTCGCTCCGTCGAAGTCGCCCTGGCAATAGACGAGCCAACTCGCTCCAGCGGTCGCTTTCGCGCGCACATCTGGAGCTGGCGTCGCCTCGGGACTCGACAAAAGGGCGTTCAGCCAGCTTTGTCCCTCACTCACGCGTCTTGAGAGAAACCAGAAATACCACAACGCTCCTCCAAGGCGGAACCCTACGTCCCATTCAGCGTTGTTCAGCGACCAGCGCAACGCCGCGCGTAGGTTATCTACCTCCGCCTCTAGTCGCTCCATCCAGCTTTCCTGCTCCGCACCGCGTAGTTTCGTGTCGGCAAGTAGAGCGAGCGCCTGGTAATACATCGCGTGCGCGCGCTCCATCGCGGCGCGTTCACCACTCGTTGTCAGCAGATCGCCTGCGTATTCGCGGATCGTCTGCAGCATGCGATAGCGTGGCTCACCGGCGACCTCGCCCCAAGACCGCACGAGACTGTGATCGAGCAGCGCACTTAATGCGTTCAGCGCATCTATCTCAGCGGTGTTCCCTTGCAGCGCCTCGATCGCCTCAAGCGTTGCGCCACTGGCGAATACGCTCAACCGGCGGAAGAGCGACTGCGTAGCGGCGGGAAGGAGGTCATAGCTCCACGTCAAGGCTGCCTGCAAGGTCTGATGCCGCTCGGGCAGGTCGCGAGCGCCACCTGTTCAGCATGGGAAGCCTGCGCCGGAGTCGGATGAGCAGGGCATGCGGCGGCATCAGCCTGACACGGGCCGCCGCCAGTTCCAGCGCCAGGGGCAAGCCATCCAGCCGCTGACAGATTCTGGCCACATCGACCACATTTTCAGGGGTCAGCGTGAACTCTGGGCGAACCGCCTGCGCGCGCTGCACGAATAGGGCCATCGCTGGCGATGTGGCGAGCGACTCCACTTCTGCTTGCGAGGCTAAACAGCCAGCTTTTGCAGGGAATGCCGAGGTAGATGGCAAGACAAGTGGAGCAACTGGGAGCGTGTGCTCTCCCTGTATCTGCAAGATGGCGCGACTGGTCACGAGAATGACGAGATGGGGACACGACGCCAGCAAGTCGGCGACGAACTGAGCAGCCGGGAGGAGGCGCTCGAAGTTGTCGAGCACAAGTAACATATGCTTGTAGCGTAGACACTCTATGGTCGCCTGCCCAGGCTGGTCGCCATCCTCTGAGCTGGCGCCGACGGCGCGCGCGAGCGTGGCGGCGAGGAGCGCTGGCTGGTTGAGCGAGGCCAGCGGAACGAAGACAACGTCATCGGTGAAGAACTCGCGATATGCGGACGCCAGTGCGAGGGCGAGGCGTGTCTTGCCAACACCGCCTGGTCCTGTTAGGGTGAGCAGGCGCACGCTTTCCTCGCCGATTGGGCGCCTGCGCGGGCCATTTCATCTTGGCGGCCAATCAGCGGCGTTGGCGGCGTAGGCAGACCCGATGTGGAAAACCATGGGGAGATGGGGACAGGCTGAACAACCGGGAAGATGAGCGGTGTACGCCCACGAGTCGGATGAGGACGGTTATGAGGGTGACGCGCCGCCTCATGTAGAGCGGAGCGGTCGGCGTCTGCCAACTCCAGTGCAGTGGCCAGAAGCTCCACGGTCTCTTTGCGTGGGGCCAGCCGCTCCCCACGCTCTAGACTGCTGACGGCTCCGCGGCTTAGATGGGCGCGTTCAGCTAGCCCCTCTTGCGTCATTCTGGCCCGTCGACGATATCGTCTGAGCAGCGTGGCGAATGTGGATGGATGGTCGTTCTCTTCAGTGTCAAAGCTCTCCACGGTAGCGCTCGCTCTGAGATGGGAAACTGCTTCGCTCTGCAACTAAGGCGCCGGGGCGCTCGCCAATTGTTTGCCAGGCAAGCGTATCACACCACCATTGGCAACTGCTGGACCCATGTTGTGCGAGGAGTCACCCGCAGATGCGAGCGCAGGCGGAGGGAAAGATGGTCCTTACCTGCACAGGGGCGCACTCAGAGGCGGACCTATCTTTTGCGGGATTGTATCAGCTGCGCCTGCCCACGATACATCTAGCCTTCACTGGTCATGGACGCTGAGGTACAATGGCAAGGTTTTGATCGTCTGCTACACCAAGGAGTACCTCCGTGGCGCAAAGCAACGCCGGCTTGAAATTCACCTTCCTCAGCAAATGGACCGTCCTCATCCTGACCATCGTGACCGTGGGCCTCGTCGTCCTCTTCACCAGCATGACGTTCCACACGCCTATCAATATGGCCAGCAATATTGGACTGGGCATCCTGCTCCTGTTGCTGGCGATCTTGATGTACGCCATCGCCTGGATCGTCGGCTTCATCGATTCGATTCAGGAGAAGGCGTACGGCTGGACGGTCGCGCTCTTCCTGCTGCTGCCGTTCTTTATCGGGCCGCTGCTCTACAGCTTCTTTGGTCCCAAGAACACGCGATAGCGAGCGCGACGCATGCCCACTCCACCACGCCGCTCCGGCAAGACCGGCAAGACCGGCAAGACCAGCGGCCGCACCGGCGGCGCGCCTGACATGATGGCGCGCGCGACCGCACAAGCCAGCCGGGACGCCAGCGCGCTTTTCGACCAGCTCGATGGCGTGGATGGCGCGCGTCCCGATACGGTCAGCGCCGAACGCCACGCGGACGTGCTGGAGCGACTGGCGAAGCGCATTCGCGCTGGCGTCTGGACAGTGGAGTTGGCGCAACTGGTGGCGCAGGCGCAAGAGGTAGAGAGCCAGCTCGCGGACGAGTGAGTGTCTGCATACGAGCGGAGACACGAAGGCACGCCAGCGGCGTCTCAGGTCGCTGTACGCTCGATGTGTTAGAATCCGCCTATGCCCACGGATATGATCTCTGTATAAGGCCACGTGGGCAAAGGCGCGGACGCCATGCAGCCAACTCCACTTCTATCTAGCCACATTCACTGGTCTTGCGGCCTCCTCTCGCATTCGGGAGGCAGACAATGAGCGCGTCGCGACTGGCCACACGGCTTACACTCGCGCGCCAGCGCCGGTTCGTCGGGCGGGAGGCTGAACGCGACCTCTTTCAGCGGGCGCTAGTTGCGCCGGATCTACCCTTCGCCATCCTCTACATCTACGGGCCAGGAGGAATCGGCAAGACAACCTTGCTTGGCGAGCTCCTGCTGGCCGCCGAGCGCGCCGAAGTTCCAGCGATTTTGCTGGATGGGCGCGACATCGAGCCAACTCCCAGGGCCTTCATGGAGGCGCTACGCCACGCGCTCGGGCTTACGTCCACCTCTTCTCCCATCGAGGCGCTCGCCCAGCGCGTGGAACGCCAGATCCTGCTGATCGACACCTACGAGGCGCTGGCCCCGCTCGACAACTGGATTCGCGAAACGCTGATCCCGCAACTGCCAGAGCAGGCGCTCATCGTCCTGGCGAGCAGCTATCCGCCAGCCGCTCCCTGGCGCGCCGATCCCGGCTGGCAGGCGCTCGTGCGCGCCGCGCCGCTACGCAACCTCTCGCCGGAGGAGAGCCGCGCGTACCTAGCCAATCGCGGTGTGCCAGAGGAACGCTACCCCAGTATCCTCGCCTTCACACATGGTCATCCACTGGCGCTCTCCCTCGTCGCCGATGTGTACGCGCAGCGCCCAGACGCGCCTTTCAGCCCGGAGACCGAGCCAGACATTATCCGCGCGTTGCTGGAGCGGCTGGTGCAGAAGACACTCGAGCCTGTCCAGCGCGGCGCGCTGGAGGTCTGCGCGCTCACCAGGCTGACGACGGAGCAACTCCTCGCGGAGACACTCGACCTCGCCGACGCGCATGACCTCTTCACGTGGCTGCGCGGGCTCTCGTTCATCGAGGCGACCCCAGAGGGGCTGCTGCCGCACGACCTGGCGCGCGAAGCGCTCATCGCCGATCTGCGCTGGCGCAATCCCGAACGCTACGCTGATCTGCACGCGCGGGCGCGCGCCTACTACGCGACCCGTGTCCAGCAGACGCAGGGGGTCGAGCAACAGCGTCGCCTGCTCGACTACATCTTTCTCCACCGCGATCAGTCCAGCGCTACAGCCACATCTGGGATCGGTCAGCTTGCGTGAGGTCGCCCGCGCGCATCAAGACGCGCTACGCGACGACGATATTCCCGCGATCATCGCTATGGTGGAGCGCCACGAGGGACCAGAGGCCGCTGAGCATGCCCGATTTTGGATCGCGCGCCAGCGATCGGGCGCGTCAGTCTTCCGCGACGCCACACACGCGCCGGTGGGCTACCTGCAGATGGTGGCGCTGGAAGCGGCGACGCCAGAGGAGATCGCCAGCGATCCCGCGACTGCTTCTACCTCAGCATGGCTCGCCCGCCATGCGCCTCTGCGCCCTGGCGACCGCGCTACGCTCATCCGCTTCTGGATGGCGGCGAACACCTACCAGACGCTCTCTCACCTTCAGGCGCTCATCGGCGTCGCCACGATCCGCTACTACCTGACCACGCCACATCTCGCCTATTCGTTCTTCCCCTGCGCTGAGCCTGATCTCTGGGCGCCGTTACTCACCTACGCCGACCTCGAACGGACGCCACAGGCGGACTTCGTCGTGGGTGAGCGTCGCTATGGTGTGTTTAGCCACAACTGGCGCGCCGTCCCTCCCATGACCTGGCTGGCGCGTCTGGCCGAACGCGAGATGGGACGCGAGGTCCAGTCACCCGATGTGTCAGAGGTCGCGCCTGTCGTCGCATTGAGCCAACAGGAGTTCACCGCCGCCGTTGGCGCGGCCCTGCGCGACCTGACGCGCCCAGACCGCCTGCGCGGCAACCCGCTGACACAATCGCGCCTGGTGATGAGCCGCTCCGCCGAAGCAACCCCGGCAGGCGTATCCGAGCGCGCAGCGACGCTCGCCACAGTTGTGCGCGAGGCAGCGGAAACGCTCCAGGCGTCGCCCAAAGACCTCAAGCTCTATCGCGCGCTCTACCACACCTACCTGCAGCCCGCCGCGACGCAGGAACAGGCGGCGGAACTGCTCGACCTGCCCTTCAGCACGTATCGCCGCCATCTCAAGGCGGGCGTCATACGCCTGACGGAGATCCTGTGGCAATGGGAACTGGACGCTGGCGAGTCGTAGGATCGTCTGGCGATTGAAACCGCGTCTGGGGGCTGCTGGCCACAAAACCCGCCTGCGCAGGCCTACTTTGCCGCGCAGCTTCTGATAGCAGCTTCTGGTATATGAGCGGCGATTGGGCGGGAAATGACCACAGAATGACCTCGACGCCAGATACGCCGGTCACCGATACTACTCAGACGAGGAATGTAAGAGGTGAGAAGATGGCGCGAGATGGTGGTCCGCTCGATATGGTTGAAGCGAACGGTGCGTTAGTCCAGCGGTTCATCGAAGACTTCTGGGCCGGAGGAGATCTGAGCCGTGTCGGCGAGTTTCTCTCGTCAGAGTACGTCGAGCACAACCTCCTGCCAGGGCAGGAACCTGGGCTGGAAGGCTACAAGCACAGGTATCTTACGCTGCGCGCGGCGTTCCCCGATGTGCGCGTCACCATCGAGGGAACGCATCTTGGCCCGTTCCTGGGTCAGCCTGCCAGCGGACGCCTGGT
Organism: uncultured bacterium; assembly: GCA_963733745.1. Taxonomy (GTDB): domain Bacteria; phylum Chloroflexota; class Ktedonobacteria; order Ktedonobacterales; family JADMIN01; genus DASWAC01. Next base: position 65,589 of record CAVTFE010000038.1, read on the forward strand.
GCGCATGGCGGCCATCAACGTCTTTGGCGTCGCCAATGGCCGCATCGTCGAGCGCTGGGGCGTACAGGATCTCTATGGGCTGCTGCGGCAGATTGCAGACGCCGAGGCGGCGAGCCAGTAAACCAGAAGGAACGCATATGTCGCGTGTCGTCACTCGCGCTGCTATCGCCAGATCGCCGGAAGAAGTCTTCGCATATGTCACGACACCGGGCCACTGGCCGGAATGGCACCCCTCCTCGCTCGGCGTCACTGGGGCGACCGATCACTCACTTGCGGTAGGCGAGGAGGTGACGGAATCGTTCCTGGTGGCGGGCCGCCGTGGCAAGGCCGTCTGGACCGTACGAGAGCGTGAGGAGCCGCGCCGCTGGGTGATCTTCGGGCAGGTGGAGGGTGGCGGGACAGGAACCATCACCTACACGCTGACACCGCAGGAGAGTGGAACAGCCTTCGAGCGTGATTTCACCTACGAGATGAATAACCCGCTATTAGCGCTGCTGGACACCCTCGTTCTTCGCCGTCGCATCGACGCCGAATCAGCCGAGGCGGTGCGCCGGTTGAAAGAACGGCTGGAGAGCGCAGGCGAATAAATTCGCGCCTGGGGGCTTACGGCCACGATGTCCGCCTGCGCGGACACCCAGAGTTGCCGGGCATGTGAAACCTGCGCAGGCAGGTTTTGTGGCGGCGCGCCCCGAAGCGCGGTTTCAACCGCCAGTCCTACTCCTTCACATCGCGCCGCCATGTCAGCGTGACCGCGACCACAGCGAAGATCACCGAATAGATCAGGACCGTCAGCAGAGCGTGGGTCAGGTCATACTGGACTCGCGGCGCGCTGCCGAGCGTCTCGACTGGCGATCCACCCACATGCTTGGCGACCATCTGTGTCGGCAGGATGTTCAGATTCAGGCCGACCAAGTACGCTGTGATCTTCAGCCAGAAGTCGTTGTTGGTGAAGTTGTAGACCAGGACCAAAATGCTGGCGCCGATGTTCTCCGCCGCAAACCAGACGAAGGATAGCGTCAGCCCGAAGGCGACCGAGCGACCAAGCACCGTCAGCGTCGCCGCCAACAGGATCGTCGCGCCCATGCTGATGAGGATGCTGAGGACGTACGCCCAGGTGTTCGCCCAGAACGTCCCGTTGAGCGCCTTGTAAGCGTCGAGGTTACCGGCAATCAGAAGTTGCGCTAGCGTCGCCCAGAGCGCGTTCAAGAGGGCTGCGAGCGCCAGCAGCGCCAGGCCGAACAGTGAAAGCGCCAGCAGCTTCGCGAGTAGCAGCTTGACGCGGTCCACGCCTCGCGAGAGCAACACACGGATGGTGCCGTGCTGATACTCGAAGCCAATGAGCATGGCTGTGGCGATCATCAGTACGATGCCGATGAAGACGCGTGTAATCGCGCCCTCACGCGCCATCGTGTGATACAAGGCCTCGTAGGGCGCCTGCTGGAGGTTGTCCTTGAATCCTTGCGCCCCCAGCAGGAAGAGGTAGTAGATGCTCACAGCGCCGGCGAAGCCGAGCGCGGTCAGCCAGTTGAAGCGCTGGCGCACGAGCTTGAAGATCTCGCCGCGCAGCATACCTAGAAACTGAGGGTGTTCGCTGCGCGCCGTGAGGCCGTTGGCCGTCCTGGCGTAAGAGAGTGCGGTGGACATGGCTCGCTCTTTCTTTGGTATGGTAGGCGCAGCGGGCGCGACGCATCGCGCCCCTACGGGTAGAAAACTAAAACTAATGGCAAAGGGGCAAGACGTGTCTCGTCCCTCTGTCCTACTCTTTCACGTCGCGCCGCCAGGTGAGGGCCACCGCGATGGCGAGGAAGACCACCGCGTAGACCAGCGTCAGGACAAGCGCGTGCGTGCCATCGTAGTTCACCAGCGGCGGGAAGCCGATCACCTGCGCGGGAAACGTGGCGTTGATGACCGCCCCGTTTGGCGCTGTCACGCTGATCGGCAGGCCAGGGACCACCGCCGCTGGCATGGTGTTCAGGATCGGCCCCAGGAAATACCCGGTGATCTGCTCCCAGAACTCGTTCTGTGTGAAGCGGAATACCAGTATCATGACCAGCACGCCAATGTTGTCGGCGGCGAACCACCCGATGGCCGCGCTCACTCCGAAGGCCAGCGAGCGCCCCACCACCGCGACGCACGCCGCCAACAGGATTGAGACGCCGACGCTGATCAACACGGTCAGCAGGTAGATCCAGGTCGAGTGCCAGAAGTCGCCGTTGAGGACCTTCAGCGAATCGAGGCTGCCAGCGGCGATCTGGATACCGAGCAGCGTCGAGAGCGCCACCACGACCAGTCCGGCCGCGAGAATACCGAGCGCAAGCAGGCTCATCGCCAGCAACTTCGCCAGCAGCAATTGCACGCGATCCACGCCGCGTGAGAGCAGGACACGGATCGTGCCGTTCTGGTACTCCTGGCCGACAAGCAGCGCCGTCGCGATCAGGGCGAAGACGCCGACGAAGATGCGCAGGACCGACAGGTCAACGTTCATCACGGTGAAGTAGAAGATGTCTGGCGTAGGTCCAGACAGTTGAGTCTTCGTGCCTGGGGCGAATGTCGAGGAAGAGGGCGGGCAGCGCCGCCGTCACCAGGACCAGAAGCGCCAGACCCCAGACGGGGCGGCTGCGCGTCTGCTTGAAGATCTCTCCCCTGACGACGCCAGGGAAGCTCGGCCTGGTTGCGCGCGTGAAGGTAGTGGTGCTTTTTTCGTAGACGGCGACACTCATTGCGCGCCCCCCTGTCCAGAACCGGTGAGTTGCAGGAACACATCCTCGAGGTCCTGCTCCGCTGGGCCAATAGCGTCCGGCGTGAAGCCCGCCTGCGAGAGGAAGGCGTTGAGCGTGCGACCACGTCCATCTGGCGAGGCGGTGATCAGCGCGCCGGAGCCATCGAGCCGCGCAGCTTGGCCCCACGCTGCTGTGCGTATGAGCGCGAGAGCCTGCTCGGCTTCTTCCACACGCACGCTGAACTCGCCGTGTCCACGCAACAGATCCTCGACTGTGGATTCCGTCACCAGCCGCCCCAGGTTGAGAATGGCGACGCGCGTGCAGATCTGACGCACCTCGCTGAGCACGTGGCTGGAGATGAAAACCGTCTTGCCCTCTGACGAGAGCGTGCGCATCAGGTCGCGCATCTCGACGATGCCCGCAGGATCGAGACCATTGGCCGGCTCGTCCAGCACCAGTACGTCGGGGTCGTTGAGCAGCGCGATGGCCACACCCAGGCGCTGCTTCATGCCGAGCGAGTAGGTGCGTACGCGGTCCTTCTGGCGATCCCCCAGCCCGACCAATTCCAGCACGGCGTCAATGCGCGCTGCGGGCGCGCCGCCCAGGACCGCCCCCACCGCACGCAGGTTGTCACGTCCAGAGAGATAGGGGTAGAGCGCGGGAGTCTCGATCAGCGCGCCAACCCTGGGCAGGATCTCGGCGCGATGCGCGAAAACATCGCCGCCCAATATCTCGACGCTGCCCTCCGTCGGCGCGATCAGCCCCAGCAACATGCGAATCGTCGTCGTCTTGCCTGCGCCGTTCGGTCCAAGGAAGCCAAAAACCTCTCCACGACGCACCTCGAGGCTGAGTTGGTCGACGGCCAGCCGTGTCCCGTAGCGCTTGGAGAGATTGATTGTCCGCAGCGCCACATCGCCACCCTGGGCGCGCGCTACGAGTGGATTGCTTTGCTCAACCGTTGTCGCCATGAATGCCATCTCCTCTGACATCACCATCACACACATCGTCATCCAGTCGTCCAGTCAGGTCATCGCCGGGCGACAGAATGTAGCATACAGGGGCGCTGTCAAAGAAACATCGCGTATCTGTCGCAACTTTGTCGCAGTTTGCAGTAGGCGCCAATTTCGCGCTGTACTCGTATTCGTGACGGCATATACTGGTGAGGCTGTATCGTACTAGTTCTTTGAGAGCTACCGCCGTGGACCAACCAACGCCAACCATCCTGGTCGTGGAAGACGCCCCTGAACTCGCCCCTTTGCTCGTGCGCGAGCTACAGGCGGCGGGATTCGCCACGCTGCACGCCGCCGATGGGTTGACCGCGCTGGAGATTCACGCCTCCACGCTGCCCGACGCCGTCATCCTCGACTGGATGTTGCCGAAGCTGGATGGGCTGGAGGTCCTGCGCCAGTTGCGTCGCACCGCCGCCACACCGGTGCTGATGCTGACGGCGCGCGACGACGTGGCGGATAAGGTCGCCGGGCTGGAGGTGGGCGCGGACGACTACCTGACCAAGCCCTTCACGATGGAAGAGCTGATCGCACGGGTGCGCGCCCTCTTACGACGCAGTGAACTGATTCGCCAGACGCTCAGCGCGGACCGTGGTGGCGCAGCGGAAACACTTATTCGCGGGCCTCTGCGAGTGGACCCAGAAGCCCATCAGGCGACGCTCGAAGGGATGACACTCGATCTCAGTCCGACGGAGTTCGCGCTGCTCTGTCTGTTATTGAAGAGTCCTGGTCGCGCCTTCAGCCGCGCTTACCTGCTCGACACACTCTGGCAGGAGGCGTACATCGGCGGCGACCGGTCAGTGGACAATGTCGTGCTACGGCTACGCAAGAAGCTCGGCGCGATGGGTGACGAGATCGAAACGGTCTGGGGCGTGGGCTACAGGTTGCGCCCGGAGGAGCGACGATGACCACGAGAGAGATCGGCGCTAACCTACGTGCAACTATCATACAAGCGCGCCGCTCTACCGCCTCGCTTTGGTTGCGTGCGACGCCGTTGCGCGCGGTGGGCGAGACGTTGCTGCTGACGGCAGCGTTGATCGGGATGATCCTGTTGCTCTCGCATCCCAACTCGATGGAACCGCCACGGCGGCTCGACATCGCGCTCATCGCGGTGGAATGGCCCATCTGCGCGCTCTGGGCCGCCATCCGCATGCGCCTAACGATTGGCTCGCGGCGTCATGTCGTCCTTTTCGAGGCCGGGCTGGCGCTGCTTCTGGGCGCGATCCCTACGACTATCGTTGGCGTGACGGCGCTCTACTACGCCGCGCAGATTGGCAAGCTCAATGATCTGCTGAGCCTGGATGGGACCGCTGCCCCTGGCCTCTATCGCTCATTCCTCATCGCGGCGATCTTCTGGGGGGCGCTCAGCTTTCAGTTCCTCGCATTTCGCGGCGCTGTCCGTATCTGGTTCCGCTGGGACAAGATGCGCCGCACGAGTCTGCGCTGGTCGCTGACGCATGCGCTAATGCTGATTCCGGCGATTGGCGCTGTAGGCGTCATTGTGGGAGTCGTCGCCTTGATCGTGTTTTTCGATCCCACCACGATTGGCGCGCTCATCCCCATTGTGGCGCTGATGGCGTTCCTGTCCGGCGCCGCGATTCTGGTCATCCTGCCACCCGCTGCGCTGTTTTCCTGGCTCTTTACCCGCCAGGTAGCGCGGCGGCTGCAAACACTCACAGAGGGGACGAGCGCGCTCCGCTCCGGCGAGTATGGCATACGCATCCGCGTCGAAGGGTCGGATGAGGTGGCGCGGCTCCAGACCGACTTCAACGCGATGGCCGACGCGCTGGAGCAGGCGATGTGTGATCTGCGCGCCGAGCGCGACAACGTGCAGACGCTGCTGCGCGCGCGACGTGAACTCTTCGCAGGCGTCTCGCATGAGCTACGTACACCTGTCGCCACGCTGCGCGGCTACCTGGAATCGGCGCGGACGCACTGGACCGACGCGCCGCCAGAGACGCTGCGCCATGACCTGGAGGTGATGGAGGGCGAGACGGCGCGGTTGCAGGGGCTGATCGACGACCTTTTCACCCTGACACGCGCCGAGACGTCGCATCTGGAGATGCGCCCCACCGCGACGGACGTGGGCAAGCTGGCCCAGCGTATCGCTGGGATTGTTGCGCCGCTGGCATGGCATTCCAACCGGGTCGAGGTCGTGGCGGAGGTCGCGTCTGATAAGCCGTTGGCCTGGGTGGATGAGGCGCGGCTGGAGCAGGTCGTCGCCAACCTGGTGCATAATGGTGTACGGCATACGCCGCCAGGCGGGATCGTCTCGCTCTGGGTCGAGACTGCGCCGGATAGCGTGACGTTGCAAGTACGCGATACGGGCGAGGGTATCGCCGCGCAGGACCTCCCGCGCATCTGGGACCGTTTCTATCGCGCCGACGCCGCGCGGCTGCGTCCAGAGGGCGGTTCAGGGCTAGGGCTGACGCTGGTGAAAGAGTTGACCGAGGCGATGGGCGGATCTGTCAGCGTTGAAAGCGTTGTGGGCCGGGGAAGCTGCTTCACACTGCTCCTGCCGCGCGCTGACACAGACACAAAGACAACGGCGCCAACCACAACCAGCGAGCGCGTTAGTGAGGTCGCGTAAGGATGTCCAATAATGAAGAAGGTGGCGCTGCCGCAGAGCGACAAGAGCGCATACTAAACATTGTGGGCACGCTGGTCGCGCTTGGCCCGTTCGTACGCGAAGACGTGCCAGTGTACACTCGCTGGATCAACGACTTCGAGGTCACGCGCTACTATCTGGACACGCCGCGACCACAAACGCTGGAGGAGCGCGCCGCCTGGTATGAACGCCTGAGCGCAAGCAACCTGAACGACATCGATTTCGCAATCTACGAACTGGCGACGATGCGCTCGATTGGCCGCGTCGGGCTTGAAGATATCAGCTACCAGCACCGCCGCGCCTCGTTTGGCATCTTGATCGGCGAGAAGGAGTGCTGGGGCAAAGGATATGGCACGGAGGCGACGCGCCTGACGCTCGACTATGGCTTTCGCCTGCTCGGCCTGCACAACATCATGCTTTCTGTGTCCAGCGCGAACACCGCCGCGATCCGCGCCTACACGCGCGCTGGCTTCCATGTGATCGGCGCACGAAGAGAGTGCCGCCGTGAGGACGACCAGACGCTGGATAACATCTTCATGGATTGTCTATCAACCGAGTTCGATAGATCGGGGCTACCCAGCGCCGCCCAGGGCACATGACAGGTAATAGGTCGCCGCAAGCAATGGGGCTGTAGGCCCAGGAGTTAGGCGGGCTTCCTCTGGCGGCTTGATCCCTTACCACTTTTACGCCGATCAGGCAGAATAGCTATCTATGGATCAGCAGACCATTCGCAAAACCTACAAGGAGAAGCTGCGTCCCACGCCTGCCCAGGACCGAGCGCTGGAAGCAGTCCTGTGGCGCTGCCGAGAGCTCTACAACGCCGCCCTGGAGCAGCGCATCACCGCGTGGCAACGTCGCCGTGTCTCCATCTCGCGCTACGAGCAGGCAGCCGAGTTGAAGGACATTCGCGCTGACTTTCCCGAGTACGCCGCCATCCACTCTCACATCCTGCAAGATGTGCTAGCACGACTCGACAAGACCTATCAGGCATTCTTCCGTCGCGTCCAGCGGGGAGAGAAAGCGGGTTTTCCCCGCTTCAAAGGGCGCACTCGCTTCCACTCCTTCACCTTCAAGGAGTATGACAACGGCGCTCGACTGGACAACGGCTTCCTGGTCCTGTCGAAGATCGGGCGCATCAGCGTCCACTGGAGCCGTCCGCTTGAGGGGACCCCCAAGACCATCACCGTCTCGAAGGAGGCGGATGGGTGGTATGTGGCCATCTCGTGCGCGGAGGCACCTATTCATCCCCTCACATCCACTGGGCAGGAGACGGCGATCGACCTGGGCTTGGAGTCCTTCGCCACGCTCGCCAGCGGAAAGCCCATCTTCATTCCCAGCTACTATCGCAAGGCGGAAGCCTATCTACGCCGCTGCCAACGACGGGTCGCCCGGCGCAAGAAGGGCGGTCATCGTCGGCGCAAAGCCGTCGCCTTGTTGGCCAAGGCGCATCTCCATATCGCACGGCAGCGGCGTGACTTCCACCACCAGCAAGCCCACCAACTCGTCGACGCCTACGATGTCATCTACCATGAACACCTGCGGGTTGCCAACCTGGTGCGGAATCACCATCTGGCCAAGAGCATCAGCGATGCGGGCTGGAGACAGTTTCTCACCATCCTTGCTTTCAAGGCTGCGAGCGCCGGGAAGCGAGTGCAAGCGGTAGACCCTGCGTTCACCAGTCAGACCTGTTCTGGCTGTGGCGTTGTCGTCTCGAAGGGCTTGTCCGTTCGCTGGCATAGCTGCCCAGAGTGCGGAACCAGCCTGCATCGGGACCACAATGCCGCGCTCAACATCTTGCAGCTGGGCCAAGCGATGCAGTAGGCGGGGATACCGCCTTCGGACGCCAACGTGAGGGGTTGCCCTGTGCGTAGTCCGAGAACCCGGGGGCCCTCGGCCCCGCCGGAGTGTCAGATAGACGCGATCAACACAGCGCGTGGCGTCGGAATCGCGGGGGCAGCGATCTCACTGGACGACTGGGAGATTAGCTTCGCCAGCGCCAGGGCGCAATTCGACGATGCGCTTGCCGCCAGAGAGTCGGTGGCCTACGACGGCCATGTTTGGAGCCGCGCGCAGCGGGAGGATTTTCGCGCGCTCGCCTCTGCCGCAGGCGCGGACATCACCTTCATCTACCTGGATGTTCCGGAGTCAGTCGCCCGTGAGCGCTGGCAAGCAAATCGCCAGACCGCGCACTGCCATGATGTCCCCGACGACCTCTTCACACAGGCGGTCGATTTGATGGAGCAGCCGGACGAGACGGAAAGTGTGATGCGATACGATGGCGCAGCGCCGGTGGCGGCGTGGGTGGCGACGTTGCCCTGACGCCCCTAGCGCACGAAAGGTGGGGAGCAGTTAGGCTGACGTTAGTGCCACAATCCTGTTATGCAACGTCCCAATGCCTTCCACGGTCGTCTCGATGAGATCACCTGGCTGGAGAAATTCGGGCGGGGTGCGCGCAAAGCCAACGCCAGCAGGTGTGCCGGTTGCGATGATATCGCCTGGCTCCAGCGTCAAGATGTGCGAAATCTCGGCGATGATCGCCGCGACATCGAAAAGCATGTGCGCCGTCGTGTCTTCCTGCTTGACGGCGCCATTCACCGCGAGGCGCAGGGTGAGCGATTGCGGATCGGGAATCTCATCCGCCGTCACGATGACTGGTCCCATTGGACAGGAGCCGTCCAGGCTCTTGCCGAGGAACCACTGTATGCCGGGACGATTCTGGATGTCGCGCGCGCTGAGGTCGTTGACGACGGTGTAGCCGAAGACGTGTGAAAGCGCATTCTCTCGCGCAATGTGACGTCCGCCACGTCCGATCACGACGCCCAACTCCACTTCCCAGTCGAGTTGAGTCGTGACGCTGGCATCATAGGGGATATCGGTGTTGGGACCGGTCACCGCCGTCACCGCTTTGGTGAAGATGTTTGGCGCGGGTGGCAACTTGACCTCGCGGCCCACCGCGCGCAGCGACTCGGCGGCGTGTTCCGCGTAGTTCCTGCCGACGCAGAAGATGTTCTTGCGCGGGCGAGGAATCGGAGCCAGCAACTCGACCTCATCCAGCGCGAGCAGCGTCCCTTCAGGAGCGATCTCGACCAGCGCCGCGGTCTGCGCCAGCGTCTCGGCGCCGCCTGAGATGAGCGCCAGCATGTCTGTCGTCGCGCCAGGAGGCAGATCCATTCCAGTCAATGTCGCGGCTGGCGTCAGGTCTATGAGCCGTCCATCACGCTCGACACCGAGCCGGATTCCCGCGCCGTCACGAAGCGTCGCCAGTCGCATCTCTCATCTCCATCCCATCGCGCCGCGCACTGCGCGACCACTATTTCGCCAGCCATTCGACCCAGCGCCCGTGGCTCTCGCAGCGCGCTAGCAATTGGCTGCTGGTCTCCGCGCCCGTATACGTGAACAACTCGATGGTGGGCGTCGGGTTGGGCGGCCACCACTCCAGCGCCACGCGGTACAAAACGTGCTTCCTACCGTACGCAGCCACGCGCGCCAGGATACGCTCGCGCGTCGCGGCAGGCATCTGGTTCAGTGTGAAGCCATGATACACGCACAGCGTCGCGTCAGTAGGCGCCGCAGCTAGCAGCGCTGGCAATGTCTCGCCTGCGTCTCCAGCGACGATGCGCTGTGGATATTGTCGCGCAAGGGCGAGCGCCACATCGAGCAACGCCATACGATCCTGGTGTTCCGGCCAGATCAGCGCGCGCAGCCAGCGCGTCTCACGCTCGTCGTTCACATCGATCGGGTGAATGTCAGCGCCAGCGCGCCAGACCACATGCGGTAAGATCGCTGTAAGCGCCAGGGAGACGTCACCACGGAGTGCGCTCACGATTTGTACCAGCGATGATTGATCGCCCGCTATCAGCACGCCGCCTCCAGCCTGATACTCGTAGGTATAGCGATCCCAGTTCAGCAGCAGCCCCGCGCTCGCGCCTACTTCTATGAGCGCCAGGGGACGCCGTCCGCCACATTCCCAGACGGTCTGCAACGCCAGCAACAGTGGAGCGCAGCGGCGGACCTCGTTCGTCTGCACCCGCCGTGTCGTGACGAGCGCGCGAATCTCACCAGCGTGCTCCAGACAGTAGGCGCGGAAGACGGGGTATGCATCCTCAATGGGGCGGGGCTCGGCGGTCAGGTCGGGATAGTACGCGGCGAGCAGTGCGTCATGGTCGTCCATCAGCAGGTAGTGGACAGCGGCGAAGAAAAGGTTGGCGACGGTGGTGCTCTGGTCCGCATCAGCATTGAGTGCGAGCAGGTCAGGATCGTCAGCGACGGCGAGCGCGAGGTGAGCATAGAGTAGCGAGGCGTTCTGCGCGACCGGGCTGCCATAGATCAAGCGTCCATGCTCCGCGAAGGTTCGTGAAAGGCGGGTCAGCAGTTCAGGCGCGACCTCCTGTGCCCCACTTATGCTGTCTTCCGCCACCACGATTCCTCCAATCGCCCACTGCCCATCCAGAGAGCCAGACAGAGTATACGATCCAGATTGCGAAGTTATCGACAGTTGTCATCAACTATGCTCGGATATCTGACACCTGCTCGCCGTTGTGTACTGCAGTCGGCAGGAACGGGTCCGCTTCCGCCCAGCAAGAAGGCATCACTGACACTCCCCCGGCTGAAGCCGGGAGGTTCTCGCTTAGCGCGAGCTACTTACGGCCCGTGTCAGGGGCGCTACTCCGATGGGACGGAAATACTTCACGGTGTCGGCCTGGATCTGGCTGTAGACGCCATACACCGCTTTGGAGCAGATATTGTTTGCTCCATTGACATCCCGATGGATCCGCGCGCCACAGCCCGAGCACCGAAAGCGGCGCCCGCGCGGCGAGGAGGACTGCACATGCCCACTCACACTGCACGTCTTGGTCGAATACGCCTCGTCAATCCACCCGACACTGATGCCGACATGCGCCGCCTTCTCGCGTACGTACCGAGCAAACTGCCCATGCGGCCACTGGCTGATCTTCTGGTTGCTGACGTGGCCCAGGCTGACTCCGGTCTGGATGTCGCGCACATCCCCCACCGCGATGCGGGTGACGCCCTCGCTCTGGCAGAAGTCCACCACCGTGCGCGCCGCCTGGTGGAGCAGGTCACGCTGCTGGCGGTAGAGCTTGGCGCTGAGTGGTGCGCAGCAAGCGCATCTCATCGCGCTTGCGTGCAGCGACGTGCCGGAAGGGCATGACCACTGGACGTTGCGGATGCTGGCGGGCAAAGCCGTCGAGTTGGGCTATGTCGACCATATCGCTCTCGAAACGATCCGGTCCTTGTTGAAAAGAACCAGCTCAAGCCGTGGCAACGTCACGAATGGTGCATCCCGACGGTCGGCGCCGCGTTTCTGGCCGCATGGAGGATGTCCTGGATCTCTATGAAGAGCCCTACGACCCGGCGTATCCCATGGTCTGTCTGGATGAGAGGCCGGTCGTCTTGCACACCCAGACGCGCTCGCCCTTGCCCGCCCAGCCGGGCGTCGTCGAGCGGCGGGATGATGAGTATGTCCATGAGTATGTCCGCAAGGGACCGCCGATCTGGTCGTGCTGGTCGAGCCCCTTGCGGGCTGGCGACATATCGCGGTGACCGAGCGCCGCACCACGCGCGACTTCGCCAACTGGCTGCAAGCACTGGTCGACGTCCATTACCCCCAGGCCGAGACGATCCGGCTGGTGGTCGACAACCTCAACACCCACACCCCGGCCGCCCTCTACGAAGTGTTCGCCCCGGAGGAGGCGCACCGTCTGGCGCGCAGGGTGGAGTTCCACTACACCCCCAAGCATGGCAGTTGGTTGAACATGGTCGAAATCGAGCTGAGCGTCTTCGAGCGCGGCTGTCTCTCCCGCCCCGTCGGGGACCTGCTGACCTTGCAGCACCGCGTGAGCGCCCTGGAAGCTGAGCGCAATGCGGCGCGAGCCACCATTCGCTGGCAGTTCACCTCCCACCAAGCGCGGGCGACGCTCGCCGATCTCTATCCGATCACTAAAAACAAGGCAGACTAAGCACTAGACCATCTAGACCATCTAGACCATCTAGACCATCTAGACCATCTAGACCATCTAGACCGCTGCCGCCGCTGGGGCGTGGCCGCACTCCCGACCGTGCGCACCACGCCGGGGAGTGCACAGGTGAGGGGACACGAGGCCAAAGACGACCAAGGACGGCTAGGAAGACTTGATGCGGGCCTTGGTGGCGAGTATCATCTCATGGACCGCCCGTCGCTCTGGCCGCAGGCGGGCCAGCCGCAAGACCACACCAGTGGTCGCGGCGCTGGAGGCCACTCGATGAAGCTCACCCGCGCGGTGACCCACATCCGCCTGTGCGCGGTCAACGACGCCAAGGTGGCGGCGCTGGATGGCGTGGCCGCTGAGTACCTCGCGCTGTGTCAGCAGTACGTTACCCACTTCTGCGCCGAGGCCGATCCGGATGGCTACGCTGATCCGTGCTTCCCCAGCCCGCTCTCCCAGCGCTGGCAGCGCGTCGCCATCCAGCAGGCTGCAGGCATCGCCCGCTCGTGGCGCGCCAACCATGAGCGCGCCCAGGAGGAGTTCGCCGACACCCTGGCCGCCTGGCTGGAGGAAGAGCACACGCCAGACGAGATCCCGCCGGAGTGGATCCCTTGGTCTACGCCTACGCTCAAGAAGAGGGTGCTCCAGGCCAACGCCAATGTCGCGCTCTTGCAGGCGAGCCAGGATAGTTCCTTTGATTATTGGCTCCGCGTCTCCACGCTGGAGCAGCGCCAGCCTATCTTCCTCCCCGTCACACTCGCGGCATATCATCAGCGCTGTCTTGCGGGGAAGCGGGTGGATAGCAGTGTGACACTCACGCGCAGAGCGGATGGTTGGTGGCTCACCCTCACCTATGAAGAAGAGGTTCCGCTGCAGACCACGCCAGAGGCGCCGGTGGTGGGGGTGGATGCAGGGATCACCCATTTCCTCACCACCTCCACGGGCAAGCACTATGGGTCGTTTCAGGGCAAGTTAGCGAAGCGGCACCAGCGAGACCGCGAGAAACGCCGACGCAAGGCCAAACTGCGTGCTTGCCTGAAGCAGAAGGGTGTCGAGCAGCTACCCTCGACGCGCAACCTTAAGCTGGCGCGCACGGTGCGCCAGGAGATCAACCGGGCAGTCAACGAGCTCTACCGCGAGCATCCTGGCGCTCAGATCGCCTGCGAGCGGCTCAGCGTCGCCACGATGCGCTACAAGGCGCGGCGCATGAACGCCTACTTGTACGCCTCCAACCTGGCCCACATTCCCAAGCAACTGGCCTGGGGCGCGGCCAAACGTGGGGTCAGGGCGACGGCGGTGAAGAGCGCCTACACTTCCCAGGAGTGCCCACGCTGTCATTTTGTTAACAGGAGCAATCGCCCAGCGCAGCAAACGTTTTGCTGCGGGGTGTGTGGCTGGCGGCTACATGCCGACCACAACGCGGCGCTCAACATCGCCGCGCGATGCGGCGACGTCGAGATCCAATCCTGTAGAACGCGGCAGGAGCTCAAAGCGCTCTTGGAGGCGCGCCATCAGGTGTGGCGACACGAAACCGGTTGGCCGTAGTCCAACCGCCCGCCCAGTTGCTGGTTCAACGGGCGTAGGTCAAGGGGTGGGATATCTGATGATGTTTTGCCTAACTATAACGTGGCGCGTGCTGCAATGCCGCCAGACAGCGACGCACGCTCCTCCTAGCTGTCAGACGGCTTGACGTATGCGGTGATCGCGGAAAGCTCGTGCGCTTATGGATGACGCTCTACCCTTCATTTCTGGACTTGAACTCAATCGCGCCTACTACGAAGAGGCGGTTCGCCCTATTCTTGCTGAATATGCGCCGGACCTCGACTATTCAACCGCGCTGATCGGCTATGGCTCGGATGTGCTTGGCTACGACACCGCGATCTCGACCGATCACGAGTGGGGACCACGCCTGCTGCTTTTCCTCGACGAGACCACCTACGCTACGAGAGCCAATGAGATCAGCGAGCGCCTGAGCGCTGCGCTCCCCACAGTCTTTCGTGGATACTCGACCGGTTTCTCAGCGCGCGACACGGAGGGAGTGCGCTTGATGGAGCCAGCCACGCCAGGCGCCGGTGCGACACCATATCGATTTTCACACTATCCGCAGATTCTTCTCACAAGAGTTTGGCGTTGATCCTGCTGCGCCGCTGTGCGCCGTAGACTGGCTCCTCATGCCACAGCAACGGCTCCTGGGCGTCACGAGCGGCGCTGTCTTTCACGACGGCTTGCAAGCATTGGCCCCGCTGCGCGAGAAGCTCGCCTTCTATCCACGCGATGTTTGGCTCTACCTGCTGGCTGCGCAGTGGACACGCATCTCCCAGGAGGAGGCGTTTGTCGGACGTTGCGGCGATCTGGCGATGAACTTGGATCGCAGGTGATCGCCGCGCGGCTCGTGGGTGACCTGATGCGGCTCTGCTTCCTGATGGAGCGGCGCTATGCCCCATATAGCAAGTGGCGCGGCGCAGCGTTCGCGCGGCTCGAATGCGCGCCGCGCCTCCAGCCGGTTTGAATCCCGAGATTCTCAGCGCATCCGACTGGCGTGAGCGCGAACGCTCGCTATCGGCGGCGTATGAGATCGTGGCGACGATGCACAACGTGCTTGACCTCACACCGCCGCTCGACACGGCCGTCTCGCCATACTACGGACGGCCATACCTGACACTCTATTCGCGTCGTTTCGCCGAGGCGCTAGTGATGGCTATCAATGATCCGGCGATGCGCAGTGTCATCGACCACGTGGGACTGATTGGCGGCGTCGACCAGGTCGCCGACAGTGTTGACCTGCTCACCGATCCGCATCTGTTCACTCGGCTGCGGGCACTCTACGAGGGCTGACCTTGCTCACGAGCAACCTTTGTGCGCTTACTTGCCGTAGTTCACTAGCCGAAAGGGAGATCTCAGTGGAAGCGATCATCGACGGTGCGCGTATCTTCTACCTGCCAGTCGGCGCGGAGGGGAACTATCCGCTGATCGTCCTGCATGGCGGGCCAGGCCTCGACCACACCGAGATGCATCCATGGATGGATTCACTCGCCGATACCTTCCGCCTGATCTATGTGGATCAGCGGGGGCAAGGGCGCTCCGAGCGCGTGGACCCAGCGACGCTCTCGCTCTCACGTTTCGCCGAGGACGTGAGCAAGCTTGCCGCCGCGCTGAGCCTGCGCCAGTATGTGCTACTCGGCCATTCCTATGGTTCGTTTGTTACGCTCGCGCACGCCGTCGAGCGCGGCGACGCCTCGCACTACATCATCTCCGGTGGAACCGCCAGCTTCACCAAGACCGGACCAGAGATCCAGGCGAACCTCGCTAGATTCGAACCAGTCGCGCTGCGCGAGCAAGTCACACAATCCTGGGCGCTGGAGCCGACGGTGCGCACGCAGGAAGAATTCCATCGTGTGATGGAGATGCAGATGCCGTTCCATTTCATGACCAGCGAGAGCGACGCATACCAGCGCTACACCGCCGCCTCCGGCCAGACTGTCTACGCGCCCGAGGTGTTGGCCTACTTCTCCGAGCATGAGCCCGCACTATCACTGTTTGCGCTCGCCGCCTGATCCGCGCCAGCGGCGCCGCCACGACCCCAAGGTTTAGCCCCTCAAAGTCCGTGACGAACTGATGTCGCGTGACTCCATCCTCTCCTCGTGTAACGATTGCCCGCACGCCCAACGCATACAGCAGTCGTCGCTTCTGTTCATAGCTGAAGCTTTCCAGGCTCTCGCCGACCGTTCGAATCCAATTGACGACTTCCTTGACGCGTTCCTCCTCCATACGCTGTGTCGCCTGCTGCTCTACTATCGCCAGCTTTCTTGCTCCCATCTTCGTGATGATGGTCGCCTGCTCTTCCATCTTGAACGCCAGCGCGTCACGCACCGCTTCGGGCAGCCCACTCAATGCGCTCTGCTCAATGAGGCCAGTAAGTCGATCGTGCGCCTCCTCAAGGACCGTCTCCACCGTTGTGAGGGCGGCGAGGGTATCTTCCCGCTGGCCGGCAAGGGCCACATCGGAGCGGCTGAGCATGGCGACGAGCACCTCAGGTCTGGTGCACAGCGCGGTCACTTCGGCCCAGACGAGCGGATCGAGCACATCGACGCGCATCGAGTTGTACTTCACCGGACACTTGACGCCCGTTACGAAAGCCATCGTATGGCGGAGCCGGCAGACATAGCGCGTCTGCTGTGGATGATCATGACGGCGCGCTACGATCATCGGCGTCTGACAATGACCACAGATCACGTGACCCGCGCGCAGCAGAGCATCAGTCGGCTCTTGCTTGCTGCGGCTCGCGTCTACTCGATTCTGTTGGAGACGCGCCTGCGCCGCAGTGAGCACAGCTTTGTCGACAATCGCCTCGACCGCGATCACCTTGTACCCTTCTTCGCCTGGCTGGCGCTCACGAGTAACACGCACCTGCCGCGACTCGCCGGTGTGGGGATCTGGCCTCGCCACATAGGTCGTCTGGCTGCGGTAGAGGACGTGCTCGCCAGCGTAGGTGGAGGTGTTGATGATGCGCGCGACGGTGTAGCGCGTCCAGCGGAAGTGGGCGCGCGCGATTTGTTTATCGGAGAGTTGTCCGCGCCGGCGTAAGACCTCGGCCGGGCTGGGTATGCCGTCCTGGTTGAGATCCATGATGATGCGCCTGACGGGCCTGCCGCACGCCACCTCACGGACGATGCGCTCAACCACCCAGTCTGTCTCAGGGTCACGCGTGTAGCGCGTTCGCTGCCCCTTTTGCGGGTCGGCCCACAGGTAGCCGTACATGGGAAAGCTGGCGGTCATCAAGCGGCCTTTGGTAGCGCGTCCCCTGCGCCCCATCTGTGTGCGCGACCGAATGTCATCTAACTCCAACCAGGACTTCAACCCATAGATGGTCTCCATCACCCGGCGCTCACGCTCATCTTTGACGTCCGCCGTCTGCACGAATTCGAGGCGCACATCGTGGAGCTTGCCTTGCACCTTGACGAACGCCT
The DNA here is from genome assembly GCA_963733745.1 of uncultured bacterium. GTDB lineage: Bacteria > Chloroflexota > Ktedonobacteria > Ktedonobacterales > JADMIN01 > DASWAC01. The sequence continues at coordinate 82,875 of CAVTFE010000038.1, forward strand.
GGATCTCGGGGTCGCGCGAAAAGCGGTCGATCTTATGAGCGACGATGACATCGAATTCCCCCCTGCGCATATCTTTGAGGAGCCGTAAGAGTTCAGGCCGCTCAAGCACGTCGCCTTTACGTCCAGGGTCGACATACACCCTCAGAACGCCATAGGCCTTGCGCTGGCAGTAGTCACGACCCTCTCGCTCTTGCTCGTGCAGGCTGACCTTATCCTCACCAGCCTGGTGGGGGTCCGAGACGCGGCAGTAAATCACTGCCAGTGTCTCGCGGCACTGCTTCGCCGCTGCACTATCGAGTCCAGTTCTAGGTTGGTGGGCATGGTTGCTCATGCCTGCGCTCCTTTCTGGTTGAGAAACATCATGCGCACACTGACGTGACTCTTCCCGGTACAGAAGTATATCATTGTGTACGCAAGTACATGAATATTTCAGTACAGAAATATGTAATTTCTGCAATCTATCGCACGATGAAGCAGCCAGCTGACGCTACTCACTCTCATTTCGGGCCCTTGTGGAGGCCTCCTGGTGTGTGTGATGTGGAGGAGTCTGACGCTCGTGTCCATCTGCCAGCGTACTCAGAGTAATCAGCTCTTCCGCAGTTCGTGGTCGAGGGCAGAGCCAGCAGATGACTTGATCCAGGGCCATCAGACGCGCATGCGGCGCGCCAGGATGCAATTCATGGTTGCCCGCTAGGCGTCGCTCAAATGTTCGTCCTTCGGGTGCGCTCTCCACAAGATGCCTCCGGCAAGAATCTTCTCCCCTGCCCCCGCGTATGCGCCTTTTTCTGTTCTGGCACATGCGAGCGCATGCGTGATTTCAGACAGGTGAGAGATGGTTCAGTTGGTTCTCATAGCGTCGCATGCGCGAACACAGTTGGCTACGCGGAAAACCCCAACTTCGCCCCCAACTTGAGGCAGCGTCGTTCCGCTCCTGCCTCTTACATGAAATTCGGAGGCGACACCTCGATGCTCACTCGTCCTGTTTGGCGCGTCCTAGCGCATTCTGGCGGGTACAAAGCCTATTCCTGTACTATTGCCGCCGCGCGGGGTTATAGTTCGCTCGTCTGAACGTTTTGGTATCTCTTTAAGCCGGAGCAACGTTGGAGATGGAGGGACGAGATGCCTCTAAAAGTCTTTTTCAGTCATAACAATGAGGACGCTGAGTGGGTGCTGCAAATCGTGGCCTATGTCAAATCCATGGGGATCCAGGCGTACGCCTATGAGAATGATGCGCAGCCGGGACACGATATCGCCCCCAAAATCAAGGGAGCCATCACCCGTAGTGACATCTTAATCGCGTTTCTCACCCAAAACGGATATACCTCTCCCTACGTGCAGCAGGAGATTGCCTACGCTGAGGCGAAAGGTAAACTCATCATTCCTCTCCTGGAAAAGGGCGTTCCCGCGCGCGCATTGGGCATGTTACCAGATCGCGAGTACATTTCTTTTGATGCTGCGGACCCACAGCAGGCGGTGCTCAATTTGGCTGCGTATCTTTCTCACCTTGCTACAGACAAAGCAAGAACCGACCTCAAAGAGAGGAGCTTATCAACGTCCTCTTAGCACTCCTGCTTTTTGCCGTTGCTGCCTATTTCCTGTTCCAGCTGAACCAGAACGGCTAGGTCTCCCTGGACACAGCCAAGCGCTATTGGTTCGCAATTCAATCACGAGATTCTGGTATGGCTTGAGCCGTAGTCTATACTACTCGCATGCTGTGAGTTTCTGGTTGGACAATGAAGGGGAACAGCGATGCTTGTCATCTCACCCACCGCTGCGCCGATCAAGCACTATTATGAAGAACTCGCACAGTACCAGGCGCAAGGAGTGACGCACGAGCTGGCGGTGAAGACCGCATTTCAAAACGTGTTGGCAGGTCTCGCGCCAACGGTTGGCTGGACGTTAATCCCGGAGCAGACTCTTCCCGACGGTATGCGCGAATATGGGACACTCCGCCGACGGATTCCTCTGCCACGCGGGTACTGGGAGGCGAAAGACACCAAGGACGATCTCAACAGCGAGATCCGTAAAAAAACTGCGGCTGGCTACCCTACCGTCAATACCATCTTCGAAGACACTCGTCGGGCCGTTCTCTATCAGGACAGGAAACCTGTTCTCGAAAGGCCCACCTCGCGCAACCTAAGGCGTTGGCAGATCTGCTCACGACCTTCTTCCGGCACAGCGAACCAGTTATAGAGGACTTTCACCAGGCCGTAGCCGAGTTCCGCGAGCGTATCCCCGAGCTCGCCACGGGCCTCAAGCAGCTCATCGGCAAGGAGCACTCCGAGAGCAAGGCGTTTCAGGACGCCTACGCCGGGTTCTATGCGCTGTGCGCGACCTCGATTGATCACACCAGGGTCGCTATAGCCACGTACACCGAGGCGGAAGGTCTTCTCAAACGGAGCCCACCACCACAATTTTTTCCCTACTGGAACGGTCACACTCTTGGTGGCCAGACCACAGTAGGGATAGCGCCGACCCATCTGCGCCATCAGCTCGCCAAGACTTGGTTGAGTGTCATCTCCGCATATGGGCGCAGATCGTCTGCGCCAGCACATAACTGACGTAGCGATCTTGTCCACTAGCGCCAGCTTCACCACTGGTGCGCGCAAACGGTGAGCGAGGATCCAGCGGGATCACGCACGCCAGTACACGTTCACGTCGCAAGCGCTCCAACTCACGTGCGCTCTCTGAGAGCTCCACAGGTATCTACTGCCCCAGGCGTTGGCAGATGGTTTGTGAGACAGCGCAATTCATCAAGTTCGCCTAGCACCATTCCGTGGTAGAGTGAGTGTCATATGCTTGGAGACATGAGTCAGGAGAATGTTCGCGAGCACCTGAAAAAACTGAGACAGATCGTTTCCCCATAACCTCTGTACATAAAGAGGCAAATATGGCATGGTGGTTTGGCAATAGGAAGCATACAGTAGCTTCACCGCGCTCGGCAGCAACGGGTACGCTGTCGACGGAATCCAGCGATGGTGAACAAAAAGCTGAGCAATTAGACTACACCCGCGACACTTAGCCGGCAGCAACAGGGTACTGCGCAAAGAATTCTCGGATGGCGTTGAACACAATCACGGGCTGCTCCACGTGTGTCATATGGCCAGCGTTGGGAACGATCAGCAGTTCGCTGCCTGCAATACCTGCCGCCATCTCGCGAGAAGCCCGAGGCGTGCACGTTCGATCATGTTCACCGGTCATGACAAGTGTTGGACGCCTGATGGATCCCAGTTGGTCCTCAAACTCAATCGGATAATCCAGCGACGAAAAATAGGCAAGAACCTCTGGCGCATAGACGGTTTGATCTGACGCAGCCATAAAGCGGCGGTACGCATCGCTTTCACTTGTCATAAAGTGAAACGGGGCCTGCATTTTCCACAGGCGATCCGCGTCTTCCGCTGTCTTCGCCTCCGGCTCTAGCGCCCAGGATTCCGTCACCTGCTGGCGCAACTCAACCGGCTGGAAGGTGGCGAGGTTCGCCTGAATCTCCGACGAGGTCTTGGTGAAGCTGGCCGTCCCACCAGAGATGATGTAGTGTGACGCGTCCCCGAACTCAACCGCATGAGCAAGAGTGATGAACGCCCCAAACGAATGACCCAGTAACGCGTAGTGCTTCAGGCCAATCGCCCCGGCAAGTTTCGTGACATCTTCAGCGAAGCGGCGCAGCGACAGAGTACTTGGGTCAACGCGGTCCGACCGTCCTTGGCCGCGCTCGTCCACATAGATCAGGCGAAAAGTGTCACTGAGGGAATCCATCCATGGATGGAGCTCAGTATGGTCGAAGCCCGGCCCACCATGTAAGAGGATCAGCGAATAGTTCGTCTCCGCCCCGATCGACTTGTAGAATATTCGCGCTCCATCAATGACCGCATCCATGAGCCCACCCTTTCGCGTTGATCACACTCCACTGCGCAAGGCTACCAAGATTGAGCGCACAAACGAGCTGCCTTGGCAACGGGAAATCAATGGTACAATGGGCGCAATACGGATATCTGTAGGTAAGGAAAGATGTCATGCCGTCAGTACGCGGACCTGTCGTCAAGACGACGATCAGTATGGCAGAGCCACTACACAAATGGCTCAAAATCTATGGTGTGCAGCACGACCTCAGTCTGCAAGATATGTTTGATGAAGCGCTACTCACCTGGGCAAAGGCGCATGGCTACGCCGAAGAGGACGAGCGCGATGAGAGCGCCTCACGTGCTCGCACTGGCTCGTAGCGTGTCTGAACTCTTCAAGATGTCGGCGGGCCAGACAAGTCTTGGCAGCTTGACAGTAAACTGTGTGAGCGCAAATGAATACCCCATCGAGTACGAAGACCAGTTGGCAGCTATCACCAAGCCGACGCTCGTGATGACCGGCGAGTACGACCGCACCTGCACGCCGCGAGCCGCCCGCGAGATGGCGGCAGGCATTCCCGGCGCGGAGTTGCTGATCGTCCCCAACGCCGGACACATGACGCACGTGGAGCAGCCCGAGATCGTCTTGCCCGCTATCCGTGACTTCTTCAAGCGCCATCCCGTCGCCTAGTCCGGCAAAGGAGCCCTCGACCATGCCCACGATCCGCAACGAACGAGCGTCGCCACTTTCTCCATCGTCGGGTTCGATCCGCAGACAGGCGACCACGGCGTCGCGGTGCAGTCGAAGTTCCTCGCGGTCGGCGCGGTCGTGCCGTTCGCCAAAGCCGGTGTCGGCGCGGTGGCGACACAATCCTGGGCGAACACGAGCTTTGGCCCGCGCGGCCTCGACCTGCTGGCGGCGGGGAAATCGCCTGAGGAGGCAATCGCCGCATTGACTGGCGCGGATGATCGCCCTGAGCAGCGTCAGGTGGGCATCGTGGACGCGCAGGGGCGCTCAGCGACTTTTACTGGCCCGAACTGCTTTCCCTGGGCGGGTGGGATGACGGGACCAAACTTCGCCGCGCAGGGCAATATCCTCGTCGGCGAGGATACCGTGCGCGCGCTCGCCGAGACTTTTCAGCAGGCGCAGGGGAGTCTGGCGCACCGGCTCGTGGAGGCGCTGGCGGCGGGGCAGCGCGCGGGAGGGGATAGTCGCGGCCAGCAGTCCGCCGCGCTGCTCGTCGTGCGTGAGACAGGCGGATATGGCGGCTTCAACGACCGCATGATCGACCTGCGTGTAGACGAGCATCCACAGCCCATCGCGGAACTGGCGCGCCTGCTGGATTATTACGAGCTGCTCTTCTCAAGCCACTCCCCGGAGATCTGCTGCCTATCGATGCGGCGCTTGCGACGGAGTTGCAGCAGCTGCTGACGCGCTCCGGCGACTATACTGGTCCGGTCACGGGGATCTTCGACGATGCGACGTTCCAGGCGCTAGAGCGCTACGGTGGCCGCGAGAACCTAGAGGAGCGGCTGCCGCATGACTCGAACGATCAACGCCTCGACCGCAAGGTGATCGAGTACATGCGCGGGCAGATCAAATAGCGTCACTACTCGCCGCTGAGGATAGGGTTAAGAGGGTGTTATGAACCTGTCACGAGGGCCGTCGAGAATCGCACTGCAATGGTGAGAAGAGGGCAAGATCGAGGCCAAAACTGCTGTGTTTTCGCCCACATCCACGCGATAATAGGCCATCCGGCGAGTTCATAACCGCAATAAGAGTCTTGCGCTGCAGATGTGGCATGGCGCATGCTATTGGGCAAAAGTGTCTCGTCAAGCGGCCCATTACCATAGGATATCAAGTCGCTGTGTCTTGTCGCCGCATCTTTCGACACGGAACGCGATGCGGAGGAGGTCTGGTATGAGCGAGGATCGCCATGAATCAGCCGCAGCGCCTATGCCCATTCGCACGCCGGACCAACGTGTGCGCGTCTTCGTCAGTTCGACACTCCAGGAAATGGCGCCCGAACGCGCTGTTGCTCGTCAGGCTGTCGCGCGACTGCGGCTCTCGCCGGTCCTCTTCGAGCTTGGCGCGCGTCCACATCCGCCACAAGACCTCTACCGCGCGTATCTGGCGCAGAGCGACATCTTCGTCGGGCTGTACTGGGAGCGCTACGGCTGGGTCGCGCCGAATATGGAGGTCTCGGGGCTGGAGGATGAGTATCTACTCAGTGGAACAAAGCCAAAGCTTATCTACATCAAGGCTCCTGCGCCGGACCGCGAGCCCCGGCTAGAAACGTTGCTGGATCGCATCCGCGACGACGACTGCGCCGCCTACCAGCGCTTTTCGACGCCAGAAGAGTGGGCGAGTTGATCGAAAACGATCTCGCGCTGCTGCTGACTGAACGATTTGAGCGCGCGCAACAGGCGCAGACGGCTCAGACTCAGAGGTTCCGGCGCCGCCACGCCGTCCACAGTTGCCCGCAGAACGCAGCGTGATGGTGGATCGTGAGCGCGAATCCGCCGAGTTGCGCGATTTGCTCACACAGGACACCGTGGGGCTGGTGACGCTCACGGGCCGGGCGGCGCGGGCAAAACACGTCTCGCACTGCACGTCGCGGCCGAGATGGAGGAGCAGTTCCCTGACGGCGTCTATTTCGTCCAACTGGCGAACCTGACCGCCGCCGATCAGGTGGCCTCGGCGCTCGTCAAGGCGGTGGACGCGCGCGAATCGGCGGCGGGGCGCTGGCGGCGCTGCAGGACTTCCTGCGCGGCAAGCGCACGCTGCTGTTGCTCGACAACTTCGAGCAGGTGGTGGACGCTGCGCCTATCTTGGCGGAACTGCTGGCCACGTGCCCGCAACTGACATTGCTGGTCACCAGCCGGAGAGCGCTGCGGCTTCGCGGCGAGCAGGAACTGCCAGTGACGACGCTGGGCGCGCCTGATCCGAACGCGAATCTTCCACTGGAGGACCTCGCCGCCTATCCGGCGGTGGATCTCTTCGTGCGACGAGCGCGCGAGGTCAAGCCGGCATTTGCGCTTACTCGCGCCAATGCGAAGGCTGTCGCGCAGATCTGCGCGCGTCTGGATGGCTTGCCTCTAGCTATCGAGCTGGCCGCCGCGCGGATTAAAGTCTTGCCACCCGCCGCATTGCTCAGCCGTCTGGAGCGCAGCTTGCCACTGCTGACCGGCGGCGCGCGTGATCTTCCGGCGCGCCAACAGACGATGCAGGACGCCATCGCCTGGAGCTACGACCAGCTCGCCGAGAGCGAGAAAAAGCTCTTCTGGCGCATCGCGGTCACGTCAGGCGGCCGGACGCTGGAGGCCGCCGAGGCGATCGCCAACATCGAGGGTGATCTGGATACGCTGGCAGGGATGGAGACGCTGGTCGAGGTCAGTCTGGTGAACCAGGAGGAGGGTCCTGGCGGAGAGCCGCGCTTCCGGTCGCTGCAGATCATTCGCGAGTTCGCGCAGGAGCGACTCAAAGAGAGTGGCGAGGAGCCGACGCTACGCGAGCGCCACGCCGAGTTCTTCCTGAATTTCGCCGAACAGGCCGCGCCACATCTTACGAGCGCGGAGCGTTGGCAATGGATCGCGTCGACTTGGCGCCGACTACTGGAACTTCGTCGCAGCGCTCGAATGGACGCTGGCGAACCGCCCAGAGTGGTGTCTGCGGCTGGCGGGCGCGCTGGGCTGGTTCTGGTTCGTGCGTGGCTATATCACGGATGGACGCTCATGGGTGGGGCGCGCGCTTGCCGCAACCGATTCTGCCGAGCGGACAGCAGAGCGGGCGCGGGCGCTGCACTGGGCGGCGGGACTGGCGTTCGCGCAGGGCGACTTTGTCGGCGCGCAAGAGCCGGACGAGCAGAGCGTGGCGATCTACCGCGAATTGGGTGACCAGCGTAGCCTGGCCTACGGGCTACACCTCTCTGGCGCGATCGTCGGGCAGCGTGGTGGTCCAGAGGTGCTGCCGGCGCTGGAGGAGAGCGTCAAACTCTTCCGTGAGGTAGGCGACCACTGGGGGCTGGCGCTGGCGGTCTCTGGCCTTGGTGATGGCGTTATGCTCACTGGCGACCTGGCGCGGGCGCATACGCTCTATGAGGAAAGCCTGGCGCTCTACCAGGAGCAGGGCGACATCTGGGGTCGCGCGACGGTGCTGCAATCGCTGGCGCTGCTCGTCTGGACTGAGGGTGACCTGTCGGCGGCAGGGGCGCCCTATACGAGGAGAGCGCGCAACTCGCACGCGTGCTTGGCGATAAGTGGGATCTGGCCCGCGCGCTAACCAGCGCGGCGGCTGTTGACACTCCAGCAGGGGAACTTGGAAGTGGCTCGCTCGCAGACGGCGGAGGCGCTGCGGCTCTGGCGCGAGTTGGGGAACCGTCCGGGCATGGCACTGGCGCTAGGTGGTCTGGCTGGTGTCGCGGCAGTGGAGGGAGACGCAGAGCGTGCAGGGCGGCTCTTTGGCGTCGCACGCAAGACACTCGCCTCTGGCGCGGCGTACTACATCACCGGCGGCGTGGACGTGGAGGCGCAGATCACAGCAGCGCGGGCGCATGTGGACGCCGCTGCGTTTGACACGGCGATGGAGACTGACAAGGCGCAGCCGCTTGCGAATGCTGTCGCGCTGGCGCTGGGCGAGGATCAGCCAGAGTGAACATCGACTGACAAGAAATGGCCCGCCGCAAGCTATGGGGCTTTCGGCCCAGTAGTGAGGCGGGCTTCCTCAGGCGGCTTTCGCCCGTACCACTTTTGCGCCGATCAGGCAGAATAGAGGCGTATGGACCAGCAGGCTATCCACACACTACACAAAACCTACAAGGAGAAGCTGCGTCCCACTCCGGCTCAGGAGCGGGCGTTGGAGGATATCCTCTGGCGCTGCCGTGACCTGTACAACGCCGCCTTGGAACAGCGCATCGCCGCCTGGCAACGGCGTCACATCTCTGTCTCACGCTATGAGCAGGAAGTCGAGTTGAAGGCTATCCGCGCCGCGTTCCCGGAGTATGAGGCGATCCACAGCCATGTACTGCAAGATGTGTTGGCGCGGCTCGACAAGACCTATCAGGCGTTCTTCCGCCGGGTCCAGCGGGGTGAGAAGGCGGGCTTCCCGCGCTTCAAGGGCAGGAACCGCTTCCACTCCATCACGTTTAAGGAGTACGGCAACGGCGCGCGAGTGGACAATGGTGTGCTCATTCTGTCCAAGATCGGGCGGATCAGCGTTCACTGGAGCCGCCCGCTTGAGGGCACGCCCAAGACCGTGACGATCGCCAAAGAGGCAGATGGGTGGTATGTGGCGATCTCCTGTGCGGAGGCGCCTGTTCATCCCCTCCCATCCACCGGACAGGAGACGGCGATCGACCTGGGACTGGAGTCCTTCGCGACGCTCGCCAACGGCGAACAGCTCTTCACTCCCAGCTACTACCGCAAGGCGGAAGCCTATCTCCGCCGCTGCCAGCGACGCGTCTCCCGGCGTAAGAAGGGCAGCCATCGTCGGCGCAAAGCCGTCGCGCTGTTGGCCAAAGCGCACCAGCACATCGCCCGCCAGCGACGCGACTTTCACCACCAGCAAGCCCACAAGCTCGTCCAAGCGTACGACGTGATCTACTACGAGGACCTGCGGGTCGCCAATATGGTCCAGAACCATCACCTCGCCAAGAGCATCAGTGATGCGGGCTGGGCGGCGTTTCTGACCATCCTTGCTTTCAAGGCTGCAAGCGCCGGGAAGCGAGTGGGTGCGGTGAATCCCGCGTTCACCAGCCAAGCCTGTTCGGGCTGTGGCGTGGTGGTCGCCAAAGGCTTGTCCGTGCGCTGGCATGCGTGCCCGGAGTGTGGAACCAGCCTGCACCGGGACCACAATGCCGCGCTGAACATCTTGCGGCTGGGCCAAGAGAGGCAGTAGGCGGGGATACCGCCTTCAGGCGTCAACGTGAGCCGTTGGGCTGTGCGTAGCCTGAGAACCCGTGGGGCCTCGGCCCCAGCGGAGTGTCAGGTGGGCCTCACTCGTTCTTGATGCGCTCGGCCAATAGGTGCTTCTGCACCTTACCTAGCGCGTTGCGTGGGAGGGAATCCGCGAAAATGACTCGGCGGGGCTTCTTGTAGCTCGCCAGCCGTTCGCGGCAGAAGGCGATGATGCTCGTCGGCGTCGGGGGTCTGCCCAACTTTTGGGACGATGACCGCCACGACCTGCTCGCCCAGGTCTGCGTCCGGCGCACCGAGCACCGCGACCTCCGCGACAGCGGGATAGTCGGCCAGGACGTCCTCGACCTCGCGCGGGTAGATGTTGTATCCGCCGCTGATAATGAGCTCGCGCGCGCGCCCAGTGATCGTGAAGTACCCATCAGCGCTGCGCCAGCCGAGATCGCCGGTCTTGAACCAGCCATCAGCGCTGAACGCCTCGGTGGTAGCGTCGAGCCGGTTCCAGTAGCCTGCGAAGACGTGCGGCCCGCGCACCTCGATCTCGCCGATCTCGCCATCTGGCAGCGGCTCGCGGTCCGCGACGCCGACGACCCGCGCCTCCTGCCCTGGGTAGGGCGCTCCGACCGTGCCGGGACGCCGCTCGCCGTTGTACGGATTGGTCATGTTCATGATCGTCTCGGTCATGCCATAGCGCTCGAGAATGCGCTGGCCGAAGACGCGCTCGAATTCGGCGAAGACCTGCGGGCCGAGCGGCGCGGAGCCGGAGACGTAGAGGCGCAGATGGCGCGGTGGCTCATTTAGACGTTCGGCCTCGGCCAGCAGCCGCCCGTACATTGTCGGCACACCGAAGAACATGGTGACCGCCGGGTCGGCGTTGATGGTGGTGAGCACATCGACGGCGTCGAACTTGCGGCGCAGAACCACGCTCGCGCCAGCGAGGAGCGTGCCGTGCATGCCAACCATCAGACCGTGCGCATGGAAGAGTGGCAGGGTCAGCAGCAGACGATCATCCGCTGTCCAGCGCCACGCCTGGGTGATGGCCTGTATATTGGCGAGCAAGTTGCGCTGGAGGAGCAGCGCGCCCTTCGCGCGTCCGGTCGTGCCGGAGGTGTAGCCCAGCACGGCTGGGGCATCAGGCTCTGGCATTGTGAAGAGCGCGGCAATCTCCGCGTCGCGCGTGTCGCGAGTGAGCCACTCCTCGAAGCCAATACGCTCTGGCGTTTGCTGAATATCTGCGTTTCCTTTGGCGGCTACATTACCAACGAGAATGAGCGCCTCGAGACTCGGCGCGCTGATCGTCGCCAGTTCCTCAGCGCCCGTAGAGGAGGTCACGCAGAGACGCACGCCCGCGTCATTGAGGATATGGCTCAACTCCACCTGGCGATATTGCGTGTTCACCAGCACGGCGATACATCCCGCGAGATGCGCGCCGAGATAGGCGACGACGAACTCTGGGCAATTCTCCAGGAAGAGCGCGACGCGGTCGCCTGGCCGTGCGCCCCAAGAGCGTAGCCCACGCGCAAATCGCTCGATGTCTGCCCACAGCGCCCCATAGCTGATTGTCTCGCCCTCGAAGAGAATCGCCAGGCGCTCGGGATCGCGCTGAGCATGCTCATAGACAGCTTCAACTATCGAATTCATCGCGCATCCTGGCTTTCCTTGAGGGGTGAGGGTCTACTTGAGATGGCTCTTATTGTGGCGCCTCTCGCTTGTGCGCGCAATCTCGCCTCTTACCTGTATCGCGCTTGACGAGCGGCCTAACATCGCCTATAACGTCCGTACCGCTTCTTCGCGCCAACCCCTTCTGAGCGTTGGAGGCGCCAGTGGTCGTTCGTACTCCTTCTTCCCAAAAATCACCTGCGGGAAGTTACCAACGAGCGCGACGACCTATGACATCCGCTATCACGTCCTCTCGCATACCTTTTCGGAGCTTCCCGAAAACTGATAGTCGCTTGATCTGGGCGTATTGTTGTCAGGCAGATAAGCAGCAGATGAGGAGTAGCGTATGAGCACCGTTCGCAGCGCGTTGATTCAGACCTACGGCAGCATGAGCATGGAGGAGAATGTCGAGCGGCAGATCGCTCTGATCGAGCAGGCGGCCGAAGCAGGGCGCGCAGATTACCTGCCTGCAGGAACTAGCCACCGGCCCCTACTTCTGCCAGGTGCAGGACCCGAAATACTACTAGCTTCGCCGAGCCAGTTCCCGACGGTCCGACCGTCAAGCGCATGAGTGAACTGGCGAAGAAGCATGAGATGGTCCTCGTCGTGCCGCTCTACGAGATGGAGCAGACCGGCGTCTACTACAACACCGCCGCCGTGATCGACGCCGACGGGACGTACCTCGGCAAGTATCGCAAGACGCATATCCCGCAGGTCAAGGGCTTCTGGGAGAAGTTCTACTTCCGTCCCGGCAATCTGGGCTATCCCACCTTCCAGACACGCTACGCGCGCATCGGCGTCTACATCTGCTACGACCGCCACTTCCCCGAAGGCGCGCGCTGCCTCGGCCTGAACGGCGCCGAGATCGTCTACATTCCCTCGGCGACCTCGCGCGGCCTCTCGAAGCACCTGTGGAAGATCGAGCAGGTCTCGCACGCCATCGCCAACGGCTACTGGGTCGGCACGATCAACCGCGTCGGCGTCGAGCCGCTGGGTGACGACGACTTCTACGGCACCAGCTACTTCGTCAACGCGCGCGGCGAGATCGTCGCCGAGGCGAGCGACAAAGAGGAAGAGGTGCTGGTCGCCGACCTCGATCTGGACAAGAACCGCGAGGTGCGCGAGGTCTGGCAGTTCTATCGCGACCGCCGTCCCGACCAGTACGCCCCGCTCGTCGAGAGCTAAGGGCTACGCTATCTGCATCACTCGTTTCCCTGTCGCTCGCATGGAGGAGCGTCGTCTATGCTCACCTTTGGAATCACGCTCAAGCCGGATATGACGCCGCAGCGTGTCGTCGCGCTGACACGCCAGGCTGAGGCGGCCGGCTTCACCTATGGCTGGCTCTTCGACTCCCACGTGCTCTGGCTGGAGCCGTATCCACTGCTGACACTGATGGCGCCAGGGGACAAAGCGCATGCGCCTGGGCGCCTGCGTCACCAATCCTGCCGTGCGCGACCCGACCGTCACGGCGAGCGCGCTGGCGACGCTCAACCTGATCTCCGGCGGGCGCATGGATCCTGGGCATCGGGCGCGGCGATAGCTCGCGGCGCGTGCTGGGCAAGCGCCCGACGACACTGGCCGATCTTGAGGCGGCGACGAAGGATATCTGCGCGCTGGCCGCAGGCGAACCGGTCGAGTACGAGGGCGAGCAGATCCAATCACCTGGGCGCGCGGGCGACGCTGCCAGCGTGGATCGCGGGCTACGGGCCGAAGGCGCTACGGCTGGCGGGGCGCATCGCCGACGGCGTGATCCTCCAGTTCGCCGACCCGCACCTGATCAAGTGGTGCATCGGTTTTGTGCATGAGGGCGCGCGCGAGGCGGGACGCGACCCATCGAGCATCGAGATCATGGCGGCGGCGCCGGTCTGGGTCTCCGACGATCTGGCGGTGGCGCGCGAGCATGTGCGCTGGTTTCCCGGCGCTCGTCTCGAATCATGTCATGGATCTGATCGCACGCTACGATCCCGTCCGAGTTGCCGCCGGAGCTGACCGGCTACGTGCGCGACCGTGAGGGCTACGACTATCGCCACCATGCCGAGGTGGGCAGCGACAACGCGGAGTTCGTCTCGGACGAGGTCGTGGATCGCTTCTGTATCGTCGGTCCGGTCGAGGAGCACCTGCGCAGACTGCGAGAACTGGCCGATCTCGGCGTCACGCAGTTCAACATCTACCTGATGAGCGGCGACGAAGAGGCGACGCTCGACGTGTACGGCGAGAAGATCTTGCCAGAGTTACACGGCAACAACGACGCGGGAAAGGCGACAAACCGGCGAAAAGACGGTCGAAGCAGGGTTGAGCAGAACGGGAGGCGACAATGCGGACGCTGATTACGGGTGGAACGATTGTCACAGCCAGCGACATCTACGAGGCCGACGTACTGATCGAGGACGAGAAGATTCTGGGCATAGGCAGCGGCTTCACCGCCGACCGCACGATTGACGCGCGTGGCAAGTATGTCATTCCCGGCGGCATTGACGTGCATACTCACCTGGATATGCCCTTCGGCGGCACCGTCGCCTCGGATGACTTTTTCACCGGGCATCGCGCCGCCGCGTTTGGCGGGACGACGATGCACGTAGATTTCGCCATCCAGCCCAAGGGCGCGAGCCTGCGCGAGACGCTGGATCAGTGGCACGGGCGCGCCAACGGCAAGGCGGTGATTGACTACGGCTTCCACCTGGCGATCACCGATCTGACCGACGCGGTGATGAAGGAAATCAGCAAGTGCCCGGAGTATGGCGTCGCCAGCCTCAAGCTCTTCATGGCCTACAAGGGCGCGCTGATGGTGGACGACGCGACGCTCTTCCGCGCGATGCAGCAGGCCGCCAAGCACGATCTGCTCATCATGGTCCATGCCGAGAACGGCGACGCGATCGACATCCTCGTGGCCGAGGCGCTCGCCGCCGGGCAGACCGAGCCGAAATACGGTACGCGTCAAGCAGAAACGTCGTATCGCCTGCTGAAGTACGACCTGAGCTTCCAGCACACCCACCTCGGCGGCCCTTCCTCTAAGGAAACTGGAGACGCTCGCTTACCCTCGGACCGTGGGGCCGGATCATCCGCTGCTCGGCCCGGCGGTGCTGGCGGCGATCGAGCGCGCCGCGACGGCGCACCGGGGCCGCCGCTGGGCCGTCCAGGGATTTACCAGCCTGGACGACCGGGCCTCGCACCCCTGCGGCATCCTGCACCGCGGCGGGAGCGGTGGTGATCGACCCCGCTCCGTACTTCGGTCACCCCGAGGCCGACCTGGCCCTGGTCGACTACTTCCGGCCGGTACCGGCCGAGGTGTTCGCGCCTACCGGGACATCGCCCCCGTCGACCGGGGTTTCGCCGGGCGGCGGGAACTATGGCGGCTACACGCCTACCTGGCCGTCGTCGCCGTCGACGGGCCCGGCCTCTTCGGCCGCCGATACCTCGACCGTCTCGCCGACGCGGTCCGGTCCTACCGCTAGCGGTCCCTCGGGACCGTGCACGATCTCCTGCTGGACCCGTTCGGGGGAGATGTCGTTCGGCCCGCCGGGAAGCCCAGCCGCGACACCGTTGATCACATCCCAGACCCGGCGGTCCGCCCAGTAACCGGAGTGGCCCGTGGAGGCGGGCGGCGGCTGGCCGTACACGTAGTAGCAATGCGCCGGGTCGGGGAACTCGGTGTCCACCGGGTCGCCGCCCAGCGCGGACAACTCGGGTGCCACCGATCCGCCGATGGGATCGGTCGGGTAGAAGAAATTCCGCCAGTCGCTGACTCTCGCGGCCTGGCCCGGGGCCAGTGGCTCGAGCAGGGTGCGGTCGAAGTAGGCGGGGAAGGCCCAGCCGTAGAGCTTGCAGACCGGGGAGCCGAACGTGATCAGGGCCGGATGGTCACCCTCGGGACGGCACGCGGTCTGGGCCAGCGCCGCGACGCCGAGCACCGTCCCCTGGCTGTGCGTGACCAGGACGACCCGGCCGCCGTTGTCGTGCAGCCACCACATCCGGCGCTGCAGGTCGGGCACGGCCCGTTCGGCGTAGCACGGCGGGCACAGCGGGTGGTAGGACCGGGGCCAGAACGTGCCGACGTCCCACAAGACCCCGATCGTGCGCCGCTTGGCCGGGTTACTCCACGCCGCGTACAGAAACGCCGCCAGCGCGGGCAGCACCAGGCCGGCCAGGGCAATGCCGACGTTCTGGACGAGCGGCGGCGCTTGGAGACCCAGTTGCCACACGCACACGGCCATGACCAGCTGTCCGACGATGATGACCCACAGCAGCCAGATGGCGTCGTGCGGCGCGCACGCGAGGAACTGCACCCGGGCGATCTGCCTCTGCCACTTCCCGCCAGCGCCCCGGTCCTTGGTCGTGTCCCCGGTTGGCGGGAACGGAGGCAGCCCGGACCAGTACCAGACGTTCAGCGGAGTCTCGGACAAGCTGGTCCTGAACTCTGCGGCCTGCGCTTCGTACTCGCCGGCCATCTGTGCTGGCAGCTTGGCTGCCCGCAGCCAGCGGACGGCCTCGACCGCCCCGAACGCTCCGGCAGCTAGCACCACCGCCCAGACCAGCAGCGGCACCCCGGATGTGATCACGTGCGAGAGGTAGATCTGGCCGGGCTTGGCGGACAGGGCCTCGGCCGCGTCGCTGGTCACCGGGCCCACCAGGTGCGCCACCCAGATTTCCGCGCCGAGCAAGAGGATGTTCAGCGAGCCGAACCCCAGCATCAAGGTGACCCAGGCCCCGCCGGCCATCGTTCCGCCACTGCGACGCAGGCCGAGCAGCACCGATATCAGCGCGATAGCCACCGCCACCGCGATGGCCAGCGCGGTCCATCCGGTCACGCCAGCCATCCCCGGCAGGTCCGCCGCCCAGACGGAAGGCGTCCCCGGCTGCAGCCATGCGAAGCAACCCGAGCAGATCAGCCCGGCACTCGCCGGGACCAGCAAGAACACCACCAGGCCGCGGAGCTTGTCGGCGAATGCGCCCATGGCGGGCTCGGCGTCGGGCGTGCTCATGGACGGCGTGTCGAGGGCGTCCAGGCAGACGTAGGCCACAGCGAGGGCGATCGTGGCCGTACCGAGGGCTATCCCCGTCCATCCCAGGACGGCGACGTGCGGTGATCCGCCAGCCAGCGCCCTGGCCGTGACACCCAGCATGATCGCCAGGAACCCGCCGACCACGGCGACGTGCAGCCAGGTGAGCACGCGGACCGTGCCCTCGCCGTCCCAGAATTCCTGGTCGGCCAGTCCCTGGGCGAGCGTGTCCGCCGCGGCCTTCCTGGCCGTGCCCTTCCGGCCGTGCCTTCCGGCACCCGGTACGGCGGCCGCACCGCTTCGTAGCGCCATGACCGGCTGGCCAGCCCGACCAGTGCCAGCACGAACAGCACCACCACCAGCACCCCGATGGTGACCTGGCGGGCCGCGTGCCCGGCGACGAAATGCCAGTTCAGCGGGGCGAGCCACCACTGATTGAGGGCCAGGCCGGCCCGCGACGTCTGGTAGGCGTTGACGTCCGCGCTGATCATCACGGCGATCAGGGCCGCGTTCAACGTCAGCGCCAGTGCGCACAGCCCGGCGGCCAGCCGGTGCAGCCGGAACCGCCAGGCCGAATCGCGGGTGCGGGCCGAGCACATCCAGCCCGCCAGGTTGGCGAACAGGAACGGCAGCAGCGCCAGCCACAGCACCCGGACCTTGCTCCGTGAGGTCAGGCCGCCCCACGAATAGACCTCCACGTGCCGGTCCACGTCCCGGCGCGCGTCCCGGTCCTGCTGGGTGGCCGTGTGGTCCGAGGTCCGGTAGAAACCCGCGATGGCGTCGCCCATCACCTGCTCGGGCGCCAGGTCGCCGAGGGTCGCGTCGGGCGGCGACCCGCCCACCCCGTGCACCCGCAGTTCGGTCACGCCACCGGAACCTGCGTCGGCCGCGAGCTGCACGCTCGGCAGTGCCATGGAATGTCTGGGGACAGGCATATCGGACCTCCGCCCCGAGGGCCGTCACGTTCATCAGGTATCCAAACGGAGGGCCGTGGCCGGCGGCCTGATACATGCTGGTGAGTAGCGGCTGCTAGCCGCACGGGTCGATGATGGATCTTCGTGCCCGCCCCGGTGCTGATCTTCCCGGCCAGCGCCTCGGCGGCGTCTTCCAGGCCGACCGTCACCTCGACGATGCGCGACGGGTCCACCCGGCCGTCGGCGTAGTGCTCGATCGCGGGCGCGAGCCCGGCCGACGCGCCGAGGATGCCCACCGCGGTCATGTCGCCGAGGACCAGGTCCCGGCTGTCGATCAGGCTCGGCACGCCCGCGATGCCGATGCAGACCAGCCGCCCGGCCGGCTCGGCCCGGGCCAGCGCGGCCGCGGGCATCTGGTGGTCGTCGGTGCAGTCGACAACCGCGTCGTAGGTCCCCGGCGGCGGGTCGTCGGCCGTCCAGTAGCCGGAGGCGCCGAAGCCCGCGGCCAGTTCCTCCCGGTCCCTGGCCAGCGCCCAGATGTGCACCTCGGCGCCCATCGCCGTGGCGAACGCCGTGGTCAGCAGCCCGATGGTGCCCGGCCCGCAGACCAGGATCCGCTTCCCCGGCCCGGCCTGGGCGGCGGAGGCGGCCCGCCAGCCGTTGCCGCCCGGCTCGACCAGGGCGCCGGCCCGGTCGTCGATCGCGTCGGGCAGCCGGTACAGGCTGGACGCGCGGACCAGCACCTTCTCGGCCAGCGCGCCCGGCCAGTCCATGATGCCGACCTCGCGGCGGTCCGCGCAGACATGCCCGCGCCCGGCCGCGCAGCGCGGGCAGTGCCCGCAGCCGAGCATGGTGTCCCCGGTCACCCGGGCGCCCAGCCAGCCGGGATCCACCCCGTCGCCGAGCGCGGACACCACCCCGCACCACTCGTGCCCCGGGCGGATCGGGAAGCCGATCTTGCCCTGGGCGAAGTAGGCCAGCTGCCCGGTGAACAGCTCGACATCGGTCCCGCAGATCCCGGCCCGGCGGACGTCGACCACGACCTGCCCCGCCCCCGGCACCGGCGCCTCGACATCCTCGACCCGCGCCGACCCGGCCCCGGTGATCACAAGTGCGC
>CAVTFE010000039.1:0-141480 GCA_963733745.1 uncultured bacterium
TAAGCTTGCAATTTAACCAACAGCAAGTGGTCGACAAACAGGAAGGTTGTCAACGTGTAGATCCTTGCTCGGCGTCGGCGGTGGGCACAGACCTATTTACGGTGTCAATTTGACCGCTGGGAAGCGAGGAGCAGGCGGAGAGCGCTTGCCTTTGGGCCGCCCGGGGGAGCGTCCGCAGGGTTTTGGCGCGTTCACCGGCGTCCCCAGCTGTGCCAGCAGGGACGAAAAGCCTCGGCGCACCCGGGCGGGGGTGCGGCGCTCGGGGGGCAAGGGCCGCTGCCAGGGTAAGCGCACGTCCGCGACGTGGTCACGGGCCAAGCGCAGCTGGACGTAGGCCAGGATGAGCAGCCAGGTCCAGCGATCGGCCGCCTCCGGCTGGCGCAATTTGGGCGTCGTCCACTTGAGTGTCTGCTAGTGTCTGCTTGAAGAAACGGAAGGTATGTTCAATCGAGTAGCGGGCGACATAGGCCAGCCAGACCTGCGCCAGCTTGGGTGGGACCGGTCCCCACCACCAGAACCAGAGGGGCTGGGGCGCCTTGGTGGGCCGAGGCAAATGGTCCACTTCCAGGCGGATCAGCGTCCCGCGTACCAGCGGCGGGCGCCGGGCTGCGCGTGGCTGCGCGTGGCTGCCACGGCCCGCGTGCTGCTGCGGGATGGGATGGAGCCCGCTCCAAGTCTGCAGCTGGACATGCCCATACTGGGGATCGTCGGTGGACCACTGGTCGGTCGGCTCCGGCCAGGTCGTTGCGTCGTCGCAGACGAACTTGGCCCCATGTCGCCGCGGCCGTCCTGTGGGGCGCTGGCTGGTCGGATCGGCATAGAAGCAGCGGCCGGCGCGCAACCGCACCAACAGACAGATCGGCGCGTCGGCCAAGGCCAGGCTCAGCTGGACGGAGTCGTAGCCCGCGTCGAAGCTGAAGATGGGCAGGGGCGTCGCCGCGGGAACGGCCGAGGGCGCTTGGCGCAGCCAGGAGCGGATCTGCTCGACCGCCACCAGATTGGCGTTTTCCCCCGCGCCGCAGGCGGCGCATCCGCACCGGCGCCGTCCAACTGGAGCAGCGCAACGGTACCTGGACCAGCCAGGAATAGTTCCAGCCGGCCACGATCGGCTGACCATGGGAGTGCCGGTAGGGATGCGGGTAGTAGCCGCGTGCGGGGCTCGTTTCCGCGTCGCAGCGCGGCCACACGCTGGCGTCGACCGCGTACCAGGTGGTCTCGCTCGCCAGCGGATAGGTGGCGACCAGCGCTTCGAGGTGCGCCAGGTCCATGGTACCGGCGTTGAGGGCCTCGTAGAGGCTGCCCCAGCCGCGCTGGCAGCCCGGCGCCAGGCTCAGATGGGCCGGCGTCTCGATGCTTGGCGCTGTCAGCAGCGCATCGAGGAGTTCGAAGAGCGCATCGCGTCGGCAGCCGAAGCGGGTGTACACTTGATGGCGGAAGGTTCGGAGCCCTTCCAGTTCTGGCGTCTTCATACCACAAGGATGGGCTCACGAGCCTCTCCTTGTCCACTCCACCCAGCACGACCCCTTGCTGTGGCTTAAAGTGTAAGCTTAGTGGAATCTCGACGACCGCATTCCTATTGACGCAGACCGCGATATTCTGGGAAGCCGCCCTACGCCGGTCGCGTGATACAATCCGCAGTGGACCGGAGACCAGCAGGCGACGCGCGCTGTCCCCGGATCGCTGTGCGCGCGACAATGGGGTCGCGCAGGCGTGACAAGAGATTTTCACCGAGGAGGGCGCATACGCTATGGTGACACGTGTAGGCATCAACGGATTTGGCCGCATCGGCCGGCAGAGCCTGAAGGCGATCCTGGATCGGCATCCTCACGACATCGAGGTCGTCGCGATCAACGATATTACCGATAGCGCGACCAACGCCCACCTCTTCCGCTACGACTCCACCTACGGCCGCTTCGATGGAACCGTCGAGGTCGTGGACAACGACGACATCGCGATCAACGGCAAGAAGATTCGCGTCTTCGCACAGAAGGACCCCGCGGAGATTCCCTGGGCCGAGGAAGGCGCCCAGATCGTCATCGAGAGCACCGGCTTCTTCACCGACGCCACCAAGGCGAAGGCGCACCTGCACGACACGCGTGAAGAAGGTCATCATCTCGGCGCCAGCCAAGAACGAGGACATCACCATCGTACTCGGCGTGAACGAGGACAAGTACGATCCGGCCAAGCACCACATCATCTCCAACGCCTCCTGCACGACCAACGGCCTGGCGCCGGTCGCCAAGGTACTCAACGACCGCTGGGGCATCGAGACGGGCCTGCTGACCACCATCCACTCCTACACCAACTCCAGCGCCTGCTGGACGTGGCGACGAAAGACCTGCGCGACGCCCGCGCGGCAGGCTTGAACATCGTGCCCACAACTACCGGCGCGGCCCGCGCGGTTGGGTTGGTGATCCCCGAGTTGAAGGGCAGTTCACGGCATGTCCTCCGTGTGCCCACGCCGACTGTCTCCGTCGTTGACTTCATGGCGGACCTGCTCGCGAGGCCAGCGTCGAGGAGATCAACGCCGCCTTCAAGGAGGCCGCCGAGGGGCCGCTGAAGGGCATCATGGACTATACCGACGAGCCGCTGGTCTCCATGGACTTCAAGGGCGACACGCACTCGACCATCGTGAGCGGGCTGGATCACCATCGCCATCGGCACGATGGTGAAGATCGTCGCGTGGTACGACAACGAGTGGGGCTACTCCTGCCGCGTCGCCGACATCACCAAGTTCATCGGCGGAGAAACTCTAGCATGGACAAAGCCACCGTACGCGACATCGACGTGCGGGGCAAGCGCGTGCTTGTGCGGGTGGACTTCAATGCGCCGCTGGATGAACCGGCGCGATCACCGACGACACGCGCATGCGCGCCTCGCTGCCGACGATTCAGTACCTGCTCGACCAGGGCGCTGCCGTCATCCTGATGAGCCACCTGGGCCGCCCCAAGGGCAAGGTGGACCCGAAATACAGCCTGCAAGCCCATCGCCGTGCGGCTGAGCGAACTGCTTGGCAAGCCAGTGCCGCTCGCGCCGGATTGCGTTGGGCCGGAGGTCGAGGCGATGGCGCACGCGCTCCAGCCCGGCCAGGTGCTGCTGCTGGAGAACCTGCGCTTCCATCCCGAGGAAGAGGCGAACGATCCCGGCTTCGCGAAGCAACTGGCCGCGCTGGGCGAGGTCTACGTCAACGACGCCTTCGGCACGGCGCATCGCGCGCACGCCAGCACCGAGGGCGTCGCGCACGACCTGCCCGCCGTCGCCGGCTTCCTGATGGAGAAGGAGCTGACCTTCCTCGGCGGCGCGCTGGAGCATCCGAAGCGTCCATTCGTGGCGATCTCCGGCGGGGCAAAGGTCTCGGACAAGATCGCCGTGCTCGACCATCTCATCGACATTGCCGATAAGGTCCTGATCGGCGGCGGGATGGCCAACACCTTCTTCAAGGCGCGCGGCCTCTTCATGGGTGATTCGCTCGTCGAGGACGATAAGCTGGAGGAGGCGCGCCGTCTGATGGCGAAGGCTGAGGCTGCAGGCAAACGCTTTCATCCTGCCGGTGGATGTCGCGGTCGGTGAGAAGTTCGCCGCCGACGCCGAGGGCACGATCACGACGCCGGACGCCGTTCCAGAGGGCTGGCGCATCCTGGACGTTGGCCCGCAGACGATTCTGGCGTTTGGCGAGGCGCTCGTCGACGCGAAAACGGTCATCTGGAACGGCACACTCGGCGTCGCGGAGTTCCCCGCCTTTGCGCTGGGCACAAGACGCGCTGATCCGTCTGCTGGTGGAGCTGACCTCCCTGGGCGTGACGACGATTGTCGGCGGTGGCGACTCGGCGGCGGCGGTCGAGGCGGACGGCGCGGCTGACAAGCTCTCGCACGTCTCGACGGGCGGCGGCGCCTCGCTCGAGTTCCTGGAGGGACGCGAGTTGCCTGGCGTCGCGGCGCTGCGCGACCGTGGGGCCGTCTGACGATACAACGCGCCGAGTGAAAGGATGCTCCAATGGCGACACGGACGCCCATCGTGGCGGGCAACTGGAAGATGAACTATGGACCGCATCAGGCGCGCGAGTTCGTGCGTGGTATCCTGGGCGATCTCACGGCGATCGGCGCGGTGGAGAAGGTGATCTGCCCGCCGGCGATCTCTATTCCCTACGTGCAGACGCTCACCACTGGCACGACCGATCAAGCTCGGCGCGCAGAACATGTACTTCGAGGAGCAGGGCGCCTACACCGGCGAGATCTCGCCGCTGATGCTCCAGGGGCTGTGCGAGTATGTGATTCTCGGCCACTCCGAGCGGCGCGGCTACTTCGGCGAGACGGACGACGCTGGTCAACCGCAAGGCGCTCTCCGCCTTCGCGCACAACCTGCGGCCCATCGTCTGCGTCGGCGAGCGGCTGGAGGATCGCGACGCTAACCGCACCGAGCGCGTCTTGACCGAGCAGGTGCGTGGCAGCCTGGCGAACCTCCCCGCCGAGCGTCTCGCCGAGCTGGTGGTGGCCTATGAGCCGGTCTGGGCGATTGGCACGGGGCGCGCCGCCACGCCACAGGACGCCTTCGATGCCGCGACGCTAATCCGCGCGCTGCTCGGCGAGATGTACGGGCACGAATGCGGCGGAAGAGCGTGCGCGTGCAGTACGGTGGCAGCGTGACGGCGGCGAACGTCGCGGACTTCGCGGCGCTGCCGGAGATCGACGGCTCGCTCGTCGGCGGGGCCAGCCTCAAGCCGGAGTTTGTCGAGATCGTGCGCAAGACCGCCGAGGCCAAGCGCCTCTAGCCAAAAGGGAATGACATGGACGCTGCGCGCCGTCGCGCCCTGATCGAGCAGTATAAGGACGGCTATCGCGCCGTTCGGGAAGCGCTAGATCAGCTCACGGAAGAAGAGCTTGACGCGCGCCCGGCGGATGGCTGGACGCCTCGTGAGATCGCGCACCACCTGGCGGACAGCGAGACCATGAGCTATATCCGGCTACGGCGGCTACTGGCCGAAGATCATCCCGCCATCCAGGGGTACGACGAGCCGGAATATGCGCGCCGATTACACTATGACCGGCCCATCGCGTCGTCGCTGGAGGTTTTTAGGGCCGTGCGCGTAGCCTCCGCCGAGCTACTTGACGCGCTCGGTGAAGACGAATGGGTGCGCGAAGGGACGCACAGCGAGTCGGGCCGCTACACGATGAATGACTGGCTGGAGATCTACGCCGCCCATGCGCACGATCATGCCGCGCAGATGCTCCCACGGATAAATGAGTAAGATTGCCTTCAGCCTTGCCAACAACACTTTCCACCTTCGCGACTGGATCCGTGCTAATTCCATCCGAAGCGGCTAAGTGTACGAAGAAGAGTGGGTTCATCAACTTCAAATCCGTCACGTTCCAGACGCGCCTTGAGGAGGGGAACTGTCCAGGCCCCCGCCTGAACACCAGCGGTCTGTGGGCCAACATTGAGTAACCAGCGCAGTCTTTGTTCTGCTGCGACCGCCAACCGCTCCGGCCCAAATAACCCATAAATAAGCGCCCCAAGCGGGCCTGTGAAGATGACAATCAGGGACTGTTTTGGCGGACTTGCGGTGCGGGTGTAGCCTAGTGACATGAGCAGAGCAGAAGACCGCCTCGCCGAAGTGGAAGCCGAGAATGCCGCGCTGCGGGCGGACAACGCCGGCTTAGGGGCGCAGGTGCAGGCGCTGCTGGGGCGGATTCAGGAGCTTGAGGCGCGGCTGGCCAAAGACAGCCACAACAGCAGCACACCGCCCTCGCGCGATCCGTTGGGACGCAAACGCCCGCGCAGCCAGCGGCGCAAGAGTGGCAAGAGTGGCAAGAGTGGCAAGAGTGGCAAGAAGGCCGGGGGACAATTGGGACACCACGGAGAGACGCTCCATCTGGTGGCGACCCCCGACGAGGTGGTGGAGCATCGTCCGGCGGTGTGCGCGCAGTGTCAGACGCCCTTGGACGAGACCGCGTCCGTCGTCCTCTTCGAGCGCCGGCAGGTGCGTGACGTGCCCCCGGTGCGCTTGGCGGTACGGGAGCATCGCGCGGTGCACGTACGCTGCCCGCGCTGCGAGCAGGTGAGTGTGGGGTCGTTCCCGCCTGAGGCGCCGAGCCGGGCGCAGTATGGGCTGCGTCTGCGTGCGCTGGCGGTGTATCTGCTCGAGCAGCAGCTCATCCCGTACGCGCGGGTGCGCGAGCTCTTCGCCGATTTGGTGGGTGCGCCGGTCTCCTTGGGCACACTCGTGCGGTGGGTGCAGCAGGGAGCAGAGACGCTGCGACCTGTGGAAGTGGCGATCAAGGCGGCTTTGGGGAGCGCGCCGGTGCTGCACAGCGACGAGACGGGGGTGCGTCGAGCGGGCCGGCTCGCCTGGGCGCATGTGGCGAGCACTGCACGACTGACGCACTACGCCATCCATGCCCAGCGCGGCAGCAAGGCCACCGACACCATCGGCATCCTCCCGCGCTTCACCGGCGTGAGCGTGCATGACGGCTGGAAACCCTATCGCCACTACACGGCGTGCCGCCAGCGCTGTGCAGCGCTCATCATTTGGCGATATGGCATGCCAAATGAGTTTTGCGTACGACCAAGCGTGGCCAAAGACCTCAAAGGGGCACTGCTGGAGATGAAGACTGCTGTTGAGGCAGCGCGTCTGCGCGGGGAGGACCGCCTGGGTGATGCCGAACGCAGCGCCTTGCTCACCCGCTACAAGGACCTGCTGGCGACCGGGCTCGCCGCCAACCCTCCTCCAGCGCGACGTGTGGAACAGCGGGGACGGGTGAAGCAGTCTCCGGCGCTCAATCTGCTCGAACGGCTCGCCTTCGGGCAGCGGGAGGTTCTCGCCTTCCTCGACGACTTCACCATCCCCTTCGATAACAACCAGGCGGAGCAGGATCTGCGCATGCTCAAGGTCCAGCAGAAAATTGCGGGCTCCTTCCGCGCGGACAGCGGCTCCGAGGCGTTCGCTCGCATCAGAAGCTACCTCTCCTCGATGCGCAAGCAGGGCGTGGCGCTCCTCGCTGCCCTGCAGACCGTCTTCACTGGCCAGCCGCTCTATTCCGTGTGACAGCCAGATAGCCGACCAGGATGGCGATCACCACTGCGAGCGCCAGACTAACCACTCCCGTGCCGACTCCGACGCCACCCAGCTCCTTTGGTCTGCCAAGCCAGTCGGCGAATGAAGCGCCGAGCGGGCGGGTCATGATGTAGGCAAACCAGAAAGCAAAGATCTCGTTCAGCCCGATGAGCCAGTAGCCCAAAGCAGGTAACGCGAACAACACGGCGAACAGCACTCCTGAGGCGAAGTAGCCCAGCCCCAGCGTCGTCGCCGTCATATCGCCCACGGCGGTGCCGAGCGCGAATGTCGTGATGACCGTGGCCCAGTAAAAGAGCTCACGGCGGCGCGTGTTGATCGTGTGGATGGAGAGCGTTTTCTCGGTCAGATACCAGACGACAAAGACGATGGTGAGCGCGACCGCAAAGAACACCGACGAGACGACATAGGGGATATGAAACACGATATGAAGCACGTCGGCGACCATCGTGCCGAAGATAGCGACCATCACGACGGCCAGCCAGTAGATCCAGGGGACATAGCGACGCACGACAAGTTGCAGGATCAGCGCGGCGGCGAAGCAGGCGCCGCCAAGAAGCACCGCGACGACGGGATCAATCGTGCGCACCAGATAATCTGAGGTCGTCTCGCCCATCCCAGTGGAGAGGATCTTGATGACCCAGAAGATGAGCGTCACCTGCGGCACTTTGCGAAGGAATGCCCCCGAGTCGAGCGGGCGCACAACACGAAGACCAGCGCCTGGCTTCCCGTCCAGTTGACTGTGTGAGTCAAATGTTGCCATGGTTTCTCTCTGGAGCCTTGAGACCGTCACCGGGATTGGCGGATAACTAACGGATGCGTGCGGACGGATGCCCAGGCACATGTCCTACTGTAGAGGAAACGCCGTGTGAGTCAAGACCTCACAGGACTTTGCCGCCATCAGTTCAGGATCATTGACCGCCGATCACATGACAGAAAGGCGCGAACCGCAGTGGGTTCGCGCCTTCATGCATATTGTGTGGTTCAGCGTGAGATTGACGATCAGCGGTCGCCGCGTGGGCGCTGGTTGCCACGCCCGCCGAAGCGACGGCGCGCGGGAGAGCGCTCGCCGCGCGGGGAGCCGCCGAACGAGCGCGGCTGCCGTAGCGCGCGTCCCTCATCGGCGAAGTCGGTCCGCGGACGCTCAGCGCGCTCGGGCCGGGCGCCACGCTGCGACGGCTGGGAGGGTGTTGGCGCCGTGTTGGGGTCGGCGGGCGGCAGCGGCATCTCATCCTGTGGCCAGGCGCGCGCTGGGAGGTTTACGCCGAGGTCGCGCTGCATGCGCTTCCAGGGCGGCAGGTCGCTCGGCGTCACCAGCGTAATCGCCTCACCCTCCTGCTCCATGCGCCCCGTCCGCCCGACGCGATGCGTGAAGAGTTCGGCCGATTCGGGCAACTCGTAGTTGATGACCTGCTCGATGCTCATCACATCCAGCCCGCGCGCCGCGACGTTTGTCGCCAGCAGCACCGGTACTCGACCGGAGCGGAACTCGGCGATGGCGCGATCGCGCGCGTTCTGGCTCATATTGCCCTGTAGCGCGCCCAACGTGTAGCCACGCGCGATCAGTTGCCGTTGCAGGCGCATCACGCCATGCTTCGTGCGCGCGAAGATAAGTGTGTTGCCCTCGGCGTCCCTGCGCTGGTCCAGCAGCGCCAAAGCGCCTCCAGCCGCCGCCCCTCCGGGACGAGATAGATGATCTGCTCGATGGCCGGAGCCGCCGTTCCTTCCGGTGAGCCGGCGTCCACGCGGACGGGATCGCTCAGATATTTCTCCGCGATTTGCGTTGTCCACTCCGGCAGTGTCGCGGTGAAGAGCGCCATCTGCCGGTTCGCGGGCGTCACGGCGAGGATGCGTTCCACGTCCGGCGCAAAGCCCTGCGTCGAGCATCTGGTCGGCCTCATCGAGCACGCAAACCTTGAGGCTATCCAGCCGCAGATTGCCCTGGCGCAGATGGTCGAGCACGCGTCCCGGCGCGCCAACCGCGATCTGCGCGCCTCTATCCAGCGCCGCCTTCTGTGGACCAGCGCGCGCCCGCCGATGAACTGCGCGACACGCAGCCCACGTCCGCCGTCCAGCGACTCGATGACGCCAGCGACCTGCGCCGCCAGCTCGCGCGTCGGCACGAGCACGAGCGCCTGCAACTGGCGCACTCGCGGATCAACGCGCTCGACAAGCGGCAGCCCGAAGGCAATCGTCTTGCCCGATCCCGTGCGTGACTGCCCGATGACATCGCGCCCGGCGAGCAGCGGCGGAATCGCGCGCTCCTGAATCAGCGTCGGCTCAACGATGCCCATGCGTTCCAGCGCGTCTACGGTGCGCCGTCGCGCGCCCAGCCGCGCGAAAGGCCGCGTATCTTCCGGCCATGGCTGGCGGTCCGTCGGGCGGCTCTCCTGTTTGTAGTCCTTGTTACTCTCTTTGTTCTTGTCTTTGGCCTGTAGCCTGTTGCGTTCTTGCACTGTCATCTGTCCTGACACGTCCTGTTCCTATCCTGCGTTCATGCGCCTGCCGTGCACATCTGGCACGGGGCGCTATCATTAGCGTTTGCTGGAATCGGAACGTGTCACACATCACACGACGGAAGGCGCGGCGCACAAAAGAAGGTCCACCGAGCAAAAGGGCTTCAGTGGACCTGCATGCGAGGCAAACTGAGAACACGGTCGTTGTGCGTACAGGAAAGCGGCCTGGCGGCAGTCCTGTCACTCCCTATCTAGCAATACTCTGTTAGTGTACGATCTACACCGGCGTTTCGTCAACTGAGCCGGACGAATAGCCCGCCGCTCGCTGGCCGCTATGCCCTGCGTCGCGCCATACTATCCAGAAGCAGCGGGTGACGTTAATCCAGATAATCGAGAGAAGAGCCAAACTGGACAGGCAATCCATAAACGATCAAGACGGTGGAGTGCGTACAGCAGAAGCCAGCGATTCTCTACCTCATTCTCCAAGGGTATATCAGATTACATGTCTCGCAAACGGCAAAATCTATGTTGGAAGCGCTATAAGTCTCCGCCGCCGATGGGAAAACCATCGACGAGCGCTTCGTGGTAAATACCATAGTAATGGTTATTTGCAACGCGCCTGGAACAAATATGGTGAAAGCCAGTTCCGGGTCTCCGTGTTGGAATTGACTGGCGTAGACGATGTGTTACGCGCCGAGCAAATCTGGATCGACAAGACACGATGCGCTGACCGACGCATTGGTTTCAACATCTTTGATACAGCTGGATCACCCGGTGAATCCTTTGCCGCGGTTTGGCATGGTTTCGTTGATCCCAATGGCAACGAGATAACAATCATTGGCACTCTGCCCGGATAAATCCGGGAGATTCCTGGACTCGCCAGCCGGGGCAACAGAGGGGCTCTCACCCCCATGCAGGAGCCCGGCTGTCCCCAAGCGTTTCGGTTCCCGTGTGCCCCACGGTACCCCTCGTCTCCCTCGTCATATCCTGCGGCCAGCGTCCCTCCGCCCTGGCCAGCTCCAACCCACGCTGCAGGATCACTGCCGCCGCGTTGTGGTCGCGGTCCAAGATGAGCCCGCAGCGTGGACAGATATGCGTCCGCATGCTGAGGGACTTCCTGATGCGCGTTCTGCACGGCGACCCGTCGGGCAGGACACCGCTACAGTCCTGGGTGGTGTACGCGGGCGGAATCGCGACCACTGGGACCTCGTGGAGCCTGCCATAGTACTCCACCCAGCGCCGCAGACGCGACCAGCCCACGTCGGAGATCGCCTTGGCCAACCGGCGATTGCGCACCAGGTTGCGTACCTGCAGGTCTTCCAGAGTAATCAGGTCGTGAGAACTGATGAGCGCGCTCGCCTGTTTGCGGGCGAAGTCCTCGCGCTGCCGTTGGAGATGCAGGTACGCTCGTCCCACCCGCTGCTTCGCCTTGCCCCAGTTGGCCGACTGGCGCGGTGCGCCAGAGGACGTGGCCGACGGAGCCGCTGGAGCCAGGTGAGCCTCTGGACGCGGGTGAGCGGGTGGGTACTGGTTATGGAGCGCCCGCTGACGCGCCGCGTGGTTGTTTTTCGGCTTCTTCCCTTTCTTGTGCTGGAGACTGCGCCGAGACAGGCGGCGCTGAGAGCGCTTGAGCTGCGCCTCGGCCAAGCGGATGAAACGCGGGTTGGCCACCGGAGGCGCCATTTGAGTCGGTGAGGTAGGCGGCAATGCCGACATCAATGCCCACTGCCACGCCTGTGGGGACATGCTCGCTGCGCCGCTCTACCTGGAGGACGAACTGGGCGTAGTAGCCATCCGCTCGCCGCAGCAGCCACACGCGCTTGATTTGCTCGACGGGGAAGGTGGCGAGCTCCCGTGAGCCAATTAGTTGAGGCCTGGTCATAAATGGTCAGGCCGCTTGAAGTAAGGGTTTGAGGTCGGCTCGCAGGCTCCCGCCGGAGCGGAAGCGGTGCCAGACGACCAGTTGGTAGACCAGCACCGCGCCCAAGACGTAGCGCTGAGTAGCGAGCAAGCCCTTGGTCGGCACAGAGCGCGAGCAGTCAAAGAGGGCTTTGAACTGCCCGTTGAAGTTCTCAATGGCATGGGAGCGCAATTGATGAAAGAGGCGTCGTACCTCCACCCCGTCATCGGTGTGCGGATAAGCCCCGCGCAGGGTCGCGACCAGCGTCCGGTGATGCTGCGCGCAATGCGTCCGCAGGTCAGGGTCGTTGTACGTCTTGTCACCCAGAATGAAGACCTCCTCCTGCCGCAGGGCATCGAGCAAGGTCGGCGCCTCCTCGTTGTCGGCCCGGTTGGCGGGTGTGAGGGTCGCGGCCAAGGGCAGCCAGACCGCGCCGACGGTCACGACCAGATGCAACTTCCAGCCATAGACCCAGCCATGCCAGCCCGATTTGGTCCAGTGGGCCTCGGTGTCAATGCTCGTATGCGGTACAATGCCTGACTCCCGGTGCTTCTTGTGCCAGACCCCCCCGCGTGCGGGCAACACCGTGCTGTCGATTGCTGCGGCTCGTCCGCCCTCCGCCCACGGGTCCAGCTGCGCCATCAGGTGCTCGCCAAGCAGGGCAATCTCTTCGGGCAAGCTCTGCGGCAAGGCCTTGAGCCGCCGCTCGAACGTGCGCCGCGTGGGCAGATGCCCGTGCTCGCATAGGGCCGCTCGCACCGCTGCCATCTCCGGCTGGTCGAGCACCGCCACCAAGGCATGCACCGTGGGCAAATGACGGACGACCATCACCACCACCGCTTTCAAGAACAGCCGTTCCGAATACTGACAGGGCCGCCCCGGCGAACGGCAGACGGGGCCAGCGGCAGTTCATCAACCAAGGCGAGCAAGAGCAGCAGCAGCGGCATTTGGGATACCATGAAGTTGTCTCCGTATGGATGGGATTCGACAACTTCATCGTATGAGACTCGCCGCTTCGGCTTCACCTCCGAGGCGGTATTGATTTATGACCAGGCCTCAATTAGTTGCACCCGCCCAATGCCTGAGCCGTCGGTGAGGGTGAGGCGCTTGCCGCTAGAGTCGAGCTGCCATCCGGTCTGCTTGTACTCGACCGAGCGGCAGTCACGCTGGAAGCGCGGATACCCCTTCTTGCCGGGACGCTTTCCCGGCAGTTGGTGTAGAAGCGCTCGATGGCCGCCCAGGCGCGGGAGGCGGCGGCTTGGCGGGCTTGCGAGTTGAGGCGAGCGGCGAACGGGTAGTCGTGCGCCAGGCGGGAGCAGAGGACCTGCAGGTCATTGGCGCTCACACTCCGCCCATCCATCCACAGGCGCACGGCTTTGTTGCGGATGAACTGGGTGGTGCGGATGGCTTCGTCAATCGCCGCGGCTTGGGCGCGGGAGAGGCGCAGCTTGTACTCATAGACGAGCAGCCTGCCCCTCCTCTCCTGCACCACGGCGGTGGACAATGGCGGTGGACAATGGCGGTGGACAATGGCGGTGGCCACCAGCTCTGGCGCCGCCGTCCTGCTGCAGCATGGTCGCGCGAGCAGCTGGCGGTCAAGCGCGCGAGCCATTCATCTCCCACTTTGAAGCAGGGGTTGAATGGCTCGATTCTGTAACCTCAATAAATTCTGTCGGGTCAACAATCTTGCTCTTGCTTCCATGATCAGACTTTCGCACGGGAGAAGCAAGCTAAAATCCTACAAAGGTTGGACACACAGGAACAGTGTTCGCAAGCGGGCCTATATCAAGACCTACGAAGGATTCGTCGATCCTGAAGGCCATGCAGTTGGGCCCATCACCAACCTTGCCGCGTTTTGTCGAGAACATAGCTTAGACAAGACACATATGGTGGCTGTCGCACATGGTAGGTTGATCAGTCATCAGGGGTGGACGTTTGTAACTGGAAGATGGCCTTTCAAGAGGCTCTACCGTGGATTTATCAGTCCAACTGGTGAGCATGTTGAATTCGCCAATCTCTTGGCTTTCTGCCATGATAATGACCGTAGCCCCATCCACATGCACAACGTGAAAAGCAGCGTGCGCAAAAGCCACAAGGGATGGACATGGAGGAAGCCAGATGACCCATCAGCATGATGCTAAGACGCCAGCGCACACCAACCGGCTCATCCACGAGTCCAGTCCGTATCTACTTCAGCACGCGCATAATCCGGTGGACTGGTATCCCTGGGGCGATGAGGCGCTGACGAGTGCGCGCGCCGAGGACAAGCCAATCCTGCTCAGCATCGGGTATGCCGCATGTCATTGGTGCCACGTTCTTTCGAGCAGAGTCCTTCGAGAACGAGGACACCGCGCGGCTGATGAACGAGCTGTACGTCAGCATCAAAGTGGACCGCGAGGAGCGCCCGGACCTCGACGCGCTCTACATGGAGGCGGTGCAGGCGCTGACCGGGTCGGGCGGCTGGCCGATGACCGTCTTCCTCACGCCCGATGGCGCGCCCTTCTATGGCGGCACATACTTCCCGCCGCAGGACCGCTACGGCATGCCCAGCTTTACCAGGGTGCTGCGCGGCGTCGCCGATCTGTATCGCAACCAGCGCGAGGACGTCGAGCAACAGGCGCAGGCGTTCCGCGAGCACTACGCCGGGCAGGCGCAGACGGGCCTGAAGCTGCCCGATGATTTCAATCCGGCTACGGCGACGATCAGCGCCGAGACATTGACTGCTGCGGCAAGTGTGCTGGTCAGCCAGTTCGATGCGGTCGAGGGCGGCTTTGGTCCCGCGCCGAAGTTTCCGCATCCGATGGGCCTGGAGTTCCTGCTGCGCATCGAGGCGCGGCAGCAAGGCGAAAGACGCGAGCGCGTTGCCCTCCAGCCAGCTCGACGCGCACCTGCTGCCGCTGACGCTGTTGACGCTGGACAAGATGGCGGACGGCGGCATCTACGATCAGGTGGGCGGCGGCTTCCATCGCTACTCGACCGACAAGATCTGGCTGACGCCGCACTTCGAGAAGATGCTCTACGACAATGCGCTGCTCGCGCCGGTCTACCTGCACGCCTGGCAGCTCACCGGCGAGCCGCGCTACCGTCGCATCGCCGAGGAGACGCTGGACTATGTTTTGCGCGAGATGACCGATCCCAGCGGCGCGGTTCTACTCGACGCAGGACGCCGACAGCGAGGGCGAGGAGGGCAAGTTCTACGTCTGGTCGGCGCAGGAGCTACGTCGATCTGCTCGGCTGACGATGCGCCACTTGCGCTGGCCTATTGGGGCGTGACGGATGGCGGCAACTTCGAGGGCAACAACATCCTGCACGTCATGCAGCCACTGGAAGAGGTCGCGGCGTCGCTGGGCATATCAGCCGATGAGGCGCAAGCGAGTCTGGGACGCGCTCGCAAGATGCTCTACGAGGCGCGGTCGCGGCGCGTCTGGCCAGGGAAGGACGACAAGGCGCTGGCGGCGTGGAATGGCTGGATGTTGCGCGCCTTCGCCGAGGCGGACGGCTCCTCAATCGCGAGGAGTATCGTGAGGCTGCGAACAGGAACGCCGATTTCGTCGCGCGCGAGCTGTTGGTGGATGAGCGGCTGCTGCGCGCCTGGCGCAATGGGCAGGCCAAGCTCGACGCCTATCT
The DNA here is from genome assembly GCA_963733745.1 of uncultured bacterium. GTDB lineage: Bacteria > Chloroflexota > Ktedonobacteria > Ktedonobacterales > JADMIN01 > DASWAC01. The sequence goes on from CAVTFE010000039.1 coordinate 15,054, forward strand.
GGAGGACTACGCCGCGCTCGCCAACGCCTTTCTCAGCCTCTATGAGGCTACCGGCGACGCGAACCGCTTCACCTTCGCGTGCGCACTCGTCGAGACGATGATCGGGCGCTTCTGGGACGAGCCGACCGGCGCTTTCTTCGACACCGCCAGCGACGCCGAGGCGCTGATCGGGCGTCCGCGCGACCTGACGGACAACGCGACGCCGTCGGGGACGAGCCTGGCCTGCGAGGCGCTGCTGCGGCTGACCGCGTTCACCGGCGATCTGCGCTACCGCGAGTACGCCGCGCGCATCCTCGTCGCGCTCGCCCCCGCGATGGAGCGGCATCCCTCGTCGTTTGGCCACCTGCTCTGCGCGCTGGACGATCTGATTGGCCCCTATTACGAGGTCGCCGTTGCTGGCGATCCGACGGACGACGGCGACGCAGGCGCTCGTTCAGGCGGTGAACAGCCGCTTCCTGCCGCGCATGGCGCTCGCGGTCGGCGCTCCAGATGACACGGATGTTCCGCTATTGGAGGGACGCCCGTTGATAGATGGCCAACCTGCGGCCTACGTCTGCCAGGGCTTCGTCTGCCAGCGTCCCGTTACGGCGCCAGCGGACCTGCTCTCCCAGCTTGGCGTCTGATGGCCGGAAGAATACAAGGCGCAATGCACCGATTTAGATCGCGCGGCGACGGCGCAGCGCAAGCTCACGGGCGAAGAGCGCCAGGATATGGAACAGCCCTAGCGCAAGCGCCAGATAGCCGAGAATGAGCGCCACGACAACCACCGCGCGCCATCCGCTTCCACGAGTGCGCGACCACGCGACATGACCGCAAATAATCCCCACGATAGCGAGTACCAGTCCGCCTACTGAGCACGCCAGCAATAGCACTGGCCGCAGGGGCAGGATGAACGGCGCGAGGCCAAGCGCCAGCGCAAGGAGTGAGAAGATCATTGCGACGACGGCAATCCCGCGCCCTCGTGGCTGCGGTGGGGGTAGACGCGTGCTCATACCTGACGCTGGCTCAGGCCCCAGCGGCTGAGGCGGGGTCCAGCCAGGCGTGACATTAGGCGTAAGTGGATGGGGATCGGGGCGTACGAATCTGTGCGGGGGGGATACAGCGTCATAGGGAGTCTCCTGGTTGATCTCAATTGTTGAGCAGAGCGCAGTGCGCGCCCCTGTGAGTGTTCTTGATTCCCATGGTAGCGAGGAGTTGGCGCGTTGTCAGCGGAAGCGTGTAAAGAAACTGCAAAAATCTTCCCAGGCTCTTCTCTATGAGCGGGTTCCTACCATGTTGATTTGTGCAAATTGCCACATCCGCGCGCAGCGTAAAGAAGGGCATGGATGACCCATTCTGGCCTGCCACGATGGCAGGCGAACGGCTGAGCGCGAACGCCGACGCCAAGCGGACTCTTTGGTACTACTTTTGCGCGGAGAGAGGGGCAAATGTGGTATTATAAGTAGAGATTTTGGTGGTGGAGCGCGCCTCTAACGCCCAATTTATCTCATGTTCTGGCAGGAGCGAGAGGTCCTTCAAGGATGCCGTCGCGGGTGATATTTCTCCCCTTACGCATCGCTCCACCGGGCGCGTCATGACTCCGATGTGCGCCCCTCTCCGGATCGCGCTTAGGCGCTTTTGGCGCATCAGGCTGTCCGCGAGAGTGTAGTTTCGGAAGACAGGGGATTCATCCATGGCGACGACGATGCCGAAGTCAACTAGTGAATATGACGCTGGGCAAATCGAGATTCTCGAAGGGTCTGGAGCCGGTGCGGCTGCGACCTGGCATGTATATCGGCAGCACCGATATTCGTGGTCTCCACCAGCTGGTCTATGAAGTCGTTGACAACAGCGTCGACGAGGCGATGGCTGGGATCTGTGACCACATTCTGGTGACGATTCAGGCCGATGGGTCCGTGCGTGTCGAGGACAATGGTCGCGGCATTCCCGTCAAGCCGCACCCCAAGATGCCACCAAGTCCACGCTCGAGATCGTCATGACGACGCTGCACGCCGGCGGCAAGTTCGGTGGCGACGGCTACAAGCAGGGCTCCAGCGGCCTGCACGGCGTCGGCGTCTCGGCGGTCAACGCGCTCTCCGAGTATGCGCGCGTCGAGGTCCGGCGCGACGACAAGCTGTATGTGCAAGAGTACAGCAGCGGGTAAGCCGGTAGCGCCAGTGACGGTCGTGTCGGCCCCGCGGTTGGCACGGGCACGACGACGACTCTTCAAGCCGGACCTCACGATCATGGAGACCGGCGACTTCCAGTTCGACACGCTCGCGCAGCGCTTCCGCGAGATGGCCTACCTCAATCGCGGCCTGACGCTCCGCTCGTGGACGAGCGCGAGGGCCGCGAGCAGGAGGTGACGTTCTACTTCGACGGCGGCCTGAGGTCCTTCGTGCGCCACCTCAATAAGACCGCAACGTCATCATGGCGCAGCCAGTGCACATCGAGAAGCAGGTCGAGAAGACCGTACGTCGAGGTGGCGATGCAGTACAACGACGGCTATAGTGAGACACTCTTCTCCTTCGCCAACGGCATCAACACGGTGGACGGCGGCTCGCACGTCACCGGATTCCGCGCCGCGCTGACACGCACGCTCAATGAGTATGGACGCAAGGCAGGCCTGCTCAAGGAGGCCGACGCCAACCTGACCGGCGACGACGTGCGTGAGGGTCTGACCGCGGCGATCAGCGTGAAGCTGCCCGAACGCGCAGTTCGAGGGCCAGACCAAGGGCAAGCTGAACAACGCCGAGGTGCGCACGCAGGTCGAGAACGCGGTCTCCGAGGCGCTGGCGAAGTATCTGGAGGAGACGCCGGGCGAGGCGCAAGCGCATCATCGAGAAGTGTCTCAACTCCGCCCGCGCGCGCGACGCCGCCCGCCGCGCCCGTGAGCTGGTGCGCCGCAAGGACGCGCTGGATACGACGCTGCCCGGCAAGCTGGCCGACTGCTCCGAGCGCGATCCCACAGCGCTGCGAGCTGTACATCGTCGAGGGCGACAGCGCCGGTGGTCAGCGCCAAGCAGGGGCGCGACCGCCACTTCCAGGCGATCCTGCCGCTGCGCGGCAAGATCCTCAACGTCGAGCGCGCGCGGCTGGACAAGATGCTGGCCAGCGAGCAGATCACCAACATCATCACGGCGCTCGGCGCGGGCATCGGCGAGTCGTTCACGCTCGGAGAAGCTGCGCTACTGGCGCATCATCCTCATGACCGACGCCGACGTGGATGGCAGCCACATCCGCACGCTGCTGCTGACGTTCTTCTTCCGCCATATGGAGTGGCTGATCAACGAGGGGCATCTCTACATCGCGCAGCCGCCGCTCTACCGCGTCCAGTCGGGCAAGCAGCGCCACTACGTCTACAGCGACCAGGAGCGCGATGAGTTACTGGCGTCGCTGGGGCCGAACAAGAGTGCCGCCGTCAAGCGCTACAAGGGTCTGGGCGAGATGGACCCGGAGCAGCTGTGGGAGACCACGATGAACCCGGCGAGCCGCACCATCCTGCAGGTGACCATCGAGGACGCGATGAAGGCCGACGAGACCTTCTCCATGCTGATGGGCGACGACGTGGCGCCGCGCCGGCGCTTCATCGAGGCGCACGCGCGCAACGTCAAGAACCTCGACGTGTAGCGCCTGTCATTTACACAAAAGCCTCCGACCGCTCATACCAGCGAATCGGGGGCTTTTCCACGTCCACGATGAGTCCAGGATAAATCTAGCATGAGCATACGAGGGGCGCCAGACTAGCTGCGCTATGCGCCGCGCATCATCTCGATCAGTTCGACTCTTCTGCCGCCGCGATGGCTGGTCGTCGTCCCAACGCGCACAAAGCCCGCGCGCTCATAGACCGTTCGCGCGCGAACATTGAAGGTCGCCACGGTGAGATAGAAGCGCTGTGGACGGAAGCGCTTGCGCGCGAAGTCCAGCCCGGCAAGGACGAAGGAGAGACCCAGGCCGCGCCCCTGCCCCGTCAGGTCTGGACGCATCGCCAGGCCGACCTCCAGCACGCCGCGCGCATGCCAGATATACGAGAAGACGCCGACGATCTGCTCATGCTCGTCTACGACGGTGAAATAGGTGGGATCGCTGATCGCGCCGAAGAGCGATTGCGCCAGCAGGATCGTCACCAGCGAGAGGACATCAAAGTTGTAGTATGCGTAGGGGCCAGGATAGCGCCACTGCGCAACGGAACCGACGTCTCGCCAGCGCATCGTGCGGAAGCGAAACGTCACGGCGGCGACTCCTTCCGCTTGCGGCGGCAGACTTATAGGATAAGGCAAGGATCTTCAGGAACGCGCCTCTGGCGCGGTGGCGAGGTGGCGTGCGAAGTCCAATGGTTCCAGCGCGCATAGATTCGCCGATGTGGGCAATGGTGATGTCGGGTGGCGGCGCAAACTGAGTGGACGCCTGCGCGTAGTGGCCCTGCAACACCTGCACGGTGACGAAGCGATCGGGATGGAGACGCTTGACCGCGGCGAGGATGCGCGCTTTATCGTCTACAGCGACATAATACCGCCCGGCCAGCGCTCCATGATCTCCTGCAGGTGATCTTCCTTGTGCGCGTAGACCACGACCTGCCCGTTGACCGCCGCGGCCAGCCCGCTGCGCTCGATTTTACGTGGCTGGTAGACCGTGTCGCCGTCAGAGACAATCACGGGCAGGCCGATCGCGCGCAGGTAGCGCAGGGTCTCCAGCGTCTCGGGATAGAGCCTGCGCTCGAATGGATAGTCCATGACAAGCGCCTCCACCTGATGGATGAGGCGCGCGTTCGGGGAGCGACGGCTGAAGCGCTCGAAAGTCAGTGGCAGATCGACGATGCCTGTCAGCCGCCGCACCTCCTCGTACTCCTGCCAGAAGCGCTCGGACAGCTCCTGTCCCAGCAACGCGTGCAACTGCGCCGCCATGTCGGCCTTGAGGGTGTCGTTGTCGAGCAGGGTATTATCGCAGTCGAGCAGGAAGACAACGGGGTTGGAAGATGACTCAGGGGTAGGGGACGTCATGACGCTCTGTTCTCTCTCTGGTCTGGATCGCGCGGCCAGAAATCGCGGGAAGCGGCGCGCCAGGGCCAGTCCAGTATACTATATCGTCGCCTCAATGCTCCTCATTATCAATCTGCGCCAGAAGACCCCGCCCTTCAGGTGTACCGTCAGGGCTGGGGATGAATGGCGCACGTGAGTGGTTGCCTGTCAGGTGCGATCCTGTCCACATACCGCAGGGCCTGCGGAAATTGACGCTTGTGGAGGTGGCTTCGGGCCACGACATGACGGTGTCAGACTTGCCCAGCTTGCTGGATGAGCAGTCGTCAGCCCAAGAATCCCCCGGCTTAGAGCCGTGGGGAGAGGTCAATCCCGTCGCGATTCCCGTCGCGCGATCACCACACCATATCCCGGCAGGGTGAGCGACGCGCCCTCCAGCGCTTTGTCTTCCAAGTGGTGGCTGTCAAGCAAGACACGCCATACTCCACCATCGGGAAGCGCGATGGTTTGGGCCTTGCGTGCGAAGTTAAGCGCGACGAAGACACATTCGCCGCTAGTCTCGCGCAGGTAACAGAGCGCCTGCGATCTTAACGCGCTGAGGCGCCGATAGCTCCCCACGCGCAGGGCAACCTCACGCTTACGCAGCGCGATCAGTGTACGATACCAGTTGAACAGCGACTTCGGGTCATCCTGCTGTGCGGCGACGTTGACTCTGGCGCTATCTGGATTGACCGGCAACCATGACTTCCCATTCGTGAAGCCTGCCTGTAGCTCTCCGCTCCACTGCATCGGTGTGCGCTCGCCATCGCGTCCTTTGTAGACAGGCCAGTAGGGCTTGCCAAAAGGGTCCTGGATGCGACTGCGCGGGATGCGCCCGTTGCGCATGCCGATCTCTTCGCCGTAGTAGATAAATGGCGTCCCACGTAGCGTCAGCAGCAGCGCGGCGGCCACGCGGGCGCGCGCCAGTGTCTCCTCCTCGCTCCCCGTCGCATAGCGCGAGATGGCGCGTGGCTGGTCGTGATTGCTCAACGTGTTGAGTGAGTCAAGATACACACCTGCCAGCAATCGGATACCAGCGCCGCCACATCTCATCGGACCCACGCTTCCCGCTGTGACATTGCCAGCAAGGGAAATGCGAGGAAATAAGGTGATGAAAATCAAAGGCAACGTTGTCATGCGAGCGGTGGAACCGGCGTGAATTGCGGAATATACGAAAGTACCATCTTCAGCCATCGCCTTGACAAGATTGTTGCTTTCGGCTATACTTTGATTACAACTGAATACGATGTTTGCCAGCCAAGTAGCAAAGTCTTAAACGTCGCCTCCCTCAGAAGTGTCACCCGGCTAGTACCGACAGTGCGGCGCGACATTCAGGCAGGCGCGTGACCTCTTGTGACGCCTCGCGGCATTGTGACCGATCGAGGATCAGAGCTAAGCAGCCAAGGGTGCTTGGTTCACTGCATGTGGCGACAGCCTCATGTGCCGAACTGAGTAGGGCGTTTTTTTCGGTAGCTGCATTCCCGAGGTGCTGAACTGGGTTCTATTGACCGATGATCCCGCCGGTAATGGATAGTGCGGGGGAGGTCTAGAGCGCCGAGCGATGGGCTGAAAGCGTTCCCCTCACCACTTGCACTGCTCGTGGGATGTCTGCGCCTGTCCTGTTCATGCGCGGATCAGATAGTGCCACACGACAGTTGTTAAGCGGCGATGGGCTGTCTTTCAGTATCGCCCGGCGCTCTTCTTTTTGGACATCGGGCGATCTCAAAAGGAGCAACGCCCGATGGAACCACAAGCCTTGGACTACCGCCGCCTCCGCGCCATCCTTGCCGAGCGGCGTATCACGCATTCCAAGCTCGCCAACGCGAGCAACCTCAACCGCGCCTATCTGAGTCGCATCTTGTGCGGACTACCGCCAGGCGAGCTTGCCCAATTCAAACTTGAGCGTGGATTGAAGGCGTTGGGCCTCCTAGACCGTGAGGCCGATCATGCCGCGTAAAAGCGCCTCCACTATCACAGTACGCCCCCCTATATGCCCCTCTGTCCGCACACCGCGCTCGCGCCAGGCCACGCCTGCGTACGCGCCGCCTGATCTTGCTGGCTACCGCTGGTTGCTGCGCCGGTTATTCGCCAACGATAGGACGCCACCGCGTCTGGATACGTACGACGAATCGAGGGCAGCGTGAGACAAAGACAAAGCCGCCGCCCCGCTGGCAACGGGAACGACGGCGCGCAAGGAAAGGGCACACGGCAATCACAGTATATCACGGCATCAGCGCCCCATAATGCCGACTGTGTCCATTCTGTTATCTCTGCTCTCGATGATCTTGCCGAGCGTCACGCCGATGCCTGGGCTGGATTCGAGCGCCTTGCCAACTCGCTCGCCAGCCGTGGTATCCGCTGGTACCACCTGCCGGGCGCATCTGACCTGTTCGGTGGCCTGGATAAGTCCTGCGAGCTGGCCTTCCGTATGCGCCGCGAGATCGCCGAATCCCTGGAAGGGCGGGCCGCTTAAATGGGCAGCGTTTCACCCGATCAGCGCTTCAGTCGCTGGAACCCCTGCCCGATCTGCGAGGGCCATGCTGGACTACGCCCCCATCGTGGCGAGCGTTGCGCCGGATACTTAGAGCAACTTGCAAGAAGCAAAGCCAGGCATGGGATGTGCTATACATAACAGTATGCGAGCCTATTCGACCGACCTCAAGGAACGCTTGGTGCGAGCGGTGGCTGACGGTCAGCCCATGCGAGAAGCCGCGCGCCGCTTTGGTGTGGCGGTGACCACGGTCAAACGCGCCGTGGTACAACAGCGCGAGACGGGCTCGCTGGAGCGCAAGCCGATTCCCGGGTGCCCGCGCCGCATTGGGACGGAGCAGGAGGCCATCTTGCGCGCCCGGCTGGAAGCGGCGCCCGATGCCACGGTGCTGGAGCACGGTGCGTGGTGGGCCGAGCACCAGGGGCAGCAACTGAGCGAGGCGACGATGTGGCGGGCGATCCGCCGGCTGGGCTGGACGCACAAAAAAAGACACTGGCAGCCAGCGAGCGTGACGAGCAAGCGCGTGCCGCCTGGCGGGAAGCCGTCGCCACGCGCGACCCCGCGCAGTTCGTCTTTGTCGACGAAAGCAGCACCCATACCTCGCTGACGCGGCTCTACGGCTGGGCGCCGCACGACCAGCGCGCGACCGGCTCGGTGCCGCGCAACCACGGTCACAACACCACGCTGGTGGCCGCGCTGACCCCCGACGGGCTGCTCGAACCCTGGTTGCTCATCGCGGGGGCAATGACGAGCGAGACCTTTGAGTGGTACATCCGCGACGAGTTGGCGCCCCGGCTGCGGCCGGGACAGGTGGTGGTGCTGGACAACCTGAGTGCCCATAAGTCCCCCAGCCTGCGTGAGGCGCTGGCGGCGCGCGGCTGCGACCTGCTCTTCCTGCCGCCCTACTCGCCCGACTTCACCCCGATCGAGCAGGCGTTCTCCAAGGTCAAGGCCATCCTGCGGGGTCTCGGCGCCCGCACCCAGGAGGCCCTCCAAGCAGCGGTCCGTCTGGCTATCGCAGCCATCACTCCCGATGACGCGGCCGCCTGGTTCGCAAACGCAGGATACCCTCTACCTGCTCAAGATACTTGAAAGTTGCTCTAAGCGACAATGGCAAGTACGCCTACTGCGGGCGCGAGGAATATGCCGGAGACCTATCGCCCGCAGATACTAGACCGATCACCTATCGCCACTACCTCGCCGGTCCCTGTCGCTGCGGTCAGGACCATACAACGAATGCGCCACTCCCTGACCGCAAGCAGCGACCGCGTAAAGGCGAGCTAAAGCGACGCTATACGTTGGAGCAGAGCCGCGCATATTACCAGAGCCAAGGCTATGCCTACGTTCGCACAGATGAAGTCCGCGACCCGGTCAGCCAGCTCGCAGCCTACCATGATCGCTACAAGAACGCCGATGGCGACAAGATATGCCCGTGGCGGGCGCCAGACGGTCTCTCCGATCTGCCCGCAGACGTCGGCGTGAACGATCTCCCGCTCTTCGGCTCTGAGACCGTTAGGAACATCCCGCTGGGCGCGGCTATCCCGCTAACGGAGGGCGAGGAGGCTGCTCTGGCGCTCTTGGATGCTGGCGTGAATGCGCTAGGGACCGTGACCGGCGCAGATGAGCTGCCCTGCGATGAATCCCTGCGCGTCCTGACTGGCTACAAGGTGATCTTGTGGCCCGATCATGACATCAAGGGCGCGGAGCACATGCGTAAGATCGCGGAGCGCTTAACCGCGCTCGGTATCGAGCATCGCTGGCTCAACTGGCCGGAGGCACCAGATCACGGTGACGCTGCTGATTATCTTGCGCTGGGCGGGACGGTTGAGGGGATAGAGGCGATGGTCACGGATGATAGTTGCGACTCTGCGAACTGCGAAGAAAGCGAATTTAGTCCAGATCAGGGGGATAATTCGCATAATTCGCAATTCGCACGTTCGCAGAGACAACCACCTGCGGCGATGCGCGAGGACGCCTACCACGGTCTTGCGGGCGAGATCGTGCATGCGGTGAAGCCGCATACCGAGGCTGATCCAGCAGGCATCCTCATTCAGTTTCTCGCGCTCTTTGGCGCGCTGGTCGGCAGAACCACCTATTTTCAGGTCAGCGGCACGCGCCATTACCCGATACTCTTTGCAAACCTCGTTGGCGATACCGCCAAAGGGCGCAAGGGCATGTCCTGGGGCGTCGTACGCTACGTATTCTCCCTCGTCAGAGGCTTGGATGTGTGGCTGCAATCGCACGTGCTCGGCGGACTGTCCTCTGGCGAGGGGCTGATACATGCTGTTAGCGACTACAAGACTGAGGAGGAAGGTGAGGGCGGCAAGAAACGGACGCCGCCACTGCCGACGCAGACCGATAAGCGCGTCATTGTCTACGAGAGTGAGTTTGCGTCTGTCCTGAAAATGCCCGTCCGCGACGGGAATACGCTTTCAGAGGTCATACGCCGGGCGTGGGATGGAGACGTGCTCCAAACGCTCACGAAGAACTCGCCTGAGCGCGCGACCGACGCCCACATCTGTATCGTCGGCAATATCACCGCCGAAGAGGTCACGCGGTATCTGGACGATACCGCTCGCGCCAACGGCTTAGGGAATCGCTTCCTGTGGGCCTACGTCAAGCGCTCACAGCTTCTGCCCGATGGTGGCAACCTGACAAAAGACTTGCTTCAGCCGCTTGCTGATAAACTGAGAGACGCGCTTGACTTCGCACAGGGGCTAAAGGGCCATGTCATGACGCGCGACCCGCAGGCCCGACTGCTCTGGCACAAGGAATATGTCAGGCTCTCAGAGGGCTATCCCGGTATGTTCGGGATGATGACAGCGCGCGCAGAGGCGCAGGTAATGCGCCTGGCCTGCATTTATGCCCTGCTCGACAAGTCACAGCTGGTGAAGCTGGACCATCTGAAGGCAGCGCTGGCGGTATGGGCGTATGGTGAGGATTCTGTGCGCTTTATCTTCGGCGACATCCTTGGCGATCCGACCGCTGACACCATCCTGCGGGCGCTACGCATCCGGCCAGATGGCATGACGAGAACCGAGATCATCGCCCTATTCAATCGGCATATCAAGGCTGATGCCCTTAGTCGAGCGCTAGACCTCCTTCGTGAACATGGTCTCGCGCGATGTGAGACCAAGAAGGATACAGGTGGCGCGCCAGAGGAACGCTGGTTTGCGGTCACGTCTCAGGATAGTGCGAACAAGCGAAGTGCGAATAATGCGAAGAAAGAGGCGGCATAGAAGATGGGCAGGTGGGCGCTGGCGTTACTCAAAAACACGCCAGAAAGTGTAGACGACCCAAGTCCCGAAAGTCCGGAAACTCGCCAGCAGATCATTACCCTACTCAACCTGGCGCACTCCTACGGCTGGGGCGTGGCGGTGATCGTGGGTGGCAGGTGGGGGCCGCCGGACCCTGAGACCGGCGAACGCGAGTTAATTATCGGCGAAGTGATTGGCGGCGATGAGGCGCATTGGCGCGCATTCGCTGATCGGGCGACGCCTGCACATCTTGCCGAGGCGACACACCTGCTCCAGCAGATCGCCGAGGCGGCGTAGAAAGGACATCACCTTGCCCCATGTCTGTACCGCTTACACAAGCCCGCTCAGGGCTGAAATAGATGCCGCGCTCGTCGCTGGCGCGTTGGCATCCCTCGAACCTCCTGTTGTACCTCTTGGCATCCCTTAGATGGCAGGTGTTCCACAGCGTCCCGTGCCATGTCTCATCCGACGGCTGGACCGAATTCTCCCGGCTTCGCGCCACGCCTCATGTGCGGCTGTTGTGTGTTCACTGCGGGGAACCGCATCAGTGTGGAGGGCTCAAAATGCCCCAACGCAAGCACAACAACGCGTTTCCACTGGTAGCCTTGGCCGCCTCTAACCCCCTTGCCGCTCCCATGCCCCCTGCTGGCGTCGGAGCGAGGGACCTCAGATGCGCGGCGTTTCCGGAGAGGCACTTTTTTGGGCTGGCCAGTCCAGCATGCGGGCCGTCTTGGACGCGCATACTCTGACTAAGAGGCGTTAGTTGGAGTTCATCTAGCGCCTCTGCACACGACATGACGCGCGCGAGCGACCACCTGCGCGACCAATTCCAACTCCACCACCAGCATCACCTCGAGCGCCTCACCACACGCCACCAGCAGCGGCGGGGTATCATGTGACCGATGCGCGCTTGACAGCGTGTAAAGGGATAATGAAAGGTCGCGGATAAAGTGTGCTCGCTTGCGACGATGCGAGGCGCAGACCGGCGCGAGACCACCACCACCCCCTACCCCCCAAGCAGCAAACCCTACACGCGGCATCCTTCTGTTTCCCATAGAAGTCCAATCATATGCAATCGAACGGAAATAGCATCATGACACCTGAGGAAATGGCCGCCTTTGACCGCAAACTAGCGGTGCTGGAGCGCCAGACAGATCTGCTGGTGGAGATCGAGGGGATCAGGCGCGACATGCGCAGCCTCGAGGAGTTGACGCCCGAGGAGCTGGAGGCGCATGTCGAGGCGATTGATCTATGGAACGACGGCTCAGATCCAACGTCGCGGATGATCGATGCGCTGGAGCGATTCTCGAAGGAGTTCGGCGTCAAGTTCCCGTGGCAGGAGGGCTACGAGGCTGAGGGGGCGGAGGATACCGAGGAGGAATAGCGCCATGGAGAAGGTGCAACGCCTGCAGACGAACCTGGCGGCCAAGGCGCGTGCGCTGCAGGCGTTGGAGATGCGCCTCGAGGGCAAGATGAGTTATCCGCAGATCGCGCTGCAGCTGGACTACGGCGACAAGAACGGGGCGCGATCGGCCGTCGAGAGCCTGCATCGGGCAGCGTGGGCGTGGCAGGAGCAGGGGGCGCGGTTGGACGAGCGCGATCCCCATCACTACTCCATGCGTGGGCTCGGGGTGGTGGCGCGCAACCAGGTGGAGCTGCTCGACCGGCTGGACAGCAGCCTTGCTGCCATCGATCAGACGGGTCGGAGCCCGGAGGTGATCTCTGCCATCGGCTACCTTCGGTCGACCATCCGCGACCAGCTGCTCTCGATCCTGGTGCGCTGACACCGGAAAGTACCTGCAGAATTTGACACCTGTTCGCTTGTTGTGATACAATTGTACTAACTTTGCTAATACAGTTAGTACAGTGATGGAGCTGACGGCATGCCCAGACGTGCGGCGTCCAATGGCAAGGTGGCGCATCCCGACCAGGCGGCGCAGCTGCGCGCCTTGAAAGCCATTGAGCTGCGCAACGCGGGCCACACGCTGGACGAGGTGGCGCGCCTGTGTGGGTATGGCGATCGCGGCACGGCGTTTCACGCGATCGAGCGTGAGGCTGGCCGGATGCAAGACCACGAGACCGTGAAGCGGCGGCGCATGGAGGACATGCGGCTGGACCAGCTGATCCAGGTCTACCTGCCGCGCGCGCTGAAGGGCGATGGCTGGTCGGCCGATCGGGTCCTGAAATTTATGGAGCGGCGCGCGCGGATGTTCGGGCTCGACATGGACCGCAGCGAGGCGCTGCAAGCCATGCCCTACCAAAAAAGGATTGTTTTGGAGGACGGGCCGCTGCAGCTACCAGTTCCTGGCGGTACGGTAGACGCCGCGGGCGACGGGCAGGTGGCGCCATGAGCGAGACGCAGGCATTCACGGCAGGGACGGGTCAAGAACTTGGCGCGGCGCGGCGCTTGCTTGATTTGAGTCTACGCCAGGTGGCGGCGCAGCTCATGGTCCCGCCGAGCACCTTGCAACGATGGGAGCGCTCCTCCGCCCAGGTGGAGCAGGAGCGTCTGCAGCGCTGGGGAGATGCGATCGCCACCGCTTCGCAGGCGCGTGTCGCAGGACAGAGGCGGGCCACGTCGGCGCGCAGATATCACAGACGAGAACGACAGGAGAGCTGATATGCCAGACGTGGCGGCCGCGACGGCCAAATTCGAGCAAGCAAACAAAAATGATCTCGCGCTGTTGAGGGAGTCGACAGTCCCCTCGATTGCCAGGTCGGTTTTGGATCTGCGCAAGGCGATCGCGAGCATCCGGTCAGATCCACGACTCAATGGGACGGCCATCACGCAGGACACGCTCTCGTCGCGGGCCAAGGCGCTCGCTGAGCTCGACGCGACGGAGAAGTACGGCGCCATCGCCGTGCAGAACATCCGGTCCTACCTGAGCCAGCAGACGGAGACGAAGCTGGACACGCAGGAGGCGATCCTCGACCAGCTGCAGAAGGCGGCCGCGGCCAGGAGAATCGATCTCCTGCTGAACCAGGGCATCGATGCGGCGGAGGTCATCCGTCGGGCCGCCGGGGATGCGATGGCGCTGGCGGTCCTCCGAGAAGATATTACCTTCGCCGCCGGCGATACGCGCGAGGCGCAGGTGCGGCAGGAGAGCTTGCTCGATCAGCTCGACCAAAGCGAGACGCCGTTGATGTCGGCAAGCAAACAAGCGGCGAGGCTATTGGAGGCGGAGCTGCAAACGGGCTGGGCCAACGTGCAGACCAGCCTGTCGCTGGCGCGAGCTGAGGCGTCTGGCGCGAGCAATTCCACCAGCGGCTACCCCGTGGGGGTACGCTCGATCCTGGCCGGCTGGGCGCCAGGGAGCACCATTCGCCTCGCCTTCACCGACCCAAGCGGCGGGCTGAGCGCGCCAGCCACGCCGGCAGCATCGGGCATGACGGGCGTCAACCTCCCCAACGCTCCGCAGCAGTCTCAGCAGCAACTCGACGATGATTATATGCGGAACCAGAACAAGATCTAGGAGGATCCTGACATGAGCAAGCTTTCAGATTACCAAGCCTATCGCGCGACTCTTGCGCAGCGTCTCGCGTTCGTCAGCCCGGATCCTCGGGCGCCCACCGACACGCTGCGCAGCCAGATGACCTTGATCCTGGCGGTGGCCGATTCGCAGGCGGGTCTGGGGCCGGCGCCGAGTACGGTGCAGCAGCAGGCCATGGCGACCTATCCGGGCGGCGGCTTCGACCAGCTCGTGCGGGATGCCTCCCAGCTCTCATCAGCCCAGTGGCAAAGCGCGATAATCCCCCTCGAGTTGCTGCGGCTCGCAACGCTGGTCGGCAGCGCATAACGCCCGTCGCGGCGGCGGGGTCGGCTCATACCCGCTGCTGTCCTTCACCTCCGCCTGACCGCCATCTCCAAAAGGGGTGGCGGTCAGGTTTTTTGCCGATCTCCGCGGAGACTCCCTCCGTACTCCGCCCATCTGAACCAAAGTGGCCAGTCGCAGTTACGCCCACACTCCGCCCACGTTCCGCCCAGTATGGAGGGATCGGCCAATGTGGTTGACCATGACCTCAAGTCGATGTTCACCAATAGCAATCGAGCCGAGTACGAGGAATTTCACAGGGACGACGAGGAGGAGTAGGCCATGAACCGCGAAGCCATGGAACGCCAAGCGCGCTACGGCGCCAACACCTATGAAGTGCGAGTAGCGACCGAGATCAGCATCTCTGGCGTGCTCTATGTGGACGCTGACAGCGTCAACGTCGGACCATCAGGCGCGCTGATGTTCGCCGCAGAGGTGGATCCGCTCGAGGCCTTCGACGACGACGACAGCGACTCCGTACGCCCTGGCGCTGGGATCGAGGTCCCGCCGGTCGTCATCGTAGCCCCTGGGCAATGGTACACGGTCAAGATGGTTGACCATGAGCTCAAGTCGATGTTCACGAACGCCAGCCGTAGCGAGTACGAGGAATTTCACAGAGACGACGAGGAGTAGGCCATGAGTGACGAGTTTACCAGCTACGAAGATGTGATGGCGGCGGCGCGAATCAAGCGTGAAGAGGCGGAATATGCGCAGGAGCAGCAGAGACAAACAGAAGAGGACCGGCGAGATGCTAACCGCGCAGCACGGCTACGCGCGATGCAAGTCCAGTGGGTCGATGACTTCGGCGAAGACCTCTATGCCGCGTTAAGCGCCGACGTGTGCGATGGCGACGCCCGCCGTCCCACCATCGTCGCCTTTCAGATTGAGGGGCAAGAGGCCACGATGGGCCGCACGCAAGGCTTTATTCCGGAAGGCTCTCCGCCAGAGAGGTATGACGAGCGCTTCTGGAATATCGAGTGTGGACTCGTACATGCAGTCGCTACAAGCCACGACCCAGACGAGCTGCGCCCCTGGCTGCTCGGGATGATTGGGAAGATTGACGGGGACATCCACGAGTATTAACCAGCGTATAAAGGCTGAGTACGATGCGGCAGGCGCGTGAGGCGCTCGGAATCGATTAGAAGACGCTCGTGGTGTGGCTGCGGCGTGAGCTCAACGGTGGCGCGGTCACGGCAAGCACCTGCAAGCCATCAGGAAGGCCTATGACCTGGAGCAGCATCTGCAGGCGGCGCGTCTCGCTGCGCAGCGCTGGCCGGAGAGGGTTCATTCCGTGCGATGCCTGCCGTGCCGCCCTGTCAGACTGAGCGCCACCGAAAGGCCCGCTCCAGCCTGCTGCCTACTCCTCGGCGATCCGAGGAACCGCTGGCTCGGGAAGTTCCAGCCGTGCGATGTCTGTCGCGCCGCCGACGATCTCCTTCAGCTCTGCGAGGTGCTTACGCCCACAGGCAATCACCCGAAATGGGCGCACATCGCCATAATCGAAGTCGAAGCTGTGTTGACCGCTTGCCGGTTTGCGGCACAGATGGCAGCGTTCCCCCCGCCCGCGTGTCGTCGGCATGTGGTATCCCCTCGGCTGGCATGTCGTAGCGTGGCACAGGTGGCAGCTACAGGGCAGCTACCGACGCTGGCAGTGTCCATTCTACCACCGCTTGACGTGACCGCCTGCGCATGATATACGTACGTACGTACGAATGAATTGTCGATCAGATTCACCTGGAGGCCTTCATCATGGCAAGAATGAACCGCGGCCGTCGCCGCACACGTCCACCTGTCCGTCGTGTCACGCTCGAACTCGAAGAGGCGCTGCTCGTCTCTGTCGAGGCGACGACTATTGGCGGGACCGATCCGCTGCGCGCGATCGTCGAGGCAGGCCTGCGGCTCTGGCTCGAGCAGCAGGCCGCACAGGTCGTGAAGCAATCGTAAGACCTAGTAAGGAGCCAAACATGCACCCGATTGTCGGCGCTGTTGTCGTTACCAATTTCGATCCCAAGCCCAGCGGCATAGCTGTCCAGGTCTTCAGTGCCGGCCCACTTGTCTACATCACCAACTTCGATCCCAAGCCTGGCGGCATAGCTGTCTACATTACCAATTTCGACCCCAAGCCCTGGGGCCAAGCTGTCTCCGTCCGCAACCGGGAAGCTCTCCACAGACTGTTCCCAGGCAAGTTCCCACGCTAACGCCCTCTGCCGCGATGCGCTCTAATTGTCGCGATCCTCGTCGATCTCGAGGAGTATGCCATCCGCCATCGCGCGACACTGCTCGCAGTACATGATGTGGTAGCCGCTGCCATCGCTCGCGGTGATCCTGTAGGGCTGCAGCGGGAGGCGTGCGCCGCAGCCTTCGCAGCGCGGCTTGCGGTTCGGCTCGTGGTCGTCTTCGTCGAGATCCCGCATCATGCGGTTGGGATAGCGCCTATCTCGTCGTCATTCACTGGACCGCTCCAGGTGGCGCCGCACGCGCCGGTAGATCGCCCACCTGGCGTACTTCGTCAGGGAAGATCGACCGGATAATCTCTGCTGCGACGTAGGGATCCTGCAGGTGATTGCTCGTCGAGTATGGCCCGTCGTCAGGCCTTCGTAAAGGTCATCATAGACGGCGCGCCACTTCGCCCGCGGTCGCATGCGCTCAACGCAATAGGGCCAGCCGTAGAGTTCCGTCATCGCCGTCGTGTCCGGACGACGATCACGATGGCGAGGGCATAGGCGGCCAGCCCGCCAAATGCGAGCCATTGCGCACTGGCAGTAGGGAGGCCGAAGGCGATCCCGGTCAAAGCCATCAGCGTGAAGAGCGCCATGCCAATCACGAAGATCACGACGGGGACGACAAAACGGCGAAGATCCTGGTTCATACGGCGACCTCCTGTGCTTCAGCGCTCTCAGCGCGCAGTATGGATAGGGGACGGCGCGGGGGCACTTATGCCCCAAGAAGCAGCGCGCACCCGCCATCAGCGTTGACGTCTCCGCCGCAGTAGTAATCGAACGTGCCGGGAGTGAGTGCCGCATCCGTGTCTAGATCAGTAAAGGCGCTGGCGGGAAAGCTCGCGCCGAGGAGTTGGCTGAGGTACACCTGCTCAGTCCCCACGGCTTGGGACTGTTTGTCCTTCTGGTATTTGGAATCAGGCGGCAGGAACTGCTTGACCATCGCCGTCCCGGTACTGGCGTTCCACGTCACGCCCTGGTCATCGGGGGCTATCCGCAGGAAGCGCATCCGGTCCCCGTCCGTACCCGACCCAAGCGTGGCGATGACTAAGACATGTGTGCCGGCAATGGTCGTCTCGTAGTGGCGACTCTGACTGGCGTTGAGTGTCGGCGCGCCAAACGCCGCTTGGAAGTTGCTCTCGGTGCCCCCCAGGAACGGCCCGTTCACCTTCGCAGGCCCTGACGGCGTGTTGGTGATCGTGGCCTGTGCTGTCGGGCTGTTGGACGTAGAGGTCGCCGAGGTCGCAGCACCGCACGCGCTACACACGAGGCACACAAAGATGAGCGCCGCGCCGATGCGCGCCGCGATGCGCGCGTGGGCTTGACGTGGCTGGTTTGTCTCCACGCGAGCGCGCCTTCCATGGTGGGAACCTGACGCAGCTATGATATGCCGGTTGCCACTACCATCGCAAACCGTTCGCGTCAGCCAAGCGCAGACGATGGGCGCGCAGGAACGGTTGACGCGGGGCTGGGCGAACGTCAGTCGTGGATATGCGAGAGTACCCACAGCCCGCGCGATGTGTTCTCGCTGTAAATGTCGAACACCTGAAAATCAGCGGTCATCAAGCGGTAATAGGTGCGGTTGCTGTACGCTTCACGCTCCCACCAGCGGTCACTTAGCTTCCAGCTGTGAATGATCTCACCACGATAGGTGACGCCCCGCCAGATGAAGGCTATTGGCTCACCCTTCGCGTTCTTCTTCACACCCTTTAACGGAAGCCCGACAAAGCGCGACATACTGGTCTAGCCCCTTCCTGCCCACAGTGTGAACCAGGACCTTCAGGAAGCAGGACCGACAAATACGGACATTTACGGACATTTCCGCCACGAACTTTGCACCCTTAGACGCTACCAATACCAATCTGCACCTATACATTGCTAATAGTTTACCGATATGGTAGACTAGAATTACCGACCAAAGCCAGTGAACAGAAAGGTACGACGATGACACCCGATGAACTGCTGACCACGGCGCAGGTGCGCGCAATCCTGGGGATAAGCAAGGTAAAGATGGCCCAGCTGATCGCCAGCGGCGAACTGCACACACAGCCAGACCCGCTCGACAAGCGCATCAAGCTGATACGGCGCTCCGAAGTCGACGCGCTCCTGGCGCGTTCATCAAAACTGGAAAGGGCCGCCTAGAACAAGCCTAGACGACCCTGCCAGACGTGGGCGGTATGAGCGCCCGCGCTGGCACACAACAGCATAGCAGGGAGATGCCACGATGCGTACCGCGATTTACACCCGCGTCTCAAGCCGGGTCCAGATGGACAACACGAGCTTACCAGAGCAGCAACGACTGGCGCGTGAGCATGCCGCCAGTCTGGGCTGGGAGGTCTCAGAGCCGCATGTCTATCGTGAAGTCGAGGGCGGCGAAGACCTGTACAGGCCTTGTATGGATCGCTTGTGGGATGCCGTTCAGAACCGCGAGATTGACGCCGTGGTGATTGACGTACTTGATCGTCTTTCGCGCGACGAGGGCGACCGTGGCGCGTTCTACCATCATTGCAGCCGTTTCGGCGTCAGCGTCGAGCTAGCGTCAGAGGACATAGACGAGTCCGAGCAGGGGCGCACGCTGCGGACGCTCACCGGGATCATGGCGCGCATGGAGCGTGTGGAGATACGCCGCCGGACACAGCGCGGCAGAAAAGCGCGCGTTGCAGAGGGCAAGATGTTCGCGGGCGCATGCCCACTGTACGGCTACTTGTGGGCCGACCCGGAGAAGGGCGAGCGCACGCGCTACATTAAAGACCCCGAAACGTGGCCCATCGTCGTTCGCATCTTCACTGCGATTGCTGATGGCGTGCCCGTCCTGCGACTGGCGCGCGAGTTGGAAGCCGAGGGTGCGCCGACACCGTTTCAGGTCTTGGAAGCGCGCGGCCAGTTGCCAGCCAGGCGCACCGCTAGCCCGATCTGGCGCCGCTCGCAGATTCGGCGCATCATTCACCATCCCGCCTATTGGGGAGAGCACAGCGCCTATCGCTTTCAGCACACTGCCGTCAAAATCCGGCCCGCTGACACCGGCGTGACCCGCAAGGTCTGGCGTGTGAGCGAGCGTGACGTAGACAACCCCGACCGCGTGGCGCTGCCTGACGCCTGCCCGCCACTGGTAAGCAAGGAACTGGCAGAGCGCGCGCAGGCGCGGTTACGTCAGAACAAAGCCGAGAGCGCAGGGCGCAACCCTGACCCGCTAGCGACGCTCTTTCGCGGGATGGTCGTCTGTGGGCATTGCAGAGGGCGCATGTTCACGTCCGCCAGGAGTGGGACCAGTGAAGGCGAGGGGCGTCTCTATAAGTGCTCTCGTCGCGCCAATGGGGAAACCTGTCCCGGCGGCGTAGTCAGCATCCTATCCAGCGCGCTTGACCCGGCGGGCTGGGCGGACGTGCGGGCGTGGCTGGAGAAGCCGGAGAACGTCTCGCGGCTGCTGGCAGAGTGGGAGCAAGAAGAGCGGAGCGCGGAGAACAGTGTCGCATCGCGCCTGGAGGCCACAGAGGCGACGATCAAGACGCTACGCGAGAAGATGAACAGCCTGGCTGACACCATCTCTGAGACCACCAACAAGGAGAGCCGCCGCACGCTACAGGAGAAACTGGACCACTACGGCGAGCAGGTGATGAAGGACGAGCGTAAGCGCGAGAAGCTGTTAGGTGAAGCGCATGACGCAATAGAGCACGCGCGAGAAGAGCGCGAGGTCCGCGAGTGGGTCAAAGTCGTGTCCGAGAGCGCCGCGACCTTCACCCGTGAAGAACAGTACGCGGCGCTTCGCTTCCTGGGCGCGCGCGTCACCGTCTGGCGCGCCGATTATCAGCAACCTGACGGCTGGCCGCAACGGTACAAGATCGTGTTGACGTGGACCGGCTTTTCCGGCGAGCCCGTCACCTTGCCAGCGCATCGTGACTCAAACAACGTGTAATTTGGCCAATTGAACGGCTCGTGATCGGGGTCGAGCGCGCGCTCCCAGCGGTCGATGGCGGCGGCGAAGGTTTCTGCGCGCCAGGGCGAGAAGAGGAAGGCGAAATCGAACGCCATGTGTAGCCCGGCGCCATTGGCGTAGTACGCAGCGGACACAGCGGTGTCGCCACGCGGCGGCGCGTGAATCTCGCCAATCGTGACGCGTCCGGTATAGCTATCCACCGTCGCGCGTATCTGGCGCATGACGTCGAGATTATCGAGCTGGTTGAAGTCGTAGAGGTGGCGCTGGCGGTCGTAGGGACGCAGGCCAAAGACGTGGCGTGGATTGTCGCGCAATGTCTCGTCTTTCAGGAAACAATTCGCCACGTCGAGCCGGAAGCCATCCACACCCATCTCCAGCCAGTAGCGGATGACGTTCATCATCGCCGCGCGCAGTTCAGGGCTGCGCCAGTTGAGATCAGGCTGCTCCTTGAGGAACGAGTGCAGATAGTATTGACCTGTGCGCTCATCCCACCGCCAGGCCGAGCCGCCGAAGACCGACTGCCAGTTATTTGGCGGCGCAGGACGTCTACCGCGTCCGCCCGCTCCTGGCTTGCCGTCGCGCCAGAGATACCAGTCGCGCTTCGGATTCTCGCGCGACGCCGCCGACTCCAGGAACCAGGGATGCTGGTCGGAGGTGTGGTTCATGACAAGGTCGAGCAGGACGCGCAGACCGCGCTCGTGAGCGGCGCTGAGCAGCGTGCGGAAATCCGCCAGCGTCCCGAACTCCGGGCTGATAGCGGTATAGTCGGCGACATCGTAGCCGAAGTCGCGCATGGGCGAGGGAAAGATGGGCGAGAGCCAGAGCGCGTCCACGCCGAGCGCGCGCAGGTAGTCGAGCCGCTGGGTCATGCCCGGCAGATCGCCGACGCCATCCCCGTTGGTATCCTGGAACGAGCGTGGATAGATCTGATAGATAATGGCGTCGCGCCACCAGTGACGTGGCTCGCTCATGAATGCGCTCCTCATCGAAGCAAGAATGACGAATCAAGGGCGGTCAAATCGCGCACATCATACACGAGCCAGGCGCGCGATGGGTGAGCGCTCGTCAGGGGCAGCATACGCTGGCAGGGGAAACGCCGGGCTTGCTTTAAGGAGACATGGCGGTGTAGTGTGTGACGGGCCGTATGGCGAGCGCTGACTCGCCGCGCGATACGGCAAGGTAAGGACAGATACCCATGACCGCGCCAGATGAGCAAGATGCTTCGTATGCGCAGACTGTTCTGCTTGTGGACGATAACGTCGACCTCCTTGAATTGCTGACCAACTCGCTGCGTTACATCGGTGGCTTTCGCGTTCTCAATGCGCCCGACGGCGTCTCTGGCCTGGAGATGGCCGTCGGCGAGCGCCCGGACTGCGTCGTGATCGACGTGATGATGCCTGGCATTGATGGCTTTCAACTCGCCCATGCGCTACGGGGCGATTCTGAGACGGCGGAAATTCCCCTGGTGATGCTCACAGCGTTGGCGCAGGAGGAGAATCGCCTGGCAGGGCTACTCTCTGGGGCAGACCGCTATCTGGTGAAGCCAGTCAGGATTCCCGATCTGATTGAGGCGATACAGGCGGCGATTGCGACAAGCCGCGCCGAGCGCGAGTATACGCTACGGGAATTGGCGGAGGAGGGCGGGACATGACAGAGGTCGTCGAACAAGTTGAACGGGTCGGGCAGCGCGATGAGGCCCTGATGAACGCGCAGACCGGCGCGATGTCTTCCGTCACCCTCGCAGAGCGCGCTGAGTATCAAACCTACGAGCGCGCGCGCCGCAAGCGGTTGCTGGCGGCGATTGCGCCGGCCGGGGTAATCCTCGCCGGCCTCGCCTGTCTTGTGGCCACCGCCTCGCTCATTGTCAATCCCCAACAGGATGCAAGCGTCTGGGTCAACGACGCGCTGACCTTCGCGCTGGCGGCCTCCTTCGCGCTGGCGTGGGTCGCGCTACGGCGCGGGAAGCTGGGAACCGCCGCGACGATAGCGATCTGGGCTGGTGGCGGTGGTGTGCTGGCGACGGTAACCATCGCCTGTTTTGCGCAAGGGCTGACGCCGCTCAGCCTGATTCAGGTCGCCTCGCTAGTGATCGCGATTGCGCTGATCGGGCTGCTGGGTGATCTGCGCGCCATTATCATCGGCACGGCGATTATCAACGTCGTCACGGTCATCATCCTGCTGCGCGCGCCACGTCCGGAGCCGCTGCAGCCGATCCTCGACGGGCAGATCGCCCTTATCCTCTCGGTGACACTGACCTATCAGTGGGCAGTCGCGGTGGTGATGATAGCGATCTGGCTGACGTATCAGCAGACGCTACGGGCGCTGGGCGTCTCCTTCGCCCGCGCGCAACGGCTCGATACGTTGAAAGCGCAGTTCATCACCCACATCAACCACGAGCTGCGCACGCCGATCATGACGTTACAAGGCTACATTGACTACCTGCGCCTGGGTCGCAAGCGCCTGCCGGAGCAGGAAGATCGACCGCTCGCTGGAGAAGGCGAGCCAGACGGCGGACACGCTGGTGGATCTTCTGTCGAGCGTGCTGGACATCCGGCGCATCGAGGCCGACGACTCCTTCGCCGCCGAGCCAGTTCCTGTGCGCGCGGCGCTGGATGGCGCGATGGCGCTGATTGATCCGCGCGTGAGCGAAGGCGCCGTGCGTGACCTGCGTGTTGAGATCCCCGACGGGCTAACAGCCTGGGGTAATCGGGCGCGCACGCAGCAGATCCTTACGAACCTACTCTCGAACGCGCTCAAATATTCGCCGCCGGAGACGCCCATCGAGGTGACGGCGCAGTTCGATCCCGGCGCCGACTGCTCGCCAGCGGCTGGGAAGACGGCGCTCCGAGCCAGCGCGAGACCAGGTGGAGATCGTCGTGCGTGATTACGGCCAGGGCATCCCGCCGGACCAGCTTTCCCTGCTCTTCAACCGCTTCGTGCGTCTGCCACGCGACCTAGCCTCGAACGTGGCGGGAACGGGGCTTGGCCTCTACCTGTGCCGGGTATTCGCCCAGGGCATGGGTGGGACGATCACCGCCGAGAGCAGCGGCGTCCCCGGCGAAGGAACTGCTTTCACGCTGCGTCTGCCGGCGGATATGACCGAGCCTGCTGGCGATTGAATTTGCGCCTGTGGGCAACCCACGCAGGCGGCTTCACTGCATTGGCGCTTCTCTGTAGGGGCACGATCTATCGCGCCCGCCTGCCCGCTCATACCATGTCGCGCAATACTGTTGTAGTTTATTGTTCTGCCAAGCCGCGAGACCGCCATGAGAACACAAAGCTATTTTGCAACGACATGATGCGATGGCGTATTAGACGGGCGCTTCTGCGCTTTCATCAATGATGTTTATCATCCGGAACCGATTATGTTCCTGCTCTTTCACCATGAGCTGCAGCTCATCAGCAAATGGACCACCGACCTTGCGAAGATGTTCAATAAAGCCAGCCAAGTCGAGATGGTTGAAAGCTCCAATAGCCAGGTCACACTCTAGCGCCTTTGATCCCCCATACCATTTGTATGGCAGTCTCTCGCTTGTTACGGAGACAAATCCAGCGCCTGCGGGAAAGAATTCATTTACTCTTCCTAAGAACTCGTCCCCATAACTCCCATAATGAAGGATTGCATTCGTCACAACACTCATGGCCTATCTCCCGTGGTCACCAACGATACCCCGTCGTGACATACCGCTGTCATGTGTTGCCCAGTCAGGCCGCAAGTCTGCTGCGGGAGCAGAACGCGGTTCGACAATAGTATCACGCGCCAGCGTATTAATACTTGCTCGGCGCTTGCTATGCCTGGCTAAATGTCTTGCTTATGCGCTTGACCTCGACCTCCGGGCGCAGCCGCAGCGCCGACCACGTCTCGTCCAGCGCGACGTTCGAGACAGGTCCCCAGCCGAGCGCCGCCATCACCGGCCAGAGCGTGTCGCGGGTGATCGCGCCCTTCGCCTTCGCGCCGCCCTTCGGCCAGACGATCCAGAGCACGCCGCCATCGCGAGTTGCGGCGATGGCGCTAGGGGCGAGTCGTTCGAGTTCGGCGTGGTCGCGCGAGAAGAGCAGCGTCACATCATACTTTTCGCTGGAGTCTGCGGCGATGGCCATGACCTCGGCTCCGCCAGGTAGCGGGTCGAGTGTGCGCGCATAGCCCTCGGGCGCGTTGAGCAGCGCGACGTGGCTGCCTTCAAGGATACGCAGCTTCTGCGCGAGGCTGGTGGGCATAGATGTATTCCCTCCTGGCGGGTGATGGCAAACGCGAGATGATAACCCTGAGCGCATTTATCTGACTCAAGGCAATGTACCACCGGCTGTCTGCATGCGTACAATGCGGCGGAGAAACGGGTGATGCGCGCCCAACATTTCGGGTCGCAGCCAGCCGCTCAAGGAGGTACAATGCCGAGAAAGAAGCGTGACATCCGGCGCGATCTGCGCGGGTTAGGATTTCGTGAGTCGAGTGGCAAAGGCGATCATACCGTCTTTCGCCATCCAAACCTGCCCTACAACATCGCCGTAGATGGACGCGACGGAGCCGACGCTGAGCATTACGACGAGCGCAATCTGCGCAAAGCGAAACACGACTTAGGAGCATAGATATGCGCTACACCATTGAAGTGATGTGGAGTGACGAGGATCAGACCTATGTGGTCATTCTGCCCGAATGGGAAGGCCGCTATCTGATGCCAGTGGCGAGCGGCAAAACCTATGAGGAGGCGATGGCGCGAGGTGTGAACGCGCTGGAGAACATTATCGCAGATGCTCAGGCGCATGGCGATCCGCTGCCAGAGCCCAAGGTCTTCGTAGCATAATGGCAGAGCCCATGAAATATCGCCAACAGATGGCGGAGCCCGAGCATGTATTCGCCTCCCATCACCATAGTCTGGAGGAAGATGCCTTCACCGCTTGATTGGTAATGGCCGTAGAGCGCGAGCGTGCTAAACAACTACAATCCAACGGTTGACATGAAGGTCGTTCCTAATGGACAACCGCTCTCTTGATTTTGGAACGCTGTTACTAGTCTGAAAAGGGAAATGGTCGTCAATGCCACCGCTTCGCACTCTCTTCCTCGACACCCATGTGTTCGTCCGCGTTGTAGCCGAGCCACACATAGTACCGGCAGTTCAGCAGGTATATAGCTAGCCAAGGATATACGCTTGCTGTTGGGTCTCTCAACTTCACGGAACTGTACCAACACGAACGCCGATGGGATGAGGTAGCGGACTTCATTACTTCTGTGCCGTTCTGCATAGTCGAGACCATCGATAAGGTCACAGAGCGCGAGGTACTGAACTACCCAGAGCCCACCACTCTCGCCACAAAGTATTGTTCGGTTGATTCGGGCGCCTCACGCGAAGAGTTGAAGCAAGGTATTCTCACCAATTTGGCTGGCAAGGTGGCGGGATTCGATAGGAACTACCGTGCTGCTGCTCCGGCCATCTATCAGCAACTTCAGCAAGATAGGCAGGAGTTTCTCTTACCTGAACGTGGAACCCACTACTCCGATGCACAGCGGGACACGTTCCTCCAAATTGGAGTCTTACAATCGCTGCCGCCTCAGCATGTAGGTAAACTAATCACGCCTGGCGAAGCAATAGACATCACACGCTTTCCATCCGTATACGTGCAGCAGTTGGCCATCTTCCTCGAATACTACGAGCAGAGCAAACCTGGCAAGGTGTCGGACATAGGTGATTTCACATTCCTTGGCTATCTGCCATATGTAGATGAGGCTGTGTTGGACAACGAGCGAGCTCATATAGTGCGCAGAATCAATCACATGGGTGGCTTGGGACAGCAACTTCCAGCGCTGGCGCTGAAACAGTTCCTTTCTGTTGCCGGGACCGTGTGATGCCAGAACGAAGCAAAGGGGCGAGTAGCATGTCATGACAGAACCCAGTCCACAACGACTTGCAAGCAGCGACAACGAAGCCTGGCTTGCATACTGGAAGGCTCAGGACATGGCATGGAGAACCGAGCCAGAGATTGACAAGGAACGACAGCGGTATTTGACCGAGCGCCGGGCGGTGAAGCCGGAAATCGACAGGGGCATCTATCCTTTCAAGGACATCAAACTGGACCGTGCCGACGTGGAGTGGCTGCTGGCGACGCATGAGAGCGGAGGGATGGCGGGCCAGTGGACTTCAAGAAGGAGAGGGACAAACCTGAGGCCGCATGGCGTGAAGGTATAGACCTCCGTGGAGCTGACCTCCGTGGCGCGAACTTAAGTGGACTGCCGCTTGCACTGGTGCGCGGAGCACTGAACTCGAGATGAGTGGTCGGGTAGAACGCTAGACCAGCGTGATGCTGCTGCAATTCACCTTGAGCGAGCCGAACTAATGGAGACGTTCATCGAGGGAGGCCATCTCGCACGCGTACATCTAGAGGGTGCATTCGCCTTAAGGATAAATCTGGAGAGAGCCGACCTATTTGAGGCGCATCTAGAGCAAATGAACCTCGCTGAGGCGCGGCTTGGAGGTGCCTCATTGCGGCGAGCATTTCTAGATGGTGCCACCAGCCTCGTCAATGTAGCTCCTGACAACGGAGAAGCAGGACTCAGTCCGCCTTGCGGGTGTGCGATGGGGAGACGCGGACCTGTCAGCCGTTGAACTGGACACAACTGAAAATGGTAGGCGACGAGGCCATGCGCGAGACTTCCATCACTTCAGCGGCGCGCCAAAGAACGGCTATTGAGCGGCTGGAGCAGTTTAAGACCGCCGTGCGTGTCAACAGGCAGTTGGCCGCAACCTTGCGGAGCCAAGGCATGAACGAGGATGCCGACCGCTTCGTCTTTCGTGCCCAACTTTGCCAGAGGATAGTCCTTCGACGTCAGCGCAATTTCCTTCGCTATCTCGGTTCCTTGCTACTCAATCTTCATCTCAGGCTATGGCTACAAGCCTCTCCGCAGTTTCTATGCCTATGCTCTTACATCGGTGTCTTCGCCGTCCTCTATCTGGTGTGTCACTAATGACGTGTCGTTGACTTTCGGCTGGTTCACGCATCTCATCACCTGGTTGGGCATGTCGCCGCCGCCTCCACCAACAGAACATCTTCAGGGCTATGAGGCTGTCGTCGTGAGCATGACTAGCTTTCATGGACGAGGGTTCTTCCAGCCTGTCCAGTCACCAGGGGACAAGGTGGCCATCCTCGCGGCAATCGAAGCCTTCTTCGGCCTTGCTGCTCGAAATCGTCCTCATCGCCACGTTCACCCAGCGCTTCTTCGCTCGCTAACCTGCTGGTCATAATCCGCTTAAGCTAGCACTTGGCCACATCGCCGAACGGCAATCCGGGCAGGTGGCTACTTTCTATATTCTCCGATAGGAGTCTTTTGTTGGGGTCTGGTCTGTCGTCATACCCAACTAAACGTACATTTATTAAGGTGTCCGATGCAGGAATGAAGCAGGTTGGACGGAGCCTGCATCACATGTGGCACTCACACCGTCATGGAATGTCTGCGACGCTTCGGTGCTGCCGTTAGGCGTCTGTGTGTGGAGGTAGTCGACGGCCATACTTTTCGGGTTGGGAATGTTAGTATTGCCTGTATGCTGAAGTGTCGCTGCTCTGAGTGATAAACTGCAGGGGACGGTCTCGACTGACCCATCCAGTCTTGGCTGCAACTCCCCCTAGTGCGGGACCATGTGCCGCGAGCGGCGTATCCCAACGAACACCCATCCCCTGAACGGCGGGAGGAGAACTGCAATGAAGTGGTGGGCCTTCACTCTGACGCTCGACGACGGGCGGAAGCTGACGTGGGAGGCGCAGGGCAAGACATCAACGGACGCCATACGGGAGCTTGCCTTCTGCTGGATGAAGCGCTGGGGCGACGCCGCCTCATTTCAGGGGAGCGGAATTGACTGCCATCGAGTGTCTCGGTCGGATTGACGCCGAGGTAGACAACGTGCGCCAGTCACCAGCAAGCTGCGGGTAGCGGAATTGATGCCAGAATCTGTCGATTCAGCACAGGGGAGTGAGAGGAAGCCACAATGACGTGGTGGGCCTTCAATCTCACGCTCGACGACGGGCAGATACTGGAGTGACAGTCTGCAGGCAAATCCCCAACTGACGGCATACGAGAACTGGTCTACTGCTGGCTGGAGCGGTTAGGCGACGCCGTATTTACCGGTACGGAATAGCCGTAATCGAATGCCTGGGACCGATGGCCAGTGAACCGCCTGCCGAGGAAGCGTTTGATGACGATGACGACGATGACGACCTGGAGGTCTACAAGTCGGACCTGGGCTCGTCGAGCAAGCTGGTTGCGGTGAAACTGCACAAGTAGCTCCAACAGGTCCATCGCACGCCCGTCCTCGATTTTACCGTTCGCCGTTCGTTGCCTGCACATCGTATTGAGTAGGTCCCTAACAGCGCTCCCACAGCTGTCAGGAAGGCTCGGATGCTTCAGCGCATCGATGTCCTCCGCGCGTGGAGCGGTAGTCAACGGTCAAATTTTTCAGGGCGACGGATGTTTATTACTGCCTGCCTGTCACGGCGCTGGTCGTCGATACTATACACTACAGCGCGTGGTTGGATTCCGATACTGCCACAGGCCAAGAATCGAGGGAACACGATGCAGCACCTACTGGACGGCCATCTGAACGCAGGCGTGGAAGTCGTCACCAGCGCAGGCGGGTCGGTTGGGAAACTGGAGAAAATGAACAACGAGGGGCTGGTGCTGCGAGTGCCGCCTATCGAGAAGATGCCAGAGCAGATTCGCTACTTCCCCTGGACCAGTATGCTGTATGTCGCCGTCGTCGCGCCGCAGCCAAGATGACAGGCTGTAGTATCTGCTCGATGGTAGTGTAGACTGGTCGGGGAAACAGGCACGGTTCGATGAAAAGCAAGTAGTAACGCCTCAGGCCAAACATGGCCGAGGGTCGGAGGGAAAGAAGCAGTGAGCATTGGGATGTTCCAAGTGGTGGAACTGCATGACACTGGAGAACGCTATGCACTCCGCTTTCTGGATGACGGCACCGTGACTGGGGTATATGGGCCACTACGCGAGGGTGAGGCAACGGCAACTGCATTGCCAACCTTCGACTACTCGACTGAACTTGCCGAAAAGTTCATGAGTGAAAACATTATCGGGGGGAGCGCAAGGTATAGCTACGTTCCACTGGACCACGATTGATGGTTGTTGGGATGATGTAGTATGGAGCCAGGCGGTCGGACATGAAGTAACGCGGAGGTCAGCCGATGGCAGACCAGGTACGAGTGTTCGTGTCGCATCACCACAGCCCGGAAGAAGACGCCTTCACCACTCGATTGGTCGCGGACCTTGAAGCAGCGGGCGCGGATGTCTGGGTCGATGTCGTTGGGGTAGGCGCAGCAGACTTCCTGGAGCGCATCAATCAGGCGCTTGAGTCCTGCCAATGGCTCGTACTCGTGATGACGCCTGCCTCTCTGGCCTCGCGCTGGGTTCGCACAGAAGTGCACGCTGCCATTCGGCTGATTATGCAGGGACGTATGCGGGGCATCATCCAGATAGTGGCGCAGCCCGTTGTACAGGAGCAGATTCCGCCGACATGGGGCGTCTATGCGCATTTTGACGCTACACAAGACTACGCCGCCGCACTCAACCTGACACTACGTGAGTTGGGGCTCTCGTCACTCGTCTCCAATCCAGGTGTGCCGCAAACATCGCCACCTCCATCCTCGCCTGCACTTCTGCCGCCTAGCCGACTCCCACCGGTCTTGGCCATGCTCGGCTACGAATTGCATTCTGCCAGCGATGTCGAGTTCATCGTGCCACCACTGTGCAACGTAGCAGCAGGCGCTTTCCTTATGGGAAGTAACCAGGGCGAAGACTCAGAGGCGAGAGTCGACGAACTGCCACAGCATAGCGTGACACTGCCCGCCTTCCAGGTCGGCAAGTTCCCCCTCACCGTCGCCGAGTACGCATACTTCCTCCGCGCACGCGGGAGGGCGGCCCCGACTGGGGAGGATGGCAAGCTCTATGAAGTCAGCTGGCAAACGCAGTTGCGCCAAAGGCTGGACCATCCAGTGGTAAGAGTCTCTTGGGATGACGCGGTGGAATACGCGCGGTGGCTCGCCGTGCGCACGGGACACCCTTGGCGGTTGCCGACAGAAGCCGAGTGGGAGAAGGCAGCCAGATGGGACCAGGAAATGGAGGCTGTGCGCCGCTTTCCCTGGGGCGATAGGTTCGACGCGAAGCGTTGCAACACGATTGAAGGCAAGCAAGGCACGACGACCCCCGTAGGCACCTACGCTAGCGGGGCAAGCCCGTATGGCGCGCAGGACATGGCAGGCAACGTGTGGGAGTGGACGAGTAGTCTCTACCTGCCATATCCCTATAGTGCCACCGATGGCAGAGAGCAGAAGAATTCAACTGACATGCGCGTGATGCGTGGCGGCTCATGGGCTGGCGTCTCTGGGCTTGCGCGTGCGGCCTTCCGCTACCCAGACCTCCCGAGCCACCTTCTATAACGTCCTCGGCTTCCGCCTGGCGCGTTCGGTCCCCAACTCATAGTCCGGATTTCTGCCGGTGATGTCGCAAGAAATCGCGCTTTGGTTGGCAGTCATCCTGACGTGGAATCCGGAGGGATTTCCCGTCGAACTCACGATACACAGTACTCATCAATGACGGATGTAGCACAACTGTCATGCTTTCATCATCAATTGCGAGCAAACCTTTGTCGAACAACGTGTGAATGTCCGCACGCAGCAGGAGCCCATTGGTGACCACGTTGGTGTGCTGGCCGAGGTATGGGTGGATATGCGCTGCCTCCAGCGCCTCCACCGCGTCACATCCTGTCACGGCACAGCGACCCTCATACGCAGCAATCAAGCGGCTCCGAAACTCTGGCTGGCCCTGACGCTGGACCACCGTTGCCAGCGTCCGCGTGCGCTCGTCAAGCTGGATGCTGGGGTCGAAGATACGCGCATGAGGAGCAAATTCGCTGAGCCGATTCCGAACTAGCTCCTGGATTCTCTGTGCCTTAGAGGCGCTCAGACTGAAGATGGTCCCCTGAATCCCACGAGCGAGCGCTGGCGTCTGGGCAAGAATGGCATCAGCGGCGGCTTCCTCCGTGGTGAGCGGCGGGTCGATAGCCTGCTCGAAGTGCACATCGACGCAGTAGGGGCGGTCTGCAATCCCGGTCGCATAGACCGGGGATACGATACGCCCAACAGCAGTGAGGCCAGACGGTTGCTCTCCGCGCGTCCGTCGGAAGTAGACCCGGTCGCCGACCTTCAGGTCGCCCCGATGCCTGGAGCTTCCCACCAGTCGTACTCACCGTGCTGCGCGACAAAGTCAGCGATTTCGTAGTCTGGTTGGTAATACTGAAACAACCATGCGGAGACGGCGAGCGCGGCGCTCTCATCATGGGTGTTCTCGTAGCGGTCAATC
Organism: uncultured bacterium; assembly: GCA_963733745.1. Taxonomy (GTDB): domain Bacteria; phylum Chloroflexota; class Ktedonobacteria; order Ktedonobacterales; family JADMIN01; genus DASWAC01. The sequence goes on from CAVTFE010000039.1 coordinate 47,117, forward strand.
TGCGTGTCGAGAAGTCGGGCGGAGGCATCAGTGAGTTGGCGTGGAATGCGTAGCGTCTGCCGGTCGAGCTTGCCGGGCGCGACGAACTTGAGTTTGGTTGGGCGGCCATCGCTCAAGCAATCTAGCTGTTCGACTACCTCGGTTGGGGCCAAATTGTCAAAGCGCCGTGGAGTAGATGATTTCGCGTAGGCGGCGATGCGCCACTGTTGCCCTTGCTCGTCTAGTTCCTTGCCGTCATATGGCTGTACGTCGGCAACTTCCAACGTCCCCAACACGTACAGTTCTCCATCTCGCACCGTGACAGGATAGAGAAAGTCGCCCGATGTCAGCCCGATACGGATGAACTCGTTGCTCAGCAAGCCGTCGAATGGCTCGCCATCCGTACCTCTCTGCTGATAATCCTCCACGGTGTCGTTGGCCCAATAGTGGGTGAAGTAGCGGACCATGCCCCTCTCCTCTGAAGTAGCAGTCGGTGTTGGGAAGATTGTATCATGGCGCATTGGCGTCCTGGGTAAAATGGCAGCCGCAACCGCTCAAATACTGCCTCACCTGCCGTGGCAAACCGAGGAGTGAACAGAAGAATGCTGTTCATGCGGAGTGAACTGTTGCGGTTCCCAACGGATTGCAGACGAGTTCCCGATGGATTGTTGGGGAGTTTCTTAATCGTTTTTTGCATGGCGTCTAGCCATCTCGGTTGGGGAAGTGCTGATGGATTGCGGCATGGCGTGATGCGATGTAGGTGGTAGGCTCTCACAGTCGCATCATTCGTTGCGCGCCCACACTTCAAGCGGTGTCTGTGGCAGTCTCGTGTCTTCACCATCCTAGACCTGTCTCGCATAGGCGTACCTACCACCGAATCAACCAGTCAATGCAGAACGGCCAAAACGATGATATACTCATAGCTGGCTTCGTCGTGGTCCACGGTCCTACCAGGGCCGGTAAGACAGCGGACACCCATCCGTAGGACAGAAGACCTTGACGGAGATGGAATAACGGTAGATTGACTGAAGCCGGGAATATTCCCGAAACCCATTCGGGCGTGGCCAAGCGGTAAGGCAGTGGACTTTGGATCCACGATCCCAGGTTCGAATCCTGGCGCCCGAGCCGGCTCGCCATTTTGTACGTCGCCACTGTCTGACAAGCAGGAAGAACAGAGACAGGGCCGCGCGAGCCGCAACAACCATCTGAGAGGGAGTAACGGGCCATTCGTATGAGACCCGTCAGAAGACCGGTCGGCGTTGTTATCTTGGCTGCGGGCAAGGGCACGCGCATGCGTTCGCAGCTGCCCAAGGTCGCGCACCAGGTCGCCGGCCGCGCCATGCTCGAACACGTCCTGCGCGCCGCCAGCGCCGCGCTTACCAGCACTGAGAGCCCCTCCGCCGACGCGGAGGGAGACAGTACCGGCGGCCTGACCGCCTACGCTATTGCCTATGCCATCGTCGTCGGACATGAGCGCGAGCAGGTCCGCGAGGCCATTCACTTCGATCCACCCATCGGTGCGTCGCACTGGATTCTGCAGGAGCCGCAACTCGGCACCGGCGACGCCGTCCGCGTCGCGCGCGAGACCCTGACCAGCCTGCCCACGACGCCTGTGACCATTCTTATCCTTTACGGCGACACGCCACTGGTGCGCGCTGAGACACTGCGCGCGCTGCTGGCTGAGCATGAACGCGCCAACGCGACGTTGACCTTCCTGACTGGGATCGCCGACCGGCCGACCGACTATGGCCGCGTCATCCGCGACGAGCAGGGGCGCATCGCCGGGATCGTCGAGGCGCGCCACGCCACGCCGGAGCAGCTTGCCATGCCGGAGGTCAACTCTGGCATCTACTGCTTCCAGGCCGACTGGCTCTGGTCGCGGCTGGATCACCTGGAGCCGCACGAGAACGGCGAATATTACCTGACCGACCTGATCGCGGTCGCCGTGCGCGAGGGCGCGCCACTTGCCACCGTCAGCGGCTCCATCGAGGAGACCGGCGGCGTCAACGACCGCGTACAACTCGCCGAGGCGGCGCGTGTCCTGCGTGAGCGTATCCTGCGCAACCTGATGCTTTCCGGCGTCACCATCGAGGACCCGGCGACGACCTATATCGACGCCGGCGTACGCATTGGCCAGGACACGATTATCTGCCCAGGAACCACGATCTCCGGCGCGACAGTGATCGGCGAGCGTTGCGTGATCGGCCCACAGAGCGTCATTCGCGATAGCCAGATCGGCGACGACTGCCTGGCGCTGGCCTCGTGGGTCGAGGAGGCCGTGATGGAATCCGGCTCGCGCGTCGGCCCAATGAGCCACCTGCGTCCCGGCGCGCTGCTGGCGAGCGGCGCGAACGTCGGCAACTTCGCCGAGGTCAAGAACGCGACGCTCGGCGCGGATGTGCAGATGCATCACTTCAGCTACATCGGCGACGCCAGCATCGGCGCGCGCACCAACGTCGCCGCTGGGGTCATTACCTCCAACTTCTCGGCTGACGGCAAGAAGTACCGTACAGAAGTAGGCGAGGATGTCTTCCTTGGCTCGGACTCGCAGCTTGTCGCGCCGATCTCGATTGGCGACTACGCGATGATCGGGGGCGGCTCGGTCGTGCGCCGCGATGTGCCGCCCGGGGGCGTCGCAGTCGGCATTCCCGCGCGCGTCATCAAGCACCGGCAGAAGCCAGAAGCCGAACAACCGGCTGAACAGGCACAGGACGCGCACGGGGCCGCCGCACAGGATACAATAGAAGGCATGAACGCGACAGATCGCACCGCGCTGGATCGCGCCCGCGAGTAAACCTCGCGGTATCCGCTGGGTCGGACCGCTGGCAGAAGAATTGCCATCGGAGCCACGGCGGGGGAGAAAGAATTGAACGCCGAGAGCGCCATAGCTGGCTTATCTCACATTTTCACATCATTACCGTTCGCGGAAATAAGCTTCCGCGGCATGCAGACGCGCGACTGGCTCTTGTTGATTGGACTGCTCCTGTCGCTGGTGATCGCGGGGCTTTCCGCCGCCGCCGAGACCGCGCTGACCTCGGTCAATCGCATTCGCATCCGCCAGCAGGCGGAGGAGGGCGACGGCGCGGCCAAGCGCATCGATCGCCTGATGCGCGAGCCGCACCTCTTCATCACGACGATCCTGATCATGAGCAACCTCTCGGTCATCACCGCTTCGACCATCGCCACTTTGATCGCGGTGGATCTCGATTTCAACGGCGCTGAGGTTGCCTCGACGATCATCCTCTCGATCATCGTGCTGATCTTCTGCGAGATCACGCCGAAGTCGGCGGCGGTGCGCGCGCCGGAGCGCTGGTCACGCGTGCTGGTCACGCCGGTCGAGTGGCTGATGATGGCGTTGCGCCCGTTCGTCGCCCTCTTCACCTGGATATCGAACGGCCTGATTCAACTTCTCGGCGGCAAGCCAGGAGACAAGACGCCGTTCGTCACGCAGGATGAGCTGCGTATGATGGTTGAGGTCGGCGGCGAGGAGGGTGTCCTCGAAGAGGACGAGAGCGAGATGCTGGGGAACGTCTTCGATCTCGCCGAGACGACCGTGCGCGAGGTCATGATTCCACGCATCGACATCATCGCCGTCGAGGCCGATGTTTCCATCGACGAGGCGACCCATGTGATGCTCCAGGGCGGCCAGTCGCGTATCCCGGTCTACGACGACACGCTGGATGAGGTCATCGGCTTGCTCTACGCCAAGGACCTGCTGCGCCTCTATACCGATCACGAACGCCCCACCTCGGTGCGCGCGCTAGTGCGCCCGGCGTACTTCGTGCCTGAGTCCAAGCGGCTGGACGATCTGCTGCGCGAGCTGCGCAAGGAGCGCGTCCACATGGCCATCGTCAGCGACGAGTATGGCAGCGTCGTCGGGCTGGTGACCATCGAGGATCTGGTTGAGGAGATCGTCGGCGACATCCAGGACGAGTACGACGTCGAGGAGGCGCTGTTCGAGCGCGTGCGCGAGAACGAGTACATCATCGACGCCAAGCTGCCCGTCGAGGAGTTCGACGAGCTGGTGGGCCGCGAATTGCCTGAGGGCGACTACGAGACGCTCGGCGGCTTCGTGATCGCCCAACTCGACAAGATTCCTACCACTGGCGATGTCGTTCACTTCGAGGATCTGACGATCACCGTGCTGGAGACAAAGGGGCGCCGCGTCACCAAGGTGCGCGTCGTACGCCAGGCGCCAGAAGCTGCGCAGACAACTGGGAATGGTCAGGAGGCGCGTCAGGAGCGCGCGCTGGTCGTTCGGGCGAGGAGGAAGGTGAGCAAAGCCTTGATAGCGCGCCGTTGAACATCGCCGAGCAGCGCGCGCTGCGTCCCGATGTGACCAGCCCTGCAAGCGCCGACGTTCCCGCGCGCGATGGCTCGGAGAATGGAGCTGCGGGACGGCGGCCCGCCGATCCCGGCGCGCCCTCGATCTAACCTCGATCTAGCGGCAGGGCTGGTCCTGAAAGGCTAGTCCTAGACGCACGTTCGCTGGACATTGCGGCCCGCTCTTGATATACTGTTTTCAGGCAGTGACGCGACGTACTCACCATGGTTCGCGCACTTCCACTTCGTCCGGCCCAGAGGGTAACCGCCACTCTGGGCGCAGCCCAAAAGGGCGACGTTCTGACCTCCTCTGTGGCGCGTCGCGCGCCTCGTTCGTAGTGGATGGTCAGAAGGGCAGCACGCCGCTTCTTCCGCCAACTCCCTGCTTTCTGCGTTGTCTGGTACGAGTTGCGCGCGTGTCAGCATTATTGGTATAACAAGTCAGAGGAGCGACGCTCGCGTTCGTGGCGTGCATTCCCGGCTGGAGCTATCTTCTCCTGGCGCTGTCCGCTCATGATCCTTATGGGCGTGGCGCAGCCCACAGCGGGCCTTTCAGAGAGAACATGCGCTTCCCTTCACGCCGGACTCACGCTCACAGTTCATCCCAGCCACGACGCGATCCACTACTAGCCTGAAAAACAGCGCATACAGAGCGCGAATCTCTCGCGCAAACGTGGATGGACACGCAAGTCTCGCAGGCATTTCAGGATGGCTGATACCCATCGTTTCCACGAGCGGCATAGTTCATGCCTGGCTCACATGCAGGTTGATCGAGGATAGATGCTCCAGAGCGCTATCACCATTGCGGCGGACCCTGTCGCGCGCGACTCGCGCAGCGCAGAGAAGCCGGAGGCGCGCGATATATCCCTCCAAGACCATCTCTAGCGCTTGAGCGCACGTTCGCGCAGAGAAGATCTATGGATGGATTGGATGGATACGGACTCTCAAGGGTACCGCGTCCTGGCAATGTGGCCAGGTAATGCGACTCAGGCCGTTGCGCCGCAGCGGCGAGCGTATTGTCACGTTTGTCGTCGCACAGTGTTGTAGCGTCGTGGTCGATTTGTTTGATTTATCGGAGAACGCATTCCGGCGCACGAGCGCGCCCGGTATATATGTTTGGAGGCCAGAGTGCCAGAGGATCAGGAGACCCGTCAGGAGACGGAGCGAACAGAGCAAGCGCCCGAGGATGGGGCGCTCAAGACGACACGCAAACGCGCTCCACGGGCGAAACCCGCCGCCAGCAAGGAGAATGCGACGAGCCTTGTAGCCGAAGCGTTGGCGCCACAGACGGTGGTGATGGAGGCCGAGACGCCCGCGAAGCCAGTCCGCAAGCGCGCCACCAAGCGCGCCACAAAGAAGTCCGCGGATAGCGGAGTGGCTGAGCGGAGTGGCTGACAGCGCCGCGAACGCGCAGGAGCCTGAGAGCGCGACAAATGGATCCGCGACCGCCAGGAAACCACGCGCGACACGTTCTCCGCGTGGCAGGGCCGTCACACAGCCCACCCTGCCAGACGCCTCGCATGATGACGCGCGCACACCTGAGCATTCACAGGAGCAGCCGCGCACGCAGGCCGAGACGCCACATCAACCCGGCGCGGAGTCCGCTGGCGAGACCACCGGTCCGGCTCCCGCTACGAACCGGCCAGCGCCACGCCGCTTCTTCGGGCCCTACACCACCCCAATCGTACCCGGCGAGCAGACGTCCACTCCAGCAGATGGCGCCGACAACGGACAGCCATCTCCTGACACTCAGAATGGGCGAACGGATGGCCGCAACACGCCAGGACAGACATCAGGACAGACACCGGGCCGCTGGCAGCAGCCTTTCTCGCGACGCGAGCCAGGCCAGCAGGGCCAGCAGGGCCAGCAGCCACATCAAGGAACACGAGGCATGCCATATAATCCTGGCGCGCGCACACCGCAGCAGCGCCAGCATCCACAACAACAGCCAACGAATGGATCCGGCGGCTCCAGTGGAGCGCCGTATCCGCCCTATGGTCAGTACGACGCTTACGCGCCAGATCAGGCGCAGCGCCCACAGGGGCAGCAGGGCCGTCAGCCACGCGGCCAGACCTATCCCGGCGGTTATAGCAACCCACAAGGGCAGCGCTGGAACACCGGCAGACCCGATCAGCAGCGCAACCAGCCTGGCAGGCGTAACCAGCCGACGCCCGATCGCCGCAACCCTACGCCAGGACGCGGGCAGCCACAACAGGGGCGACCACAGCGCAACGCGCCCGGCTATCCAGCTAATCAGCGCCAGCCACAGACCCCGGCGCGCGTCGTCGAGGTAACGGGCATCTTCTGGGCAGGTGGCGGTCAGGGCATGAGCCAGGCGGAGCTGCTGGACGAGCGCACCCTCCAATCGATCGCGCGCTTCAATCCTGAGGATGCGCGACGTATGGGCCTGCGCTCCGGCGACATCGTGAGCGGAACGGCCGAGGAGCGTGGCGGGCGGCGTACCGTCGTCGCGATGGAAGCGGTGAACGATGGCGCAGTCGAGAACCTCCAGGAGCGCCGCCTCTTCGAGCAGTTGACGGCGACCTTCCCGACGCGGCGCATTCGCCTTGAACAGGGGCCGCGCCCGGTCTCCGTGCGCATTATCGACCTCTTCTCGCCGCTAGGCTTCGGCTCGCGCGCGCTGATTGTGGCGCCGCCGAAGACCGGCAAGACGACGCTGATCCGCGAGGCGGCCGAGGCCGTCTTGAGGGCTATCCCGACGCCGTCGTGATGGCGGTGCTGGTCGGCGAGCGCCCGGAGGAGGTCACGGACCTGCGCGCGCGCATCGAGCCGAACGGCGGGCATCGTCTACGCGGCGAGCTTCGACGAGGAAACCGAGCGGCACGCCTGGCTGGTGCAGGTGGCCGTCGAGCGTGCCAAGCGCGTCGCGGAATCCGGCAGAGACGCCTTCATGGTGCTCGACTCGCTGACCCGCCTCGCCCGCGCCGAGAACCTCGCCAGCCGTGGCCAGGGGCGCACGCTCTCCGGCGGCATCGACGCGCAGGCGCTCGACACCGGACGGCGCGCGTTCGGCGCGGCGCGTAATCTGGACGAGGGTGGCAGCATCACGATCCTGGCGACGTGTCTGGTGGATACCGGCAGCCGGCAGGACGACGTGGTCTACGAGGAGTTCAAGGGCACCGGCAACATGGAGTTGCACCTCTCGCGCGAGCTCTCACAGCGGCGGCTCTTCCCCTCGGTGGACGTCATCAAGTCGGGTACGCGTCGTGAGGAGATGCTGCTTTCGCCAGAGGAGCTACGCGCGGCGACGCTATTGCGGCGGCGACTGGCGGACCTGCCAGTGACGCAGGCCACCGAGCAGTTGCTCAAGGTGATGGAGCGCACGCCATCCAACGCCGCGCTGATCCAGGCGCTGGATACGACCAACGGTCGCTAGCGCCGGCTCATGTGAATGGCTGCGTTATACTTGAGGCGGGTTGGAAGCGATGGCTTCTGGTCCGCCTCTCGTCCTGTCACCGGAAAGTGAAGTTGACGTGCGCTCGGTCGTTTCCATCCGCGTTGCGCTGACACCGCAGCGACGTATCCTGGCGGCGCTGGTTGGACTGGGCGCGCTGGCGGTGGGCGCGGCGATCTGGCTGCACGCGATCTGGCCGCTGACGCAAATCGGCTACGACTTCCGGATGTATCTCTTTGCGGCGCATGATGTCGCCAATGGTAGCGATCTCTATGCGCAACTTGCCGCGCTGACCCACGATGCGCGTCCCGGCTCGGCGGGCGTGCGCGCCAGCGGCTATGTCTATCCGCCGCTACTGGCCGTTGTCCTCGCGCTACCGGTTCGCCTCGGCTTGAGCGATCAGGGTGTGTGGCTGCTGTGGAACCTGCTTGGCGCCGCCGCGATTCTCTGGATGGGCTATGAACTCAATCGCGGGTTGCGTCTGCACAAGGATGGGCGCGCCGACTGGCCGGGAACGCTGGCCTTCGCCGCCGCGACGCTGCTGGGCGCGGTCGCCACCTATGATCTCGCGCTGGGGCAGGCTGACCTGCTGGTGACGGCGCTCGCCGTCGGCGCGTGTGGCCTGTGGCTGCGGCGCAATCCCTGGGCGGCGTTGCCCCTGGGCGCGGCCATTGCGATTAAGCCGACGATGGGGGTCATCCTGCTGGTCTGGCTCTGGAAGGGCGATTGGCGCGCGGTGGCGCGGGGCGTAGCGGCGACAGTGGCGTTGCTCGTCGCGCCCTTCGTGGTAGTCGGCGCGCGCGCGACGCAGGAGTACCTGACTTTCCTGACGCAGTGGAACGCCTTCAACGCCAACGCCGAATACATCAACCAGGCGCCCTACGGGATGCTGCTGCGCCTCTTCACATCGAATGTCTACACTCAGCCGCTAGTCGATGCGTCCTGGCTGGTGACGCCGCTACGCGTAGTAATGATCGTCGGCGCGGCGCTCTGGTGGATGCGCGTTGTTCCTCGGCGGGGGACAACTGATGGCGCGGTGGCGTTGAGTGAATGCCTGCTGGCGCTGCCGCTCACGCTGATCTTCAGCCCGCTGGCGGAAGACATCCACTACTGTGCGCTGCTGCCTGCGCTGGTGGGTCTGAGTTATCTGGCGTGGTCGCATGGGCTGGCGCGCCAGCCCGCCACATGGATCCTGTGGGCGACGTTCGCGTTCTTCTGCATCCCACGCATGCAGGAGATCGTCCTGCCAGACCATCTCATTTCCCTCCCTGGCCAGGACGACCCCGTCATCGGGCCATTGATCGTCCTGCTGCGCTCCGGCGCTTTACTTTACGGCGCGTTGGCGACGCTGATCGCGGGTGGGCTGGTCCTGCGCGCCGCGCAAACACCGTCGCGTGCCAAGGCGCCAGCCATCGCAAGTTGAGAGAGCGAGAAAGAAGCGTCATGCCCACCAAGCGCCAACAACTTACCACCGAGGAGTTCACCGCGCGCCTCGCCGATGGCGCAACCCTGCGTAACATCGAACTGCGCGACGCCGACCTAGCGCAAAGCGTCGCTGAGGGCCTGACGATACGCGACTGTCGTTTCGAGAACATCACCTTTACCCATGCCGAGTGGGAATCGCTCACCTGCGTTGGATGTACGTTCGTGAACTGCCTGTTCCTCGGCGCGCGGCTTGTCAGCGCGACCTTCACCAAATGCGACTTCTTCGACGCCGAGACACGCCAGAGTTGCTCGTTCGCCGGGGCGAAGCTGCGCTTCGCCACATTTGCCGAATGTACGCTGGATAGCTGCCTCTTCGAGGACGCCGACCTCTTTCGCACCACCATCAAAGACTCGCGCGCGATTGGCGCCAACTTCTACAAAGCGGCGTTCGACCGCTCCGTGACGTTGATCGGCGCTGTATTGCGCTATGCTAACCTGCGCGACGCCGATCTGTCCGGCTGCGATCTCTCGAAGAGCGATTTCGAGTGGGCCAACCTCGAACGCGCCAACCTGGAGGGCGCGAATCTGCGTGACGCCTCGCTCGATCAGGCGTCGTTGCGTGGCGCGAATCTGCGTAGGGCCGATCTGCGCAACGCTAACCTCGGCGGCTTCGATCCGCGTCTGGCGGATGCGACCGGCGCGCTGATCTTTGCGGGCCAGGCGCGACAGATTGCCGAGGCGCTGGGTATGCAGATCGCCGATGAGGGATAGCCCATGAGCGACGACAGCGATGGAATGAAGCCAGATTGACGCCATCCGTAGCCGCCGTCACACTGTCACACTTTCAAGCGCGGGAGTTGCTGGCGGCGCGGCAGGCTGGCGCGCGTTCTGTCACGATCTCGCCTGACCTTGGCCTCACCACCGTCACGGCGACGCTGGATGAGGATGACGTCGTCTTCCCAACCGGCGAGCGCTTACACTGGGCGGAGGTCGAGCGCATCCAGCGCGCGGCCAATGTCTGCTTTCAGATCATGGGCGGCGCGGCGGCGCGATTTACCGCTTCTCAGAGGTGACGGGCTGGACGCGCGCGCTCATGCCGACAGCGGGCGCGCCCACAACGCTGGTGGCGGGGCTGCCGATGCACCGTATCAAGGATACCGACCCCTGGGCCGACTCGCAGACGAAGATGGCTACGCTCGCGCCGGTCAGCGGGCGCATCCTGGATACGGCGACGGGTCTTGGCTACACCGCGATCCTCGCCGCGCGTACCGCCGAGGAGGTCGTGACTATCGAACTGGACCCAGCAGCGCTGAAGATCGCGGCGATGAATCCCTGGTCGCGCGAGTTGTTCACGCGGACCAATATCCGCCAACTCACCGGCGACGCGACGGAACTCCTGCCAACGCTGGAGGATGGTAACTTCACGCGTATCCTCCACGATCCGCCAATGATCACGATCGCGGGCGACCTCTATGGCGAGGCGTTCTACCGCGAATTATGGCGCGTGTTGCGACGCGGCGGGCGGCTCTTCCACTACATAGGCGACCCACAGAGCGCGTCTGGCCGCCGGACCACCGCCGGAGTGATCCGCCGCCTGCAATCCACTGGCTTCACGCGCATTACCCGCCGTCCAGAGGCGTTTGGCGTTGTGGCGCAGAAGTGACCGGCTCGACTACCGGATCGGGCGGCCCAACACCTCGCGTCCTCCGATGAAGGGGCGCAGCGCTCTCCGGCACACGCACTGTCCCATCCGCCTGCTGGTGGTTCTCGACGAGCGCGATGATCGTGCGCGTCGAGGCGAGCGCGGTGTTGTTGAGCGTGTAGACGAAGCGCACGGTTCCGTCGGCGTCGCGGTAGCGGATGTTCGCGCGGCGAGCCTGGTAATCGTGAAAGTACGAGTCCGAGTGCGTCTCGCGGTAGCGCCCCTCCGAGGGCATCCAGCACTCGATGTCGTAGCCTTTCACCTTGGCGTCGCCCAGGTCGCCGGTGCAGATGTTCAGCACGCGATAGGGCAGCTCCAGCGCGCGCACGATCTCCTCCGAGTTCGCCAGCAACTCCTCGTGCCAGCGCACCGACTCCCCGTGATCGGCCTGGCAGATGATGTACTGCTCGACCTTGGCGAACTGGTGGACACGCAGGATGCCCTTCGTGTCCTTGCCGTAGGTTCCGGCCTCGCGGCGGAAGCAGGGCGAGTAGCCAACATACTTGATCGGCAGATCAGCCCCATCGCAGGATCTCGCCGCTGTGCATGCCGGTGATCGAGACCTCCGCGGTACCGACGAGGAAGAGGTCGTCTCGGGGAGGCTGTAGGTCTGCTCGCGGCCACGCGGGAACTGGCGTTGCCGATAGAAAGCGAACTCCTTGGCGAGGACGGGAACCTCCAGCGGCGTGAAGCCCTTGCGCGCGACGCGATCCAGCGCGAACTGCATCAGCGCGAACTCCAGGAAGACGGCGTCGCCCTTGAGGATGTAGCTGCGCGAGCCCGCTCACCTTCGCCGCACGCTCCAGGTCCAGCCAGTCCTGCCCCTTCATCAGCGCACGTGGTCCAGCGGCTCGAAGTCGAAGCTGCGGCGGCTCGCCCACGCGCTTGATCTCGACGTTATCCTCCTCGCCCTGCCCTTCGGGCACCGATCGCGTCGGGGATGTTGGGGACGAGCAGCCAGAGGTTGCGCAGGTGTGTCTCCAGGTCGCGCTCGCGTGGCTCGACCTCTTTGAGTTCGGCGGCGAGGACACGTCCGCGCTCGATGGCGGCCTCGCGCGCCGCGGCGTCGGCTCCAGCGTCGCGGATCGCCTGCGAGACTTGTTCTGCTCGGCGCGCAGATCCTCGGCGCGGCGCTTGACGATGCGCAGTTCAGTGTCGGTGGCGAGCAACGCGTCAACGTCCACGGCGGTCTTGCGGCGGCGCGCCACGTCGCTGATGAGATCGGGATGTTCACGAATGAAGGCCAGGTCCAGCATGAAAGGTTCCTTTCAGACAATACAAAGCGCCGCCCATCACAAAGGACGAGCGGCGTGCATGCCCGTGGCGCCACCTTCATTCGTCGCGGCCCATAGTAGAGCAGCGACCTCGAAGCCGGATAACGCGGGCGAAGCGGCTCGTCTTACTCCGGGACGTGAAGCCCGTTTGGGCGAGCGGCGCGCGAGTGGATTTCGGCTGGGTGGGCTGCCGCGTCGCATCATCCCGCGGCTTGCTGCTCTTGCCCTAACCCATGGCGTACTTATCTCGCGCCTGGCCTGATATAGATGATTCCATGGTATCCACTGGCGGGCGGCGCTGTCAAGCGCATGATCGCCTGGAAGCAGCCAGCGTGATAGGGCGTCTATATTCAGGAGGCCACGTCGCTGAACCGCGCCATCCCTTGCCCGTGAGGCGCGTCGATACGCCAGTAGACAGCGCCCGTGGCGGCGTCGAGCGCGGCAATCTGCGGCTGAGCACTCCCAAAGAACGTGGATTGGGTCCTCGAGATAGACAAACAATACGCCATCGCGCACGCCCGGCATACTGAGATACGGAAACCTCTGGAACTGGACACGCCACGCCTCGGTGCCATCGCGCTCGTGTAATGCGATCAGCGTCTCGTACTGTGGCCCGATAATGAGATTAGCTACTGCTGTCACTGAGTCGTTCCTGACACCTACTTCGCTAAAGTCAGCAGAGGCGGCGCTCCAGAGCACGTGTCCACTCATCGCATCCAGGGCATCCACGGGTTTGTATTGCTCGTTGACCTTATTGGGCTTTCGCCCGCCGCAAGCCGCCGGGATTTCAACCCGTGCGGTGAGGCGGTTGGGGGCGTTCGCCATGCGTCCTGCGTCCATTGCCGTGTCCTCCCCGTTGTGCGAGAAGAGGTGGGCAGGACATTTTGCACCGCACCAAGCACCTCCTCTGACGGGGTTCCGTGGAATGTCGTTCCCACGGGTAAAAGCCGTAACCCGTCTTGGACGAGGTGCGCTCCGCTTGAGCGGCGGTCGTTGAGCTCACCACGCCACGCCGCGATGGAGTCAACCTCCAGTGGGTTCGGGCAGAACCTTCGGGCGCTAACGTGAGCCGTTGGGCTGTGCGTAGCCTGAGAATCCGCCGGGCTTTAGCCCGTGCGGAGTGTCAACAGCGTCATCCGTGGGCTGGCGCCGATGACGTAGGTTGGTGATGCTGGGTCAACGTCCGACCAGAGTTGATGCCCGTCTTCCTGGCTCAGCGCCACAGTGGTATTGGGACCGGAATTGGCGAAGAGCATGTTCTCGTTCGCAAAGAGATCTGAACTCATCGTGATGGGGACCTTCCACAACTCAACGCCATCACTGGCGCGGTAGGCAGCGAGGGCTGGGGCCGATCCCACCGGGCTCGTACGGTCGTGCGGCAGGGAGATGTAATAGACGCCGCGATACAGCACGCCACGACCAGTGGTTTGCACTTGCCTGGTCCAGCGGATCGCGCCGTCGGATGGATCGAGCCCGGTGAGTCCTGCTTGACCACTATCAACGACGATGTTCTGGCCATCGCTGTACAGGTGCTGGATGCCGCCTTCGTAGGGTACTGCGGTCCGCCAGAGGAGTTGGCCGTCGCTCAGGCGCACCGCGACTGCGGATGTGAACACCGTAGCGTAAACTGCATCGCCAACGATGATTTGCGCCGATGCAACACCCCCCACCGACGTATGCCAGAGGGGAGATCCGTCACGCCCACTGATCGCCTGTAAGTTGCCACTGTCATCCGCATAGACGATGGGAGTGTTCTGCGCCAGCGGCGTAGTGTTGTTGGAGAAGGGAGTCGCGCACGCGGCGACTGAGCAGGTGAGAAGGAGCGCGATTAACGGCGGACACGGTCCTTGTCTGGTCAGAAAACCCCACGTCACGCGCATCATGCGTCTCTCCTGATGCTGGTGTGTCAGGCTGCTCGTTCGACCACATCCTATCACGACAGTTCGAGCAATGAGCGCAGATTGCGCATACATCATGCGCGCACATCGTGTAAACTGGCTGAGCAGAACTATCCTCGGCGAGCCATGCGCTGGGGAAGCTCGCTGACAACCTCGCCGCGATGGGCCAGCAGGAACCGCCAGAGCGCCTCCGCCGCCGCGGATAAGCGCCGCCCTGGCCGACGCGCCAGCGACCACGAGCGCATCACCGGGAAGCCGACCACATCTAGCACGGCGACGCGCTTCGCCAGCAGTTCTAACTCCAGCGCGCCCAGCGGCATCACCGCGACGCCCAGCCCTGCCGCGACGGCCTGCTTGATCGCGCCGCTGCTGCGGAGCTCCATCATGATGCTGACCTCGATGCCGCGCTCCTTGAGCATTGCCTCCACATCGGTACGCGTGCCCGATCCCTCTTCGCGCAATAACAGCGTCTCGCCTGCCAGCGCCTCCAGCGGAATCTGCCGCCGCTGCGTCAATGGGTTGTCGGGCGCGGCGATCACGACCAGTTCGTTGGGCGCGAACGCCTCCACCTCCAGGTCCTGTGGATGCTCGATCAGTCCCATCACCGCCAGGTCCACCTCGTCGTTGAGCAGCCGCTCCTGCGCCGTGATGCGATTGACCACGTCCAGCGTCAGCTTGATCTGCGGGTTGGCGCGGTGGAAGGCGCCGAGCGCTGGCGGCACAACATAGATGCCCGCCGTGGTGCTGGCCGCGACCTTGACCGTACCGCGCGTCGCGCCACCAAGTTCTTCCATTACTTGCCGGGTCTCATCCAGCAACGCGAAGATGCGCTCGCTGTATTTCAGTAGCTCGTGGCCCGCCTCGGTAAGCCGCAGCGTGCGCCCGTGCTTCTCGAAGAGCGGCAGGCCAAGCGACTTCTCCAGCGCCTTGATCTGTAGCGAGACGCCGGGCTGGCTGAGGAAGAGCGCCTCGGCGGCGCGTGAGACGCTGCCACGCTCGGCGACGGCGCGAAAGATCTCGAGCTGATGCAGATTCATAAGCGCGCCTTTGCGTTTATGGAAGAAATTGTAATTCCTTCTTATACGAGCGCGCGATACAATTGTCAATGTACGGAAGCGATGTGACGCGAGCGCGTGGGCTGTTCACCGCCGCTGCTTCCGCATGCGCCGCACAATGATGTGCGCGAAAAGAGGAGACTCATGGGCAATCACAGGACCGCGCTGGTTGCGGACGAACTGACGAAAAGCTGGAAGAAAGACCCCCGCTGGGAAGGGATCACCAGGCCCTACACGGCGGAAGACGTCGTGCGGCTGCGCGGGACCGTCTTGATCGAGCACACCCTGGCGCGGCTGGGCGCCGAGCGGCTATGGAAGCTGCTGCACGAGGAGACTACGTCCCCGCGCTGGGCGCGCTGACCGGCAACCAGGCCATGCAGAAGGTCAAGGCGGGCCTCAAGGCGATCTACCTGAGCGGCTGGCAGGTGGCCGCCGACGCGAACCTCGCCGGGCAGATGTACCCCGACCAGAGCCTCTATCCCGCCAACAGCGTGCCGCAGGTCGTGCGGCGGATCAACCAGGCGCTGCAGCGCGCCGACCAGATCGCCCATTCCGAGGGCAAGGACGACATCGTACTGGTTCGCGCCGATCGTGGCCGACGCCGAGGCGGGCTTCGGCGGGCCGCTCAACGCCTTCGAGATCATGAAGGCGATGATCGAGGCCGGCGCCGCGGGCGTCCATTTCGAGGACCAGCTCGCCTCCGAGAAGAAGTGCGGCCACATGGGCGGCAAGGTGCTGGTCCCGACGCAGGCCGCCGTCAAGCAAGCTCGTCGCCGCGCGGCTGGCGGCCGACGTGCTGGGCGTGCCGACGCTGGTCATCGCCCGCACCGACGCCAACGGCGCGAACCTGCTGACCAGCGACGTCGATCGAGCGCGACCACGCCTTCCTGACCGGCGAGCGCACCAGCGAGGGCTTCTTCGCGTGCGCGCGGGGCATCGATCAGGCGATCGCGCGCGGGCTGGCCTACGCGCCCTACGCCGACCTGATCTGGTGCGAGACCTCGGAGCCGAACATCGACGAGGCGCGGCGCTTCGCCGAGGCGATCCACGAGCAGCTTCCCCGGCAAGCTGCTGGCCTACAACTGCTCGCCCTCGTTCAACTGGAAGAAGAAGCTCGACGACGTCGACCATCGCCACGTTCCAGCAGGAGCTTGGCGCGATGGGCTACAAGTTCCAGTTCGTCACGCTGGCCGGCTTCCACGCGCTCAACTACAGCATGTTCGAGCTGGCGCAGGGCTACGGCGAGCGCGGCATGGCGGCCTATTCCGAGCTGCAGCAGGCGGAGTTCGCCGCCGAGAGCGAAGGCTACACCGCGACCAAACACCAGCGCGAGGTCGGCACCGGCTACTTCGACGAGGTGGCGCAGGTGATCGCCGGCGGCGAGGCGTCCACGCTGGCGCTCGTTGGCTCGACCGAGGCCGCGCAGTTCCACTAAACTCGGCGCATTGATGATACCGGCAGTAGGCTCCTCCATGTATATCATGTGAGGGGTCTGCTCGTTTAGTATGATCGGGCTGGGCGATGGACAAGGGGTGTGCGATGCCAGACAGCGACAACGCAAAGTATCTGCCGACAAGTTGGTACGATCCGCGCGTGGAGATTCGCCCATCGTCGATTCAGGGCGGCGGGATGTTCGCTCGCGCGCAGTTTCAGATGGGAGAGACCGTCGCCATCGTCGGCGGGACGCTCATGACTGGCGCGGAGTTCGCGGCATACCTCACTGGCGTCGAACGTTGGAACGCGCACCAGATCGGCGAAGACCTGCATCTCGTTGATCTCATCCAGACGCCGAACGTCGTGGAAGGCTCGATCAACCACTCGTGTGACTCGAACCTGTGGATGGGCGACGAGGTCACGATCATCGCGCGGCGGGCGATCAGCGCTGGCGAGGAGTTGACGCTGGACTACGCGCTGACGACCACTGAGCCAGGCTGGGCGCTCGACCAGCCATGCCAGTGTGGCTCGCCTCTCTGCTGTGGGAGGATCACGGGCAACGATTGGCGCCTCCCAGACGTGCAGGCGCGCTACGCGGAGCATTTCGTTCCCTACATCAATGAGCGCATCCGCCACCTGCAAGAGATGGAATAGATGCGCCGACAGTGTGCTATCCTGCTTTGAGCGGAGCGTCCCTTGACAGGATTGGGCTTTAGCCCGAATGTCTGCCCCTTGCCGGTTTCACGCCGATCAGGCAGAATAGTGTCGTATGAACGAGCAAACGGTGCGCAAGAGCTTCAAGGAGAAACTCCGTCCCACCCCTGCGCAAGCGCGGGCGCTGGATGAGGTGCTGTGGCGCTGCCGTGATCTCTACAACACCGCCTTGGAGCAGCGCATCACTGCCTACCAGCGGTGCCACGTCTCCGTCTCACGCTTTGAGCAGGAAGCCGAGCTCAAGGCCATCCGGGCGGAGTTTCCGGACTATGAGGCGATCCACTCGCCATATCTTGCAAGACGTGCTGGCGCGGCTGGATAAGACGTACCAGGCATTCTTCCGCCGCGTCCAGCGCGGCGAGAAGGCAGGGCTTCCCGCGCTTCAAGGGCAGAGACCGCTTCCACTCCTTCACCTTCAAGGAATACGGCAACGGCGCGACGCTGGATAACGGGTTTCTGGTCCTCTCCAAGATTGGCCGGATCACCGTCCACTGGTCACGCCCCTTGGAGGGCATACCCAAGACCGTCACCATCTCCAGGGAAGCCGACGGCTGGTATGTCGCCATTTCGTGCGCCGACGTTCCAACGCAGCCCTTGCCGCCAACAGGACAGGAGACAGGGATAGACCTTGGGCTAGAGGCGTTCGCCACACTGGCAGATGGCACGCGCATCCTCACGCCCGGCTGCTACCGCAAGGCGGAGCGCTATCTTGCCAAATGCCAGCGCCGCGTCGCGCGCCGCAAGAAAGGGAGCCACCGCAGGCGCAAAGCGGTGAATCTGCTGGCCAAAGCGCATCAGACAGTGCGACGCCAGCGCATGGACTTTCATCACAAGACCGCGCTCGTGCTTGTGCGAGCATTCGACACGATTTATCACGAAGACCTGCGGGTCGCCAACTATGGTGAGAGAACCACCACCTTGCCAAGTCCATTGCAGACGCGGGCTGGAGCGCGTTTCTCACTATCCTCACTTTCAAGGCTGCAAGCGCCGGGAAGCGAGTGGTTGCGGTCAATCCTGCGTTCACCAGCCAGGCGTGCTCTGGCTGTGGCGTGCATCGTGCAGAAGGGCTTGTCCGTCCGCTGGCACTCTTGCCCGGAGTGCGGAACGAGCCTGCATCGAGACCACAACGCCGCCAAGAATATTCAATGGCGCGGGCAGCGCCTTCGGGGACTCGCGGGGTTGCCTGCGGGGATGAACCGAGAACCCGTCGGGCTGTAGCCCTGCGGAGTGTCAGCAGCTAGAAGCGAGTTGTCAATGGCGACCGAGACGGCGCAGGATTGTACAGCGCACGCCGAGTTAGAGAAAAAGACGCCGCATGTGCGCGTGGCCATCGTCGGGACTGGCTTCTCCGGGCTGGGGCTGGCGATCCGGCTCAAGCAGCGTGGCATGGAGAATTTCGTCATCATCGAGCGCGCCGACGACATCGGCGGCACATGGCGCGACAACACGTACCCTGGCTGCGCCTGCGACGTGCCCTCGCACCTCTATTCCTTTTCCTTCGCGCCCAATCCCAACTGGAGCCGCCACTTCTCACCTCAGCCAGAAATCTGGACCTATCTGCGCGAGTGCGCCCAGCGCTTCGGTCTGACGCGCCACATCCTCTTTGGCCACGAGTTGCTGGACGCTGCTTGGGATGAAGACGCCAGCCGCTGGCGCATCGAGACGAGCCAGTGGTCGTTCACCGCCGATGTCCTCGCGCTCGGCAATGGGCCGCTCAGCGAGCCGTCCATCCCGAAGATTCCTGGCCTTGAGCGCTTCTCGGGGACTGTCTTCCACTCGGCGCAATGGGACCACGAGCATAATCTGACGAGCGAGCGCGTTGCCGTGATCGGGACCGGCGCCTCGGCGATCCAGTTCGTGCCGCAGATCCAGCCGCGGGTGAAGCATCTGACCCTCTTCCAGCGCACGCCGCCGTGGATCATGCCGCGCAACGACCACGCAATCTCACCGGAGGGACGCGCCCGCTTTCGCCGCTATCCCATTCTGCAGCAACTCGTGCGTGGCGGCATCTACCTGCAACGCGAGATTGGCGCGCTCGCCTTGGTCTACCGGCCCCAGTTGACGCGCAGCGCGGCGCGAATGGCGCGGGAGCATCTGGCCGCGCAGGTCGCCGATCCAGAGCTGCGCGCGAAGCTGACGCCGCGACTACCAGATGGGCTGCAAGCGCATCCTGCTCTCCGACGACTTCTACCCGCCGTGTCTCAGCCAAACGTCGAGGTCGTCACCGAGCGCGTACGCGAGGTCACTGCACACAGCGTTGTCGGCGGAAGACGGCTCCGAGCGTCCAGGTGGATACGATCATCCCGGCCACCGGCTTCCGCGTCACCGATATGCCAGCGGCGGCTCATATACGCGGGCGCAAGGCGCGCACACTGACCGAGGTTTGGAGCGCAGGGCCACGCGCCTACCTGGGTACGACCGTCAGCGGCTTCCCGAACCTCTTCCTGCTGATCGGGCCGAACACCGGGCTGGGCCATACCTCGATGATCTATATGATCGAGTCGCAGTTGGCGTACATCCTCGATTGCCTACGCCTGATGCGCCAGCATGGCATACAGGCCGTCGAGCCGCGCGCGGAGGTCCAGGCGGCCTACAACGAGGAGATACAGCGGCGCATGCAGGGAACCGTCTGGACATCAGGCTGCGCGAGCTGGTATCTGGACGCGGGTGGTGTCAACTCAACGCTCTGGCCTGGCTTCACGGCGGAGTATCGCTGGCGCACTCACCGCTTCGACCCTGCGAGCTACCTGCTGACCGCGCGCAAGGCCACACGTGAGGCGGCTACTGTGCATTCATAGATGCAGACGATAGCGTTTGCAGATCCTACGAAGGGGCGACGCCGCCCCGTTCCTCAGGCAGGTGTGCAGGGCGTGCAGGTGCTCGTCTCTCAAAATCAAACCCGGTTAAGTTTCAGCCCCTATTGCTTGCGGCGCTTCATTATGACCGTATAGATATTATCGCCCGACCCGACAAACTGGGACATTGAGACCGCTTCCCAGCCCTGTGCTCCAAGCGTGTTCAACTCCTGTTGAAGCTCCGCTCGGCCACCCATTACGACGACTATGTACTCCCACATCTGCAATGGCCCTTCTGGCTCGTCTCCGTATGCCTGACCTTCCTCACTGTACTCCACGCATTCTCCCGCCGCAAGAGAAAACCCCTTCCCAGCCTCGACTTGAGACTAGAAAGGGGGCGGCAATCGGACGCAGCGTGCCATCGGTCGGCAATCTACTTGACTTTGGTGAGACCGGTGGGATTCGAACCCACGACACGAGGCTTAAAAGGCCCCTGCTCTGCCCCTGAGCTACGGTCCCTCAAGGCTGCGCCACGCATTTCATTACGCACGGCATTCGCAGCATATCACGCCGCCGCCATGCCCGGCAACCGCTCATATGACGCTCACCCCAACGCGATATGAGTCTGTCACAACACCGCGCTCACTTGCGCACATCCCAGCCAACTGTTATACTTGCGCTAGTACAGTTGTGCTGACCACACTTGGTCGCAAAGGAGGCGCCCACCATGCAGCTCCCACATGTCAGCGCGGGATTTCTCATCTCGCTGGGAATCGCCACCGCCTTCGAGATCCTCCTTCCCCTCGCGCTCGCTCTCTACGTCAGCCGACGTCTGCATGTGCGCTGGCGCTACTTCTGGTACGGCGTCGCCGTCTTCGCCGCCGTGCAACTCTTCACGCGCGTGCCACTGGTCTACGTTCTGAACAATGTACTCGCGTCACAACTCAAATCCTCGCAGACGTTCCTCTGGACCTGGCTCCTCATCCTCGCGCTCACCGCCGGACTCTTCGAGGAGGTCGGGCGCTACTTCGGCTATCGCATCTTCATGGGCAAAGAGGAGAAGACCTGGCCCAAAGGCGTCATGTATGGCATCGGCCACGGCGGGCTGGAGTCCATTGTCCTGGTCGGCTTGCTCTCGTCGGCCCTCTCGCTCCTCAACATCCTGGTCATCCAGTCGCTCGACATCACCAAGCTCCCGGCGACGCAACAGGCGACGCTGCATGACCAGTTCGCCACGCTCGCCGCCCAACCGGCCTGGCTCCCGTTGCTTGGTGGCTACGAGCGGCTCTGCGCTATCGCTTTCCACATCGCCATGTCCATCGTGGTACTCCAGGCGTTCCGTCGTGGTCAAATTCGCTGGCTGTGGTACGCCGTCGGGCTGCACTTCCTCTTCGACTTTGGAGCGGTGGCGCTTGCCACCGGCCTGCCGAAGCTCACGACCGGTCTAGACTCCGTCACGATCGCGCTGATCGTCGAAGGCTGGGTGACGCTCTTCGCCGTCGCAAGCATATGGCTGATCTTTGCCCTGCGTGATGATGCGACGCCCCGCAACGAGAACGCCGCCAGCGCGTCAATGCCCCTCCCCAGCGATGCTCCCGATACGCGGCCACTCGCAGGATAACCACCTGAGCGCAAGTCGCGCGCTATTCGTGCGCGAGCGGTGTAGGCAGATCATCGCGCTATCGTCGGTCACCCATGTCTCCGACCATCGTGCCTATAGCTATGGAATGGCGACTCCTGCAGAACGTCTACCATTGACAAAGAGCCTGCGGCTGGGTATGCTTTAACCTGCACAAGTTCATTTAGCTGCCCGCTGATACAGTTGCATCCTCCGCCTTGATTTCCTCTATCCACGGATGAAATGGCGTTCAGCGAGACCCTGATGAGACGAGTTGACGAAAGGAGTTGTCAGCGTCTCAAGCCTTGTTCGTACGAAATCCCTTTTCTGCGCCTGATGGTTCTGGATGATCGCGGCGTGCGGCGGCGCGCGTCTCGATGCCTTTGAAGCACTGATGGCAACCGGCAAGGGCGGAGAAGCGTTACCTTTCGTCTTATTTCTTACTGCTGCGTGAACATGCGCGGTACTTCTCGCCCAGTTCTCCGTTGTAGTGAGTACGACTACCGTAACGCCAGGGATTCCGGCGTGCGAGCCTGCGAGCGCTGGCGTTGTTCGCTATCTTGCGGCGCGCTGTGGCCTTCTCCATCGGTCTCTTCCCGCCAGACGTCTGTGCGCAGAGAAAGTGAGACATGAGGGGAATTTGCGCTCGCGCTGGCGAACGTTCTGGCGCGCCACAGTTGATGTGCGCCGTGTGCGATCTTGAAACAGCGTTGTTTTTGTTATCGCAGGGACTACTCCCGTCGCGGGGGTGGTGGCCAGGGGAGCGTATCCCTGAGGCTGGTGGCGAGTGGAAGGCGCTACTTCCTGTACGGAGGGAACATCACATGCTTGTCTTGCGGAGGAAAGCCGGTGAGGCGATAGTCCTCAATGGCACGATCACTATCCATGTGCTCGCCGTCGAGGGCGAGCGAGTGAAACTTGGCATCAGCGCGCCACCCGAAGTCGTCATCGTGCGCTCGGAGCTGCTCGAGGATCAGGCGTCAGTCCCTGGACCAGATGGGGCCTCGCCTGGCGATGATGCCGCATCTCCCAACGGCGCGCAAGCGCATTTCAGCGACCGTCCCGCGTCCCAGACCATGTTCACGCTAGACGCCTCGATCAGGGACCATCCCAACTCCTCGGGTGGGCGCATCCCGCGTCGCCGCATGCCGCTTGGGTCCGTCCCTACACCTGTCAGGCCGAACGCCTCGCGCTATCGCTGAGGATTGCTAAGTACCGCTAAGCATCACCCAGGATCGCAGATCATCGCAGCCTGTCTTTAACCGCATTCATCCTAGCCGCCTGGATTTATTCCAGGCTTTTATTTTGCCCTGCGCCTGTGGGGTCTGTGAGGATAGTATGGGGATGGTACGCAAGGCGTACGCCTACATCACCCGCGAGGCGGATCACGCCTGCGCTGTGCTCGTCTTCCGCCATCGCGATGATCCTGAGGCAGGCATACAGGTTCCGCGCGGCACGGTGGACGCAGGCGAAGATCCCGCGGCGACGGTTGTGCGCGAGGTCTGCGAGGAATGCGGCCTCTGCGAGGCGCGGTTGATCGGCCTGCTCGCGCGCGATGTCGAAGCGCGGCCCGACGATCCCACTCGAAACTGGGAGCGCTCCTTCTTCCACCTCGTCGCCCCCAATGCGCCAGACGAATGGGAGCACACTGTGACAGGCGAAGGCGAGGACAACGGCCTTGTCTTCTCGTTCTTCTGGCTGCCGCGCGAACGGCTCGGCGACCTCTGGACTGGCTTTGGCGACTATCTGCGTCTCATATTGCGCTAGTTATGTTGTGCGCTATCACGCTGTTCGACCACGCCGACAGAGTCGCGCCCTTCCTGGTCAGCGACGCGATGGCGGCATGACGGGGGATGACTCTTGCTTGATCGAGCGGTGTACGGTATGCTGAGACCTTAGGCACAATCAAGCGTACACAGAGGCGCCTCACTGGAGATAAGCCGATGAGACAGGCGCTGCTGATTCTCTCGCTGCTCACGCTGGCGGCGATCGCCGCCGCGAATATCGGCGACGCCCTGATCTACACCCAGAACATCACGTTCAACCCCGATGGGCTGCCAGCCGCGCCTTCGACGCTCGCCACCATCGCCACAATCATGAGCGGAGCCGGTGGCGTCCTCAGCATGCCTCTGACCCTGGCCACCTTCATCCTGGGACTCATCCTGACGATCCAGCGACGGCAGGGGCTCTGGGGCGTGGCGATTGGCGTCGCAGGCGCGCTCGCGCTTATTGGCCTCTTGGGCATGGCCTGGGTAATCCTCAGCGCAAGGACGCCGGTCTCGTTTTGCGCGCCATTCGCGCTGGTTCCGCTTACGACGCTCGCCTACTATCTACTGGCCGACTGGCGCGCTGCGGCGCCAGTCACCGTCTCCTAAGACTTGCGGGCTACTGGGCAACTGGAGTGGCTGGCGGCTCGACGTAGTACGTCCAGGCGAGAACCAGCCCCAGAATCACAAGCAGCGTTACGAGAATGCCTGCCGCCATCAGCGGCTCGATACCCGCATCGGCGAGCGTCGTCGCTCCCAGCGCAACCACCGCGACGAGAATGTACAGCGCGACGCCGATCCAGCACGACCAGCGCATGACCCGCCAGTTCCATGACGTTGGATTCGCCTGCGCCTCTCCAGTCGCCTTGCGCGCATCGGCAGCGAGGAAGCCGGTGGCGAAGACTCCGACGACGCAGAAGACGACGAAGGCGATCCGCCACAGCAGGCGGTTCTCAATCGCCAGCAGCGCGAGCAGGCTCATGCTTCCCGGCAGCAGAAAATACAGCGTAATGATCGAAATCATGCGCCGCCGGAGCGGATCGGCGATCCACTCGTTGTACTTGGCCTGCAGCGCAATCCACCACAAGCCGAGCAGGGTGAACGAGATCGTGGCGGTCGTCTCGTAGAACGTTTCAGGAAACATGGCGCCCTCGTCGTTCCAGGTGGTCGTCTATCGGTTATCGATCTATCGCGTTTCAAGCGCTTCAAGCGGCTCATGCGCCACGAGATGCGCCAAAATGGTCTCGACGAGCGCTTGATGCGCGGTTGCGCATGACTCCGGCTGGCGAGTCTCCACCGCGATCTCGCGCAAGAATGGCAGTATCGCGCCCAGGAGCGCGCGTGGCGCCTTCATGTTCACGGTGTGTGTGCGTCCTGGCAACAGGTGGAGCGGACGGCGCCTGCGCGGCATGCTGGCCACGCGCTCGGCCCAGCGCTGCGACGAGACTGGATCGCGTCCTCCGCGTACGACAAGCGTTGGCGCCCGGATCGCGGGATAGACTGTCTCACACTGGTCGTCGAGCGCATGTTGCAACGTACGCAAGATCCGCCAGGGCGACGCATGGACGGACCCATACGCCATGAGCCGCGCCAGCACACCAGGCTCGTAGGCGAGATCACGCAGCCCACGCAGCAGGAACGTCAGCCAGGAGATGTCCGGGTCCATGGTGGGGGAGACCAGAATGACGCCAAGGGTCATCTCTGGATAGCGCGCGGCGAAACGGGCTGCCACCTGGCACCCCAGCGAGTGCCCCAGGATAACCGCGCGCTTCAGCCCTGCTACGCGCATCCAGTCCGCCAGCGCGCCGGCCATCCCGGCGACGGTCAGAATATGCGGCGGCTTCTCGCTGCGGCCAAATCCGGGCAGATCGGGAACGTAGACACGACAAAAAGGCGCGAGACGTTCAGCGACGGGCGTGAGATACCAGCTCGACATCGCCAGCCCATGAACCATCACGACTGGTGGAAGCTCCGCTGGGAGCGGGCGCGTCGAGATGCGCGCGAACATGCGCTGGCCATCTACAGTGGTCCAGACGCCGCGCAAGCGGCCAAATGGCTCGTTCACGCCGATCCCGCCTCTTCCCCCGCTTCTTCGCTGTCTGCTCCCAGTCGCCCCACAACGATGTCATCTGATGTCATCTATTGTATCGCAATGAGAACCGGGCGGCGACTGGAGCCACAGTACCCACTTGACGGAATGATGTCATGACGCTAGGATTAGGACAGGCTAATACCCAACCACCCCAGTCGGGTATAGCGCATTCCCCTCGCGTGGCGATGAACCGCCATGTTCCAATGCTTTCCCCGCGTCAGACGGCGCCTGACCATCACGCCTGCTCGCCGCATCCATCCGTAAGGAGCGCTTCCATGTCCACCGGCGCGATCATTCTCCTCGGAGCCTTCGCCGGGCTGACGATCTTCCTCGGCCTGCCGCTCGCGTTCCTGCGGCGTGGGACGCCGTCGCTGCGCATGTTCCTGAGCATGCTGGCGACGGGTGTGCTGATCTTCCTGCTCTACGATGTCATCGCTCAGGCGAGCGAGCCGATTGACGAGGCGCTGACGGCGTTCAAGGAAGGCGCTGGCGCGGCGACGCTGATAACGGATGTAGCCTTGCTGGCGGCAGGGCTGGCGATTGGGCTGGTTGGCCTCGTCTATTTCAATAAGTTCATGATCACCCGCGCGCGGCAGGGTGGCTTCGGCGCCAATGGTGGATCAGCCGCTCAGGGAACGGCTGAGTCCAATCCCGCTCCCACGCCGCAGCTTGCGCTGGCAGGCGCGACAGCTTCTGGCGCGGAGGCGCTCGCCGTCGCCGAGAGCGGCGCGGTCGCCGAGCTGCCATCCCCGTCTGTTCCGGCGCGCGCGGTGGCGGGTGGCGCGCTCGCTCCACAGACGCTGGCGCTCATCATCGCGACGGGCATCGGGCTGCACAATTTCTCCGAGGGGCTGGCCATCGGGCAATCGGCGGCGACGGGCGAACTGGCGCTGGCGACGGTGCTCATCATTGGCTTCGGGCTGCACAACATGACCGAGGGCTTCGGCATCGCCGGGCCACTCACCGGGCAGACGGTCAAGTGGTCGTTCATCCTGCTGCTCGGCCTGATCGGCGGTGGGCCGACCTTCCTGGGGACGATCGTCGGCATGCAGTTCCACTCGCCGCAGGTCTTCGTCTTCTTCCTGGCGCTGGCGGCGGGCGCGATTCTCTTCGTCGTCGCGGAGCTGCTGGGCGTGGCGAAACGCTTCAAGGCGCAGGAGATCGTGATGTGGGGTCTGCTCGCCGGGTTCATGCTCGGCTATCTCACCGATCTCATCGTCAGCTTCGCAGGAGCCTAGCCGCCTTATGCCTCACTCACCTGGTTCTGAGTCCACTGCTGGCGGAGGATCTTCCTCCAGCCGTCGCTTGATACTTTCATGTGCGTAGTGTTCGGTCTGCTCAAGCACGGTTTCTAGTGATGGCTCAAGCATCCACGCGGGAATCCTGATATCGAGCCAGGTGAAAGGTATTGGCGAGAAGAGACGCAACAGAAAGCGACGCATCGGCGGCTGGCGGCGCAGGACTGATCGAGCGTCCACTGGTGTGATGTCCAGATAGCGATATCTGGGACGCAAGAACGCCTTTGGCGTCGTGTAGATACTGACATAGGCGACCTCGTCCCACCAGACCGGCCCTACGCCGCCAGACAAAGCCGACGCTCCATCAATCAGGCCAAGATATGTGAGAACGATCGATGGCTTGCGTGAGATCAAGCGATAGATGAGCAGCAGGCTGGCGAGCCCACAAAACACCGCAAAGAAAAGAGATACCAGCACAGGCACGGCGCCGTCCTCGAGTGTGCGCGCCCAGACGAAAACGGCTCCAAAGATTGCGGCGACCACTAACAAGATGATGAGTCTACGAATGATCTTTCCCTTCGCGGCATACAGGATGTATGGCTCCGCCGCATCGGCGAGAATCGCCTGCTCCGACGGCTCACCCAGAGCGCTGGAGGTTGACGGCGCTATAGCTGCAGTGAAGCGGCGCGCATTCTGGCGCACAAACCAGATCACACCAAGAAAGTACGTAAGCGCCGCCACAGCGTAGACAATGCCTACAGCATCCGCCCAGCCATGGACAATAGCGAATGCGATGCTGAGGCCGATACAGAGAAGACTTCCCCAGCCGGCAAGTTTCTCAACACCTGAGTGGTGTGCGCGCAATGCGCGCAATGAGAGGATGCCAAGCATCATAGCGAGCGCAAAGAAGATGAAAGCCCCAGGCGCTTCCAGCGCTGGCCAATTCTCATGAGCATAGATGACCGCCGCGAACTCCAGTGCGAACGCTACAATGCCGCCCGTCCAGAGCAGAATAGTGGCGGCGAACTTCTTCACGACATCCTCTTTAGTTCAGATACCCAACGATGCGCGTATTCTACTGCATGAGAAGAAGGCTGTAACGCTGAGTCAGTCTATGCGCCGAACGGATATTCTGCTACACTGCGACTAGCTCAACAGGAGCAGAACATGTGCGTCTGGAAGAGAGAAACGGCCGATGCGCCTGCAATCACTCGCCACTGTGCTGGCGATCATAGTCGCGCTTGTCGGCGTGGTGGCGCTTCTCGCGTGGTCTCCCGTACTCATCTCGCATCGTGACCGCTCAGCGCAGGTCTTCATCTTCAGCGACGACCGCCATCCCGATACGACAACACTCCTGCTCAATGTCGCCGAAGGACTGCCGCTCTTCCAGTCCTACAAAGACCAGCGCATGACGTGCGACGGCGTTGTCTTTTCCTACGGCGAAGCGCCCTGGCAGACTATCGTCGGCTACTACGGCGATGTGCGCGCACGACCCGCTGGCCAGAGCTACCACTGCGTCTTCCACGACTGGCAGGGTGAAACTGCGCTCGATATTCCCGCCATCGCGGCTCCATCATTCCCACGCTTCGTTACGCCTGAGCAAGACGCCTCCCTGGCGCGTGGCGAAAAGATCGCCTTCACACTAACGTCCGTGCTGGACTATCCAGCCGTCGACATTCAGGCCGAGAGATCAACACGGGCATTGGGCGTACGCGGATTTCGGCCTTGGCGGTGGCAAGGGGCATGGTGAGTTCAAGCCTCTCGCGGGGAGTGGCTTCGTCGCTGGGAGTGGCGTGATACTCGCGCAGTATCAGATCAACACGTACCCTACAATCGCAGGCTGGCGGAGCATGCAATTCTTCTACCAGCCCGCGACGATTCTACCGGTCACGTGGGTATAGCGCCTGAATTGCTGACGACAGGGCGACTTAAGCGGCTTCCAGGGTGTAGACAGTGATCTCCGGACGGCAGTTGAGGCGCACATGTGGCTGGAGCATGCCTATGCCGCGATTGGTGTACTGCGTCATCTGCCCCACCCGATAGCGTCCCAACGGATACTTCTTTGCGTAGAGCGGTAACTCCAATGGCCCGATAAACGGCACAATGACCTGGCCTCCGTGCGAGTGGCCGGAGATCTGCAGCCCGAAGCGCCCACTCGCCGCGCTGGTGTCGGCGAAGTCCGGCTCGTGCGCCAGCAGAACCGCCGCCCCCTCGCGTGGCATCGCGGCTAGCACGTCGTCCAGCCGGTCCTTGCGCTCCCAAATGTCGTCCACCCCGGCGATGTGCAGCAACATGCTTCCCCGCTG
The DNA here is from genome assembly GCA_963733745.1 of uncultured bacterium. Taxonomy (GTDB): domain Bacteria; phylum Chloroflexota; class Ktedonobacteria; order Ktedonobacterales; family JADMIN01; genus DASWAC01. Next base: position 76,151 of record CAVTFE010000039.1, read on the forward strand.
CAGGGTATGGACCGCGTTATCGAGGTCCAGCATGCCGCTCTCGGCGATCACACTGCGGATGATGGCGGCGCTCGACCAGTGATCGTGGTTGCCGAGGATGCCTGTGACGCCATCCGGAGCGTGCAGGTCACGCAGCCCCGTGATGAGATCCTGCGCGTGCTTCGGGGCATGGCTGGTGATAAAGTCGCCGGTGACGGCGATCAGATCCGCGCCGGCGCCATTCACCATCCGCACGACCTGCGCGAGTTGTGCTGGTGTGAGCCAGTCGCCCAGGTGCAGATCGCTGATCTGCGCGATGCGGTAGCCGTCGAAGGCTGGAGCCATGCCGGGCATGCGCACATGAACTGAGGTTATCTCGAGCCAGCTCGGCTCGATGGTCCGCGTATACTCCAGGCCCGCGACACCCACAGCGCCCGCGACGAGCGTCAGACCCGCCGCCCGCCGCAGCAGTTCACGCCGTCCGAGCGGCGTCCCCCAACGTCTATACTGGCTCTCATGTGTCATCGGCGCCCTGCCTCCTTCGCCCGGCGCATCATACCAAATCGCCTGACGAACTGTACTGGAGGAGATATCTGTAGGAGCAAGACCTGTCTCGCCCACAGCAGACGCGATCTGTTGCGCCTCTACACATACACCATCAGTTCCCCTGGCGGATTCGGTATCATGCCAAATCTGGCTGTGGACGGCTCCGCGAGAGGATGAGCCAGAGCGCCTGCGCTCCCAGGGTCACAGCCGCCGCGAGCGGGAACGTCAGCCCAACACCGCCAAGAGGCAGGACGAGCGCCAGAACGACGAAGAAGAGCGAACACGCGAAGAGGCCTAGCAGCACACCGCGCAGCAACTGCACCGTCGCGACGGGACCGGCGACGCGCGCGGTGAAGATGGCCAGCACGCTGACAAAGATCGGAAAAGGCGTCAGCAGGCCGCTGAGATGCGGGCCGAGCGCCGAGGCCACGCCCGTCAGCAGCAGCACGAAACTGGTGGCGACGACCATCCGCCCCGGAATATCCCACCAGGGCGCAGGCGCCCTGGATGGCTTCGCCGCCCCACGCGGCAGCAGTCCTAGCGCCAGGATGAGCGAGAGCCAGACCGCGCCGAGCAGCAGTGGCAATGGCAGCGTCACGAATTGCAACGCCCATGTGCAGGCGAGAAACGCGCCGAGCGCCACAGGCAGCGCGACCCACCATGGCCACTTCATCACGAGCCAGGCGAAGGCCAGCGCGAAGACGGCGTTCGAGATCAGCCCCTCCAGCGTGCCAAGCGCCGTGTTCACCGTAAAGGATGCGCCGCGCTCCAGCGCGAGAAAGAACAGGATCGGCCCGGAGGTCAGCGGCAGCGCGACGAGCAGCCCGCCGACCGTCGGACCCCAACGCCGTCCCGCCAGGCTCACGCTGCCAATCAATAGCGGCGTCAGGACCAGCTTCAACAAGCAGGATGTTCATATACGTCCATAGTAGCAAACCAGGCAACGCCATCGCTCCACATCGAGCGCGCCTGGCGTTTGCCTGTGGTCAAACTATAGGTTGAGCTTGCCGTTCGCTTCCAACCGCTCCAGCCACCTGGCCACTCGTGGAACGGTTCCACGCTTGACCGTGTGAGGATTTTCGACCATTGAAGGCCGCTGGAGTTCAGCCCTGGCAGTGAGACAAGTGGTGGCTTGCGAAAGCAGTACCAACTACTTGTCATGCCACTAAAACAGTGGTATAGTGGTGATATGGACAGTCAAGTGCAGGAAACCCGTATTACCATCCGCATCCCGACAGTGATTGCCGAACAGATGCGCCGTCTCGCCAAAGCGCATGATCGTTCCCTCAACGGCGAGATCGTGCGAGCGTTGCGCGAATATATGCATCAGCATGACACGAACCACGAAGAGAAACACGCATGAATGAGACCGGGCGTAAGACGTACAAGGAGAAATTGCGTCCGACGCCGGGGCAAGCGCAGGCGCTGGAGGAAGTCCTTTGGCGCTGCCGCGTGCTCTACAATGTCGCCTTGGAGCAGCGCATCACCGCCTATCAGCGGTGCCGCATCTCCCTCTCGCGGTTTGACCAGGAAGCCGAACTGAAGGCGCTCCGCGCGGAATTCCCGGAATATGAAGTGGGGCGCACGTCGGCGTGCAGTACGACGGGTTTCTCGTCCAGGCAGACGGTGGGGTGGCGTGGATCGTGTGACCGGCCGTAGAGGGTCAGAACGTCTTCCATGGCTGCCACGAACTCACTACTCACCTCGGGCAGACACCACTCCTCATGCTGCCAGGGCTTCAGCAGGTTTTTTTGAGTAGCTGACGGACGGTTTCGGGCGAGAGCCGCTCCACGTACCCCAAGACAATGGCTTTGTCGGCCAACATGCGCAGCGTCCAGTGGTCGTGCCCATCAGGGACTGGACTACAGGCGATGGCGATCAGATGGGCGGCTTGGGCGTTGCTCAGGGCTTGCCGCCGACGCGCTTGCCGCTGATCGTAGAGCACTGCGTCCAGTCCGCGCTTGGTGAAGCGGGTGCGGACGTTGGTCACGGTATTGGCGCACTCATCGAACGCCTCGACTAGCTCGGCGTCGCTCCAGCCCTCGCTGGCTTTGAGCAGGATGCGGGCACGAGTGAGGGATCGAGCAGTGGCCTTCCCACGGTGCAAGAAGTTCTACAAGCGAGCATGGTCGTCGTCGCTGAGCACAACTGGGACGGATCTCTTCACGGCGCTCCCTTTCGTTTCTGCCCAGCATAGCGCGCCGGTCAAATCCTATCAGGACTGACCACTAGCCTACTTCACAAAGGAGAATGGGCCGACGGAATATCAGCAGGCAGGGCGCATACGGCGAAATGCCCAAGCGAAAGCCAGAGCGGTCGCAGCCTCTACTGACGCCGCCGCGACACCTGACTAGGAGCACACTCGGTATCGAGTGGCGCGACGCCAAGCGCTGGTTGCACGGCCAGCACACCGCATGAGGCTGAGCATTGCAGTCCCCGCCCATATTAGAGCGCAAGATAGCTCGGGCCTTAACGATTCCTCGCCGCGCCGTGTTATACTCTGCGGACGTGTGCGGACATTCGTTCCAGTTCTCATCGGAGGAAGCTATGCCGGAGGTGGTTCTGTCGCTCGAAGAGGCGCGTGGCGTGATGCTCGCGGCGCTGGGGCTGCTCGACCCGCCTCCCGCCAATCCTGGCATAGACGACGTTCATGCGCTGATCGAGCGGCTGGGCGTCCTCCAGATCGATACCATCAACGTCGTCCGGCGCACGCAGTATCTCGTCCTCTGGAGCCGCCTGGGGGCTTATGACGACGAGCTGCTCGACGAGCTGCTTTATCCCCGCCGTCTGACCTTCGAGTACTGGAGCCACGCCGCCTCCATCGTGCCAGTGTCAGATTATCCGCATTACCGCGCGGTGATGCTGCGCGCCGCCAAAGGTGAACTGTGGGACGACTATCTGCGCTGGCGCGAGGAGCATCCCGATGTGATCCAGAAGACGCTGGAGGCGATACGCGAGCGCGGCCCGTTAGGCTCCGCCGACTTCGAGCGTCCGGCGAACGCGAAGAAGACGAAACCGTGGGACTGGTATGGACCCAAAGAGACCCGTGTCGCGCTCGACGCGCTCTGGATGACCGGCGAGTTGATGGTGCATAGCCGTCGCGCCGGGCAGAAGGTCTACGATCTGCGCGAGCGTGTGCTGGCCGAGACCTACGGCGAGGCGTTTCCCTCGGACGACGATTTGCCGACGCCTGAGGAGAGCCTGCATCATTTCGTCTCCCGCACCGTCTCAGCGCTGGGAATCGTCACGCCGTCCTGGCTGTGGGACTACTTCCGCCTGCGCAGCTACAAACTGCTCCCCTCCAGCAACGGCGATGGACGCGCCCCGGCGACACGCGCCGCCGCGAAGCAAGTGCTGAAGGTGCTTGCACGTGAAGGTGACGTCATCCCCGTTGCGGTAGATGGCTTGCCGGAACTGGCCTATCTCAGCGTCGAGCGACTGGACGATCTGGAGCGCATTCGTAGCGGCGCTGTCCACGAGCGGACGACGCTGCTCTCACCCTTCGATAGCCTGATCTGGGATCGGCTGCGCGCGCGGCAGCTCTTCGGACATGAGGTCGTTTTCGAGGCGTACATCGTGCCGGAGAAACGGCGCTATGGCTACTACAGCCTCGCCATCCTGCATCGAGGACTGATCGTCGGGCGGCTCGATCCCAAGATGGATCGCGCGACGCAGCAATTGCTCATCCGTGGCGTCTATCTGGAGCCGGATGTCGCCGTGGATGCACCCTTGCTCGAAGGGCTGGCGGAGACGCTGCGCGATCTGGCGCGTTTCCTCGGCGCGACGAGCGTCAAGGTCGAGCGTTCGGAGCCAGCGCCGCTAGCCACGAAGCTCCGTCCCCTGCTGAAGGCGTCGAGCGCAAAATCGCCAAGGAAACGCGCCCGTGTGTCTGCTACAATGACGAGCGGAGCGTAGATCAGCTTGGGAGCCGCGTACCAGCGCGCCGGGGACCGCTCGCGTAGAAACCGCACGATAGATTGTCAAGATTGGCAGGCGCTTCTCTATGAGCACAGCCCCCGACCCTGGCTCTTGGTCATCTTCTGGTATGGTCGCCCGCGTGAAGAACGCGCCATGGTTCGGGGAACTGCTCGATTTCTGGACGAAGATCAACAACGACTGGATCTTCAACCTCGCAGGGCTACTCGCCTATAACTTCATCGTCTCCCTCGTGCCCCTGCTCATCGTGGCGGTGGGCAGCGTCGGCCTCTTTCTAGGTCGCCAATCAGATGCAGCGCTGGCGAAGCTCATTGTTTCTATTGAAACGTTCCTGCCAGATGTCGAAGGTGTCCATGCCCTCATCGAAGCCATCGTCCTCAACCTCAAGAATAGCGCGGGCATCCTGCTCCTCATCGGCCTCGTCACGGCGTTTTTCGCTGGCACGCGTCTCTTCATCGTCCTGGAGAACTGCTTCTCGATCATCTTCCGCCTGCCCAGCCGCAACGTCATCTGGCAGAACCTCATGGCGTTCGGTATGCTGGCCCTCTACCTCTTTCTGATCATTGCGCTGCTGCTGATCTCGCTGATCCCTGCCGAGAGCCTGGGCATTACCGCAAGCTTCAGCACGTCCATTACTGGCGGCGCGGTGCTGACGATTGGGCGCTGGGTTGCGTCGCTGATTGTGATTACGCTCGTGCTTGGCATTCTCTATGCGCTCGTGCCAAGCCGTCCTTTTCCCATCCGAGACTGGCGCGCGACCTGGCGCGGCACGCTGCTGGCGGCGTTTCTCGTCTTCCTCTTCGAGCTGCTTTTCCCACTGATTCAGCGAGTGTTCTTCGGCAATGCGAGCTATGGCGCGCTCGCGTTCTTCATTGTCGTGATCCTCTTCTTCTTCTACTACCTGGCCTTCATTGTGCTGCTGGGCGCGGAGGTCAACTCCTGGACCGCCGGGCAGCGCGCCACCAAGTATGATCTGCCAGGCCTGCTGCTCGAGGCCGATCAGAAGAATCCGGAAAGCGTCAAGCTGCCCACATGAGCGATCGAGGGTCACTTATCACTCGCGCGTATTCATTGCTTGCTTAGAGCTGGCGCTGGTACGAGATCGCTTCCTGCAGTGTGACAAATCCGAGCGCACGATACTCATCCAGCAGGGCAGGCGCGTCGCCCCACGATTCCAGTTCGATGCGCTCAACCTGTCGCTGGATAGCCCACTGGAGTGCCTTGAGCAGAAGCGGGCGGTAGTGCCCCTGGTCGCGGTACTCAGGGACGATACCAGGCGCATCCACCAGCGCCGTCCGGCGCCTGCGTAATTTGCTGAGACGCGTATTGATCTCGACGCGACAAATGCCAGCGATGTCGTCGGTAGCCGCAAACAGAAGCAGAATCCCCTCAGTCGCGAGCGTTGGCAGCCATTGGGTGACCTCTTCAACGGTGAGTTGATGGTGGCCCCACAACCCCTCGTACGCGCGGTTCACGGCCTGCATGAAGACTGCTGGATCGGCGCTCTGGTCATAAGTTCGCACTTGAAAGCCGGGCAGCGCCGGGACAGGCGGGAACGTGGACACGTCCTCGGCGACAAGGCGGGTATACGCCGCGAGGGAAGTGAAGCCTTGCATGCCTAAGAACGCGGTCGCGGCAGGATTGGCCGCATTGGCGTAGCAACGCAGTCCCTCAGCGTCGCGTGATCGAGCGCGCTCGGCGAGCAGAGAGAGTAGTCTGGCGCCTATACCCTTCCGCCGCCAGGAGGGATGGACCGCCACATAGACATCAGCATTGGCGTCGCTGGCTGTCTTGAAGAGCGCGCCGTAGCCGGCAAGCATTTCCTCACTGGCGTCAACCAACGCCACCACGCGATCGAGCTCAGGATCATGTCCTGGCCAGCCTAGCTGCTCGCGAAGCGTCGCGTCGCTCACATCTTCGCCGTCGTGATCAGACGCCTCGACAGCGCCAAGCAGCGCGACCATTGGCGCGAAATCGGTTTCTGGCATAAATGGGCGATACTGGAACGCAGTCATGATAGCGTTTGGCTCGCTTCCGGTGCCAGGGTCTCGCGGGCGGCGTGGAAGAGCTGACTGAATCCCGCTGCGGTCGCCTCGGCGTTGAACTGCGGGTTCCAGACGAGATCGGCAAGCGAGTCGCTGATGACGAAGCCCGCCGCCATCTCCACGCCGCGCAGTTGCGCCACTGCGAAGAGCGCCGACGCCTCCATCTCGACGGTCAGCGCGCCCTCCTGCTGATACTGGCGCGCCTCTTCTACCGTCTCACGGTACGGCGCATCAATCGTCCACGAGACGCCGAGATGTGGCTCCTGACCGCGAGCGCGCAGTCGCTCCGCCAGCCGCGCAGTCAGCGCCGCCGACGGATACGCGTATTTCTCTGAGGCGAGATAGTGATGCGAGACACCCTCATCGCGGATGGCGCGGTCGCAGACGACGAGGTCGCCAATCTGCGCGGCGGGCGCGAGCGCTCCAGCCGTGCCGATGCTCACGAAGGCGCGCACTCCCAGCGCGATCAGCAGTTCAACGACGCCGACGACGGCGGGCGCGCCGATGCCAAATCCCGTGCAGAGGCCCACCGCTCGTTCCGCGCCCAGCAGCGTGAGCCGGTAGCCAGCGATGGGAACCTCTTCCAGTTCCTGCTCTGCCAGCGCCGAAAGCAGCATGCGCGGATGGTAGCTCAGGATAATCCCGTGCGGCATGACAAGATCATCAGGTATCCGTCCCTCGCGGCGCAGATAGGCAACGAACTCCTGTGGCGTGAAGAAGGCGTCGTGGGCGTGCTTGCCGGCGAAGTTGGGATATGACATCTGCGTGGCCTGTTTATAGGTCGTTGAAGTCTTTAGCGACGGTAATCCACGGTCAGTTCGTGGTCACGGATGAAGCGCTGCACGGTGCGTCCCTCCGGCACCGTGACCAGCCGCGTGGCCTGCTCGCGGCGCAGGACGAAGCTGAACGCCGTCGTCGAGTTATCCGCCGCCGACCAGAGCGGGCGCGCGAAGATTGGCTGGACGATCTCCCAGCCCTCGCTCAGCGCCGTGCGCAACTCGCCGAAACACTGGCGCACGCTCATCCGCGCCTCGTGGTTGTGCGTCGAGGAGACATGCGCCACATCGCCAGTCGTGCGCTTGGTCGAAGTATTCTGGCTGATCTCGCCTTTTGCAGGGAGAACCGTCACGCTGACCATGCGCGGAGAGGAGGTCGGCTCTGGCGTAGCGCTCCCGGACGCCCGTCGCTTGCGCGTGACGACAGCGCCACTCCGCTCTTCTCGCTCCTCAGGCGTCGTCTGACGCTTTCGGCTAGTCATGGACCATCTCCTCTCAACCGTTCGTGGTTGGCACACAACTTCTATAGGTCAGGCGTCGAGCCGCTCCGCCACCCGCAGCTTGGCGCTGCGCGCGCGGGGGTTCGTGGCCTGTTCATCTTCACTGGGGACAAGTGGATGTCTGGTCAGGATGCGCAACCGGGGAACGCGCCCACAGACGCACTCCGGCAATTCCGGCGGGCAGACGCAGCCCTTCTCCTCAGTCTGGAAGTAGCGCTTGACGATGCGATCTTCCAGCGAGTGGAAGCTGATGACGGCGATCCGCCCGCCCGGCAGTAGGATCTCCAGCGCAGCGGGCAACGCGGCTTCCAGGCTGCCAAGCTCGTCGTTCACCGCGATGCGCAGCGCCTGGAACGTGCGCGTGGCCGGCGAGATGCCGCCAGGCCGCCCCTGGACGCCGACCGAGGCCAGCCGCGCCAACTCGCTCGTCCGCGTGATCGGCGCCCGCTCGCGCGCCGCGACGATCCGCCGCGCGATCTGCCGTGAGCGCCGCTCCTCGCCGTACTGGTAGAGCAGATCAGCCAGCTCACGTTCGTCCAGCGTATTCACCAGGTCCGCCGCCGAGACGCCACGCGAGGTGTCGAAGCGCATATCCAGCGGCGCATCTACGGCGAAGCTGAAGCCGCGCGCGCGGTCGGCGAGCTGATCCGACGAGAGACCCAGATCGAGCAAAACGCCATCCACCGGCGCGAAGTCGGCGTCACGCGCGAACTCGGCCATCCGCGCGAAGTTGCCCTGCCGCAGAGTGAGCCGCCCGGACGCCACAGCAGCAGCCAGCCGAGATTGCGCACGCTCCAGCGCCCGCATGTCGGCGTCAATGGCGAGGACGCGACCGTCCGGCGCGGAGGCTTCCAGCAGCAGCGCGGTATGCCCGGCGCCGCCCAGCGTGCCATCGAGATAGCGCCCTCCAGCGTGTGGCGCGAGCCACTCGACGACCTCGCGCTGCATGACTGGCATGTGGACCGTCGTCTCTGGCTCGTCTGGCATCTGGGTTTGCCTGTCGTCTGGCATGCTGTCTGGCATGATGGTATGGCGAATCGCAGCGCTCGTATGCGCCTCCTGATAAGCTGCTACGGTCAAAGGGTTCGTCGAGCTAGAAGGGCAGGGGCAGGCTGCTCAGGTTGTCGTCCGCGTGCTCGGCGAGGTACGCCTCCCAGCGAGCCGGACTCCAGATCTCGAAGCGCTCGCGCGCCCCGATGATCAGCGCCTCGACCGAGAGGCCGTTGCTCCGACCCTCGCCATTGGCGCGACCTTCGCCGTTGCGGCCAGTACCACCATTGGCGCCGTTCAGTCCGGCGAAGGCGCGAAACCTGGCCGGGAGGACGATGCGCCCCTGCGTATCCAGCTCCAGCTCGAACGCGCCGCCAAAGAAGTGGCGCTCGACGTAACGCAACTGGTTCGGGTCGGAGATGGTGGTGTCCAGCGTGGCAGCCTTCTGTTCCCAGGTCTCCATCGGGTAGACATAGAGGCACGGGTCAACACCGCGCGTGAGCACGGCGCCATGTGCTATCTTGGAACGGAACCGCGCGGGGATCGCGATCCGTCCCTTGCTGTCTACGCTATGGTCGAACTCGCCGAGAAACATCTGGCTTCTTCCACACCAGGGCGCCCAACGCCCCACTTTGCCCCACAACGCCCCACTTGCCTAGTATAGCGTTCGACTTTCAGGGACGGTAATCCCTTTATCCACGAGTTTTTCCGCAGCCGTGGATAAGCCGTGGACAATCGCGCTGTGTTTTGGGATAAGTTGTGGGCGAGCGCAAATTGCCTGGATTTTCGCATGACGTGAGGTGAAGCGATTGCGCCATCTCGCTCACGGATATGGGAGGACTTGTGGGGGATAGCCCTGTATGAGATCACCTCTGTAGGGTGGTTTTAGCGCTTGAGATACCAAGCGGGCTGGTGTTTCGTTGCCCGTCCGCCCGTCGGGTGGTAGTCAAAGGTGAACCCAAGTGACGTAGCGCGTAGCAAGAACTGGCTCGCCGCTTTGCTCTTGATCACCCAAAAACCGCCACCACTCGCTCTGTGATCCACGATCTCGCAGCCACACTCGCGCGCAATGGCTGGAAGCGCATCTTCTGACGCCTTTGCGCCTGCTGATGTTACTGGCTCCTCTAGCATAGGGCTTTGCCGCTTCAATCGCCACGCCGGGCGATGGCGTGTTACAAGGTCTCCATATCGAACAAACTCGAAGACGAATCCAGTTTCCCGTTCGAGGCGACGCATGAACGCTTCAGACTTTTCGTTCTCAATAACCCAGATTGCGCCTCCGGTCGCGCGATGATCAATGACCTCCAGAGGCCGTTCGCGCAACGTCAGAACCAGTTCATCTTCTGACATCCGTGGGGCTGGAGTCTCGGCTGGCGTGGCGAATACCGCTTGTGCGTCCGCTGTTGGCTCATCCTGGTCAACTGGCTCGTCTGCCCCTGTTTCTTCGTCATCAACCAGCTCTTCGTCGTCCGGGAGATCGGAACTGCCGCCTTCATCTTCAGTAATTGCGATGGCAGCTATGGCTCCTGGCGCCTCTGCGATCGGCTCCCTCTGTGGCCGGAGTTGCTCGGCCTCACGCAGATGCTTCAAGACGCGCTTGATTTCGCCCTCTGGATTGCGCCACCAGTCGCTCGACCAGATGCGGTGAATCGTCCAGCCCATATGCTCAAGATGTTGCTGGCGCAGGCGGTCGCGGTCGCGCGCTGTCTTCGACGAGTGGTACGTTCGCCCATCACATTCGATCCCCATGAGATAGGCGCCTGGGAGCGCAGGATCTTCGACCGCGAGATCAATGCGGTACCCCGAACAGCCCACCTGCGTCGCAAGTTTGAGGCCCCGTTGCGTCAACGCCTCGAACACAGCCTCCTCAAATGGGGAGTCAAACTGCGCATCTGAGGCGCCCACCCCATTGCGAGCATGCGCGCGCTGCTGCACCAGACTTTCCGGCCCCTGCTCGGCATACTTGATGTAGTCGCGTAGTATCTGCACGCCGAGAGATGCTGGCGTATGGGAGAAGTCTTCACTGCGAATGGACGAGACCAGGATGAGTTGCTGCTTGGCGCGTGTTACCGCAACATTGAGCCGTCGCTCGCCTCCATCCTTGTTGAGCGGCCCAAAGTTTTGGGTGAGTTTCTCATCCCTGTCTTTGCCGTAGCCAACACTCAGGATGATCACATCACGCTCTTCCCCCTGCACGCTCTCCAGGTTCTTGATGAAGAATGAGGGACCAAACGGATCCAAGGCCTTTTGACACTCCGCACGGGCTAAAGCCCGGCGGATTCTCAGGCTACGCACAGCCCAACGGCTCACGTTACGCGCCCGAAGGTTCTGCCCGAACCCACTGGAGGTTGACTCCATCGCGGCGTGGCGTGGTGAGCTCAACGACCGCCGCTCAAGCGGAGCGCACCTCGTCCAAGACGGGTTACGGCTTTTACCCGTGGGAACGACATTCCACGGAACCCCGTAAGAGGAGGTGCTTGGTGCGGTGCAAAATGTCCTGCCCACCTCTTCTCGCACAACGGGGAGGACACGGCAATGGACGCAGGACGCATGGCGAACGCCCCCAACCGCCTCACCGCACGGGTTGAAATCCCGGCGGCTTGCGGCGGGCGAAAGCCCAATAAGGTCAAAGGCGCTCAATGTCGGATCAGCCTTGCACCGCCGCTGAAGCGACTCGCCGATCGCCGCTTCCTGCGCCTGACTGAGTGCGACCACGCCAAGTTCGCGCCCGTCCTGGCGTCGCACATGCGCAACAATCAGGTCAACCACACGCTCGGCTTCGCGCTGGTTTGTTCTTCTGCCACCTCGATCATACACGCCATCCTGGACGTACTCGAAGCGCACGCCCATCTCATTGCTCGAAGTGATGGATGGGAACGTGATGAGCCGCCCGCCATAGAATTTCTCATTGGAGAAGTAGATCAGGGTCTCGTCTTTACTGCGATAGTGCCAGAGGAGCGACTTTTGTGGCAGGGCGTCGCACTCCTTGAGGATGCTATCCACACGCGCCGGTTGCTCCTGCGCCTCATCCTCGTCATCTTCCTCATCGGAAAGCGATTTCGCGAAGAAACGCGTGGGTGGAAGCTGCTTATCGTCGCCAACGACGATCAAGCGCTTGCCACGCGCGATTGCGCAGATCGCGTCCTCCGGCGACACCTGCGACGCCTCATCGAAAATCACCAGATCAAACGCCTGCATATCACCATCAATGAACTGGCTGATGCTGAGGGGACTCATCATCCAGCATGGCTTCAACTGGATGAGCGCCTTGCTCGTCTGCTGGATGATGCGCCGTATCGGTCGTTGTCGCTTCAGGCTCGTAAGCCGTTTCAACTCGTTGAGTATGTGCAGGAGTTCCTGATCCTCAGTCTGCCAGACCTCTCGCCGCCGCGCAAACAACTGCGTCTGCAGGCGTCGTTGCGCGAGCTTCTCGTGGTGCTCGTCTAGCTTCTTGAATCGCTCGATGACCTCGGCGTGCGCGGCGCCACGGAAGTTCCTGAGCGCTGGCGCGTCTTGCCAGGCGCGCGTTAGCCAGAGGGAATAGAAGCGCCGCTCGAAGATAGCGGGAAGTGTCTCTGGCGAGAGATGCTCATCCAGCGCTTTTGAGATCAGATCCCCCAAGCCCAGATCGTGGCAGCGCCGGATGCGGCTTTTACACACCAGCAGATCGTGCAGCGAGTCACTATCGCTGAGTAACGTCTCCACGCACATCTTGATAGATTGAAGGGGGACTGTCTCGAAAGGCAGTTCGCCAGATACCAACGCGGCGCGTGGCAAAATCGCGTCGCATTGCGTCAACGCCTGATCGAGTCGCGCGTGTGTCGTCCTGGCGCTGGTGAGGAGCGCCGTAAGCGTGGCGGTCTCCTCAGCCGTGCGCTGGTCCGAAAGAATATGCTTCAGTGTTTCTGGCAGCGGCTGGTTCGCGTACAGAGCGAGAAAACGCGTGACCCAGTCAACGGCGGCGAGCGCCTTGCGCCAGTTTGCCCGTCGCCAGTCAGTCGCGCATTCTGGGTTGAGTGCGCCGAAATCGCGCTGGAGGTCTTGTGCGTGGCTAGACATCCAGCCCTGCTCAACCTTCACGATCTGCGCCGAACGGAGCGCGTCACAAAGATCATACCAGCGCAACTCGCCAGCGTCAGCCAGTGTATTCTCTGACTCAGTGGATGCTGCTTGCGTAAGTGTCTGCGCCAACGCGAGAAACTGCTCGATGACCGCTGTCAGTTGCGTCAGCGGAGCCGCGTCAGAAGATGGCGCAGGCGAGCCGCCCATCTGAAGATCGATGCTCTCGTTCAGGTCTGCGCAGGCGCGACGCCATGCCTCCAGAGCGGATAGAAGTGTCGCATGATGAGCGCGAATACCGTCGAGCGCTGGCGTCCGGCTGACCACCATCTCGATAAGGGTGGCCGGCGGCCGGCGCACGGGATGAAACGCCAGCCAGCGCTGTGTAGCGTCAAGCAGGGCGCTGATGGTGTTCCACAGCGTGTCCTGGTTGAACGTGAGATGACCAAGCATGCGCGTGACCTCGGCGCGATGCTCCTCTTCCCAGGCGATTTCCGCAAGCAGTTGCGTGGCGCGTGAGAGGTCTGTCTCAAGCTGCGCCGCCGTGCGCTGGAGCTGCGGGCGCAGATGGGAACGCAGGCGGGAGATGTCCTGATAGTATTGGGGACTGAGGAAGCGGAACACGCTCTGGTAGCGTGTACGGAATCGCTCCGCGATTCCTTTCAGGTCGAGATCAAAATAGGTGGGTAGATAGACCGTCTCAAGCTCAGCTTGCAGGGTGGCGCGCCTGGCGGAATGGGCCATGGCGTCGAGAAGCGTGGCGCGAATAGCGGGAAACTGCGCGGGGTCAAGCCAGGATACCGGCGCGCCAGCGGCTCCAGAGAGCGCTTCGGCGTAAGCGGCCAGCCTGGTCATTTCCACGCCTGTCTGTGGCTTCGGCAACAGGCAGAGGTCCGCGAGGCGCGCCGCCGGCGCGTCAACAGCGCCGATCGCCTTCTGAGCGCCTGTCAATCGCGCTTCGAGCGTCGCGTGTGAGCGTATGACGACATCCTGGGGCGCTTCATCTCCCGCAACGCGTACCAGCCGCAGACTGTCGTGCGGATCGCCAAGTAACTGATCCAGCAGCGCTTGCTGATCGAGGTCGAGGATGCCTGGAGTAAACCGGGCGCTGAGCGGCTGTTGATGTGTCCAGTAGACCTCGGCATGGGACGCGGCCTCCTGTGTGTGCCGCCGTATCTGATCGAGTTGTCCCGGCTCCCACCAATGAAGAGCGGGCCGTGGGCTTTCCAGCGCCAGGGCCAGCCGCTCCTCGGCGGCGTGCGCTCGCGCCAGACTGATCGGCGCGCTCGTGTCGCCCAGCGGCTGCGCGATCTTGAGCGAGAGATCATCGTACTCGCCAAGGAGCTTTGACACTCCCTCAAAGTGTGCGCAGACATCCGACTGAAGCGTGAGCGTATACTCCTCGACCAGAATCTCTCGCCACGGATGCTGGCTATACGAGCCAAAGGTCGTGGCGTCGAGCCGAAGGTCTCCCACTGCCTCGGTCATCTCCTCGAGTGTGTTTCGTCCAATCGTCTCGATATTCGCCAGGTCAAATGCGCGATCAGGGACGCCATGCAGCCTCGCCAGCTCCGCGTAAGCGTCAAATACGGACCCGCCAAGCGCGAATCTTGACTTGTGGAGTTCGCGCACATACGTGTTCAGCGTCGTGCGCGCCGTTTGCAGGGACTGCGACTGCGCATTCCACTCACGATCAGACAGCCACGTTCGCGCATCATCGTCCGGATTCAGCGCACGCTCCAGCCCTTGTATGAAGCGCTTGCGGTCCTGACGGCTATCATGTAGGTCCAGGCAAGACTCATCCAGCCCGGCCTTGTGCAAGTTCGTGCGCACCACTTCCAGCGCGGCGGCTTTCTCGCTCACGAAGAGGACAGCCTTTCCCTGCCCCAGGCACTCCGCGATGATATTGGCGATGGTCTGACTTTTTCCCGTTCCTGGAGGTCCCTGCAGAACAAAACTCATGCCTGCCTTCGCGGCGACAATTGCCTCCTGCTGGCTGGAGTCAGCAGGCAACACCTCGTGTATGGTCGCCGGAGGCGCCTTGTCATCAAGCTCGTTCGCTGGATACGCGCCTGGCGGATCTGGCTCCCGCGCCCGCTCATTCGCGATGATTTGTAACATTGGATGTGCCAGAAATTGCTCGAAATTGTGCTGGATATCCTGATACATGGCCAGTTTCTGAAACGAGAATCGCCCAAGATGAACGGTCTTCAGCACATGGGAGGATGGTAGACGATCGCGCGCCGCCTCTATACGCCGTTCCAGTTCCTCAAGCGACACGTCGAGCGTTGGCTCCTTACGCCTTGCCTGTGCGGGCGCATCTTCCGTCGCACAGGCGCCTTTGAGTTCGTCCTCAAGCATGGCGAACTCTGGCAATTCAATGCCGAAATTATGCTGAAGTTTATGGCGTAGCGTCGGGTTGACTTCCGTCTCCTCGCCTGCCAGCCGTTGCAGGGAGAACGCGCCTAGCGCGCCAGAGATTCTTTCCACTCCAGTAGGCCGAAGGCGATATAGAGAGTGTTGATACCACGGTTATTCAGATCATCGCGCGCCTGAGTACGCAGGCGTGTCAGTCGTCGCTCCCACAGGTCTGGCTCTACCTCGGAGCCGAGGAAGACAACGTGTTCGTTGAGCGCAATCTTCTTTTGCTCTCTACGCAAGTCTAGAAAGATCTGATCGGGGTTATCGAAACGTAACTCAATGCCGGAACGGCGTTTCCCCTCTGTGTGGAAGTAGAGCAGATTATTGTTTTTGCTCATATCAATCAAATCTAGCTGCCATTGCCTGAGCTTGGAATCGAGCGCCATTTGTCCTTCCTTAGTTTTGATTACACCGCTTCCCGGACCTACCAACACAATAAAACGCTGCCAGTAAGCACCAGTATAGACGATTAGGCAAGGCGCATGTCACCGAGTGTAGGAGTTGAAGCGAACAGAAACTTTGGAGGCGCATGTGTTGATAAGCGCCAAAGGATCATCTCGAGCATGTTATGAATTTGAAAGGGGACAGATGAATAGATGCCATATGAGACAGCCGCGACCGGCTGCGCTCCTGGCAGAACGGCGCCCAATATTCTGTGCGACACGCTCAGCCGGTCGCGCTGAGTCACTGCTGACTCACTATTGAGGGAGTTTCGCCGCCAGCACGTCGAGCTGCTCGATGCTCGGCGCCAGTGCGAGTAGGTCGGGCGCCTTCTCCATCAGCGCCGCCGCGACACGACCCGCGAGATGCGCCTGCCGCCCGGCGTCATCCGGGAAGGCGTCGAATATGCCATAGCTCGATGGCCCAAGGCGGATGGCGAACCAGACGGTCGTCGCCGGCTCCTGCTGCACGATCGCCAGACCGCCGCGCAGGAACTCCTCAACCTCCGCCTCTTTGCCAGGTTTCGCCTCAAGCCGAACGAGCAGCGCCACCGTCACCATGCGTTCTCTCCATTCATGCGTACATCCTGCACCGTCTTTCGGATCGAACAATGGGATGATAGCGCTGGCCGGCGTCGCGCGCAAAGTCGCAGACAGCGGCGTGAGAAGCGCCCCTGGCGAACGCGCTACTTCGGGCTACTTCGGCAGGAGGCCGGCCCCCCAGATGCGTAGTGTGTTCGTCTGCGCGTCCATCAACAGCAGACGTGAGCTATTCGGCGACCAGTACAGCCGGCTCGATACGTAATCGCTCTGGTTCGGGCGCGCATGCGTCGGCGGCGGAAAATCGCCAAGAGCCTTGCCCGTCACACAGTCGTAGAGGGTCAGAATGCGGTCGTAGCCAGTGATGCGTGTGCTGTTGAACACATGATAGGCCGCCAGTACCTTGCCATCGGGCCGCCAGCTCACCTGTGCGACGAGCGCGTTGCCCGCGCCGCCGCCACCTGGCGTCTGCGCCAGCTCGATGAGCGTCTGCTGGAGCGCCTTATCGCGCACTGGCGCGGAGACCGTCTGGGTGAGGCCAAGGTCGCTCAACGACTTCGCGTCTGGCGCTGGTGAGCCGTCTGGGCGTATGAGCGCCTCGAATCCGGCGTTCGCCGCGAGATAGCGTCCATCGGGCGACCACGCGCTGAAATCGGTCTGGAAGGTATATGGCGCCGACTGCGCCGCGACGAGTTGCTGGTTGCAGCCAAGGTCTGTCGTGTCATAGTGCAGCGCGTACTCGATCTGCGCTGGCTGCCACATCGTGAAAGGCTCCGACGTATTTGGATCACCGATCGGCGTGAGCGCCTGCGCCGCTGGCTTCCCACCGACGGTGAGGGGCGATGTTGGCTGTAAACCGCCGAAGGTGTTCCACCGGTATTCGAGCGCGGGAACGATGGGCGCGTTGAGCGCTCGTCCCTGCTGCGTATCCCAGACCGGCGCGGAAAAGTCGTTCTCCTTCGGCTCGCGGACGAGGACAGTGAACGAGCGTGTGGCCCCGCTCGCGCCGCTGGGGGTGAAGACATCGGTGACGGCGATCCCAGTAACGGCGGGACCAACATTGAAGCAGGGATTCTGAACCCAGTTGAAGGCGCCGAACGTGACGGCGACGCGCCGCCCATCTGGAGCCCAGGCGATCGTGTCGTAGTAGATCACTCGTGGACTCTGCGCGGCAGGCAGCGCAGGCAATCCCAATTTCGGCTGGATCGCGTCGTCCAGCTCGATAGCGCTGACGAGCGCGCCAGTAGTCGCGTCGTAGACCTGTAAGACGCCAGGATGGTAGCGATAGAAGTTGGGGAAGCTGTTGGGGCAGTCGTCTTTGTAGCCGACGACGGCGATATTTTTACCATCCGGCGACCACGCCGCGCCGCGCGGGCAGGATAGCCCGTTGGCCTCCAGCGCGATGTCCACCGGCGCGGCGACCGTCTGCGGCTGCTGCGACTGTGTGGCGTTCCGCGCCAGATAGAGTCCGGCGAAGCCGAGCGCGAGCAAGACGACGAGCGTGATCGGGAGAATCCACCACACTCGCTTGCGACCAGACGACGGAGCGCGCCATGGCGCGGTGGGAGTTGGAGTAGCTGTCTCGCTAGGCGCTGCCTTTGGCGCCTGCGCGGAGATGGCGGGCGTCTTGAGGCTATCGCCGATACGCGACTGGGCCAGTTCGCTCAGGATCGCCAGCCGTCGCGCCTGCGCTTCCTTCTCATCGTAGGGCTTCAACTCGTCGCTCATTCGCTCTTCCACTCGCTCATACTGTCGGGCGCCATCTTCGCTCTCGCCATTTATCTGATACATCCGACGCGCCAACGCGTATGTCGTTTACGGTTGGTCTTGACCTTCCAGCGACGGGAAGGTGTACGCTGTCTCGCAGGAAGGAGGCGCGCCACTATGCAGACCTATGCGCCGGAGAGCATCGCCAAAACCGCGAGCGTCACGAGCGAATGAGAGACGGCCTCACCATCGGTCGCCTCGCCGCGCTCACCGGCGTCAGCGCCAAGGCCATCCGCTACTACGAGGAGATTGGGCTGCTCCCACGACCGCCACGCGGCGCGAACCGCTATCGGCGCTACGGGCCAGCTGATGTCAATCGGGTGCGGTTGCTCCGGCGTCTGCGACTGCTGGGCGCGCCGCTTTCCCTGGCGCGGCCACTGCTGTTCGGGGCGGACGATGCGCGCTGCGCGGACGTCCAGATGGAGGTGCTTTCGCTCGTGCGCGAGCGATTGCGCGCCATTGACCAGGAGATCGCCGAGCTAGGCCAGCTTCGCACACAGATCGAGGGGTATCAGCGCAGCCTCTCGGCCTGTCCCGTGGATGATGGCGCGTCGTTTCGTGATTGTCAAGACCTGAGTTGCATCGTCCCAGACGTAGCGGACGATGCGTTGAAACAGGAGTGTAGTGATGCTGAACCTGAATGCCTGTTGTGAGCCGTGTGATTGCCCCCCAGGCGAGTGCCCGTGCGACACCGGTGGCTGCTGCTAGCCAGAGTGGTGAGAGTGACGAGAGAGGCGGGGCGCCCCGCCTCTCTTTGTTCTGTCTATCCCCAGATGCCCGGCAGGTGATGCTGGCCCAGACCGACGGCAAGCTCGCCGCCATGGTGGATGTCGTGCCGAAGGACATGAAAGATGATCCACTGGCGTGTGCTGGGGCCGAAGATCTCGCGCTCTCGATCGGTTAAACTCTCCGGCTGGGCGATGACATGGCCAAGGTCGGCAACGGTCCAGCGGGCAAGCGCGCTCTCGATCATGTTCCACGTGGCCTCAAGCCCGGCGACCAGTTCGTCGGCTGAATGGATGGACTCACCCGCCTCTTCCTCCTCCCAATGCATGAAGGAGACGGCTTCAGGGCTTCCCTCGCCCATCCACAGATGAAACCACCAGAGCCGGTCGTTGATGATGTGCTGGACGAGCATCCCGACCGGCCAGTGCGTGGACGCGAGAGGGAGCGCCAGTTGCTCCCGCGAGAGCGGCGCGATGACCTTGACCAGGTCACGCTGGAAGGTATCCCAGCCCTGATAGACAATGGTGAGCGGGACGGTCCGTTGGTCGGCTATCAACTCTGTCACGATTGCAAGCCCCTCCCTGCATATGAGGCCCGCCGATCTGACAGGCCACCCGTCCCTTCTCGCTAAACACCTCATTCGCGGAAGTCGTGTGTAAGGACCTCACCCTTGACCCCCTTCCCTCGGAGAGAAGGGGGACCATACAGCCAGGAAAGTTGCCGTATCTCTGGCTCCCCTCCCTTTTAGGGAAGGGGCTGGGGGAGAGGCCTTCATCTCAATACTCGCCGGCCTCATCGGCCATGCGCACGATGCGCGGCGTGAACTTGCCGATGACCTCCACCAGCTCATCCTGCGCCGCGATCACCGCCTCGATGTCCTTGTACGCCTGTGGCGACTCGTCCATCCCGCCGCCGAGCAGCGTCACGCCGCGCTCGCGCAGGTAGGCGTCGCGGTCCCGCTTCGCGATCGCGTTGAGCGCCGCCGTGCGGCCCATCTTGCGTCCAGCGCCATGCGAGGCCGAGTTGAGCGCCTGCGCGTCGCCACGCCCACGCACGACATAGCCCGCGTCGCCCATCGAGCCGGGGATGACGCCGAGCACGCCGACGCCCGCCGGGGTCGCGCCCTTGCGATGCACGATCGCCTCCGAGCCGTCGGCAAGCCGTCTCACGCCAGGCAAAGTTATGGTGGTTTTCGACCGCTACAATCTCGCGCAGACCCGCCGCGCGCTGCCACCCGCTGGTGGATGACGTCGTGGTTTGCCGAGGCGAAGCGCCCGGCCAGCTCCATCGAGAGCCAGTATTCCTGGCCCGGCTCGCTCGCCAGCGGCAGCCAGGCAAGATGGCGCAACGACTTCTCCAGCGCGGGATGCAGCCGCATCGCCAGATCGCTGTAGGTGTTGGCGATCTTGAAGCCGACGCCGCGCGAGCCGCTGTGCGAGAGCAGCGCGGTATACTCGCCCGCCTTCAGCCCCAGCGCCTCGTCGTCGGCGTAGAGGCGGAAGACGCCCCACTCGACGAAGTGGTTGCCGGTGCCCCGACGTGCCGAGCTGGCTCTGCTGCCTTGGACTGCAGCGACTTGAGCAGGCGCGTCGCCTCCCAGGCCGGGTCGTCCAGCACGGCGTGCTCGGGGCGGTCGGCGCGCTCCCACTCCTCGCCCATGCCGAAGCGCGTGCGCTCCAGCAGCGCCTTCTGGAGGTCCGCAGCGCGCCGAGTCAAGATCTCCGGTGGGACCTCGTAGAGCGAGAGGCGCATGCGGCAGGCGATATCCACGCCGACGGCGTAGGGGATGACCGCGTCGTCCGTCGCCAGCACGCCGCCGATGGGCAGGCCGTAACCCACGTGCGCGTCGGGCATCAGCGCGCCGGCTACCGCGACCGGCAGCCGCAGCGCGTTCTCCATCTGCGCCAGCGCCTGCTGGTCGATCTGCTCCGCGCCCCAGACGGCGTAGGCCAGCGGCTCGGTCCGCAGCGCGACATCCAGCTTTTCCTGCGAGAGCGCCGCGCGGCGGACGCACTCCTTCGCCAGCGGCCCATAGAGCGCGTCGGTCAAGTAGTCGTCAGGCCGGGCGCGCACAGCGTCCAGCCGGTCCAGAATCGTCTCGCGGTCCAGGCCCTGCGCCTCGAGCGTCTCGCCCGCCGCCTTCGCCAGCCCGATGATCTTGCCCTCGGGCCAGCCCCGTAGCTTCAAGTGCTTTCCAGTCAACATCTCGTCGTTCGTCCTCGGTTCGTGTGTTTACGCCTGTTCATGGGCGCAAAAAAACACGGTTGTCATGCTCGACATCCGCGCCCTGGCTCCGAGGGAAGTTGTGTGCTTGACACTCCACATGGGCTAAAGCCCAATGGATTCTCAGTTCTCCGACGCAGCCACCGCCACGCCTCCCTGAAGGGCCTGCCCGGCCCTCTCTATGTTCTTGGCCGCGTTATGGTCACGATGTAGGCTTGTCCCGCAGTCTGGGCAACTATGCCAGCGGGTGGACAAGCCTTTTGCAACCAGGACGCCACAGCCAGAGCATCTCTGGCTCGTGAACGCAGGAGTGACCGCTATGACCTGTCTACCGGCGCACGCTGCCTTGTAGCTCAGGATGGTGAGAAACGCCGCCCAGCCTGCATCGGAGATGCTCTTGGCGAGGTGGTGGTTCCGGACCATGTTGCGGACCTGCAAGTCCTCATGATAGATGACATCGTTGGTTTGGATGAGGCGCAGCGCCGTCTTGTGGTGGTAGTCCTGCCGCTGGCGACGCACCGTCTGATGCGCCTTGGCCAGCAACTTCACCGCTTTGCGCCTGCGGTTGCTGCCCTTCTTGCGGCGAGAGACATGCCGTTGCGCGGTCTTGAGCGCCCGTTCGGCTTTTCGATACCAACCGGGCGAGAAGATGCGGGCGCCATCGGACAAGGTGGCGAACGCCTCGATCCCCAGGTCGATACCTGTCTTCTGGCCCGTGGGTGGCAGTGGGTGTACCAGCACGTAGGCACAGGAGATTGCCACGTACCAGCCGTCCGCTTCCCAGCTGAGCGTGACCGTCTTGGGCGTCCCCTCTAGCGGACGTGACCAGCGAACCCCAATCCTGCCGATCTTCGCCAGGACCAGGAAACCGTTGTCCAACGTGGCGCCGTTGCCATACTCCTTGTAGGTGATTGAGTGGTAGCGCATACGCGCCTGATAGCGGGGGAAGCCCGCTTTCTCTCCGGCCATCAGTCGGCGAAAGAACGCCTGATAGGTCTTGTCGAGGCGCGCCAGCACATCTTGCAGCACATGCGAGTGGATGGCGGCATACTCTGGCATCTCGGCGCGAATGGCCTTCAACTCGGCTTCCTGCTGATAGCGCGAGACGGAGACGTGACGCCGCTGGTAGGCGACGATGCGTTGCTCGAGCGCCGTATTGTAGAGCCTGCGGCACAGACCAAGCACGCGCCCCAGCTCCCGCTCCTGTTCAGGGGTGGGCTTGAGTTTGTACTTGTACGTCTTGCGTACCGTGTGCTCGTCCATAGGTCTCTATTCTGCCTGATCGGCGCAAAACCGGAAAGGCTCAAGCACGCACACGCCTTACCGCGCGGGTTGAAACCCGGCGGCATGCGACGGGCTAAAGCCATTTTCTGTCAGCTATCTGATCGCGCGTTCCCCCGTTCCTGGGCGCGGTTGGTGATACCTCGCTGCATATTTATGACAGTATTTATGCCGCGCGCGAATGGTACGCGCAGGGCGAGGCGCTGTTTTACCACAGCCATGCGACTACACCTGCTTTCATCCATTGGGAGCGCATGCCGCGCGCTCGCCACCGCGACGTTCTACCACACGCCCGCTCGCCTGCGCAAGGCGAAATTGCCAGCGCGCCATCGGCGTCCTATGTGACAAGATAGAGCGGACGCCCGCGACAGCCTCACACTCAAACCGCCAAAGGAGTGGCCGAATGATACATCTTCGCCCATTACGCGCTATCCTGATCGGCCTGTTTGCCGCGCTCGTCGTGGCGCTCGCCGCCTGCGGTACGACCACGCGCCCTGCCGCGACGCCGCAGGTCACCGCGACCCTCCCAACGGGGCAGGCGCACGACTGGACGATGTATCACTACGACCGCGCGCGCACCGGCTACGTCAGCGACACGCCCGACCCAAAGACGCTGACGAAAGCCTGGAGCATCCCGACAGATGAGGCGGTCTACGCGCAGCCGCTGGCCATCGGCGGCAAGATCATCGTCGCCACCGAGGGCAATACCATCTACGCGCTGAATGCGAGCGATGGCTCTGTGCTGTGGAAGACGAACCTCGGCGCGCCGGTCACGAGGAACGATCTGCCCTGTGGCAACATCTCGCCGCTCGGCATCACCGGGACGCCTGTCTACGATCCCGCGACGAAGCTGATCTTCGCCGTCGCCGAGACCAGCGGCCCCAAGCACGAGTTGGTCGCGCTGGACATTGACTCCGGGCAGGTGCGCCAGCGCCGCTCCGCCGATCCGCCGGGAATGAGCAGTCCCAAAGCGCACCAGCAGCGCGCCGCCCTCGCCCTGAACAACGGCATCGTCTATGTCGCGTACGGCGGTCTCTTCGGCGACTGCGGCGACTACCACGGCACGGTCATCGGCGCGCGCACGGACGGGCAGGGGTCGCTATTGGTCTATCAGGTTCCCACTACCCGCGAGGCGGGCATCTGGGCGCCGCCTGGCCCGGTGATCGACACCAATGGCAAGCTCTACGTCTCGGTAGGAAACGGCGAAGCGACGAGCGGCGCGTGGGACAAGAGCGACAGCGTGCTGCGCCTCTCGCCACAACTTCAATATGAGGATGGCTTCGCGCCGACGAGCTGGCCGAGCGATAACGCCGCCGATCTCGACCTCGGCTCGATGGGGCCAGCGCTGCTCTCCGACGGCTCGATTGTCTCGGCGGGCAAGTCGGGGCGGGGCTACCTCCTGCGCAGCGACCATCTCGGCGGCGTTGGCGGGCAGGTCCAGGAGATGGACCTGTGTAGAGCGTTCGGCGGCGCGGCAGTTCTGGGGACGCGCGCGTTTCTGCCCTGCACGGATGGCGTGCGCGAGGTGAAGGTGGAGTCGGGTAAGATGACCGTGGGCTGGCATGCGGACAGCAACATCACCAAATCGCCGGTGATCGGCGGCCACACACTCTACGACCTCGGCGCCGACGGCAAGCTCTACGCGCTGGACGTTGATACCGGCAAGGAGCGCGCCTCCGTGCAGATTGGCGACGCGACACGCTTCGCCACGCCGACGATCTACGGCGACGCGCTCTTCGTCGGCACCGTCGCAGGGATCACCGCCGTGAAGATCGGCTCCTGACCTACAGAACCGCGAACGGAACTGCGTCCTGCCTATCGCTCATTCCCCCGCCCGTCGCAACACCTCGGCGCGCAGTTGTGGGCTGATGCGTCGTCCTTGAGCGACCATCTGATCGATGATAGGCGCGACCAGCGGCACATGCCCCTGCCGCTTGGCCTCAATCAGCGCAGTCATTGTGCCCACGACGGGCAGACCGAGTCGTTCAGCCACGGCGCGCCCGCGTCGCTCATCCAGTAGGATCAGGCGCGCGGAGAGCGTTCGGGCGAGCGCGATTGCCTCTGCCTCGCCGGAATCGAGGTTGGCGGGAACAACAGGATCTGGCGCCACGGTATGTACGATCAGCCAGGAGAATGGCGCAAGATCAGGACTGCCGGGGTGTTGAGCGCGCCCCGCCTGATACTCGGCAAAGACCGCTTTCGGCAAAGACCGCTTTCGGCAAAGACCGCTTCAGGAACGTGATTCTCCTGATACAGGGTGGGTAGCAGATCGAGGAGTCCTACGCCGACCAGCTTGATGAGCGGAGTCGTGTTCGAGACGACCGGATCAGGGCTGGGCACGCCGTAGTTCCTCGTCGAAGTCAATGTTCTCGTCAAACGAGGAGACGCCATAGCGATCAAGAAGATCAAGGAACGCCCAGCGGGTTATGCCCAGCAGTTCGGCGGCGCGACCAGATGAGAGCAAGCCCTGCTCGTACAAGCGCACGTAGAGCGCCTCGCGTGCAAGCGCAGTGATCTGCGCTTCATCCAGACCACCCTCCAGCGCCTCATCGGGATACTCTATTTCGACCTTGTGAGTCGTCATCTCATGTCATCTCTTTCCAGGCGCCTGTCGACTCTCATAGGCTCTCTTTGCCCCGCTGTCATTGTATCGTATTCCTTCCTCTTGCCTAACAGCATGGGGTATTCTCTCAGACAGAAACATTTCAGCGTTTTTCATGGAGCGGAGGGAGCGCCATGCGTCGCGTAGGATGGCTCTGGGCGATCATCAGCGTTCCCCTCTACGTGCTCTATCTTGTGGTTACGATCCCGCTCTATGTGGCTGGCATCCTGTTCGAGATCGCGCACGATGGGCCAGAGAACACGGATAGCGTCTGGCGATCCATTCGCAACGCACAGCTCGAAGTGCGGCGCTGACTGTTTGGCCCAGCGCGTCAGGACAGCGAGCATTAAGCGTTCGGCCTGTCAGCCAAGAATGGATCGCGGTTTCTCGCACATTCAGGACTGACGCACTGTGGTGTACTTCTCCGCAGTCGGTATCAAACCCTCTCGAAGGACGCGCAGATAATCGAAGACCTCTGCGCTCAACGCGGCTGTAGCAGCGTTCCACGCCTGAATAACGTCTGGGTCATTTGGGTTGGCATGAGCTGATTGACTGGGAGCGCGCCAACTTTCTGCCGCACTTTCGCTGCTCGCTCGTCAATGTTCAGTATTTTCTGCGCATGGTCTAACTGCGGCCAGAATTCGGCTGTACTTTGCCGTGTACTCGCCCTAAGGCTAACGTGAAAGATCGCAAGCATCAGCGATTGGCATGCCTCACTCCGCTCGCGGTACTCCTGCAGATGAAACTTGTAATCCCTTGCGAGTTGGTCCCGCCGTAGCTCGTGGGCGTGGTCGCTCTTGGACCGCACGATTCCTATGATCTGCTGCACAGCTTGCGAGACGATAATGGCTGCGGCAGGGATAATTGCCACCATAATCGCGAGCGTCGTGGTGTCCAACGGAGCCTCCTTGCGGGCATTGTATCGCGCTGTGCGGTCGCCTGCACGCAAGGTAGGCAAGGAGTAGGGTATGTTTGATTGCGCTAGCTGGTGGGAGCCTCGCCGGTCTGCTCTGCTGCGACGGCCTTGCCGCCGACGATCAGCGCGAGGGGGATGCCGATGAGCAGCCACGCGCCGACGACGTACGGGATGTAGCTGAGCGGCGCGTCGCCCGGCGAGATCAGCGCCAACGCCACGATCCCTCCGGTGATGAGCATGCCCAGCGCCGGGATGACGCCGTGGCGCACGAACTTGAATCCGCCGCGCCGCGAGCGCCAGAAGAAGCGGATGCAAGCTGCGCTGACGAGGAAGTAGATCAGCAGCACAAAGAGCGCGTCGAGCGTGCCGAGGAAACCGAATGCGCTGATGGGCGAGAGCGCCAGCCCCAGCGCGATTCCGGCCACCAGCCCGATGCCGCAGAGCAGCGTGATCGCCCCGGCAGGCGTCTGGCGCGTGGGATGCATCCAGGCGAGCGGACGTGGCAGCAGCCCGTCGCGGCCCAGCGTGTAGATGATGCGCGCGCCGCCGTTGACGATGGCCAGCGCGGCGCTGAAGAACGAGAGGATACCGGCGATGTCCACCAGCACGGCCAGCGTATTCCCGCCGAACGCGCGGGCAATGGTGTCGAAAGGCGCGGCGTCGTGCGCATAGCCGGAGACCATCTTGGCCGGGCCGTAGCCCATGACCGCGGCGTAGGCCATGATGACGTAGAACGCGCCGACCACGAGCATCGAGCCATAGACCGCGCGAGGAATGTTGCGCCGGGGATTGCGGGTCTCCTCGCCGAGCGCCGCCGCCGTCTCGAAACCGATGAAGCTCAGCACCGCCAGCACGATCCCCACCGTCAGGTCGCCACCCTCCGGGACCGACGCCGGACTAAACGGCGCGAGGCTCAAGCCGCCATTCGAGCCGACGTTGAAGAGGACGAGCGCCGCGAGCGTCAGACAGACGCCGATCTCGAAGACCAGCAGTGTCAGGTCCACACGCAGCGACTCGCGGATGCCGATATAGCTAATGGCGAAGACGACGCCCACCGCCACGACGAAGTAGAACGGCCAGGCGATGTTCACGCCGGAGAAGCGGTAGACGAGCGTCTGCAAATTTGCGCTCATGAGGACGAATGAGTACGGGACGCCGAGCACAATGGCGATGAGGCCGATCCATCCGGTAAGGAAGCCGAAGCGCGCCCCCAGCCCCTCGCGCACGAAGGTGTAGGCCGAGCCGCTGGAGGGCAGCTCGCGCGAGAACTCGCTGTACTGGTTCGCCACCAGCAGCGCCACGAGGAAGCCGACGAGGTAGCAGAGCGGAATCGCCGCGCCGACCAGCCCAGCCTGCGGGATGGTGTTGAAGAAGATCGAGGCGGCGGGCGACATCACCGCGACCGAGATCACGATGGCGCTGGTCAGGCCGAGCGCGCCACGGCGCAGCGTCGTCCCACCACCGCCGAACTCGCCCGCCGCCGGGATCACCGTCGCGTCAGAATCGCCACCAGCCTGCGTCGAGGTCTCAGACATGCGCCACCTTCGCTTCCACTCTCATCCTGCCATTCGTCATCATCGCCAAAGTCAGTCCAATGGGATGCGCGCGGCGTCCGCCGCTGGCCCTGTCCCTTGCCCCGCGCCCGCCACGCCGAAGAGGCCGCGCAGGTAGTCGTTGAGGAAGACGCCCGTCGGGTCCAGCCGCGCCCGCACGCGCTGAAAGTCTCCCCAGCGCGGATAGCGCGCCGCCAGCGTCGCGGCGGTCTGCGTGTGCATCTTGCCCCAGTGGGGGCGGCCATCGTAGCGCTGAAAGATCTCCTCGACCGCATGGAAATACTCTTTGTAAGGCATGCCTTTGTACATGTGGACGGCGATGTAGGCAGAGTCGCGGCCATAGGCCGGGCTGAGCCAGATGTCGTCGCCGCGCACGAAGCGGCACTCGATGGGGAAATGCACGCGGAAGCGGTTCTTGTTGATACACGCCTCGATCTCGCGCAGGACCTCGGTAAAACGCTCCGCCGGGACGTTGTACTCCATCTCCTGGAAGCGCACAGCGCGCGGCGTCGCGTAGATGCGGTGGCTGTAGTCCACCGCCGTCGTCGGCGCGATGCCAAACGCGGAGATCTTGCTCACTGTCGCGCTGAACGGCGGGGCGATGCGCGCGGCCTCCGAGAGCAGCCAGAAGAGGCCGTTCTCCATCGCGACGCGGTTGAACTCGGTCCACAGATTCGAGCCGGTGGGTCTGGCGTCGGTCTCGTTGGTGAACTTCGCCTGGGTCCACTTCGTGTAGGGCAGCCAGAAGAACTCGAAGTGGCTGTTGTCGCGCTTGTATTCTTCGAGATGATCGAGGCAGCTTTGCAGCGTCTCGCGCTTGGTTTGGTAGCGCAGCCGCTTCGCCGGGACGACACGCAACGTCACCGCCGCGAGGACGCCCAGCGCGCCCAGCGAGACCTGCGCCGCGCGGAACGTGTCGGGGTCGCGCTCCGGGGAAAGCTCCAGGATCTCGCCCGCCGCCGTCACCAGTGTCAGTCC
Organism: uncultured bacterium; assembly: GCA_963733745.1. Classification (GTDB taxonomy): domain Bacteria; phylum Chloroflexota; class Ktedonobacteria; order Ktedonobacterales; family JADMIN01; genus DASWAC01. The sequence continues at coordinate 104,429 of CAVTFE010000039.1, forward strand.
CGCCACCTGCGTCGCCAGCGTTCCGAAGCGCACGCCGGTGCCATGCGTCCCCGTGCTGATCGCGCCGGTGATCGTCTGCACGTCGATGTCGCCCAGGTTCTCCTGCGCCAGCCCGCGCTGCAAGAGCGCCTCGCCGAGCCATTTGAGCGGCGTCCCGCCGAGGACCGTCACCGTGCTGCTGGCCTCGTCCATCGCCATAATGCCCCGCAAGTCTTCCATCGAGAGCAACACATCGTCGGCGAGCGCGACCGGCGTAAACGAATGACCGGAGCCGACGGCGCGCACGTGGCGACCCGCGCGACTGTAGGAGCCGATCATGCTGGCCAGTTCATCCACCGAGCGCGGCGTGGCGATCTCGCGTGGCTTGCCGCGCACCGAGCCGGACCAGTTCTCCCAGTGTCTGCCCTTGGCCGTCGCCTTCTTCGCCATATCTCGTCTCCGTTCCCACCCTCAGAGAAAGTTCTGCCCGTCGCCGCGATACGTCGTGACCGTCTCGACCACCTTGCCATCCTGGACCAGCAGCAGATGGGTGAAGCGCTCGCACAGCTCGCCCGCCTTCGCGTGCCGCAGGAAGATTGGGTCGCCGATGTCGAGCGCGACCGGGCCGCGATAACGCACCGGCGTCTGCACCTCGCCCGCGCCCTCTAGCGATTCCAGCCGCGCGCTCTGGGGTAGATAGACCGCCGGGAGCTTCTCTTTCCCCGCAGAACCAGAGGCAACGTAGCCACCGCCGAGGCAGGTGTAGATATCGGGCTGCGACCGCCGCACGATCTCGATAGCGAAGCCCGCCGCTGGCTGGTAGCGGAAGTCGCGATATGAATCGAAGAGCGCGGGGCTGTAGAATCCCGACCCCACCGTGATCTCAGTGACCACTGGCTCGGCGCGTGTCGTGCGCAGGCTGCCGGTGCCGCCGCCGTTGACGAAGCGCAACTGCCCGCCGAGCGAGTTAATCAAGGCGACCAGTTCTGCACGCCGCTGCGCCACATCCTGCGCCGAGCGCCGCTTCAGCGCGCGAATCAGGAGGTTGCGGACGCGCTTCGAAGTGTTGTCCCCGACGCCTGCGATCTGCGCCTCATAACCCATCACGCCGTCGAGCCAGACGTGTTCCGACGCCTGAATGCGCGCGATCACCGGACGCGCCTGCTCCGCCGTGCGCAGGGGCGAGCGCCACACGCCGAAGTGTAGTCCTGGCAGGTCTAGGGACATGTCCAGTTCCAGGCAGAGTGGCAGCCGCACACCCTGCTCGCGCGCCGCTCGTTCGGCCCGTTCGACCTGCGCCACGCTATCCACCATCAGCGTGATGCGCGCGCCCGCCGCCGTCGCCCGCGCTATGTCCGCAAGGTCCGCCGGGTGGACAACCGGATAGCCGATGAGCAGATCGTCGAAGCCCAGCCCGGCGAGGCAAACCGCCTCGCGCGCGGTGAAGCACATCACGCCCTGGATGCGCAGGTCCGCCGCCAGGATGCGCCGCAGCAACGCGACGCTGCGCACGGACTTGCTGGCGACGCGGATGCGCTTTTCCCCTGCGTGCGCCACAATTGCCGCGATGTTGGCGTCGAAGAGGTCCAGATCCACGAAGGCGAAGGGCATGCGCTGCCCGGCGAAGACCTGTTTGTAGTGGGCGTAATTGCGCTTCGTTTCGGGGATTGGCTCTGCCGCTGGCTTCGTGATGGTGGTCTGCGCGCTCGATCTCTCCGCTTGCGTCATGATCGCGCCTCCCTTCGCATCTCGCTGGATTCGTCCGCTAGTCGCTCAGGTACAGCGCAACCCTCGGCCAGCGCGACCGCCGCCGCGATCAGGTTGCGCAGGTCTCGTCGCGCCCGCTGCACATCACGGTCGCTGACGAATTGCAGGATCAGCCCGTCCAGGCCGCCGACGATGTAGCGCGCCATCTCGTCCGCTGAGATGGCGCAGGTCTCGCCACTGCGCGCCTCGGTCTCGCGCACGATCTGCTCGACGACGGCGGCATAGCCCGCGTACTGCTGGCGCGCCAGCCAGGCCGCCTCTGGCGAGCGCAGCGCGTAGAGCGTGAGTTCGTACTGGATGATCTGGAGTTCCGGCTCGGCCTCGACACTGGCCCAGAATGCGCTCATGGATTCGGCGATGGTCGCGCGCAGGGTCGGAGCCTCTGGGGCCGAGGCGCGGGCGATCTCGCCGGTCAGGCGCGTCATCTCCTGCAGGACCGCGAAGAGCAGGTCGTCCTTGCCGCCGAAGTAGTAGCGCAGCATCGCCTGATTCACGCCCGCCTCGGCGGCAATCTTGCGCGTGGTGGTCTCCGCCAGCCCGTCGCGCACGAGCGTGCGGATCGTCGCGGCGAGGATCTCCGCGCGTTTCTCACCATTCTTCGCCGAGGCTACCACAGTGTTCTCCGAGTTGCTTGCCAATTGCTACGACAACAGTTATTCAAGCGGTTGACTAATAGTAGTGACACGAACTACCGCTGTCAAGTACGAGGCTGCCTCACCTGTCCGCGCACATTCCATGACCTCCCGGTTCACGCTGATCCGTCTTTCCTGCCCGCAACGGACAGCGATAGAGATATCCTCGCGCGCCCGCTTGCTGGTAATCTCGGCGGTGAACAACAAGCCAGGAATCTCTATGCAAAGAAACACAGCCCCAGCCATGTGCTGGGGCTGCTGAGTGGACAAAGATATAACTATGCAGGAGGCCAAGTGTCTGGTGTCGGCGGCAGATCCAGCGGCGGCAACTCCGGCTCTGGCTCGCGCTGCGCTGGCGATTCCGCCGCGATGGGTAGGAGTTCAACCACGCCGGTCGTTTCCAGCCCTTCGCCCGTTTGCCCATCAGCCTGCGCTGGCTGCAAGGCATGACGGATCACATCGTCCATCGTCTCGACCGGGATGAAGTCCATTGCCTGGCGTATTTTCTCTGGAATGTCCGCGAGATCTTTCATGTTCTCCGCCGGGATGAGCACCGTGCGAATCCCCACGCGATGCGCCGCCAGCGCCTTCTCCTTCAGCCCGCCAATCGGCAACACCCGCCCGCGTAGCGTGATCTCGCCGGTCATCGCCAGGTCGTGGCGCACCGGACGGCGTGTCAGCGCGGAGATCATCGCGATCGCCATCGTGATGCCCGCCGAGGGGCCATCCTTCGGAATCGCGCCCTCCGGCAGATGGATGTGAATGTCGAGGTTGTTGGGGAAGTCGTCGGAAAGCTCCAACGCGTCGGCGCGTGAGCGGATGTAGGAGAGCGCGGCGCGGGAAGACTCCTGCATGACATCGCCAAGCTGCCCCGTCACCATCAGGCTGCCCTTGCCCGGCATCGTCACCACCTCGACCGGCAGGATCGCCCCGCCGTTCGCGGTCCACGCCAGACCCACCGCGACGCCGACCAGGCCCTCCTCCATCGGCTTATCCGGCAGAAACCTCGGCGCGCCCAGATACTGCTCCAGGTTCTTCGCGCCCAGCCGCACCCGCGTCCCCGGTTGCTCCAGAACACGCCGCGCCGCCTTGCGGCTGATCGTCGCCAGTTGCCGCTCCAGGCCGCGCACGCCGGCCTCGCGGGTATAGCGCGTGATGACGAGACGCATCGCATCCTCGGGGACCTGCAACTGGCCGCGCGTCAGCCCGTGCTCGTTGAGCACCTTCGGCAGCACGAAGTTGCGCCCGATCTGGATCTTCTCTTCCTCGGTATAGCCAGGAATCTCGATGATGTCCATGCGGTCGCGCAGAGCCGAGGGAATCTGGTAGCGATCATTGCCGGTGCAGATGAAGAAGACCTCGGAGAGATCGTAGGGGACCTCAAGATAATGGTCGGTGAAGGTGTTGTTCTGCTCCGGATCGAGCGTCTCCAGCAGCGCCGCCGCCGGATCGCCACGATAGTCCGAGGCCATCTTGTCAACCTCGTCGAGCAGGAAGACCGGATTGCGCGTCCCAACCGTCTTCATTGCCTGGATGATGCGCCCAGGCAGCGCGCCGACATACGTGCGCCGGTGGCCGCGAATCTCCGCCTCGTCATGCACGCCGCCGAGCGAGACACGCACGAACTTGCGACCGAGCGCGCGCGCGACCGAGCGCCCCAGCGAGGTCTTGCCGACGCCTGGAGGCCCAACGAGACACAAAATCGGCCCCTTGTGCGCATTCTGGTCGGGACGAGCCAGCTCCGCGCCGCCTTTGCGCTGCCGCTCGGCCTGCCGTTCCACTTGCTGCGCCCGCAGGCGCCGCACCGCCAGGAACTCGACGATGCGCTCCTTGACCTTCTCCAGCCCGTAATGATCTTCGTCGAGGACACGCTGCGCCTCGAGCATGTCCAGCCGGTCCTCAGTGCGCTCCTGCCAGGGCAGCGCCAGAATCCAATCCAAGTAATTGCGTAGTACGACCACCTCGGCGGAGTGCTGTGGCATGCGTTCCAGCCGGTCGATCTCCTTGCTCACCTTGACGAAGGATTCGGCGGGCAGGCCCTTCTCCGATAGCCGGTCGCGCAGCTCGCGCGCCTCGTTGGCCTGATCCTGCCCCAGTTCCTCGTGGATCGCGCGCAGTTGCTCGCGCAGATAATACTCGCGCTGGTTCTTATCCACCTGCTGGCGCACGCGCTGGCGAATCTTCGACTCAAGCTCCAGCACCTCGACCTCGTTGACGACCGCGACGCAGACACGCTCCAGCCGCGCCTCCGGGTCGGTCATCTCCAACAATTCCTGCTGCTGGACGCTATCCGAAACGATTAGCCCGGCCAGCGCGTCGGCCAGCGGCCCGGTCGCGGTCAGCGCCAGGATCGGCGCGATCTCTTCCGGCTGGAAGCGCCGGCTGAGGTGCGCGTACTTCTCGAAGGAGTTGCGCGCCTGATTGATGAGCGCTTGCGCCAGCGCGGGGTTTCCACCCTCCTGGTCGAGAAGTGGCTCGTAGCTGGCGAGCGCATATGGCTTCTCCTGCGTCCATTCGAGGATGCGCACGCGCTCGACGCCAAGCAGGATGATCTGAACGGTCTCGTCGGACTGTGGCTCGATCTTCTTGATCTGCGCCAGCGCGCCAACGGTATAGGTGTCGAGCGGCCCTGGCTCTTTCACGTCGGCGTCGCGCGTCCCGCTGACAAGGATTCTGCCGTCGGCGCGCTGGGCCTCGCGGATCGCCAAGAGCGCGGATTCGCGGTTGCTCGCGAGATTGATAGCGCTGCGCGCGCCGGGAAAGACAACGGTATTCTTCAGCGATAGCAGCGGCGCCGATTGTGGCCCTTCTGTGTTTTGCTCTATCGCGGCACTGCCTGCATCCACCTGCGTCCCTCAGTGCTCTCTAGCTGCTGGAGGACGTCCATGCCCATGGGATAATCCTCTAAGTGTCTCGAGGAGTGTGACGTGTGGCGAACACTGGGTATCATACTGATAATACAACCCACGCCAATGAGGAAAGGTAACACGACCAGAAAATCAGGCCGATTCATCCTCAAGCTCCAGCGCGCGCGCCTCGCTCCGCCCGATGACCTGCGCGGGGCGGAGGCGATTGATGACGTCGGCGTCGATCATGACCTTTTTGACATCGCCACGCGAGGGAATCTCGAACATCACGTCGAGCAACACGTCCTCGACAATGGTACGCAGACCGCGCGCTCCGGTTTTCTGTTTCAGCGCGGAATCGGCGGTCGCTTCCAGCGCGTCGCGGGAAAATACGAGTTCAGCGCGATCAAGTCGCATCAACTTTTGGTACTGTTTGATGACCGCGTTCTTCGGCTCGGTGAGGATACGGATCAGCGATTCGCGGTCCAGGCTGTCGAGCGAGACCGTGATCGGCAGGCGACCGACGAACTCCGGAATCAGTCCGAACTTGAGCAGATCGTCGGGGTTGAGCTGCGTGAGCAGGTTGCTCGCGTTGCTCTTCGGCGCTCGCGTCAGTCGCCTTGAAGCCCATCGACTTGTTGCTGCCCAGGCGCTTCTCGACGATCTTATCCAGCCCCTCGAAGGCGCCGCCGCAGATGAAGAGGATGTTCTGCGTGTTGATCTGGATGAAGTCCTGGTGCGGATGCTTGCGCCCGCCCTGTGGCGGCACGTTGGCGATGGTGCCCTCGATGATCTTGAGCAGCGCCTGCTGCACGCCCTCGCCGGAGACGTCGCGCGTGATCGAGGGGTTGTCGGCCTTGCGCGCGATCTTGTCGATCTCGTCGATGTAGACGATGCCGCGCTCGGCGCGCGCGATGTCGAAGTCGGCGATCTGGATCAGCCGCAGCAGGATGTTCTCGACATCCTCGCCGACGTAGCCCGCCTCGGTGAGCGCGGTGGCGTCGGCGATGCAGAAGGGCACATCCAGAATCTTCGCCAGCGTCTGCGCCAGCAGCGTCTTGCCGCAGCCGGTCGGGCCGATCAGCAGGATGTTGCTCTTGCCCAGCTCGACGTCGTCGATCTGCATCCCGGCGCTGATGCGCTTGTAGTGATTGTAGACGGCGACGCTAGAGCGTCTTCTTGGCGCGCTCCTGCCCGATGACGTACTGGTTGAGTTGGTCGAAGATCTTGCTTGCGGGGTGGGAATCTTGCTGGGGGTGATGCGTGGCTTGACGGAGGACTGCTCTTCCTCGATGATCTCGCGACACAGGTCGACGCACTCATCGCAGATGTAGACGCCACCCGGTCCGGCGATCAGGCGTTGCACCTGATCCTGACCTTTGCCACAGAACGAGCAGCGATACGTCATACGAGTCCCCTTCGAATTCGCCACGGTGATAACCATCCCCTCGTTGACCGGCGTTCGCGCCGCTTATTGATACTCGTTCTGTCTGGCTCACGCCCGACTTCTTCATGATTGGCGCGTCGTCGCGCTGGTCTGCTTCGCGAGGGCTGCTCGCGTATTATAACGCGACGCCTCACTCATCCGTCGGTTGATCGCTCGCGGCTGGTACCTCTTTCTTGGCACGTTTCGGTCGCGCCTTCGGCGCTGGCGCCGCGTCCTCTTCGGCGCCAGCGGCGCTGGCTGCATCGGCTGCCACAGCGGCGGTCTTCGCGCCTTTCACCGCTTTTTCCTGGTCTGGCTGATCCTGTGTGGCGATCTCTACGAGTCGCGCCAGCGCCTTGTCGCGGCGGATGCGGCTGGTCACGTTGTCGAGCTGTCCGTGGCTGAGCGTACGCAACTGCATCGGCTTGCCGCCGACCGCCGTGAAGACATCCAGCCAGTTCTGGATCTCCTCGTCGCTGACCTCAATACCCTCGGCGTCGGCGACGGCAGTCAGCGCGAGGTCGCGCTTGACGCGCGCGGTGGCCTCCGGCTCGATCTCGTCGCGATATTCTTCCTGTGACTTGCCCATGATCTGCAGATACTGCTGGAAGTTTAGCCGGCTCTGCTCCAGCATGCGCGTCGTCTCGCGGATCATCGTGTCCTGCTCTTCCTCGACGAGCGACGAATGGATCTCGATCTTCGAGTCGCCCACCAGCTCGTTGAGCACGGTCTCGCGCAGGTCGCGGCGCGCATCGGCCTCCTTGCGCTGAACCATCTCCTCGCGGATCGTCTCGCGCAGCCCGTCCAGCGTCTCGTAGTCGCCCTGGGTCTTGGCGAACTCGTCGTCAAGCTCAGGCAACTCACGCGTCTTCACCGACTTGACCTCGACCTCGTACTGCGCCTCTTTGCCGGCGAGGTCGGGGTTGGCGTAGTCCTCGGGGATCGTCGTGGTGAACTCGGCGCGCTCGCTCTCACGCATCCCGACGATGTGATCGTCCATGCCTGCGAAGACGCCGGGGCGCTCGGTGGTCAGCTCGAACTCGTTGTCGTGCAGGTTGCTGACGACCTTCTCGCCGGCGGTCAGTTTGAGGTCCACGGTCACGCGGTCATCCACCTGCGCGGGACGCTCGGCGGGGAGCCAGAGCGCGGCGCTCTCGCGCATGCGTTCGAGGGTGGCGTCGATCTCCTCGTCGGTGGCCTCGACCTGCTCCTGCGCGACGCGAATGGCTTTGTAGTCGCCCAGGACGACCGGCGCGAGAACCGGCACGCGCGCGACGAAGGTGTAGGGCTGGCCCATCTCAATCTGCGGCGCATCGACTTCGGGCTGGCCGACGGGGATGAGCGCGTGCTCGTGGACGGCCTCATGGTAGGCGGAGTCCATCAGCTCCTCGAGGCCCTCCTGGTAGATGGCGTCTTTACCGACCATCCGCTCCAGGATCGAGCGCGGAGCCTTGCCGGGACGGAAGCCCGGCACGTTGGTCTTCTGAACGAGCTTTTTGTATGCGCGATCCGATGCCTTCTCCAGCTCAGCCCAGTCGAGTTCGACGGTGAGCGCGGCCTCGGTCTCGTTGCTGCGGTCGACGGTAACCTTCAAGGGAAGCCTCCACACGCCGCGCGATGAGACGCGCCATCCCCCATGAGAGGACATCAGGGCGCGTTGGGGTCATTCCGGTCGCGGCGACACAACTATTTTGAGAGATGCCCACCTATTATAGCACCGCGCACGGGAGACGCTTCTTGTGGATGTGGGGATGCGCGATTGAAAGGGTGTGAGGGTGGGCGATGTGGGACTCGAACCCACACGGCTTGCGCCACCAGATCCTAAGTCTGGCCTGTCTGCCAATTTCAGCAATCGCCCGTGATGTGGCCGTGACGCAGAGCGCCGCTCGCAGTATGGCATCGCGTCACCGCGCGCGTCAAGCTATTGCTATGTTGCTCATTGTGCCAAGTTTAGAGCAATGAGAAGCTCTCGTAAAGCTTCATTGTATGATCGGGGGGCAGCAAAAGATACCGCTTGGCGCAACGAGAGATAATCGTGCATCGCGGCAGTTCGTAGAATGATAGGTATGATTGTCTTTCCGCCAGGCGCGTTGTTTTTGTACTGCCATGCCAGATCAATTTCATCGCGCACCCAATTTGACTTCATCGAATTGGGAGAGACCACGACCATGAACACTGGACGGTCCCGAATGTTGTCGGAAATTTCTTTCAGCCAGGCGTGACCACCCTTCAACCCGCCTGATTCATCAAGCCAAACTGTTTCGTCATGCCCACCGAGCGCTTTACGTAAGTCCCGTACCAGCCGCAGGCAAAATTCGGTATCCTGGTGGCTGTGACTGATGAATATACGCCTGTCTACAGCGACCGTCGAAGGTCCAATAGGGATAGTTCGTCCCTTGACAAGCTGTTCGGTGCGGAGAGCGACCTCAGGTGGCAATCGGAATGCAGAGTAGAACAGGCCGGTGACGTAGGGGCGATAGCCCTCCAGGTCTTCCTCTTCCCGCATTTCAGGCCGCGTGATGGGAGGGACAACTAGTTCATCATAGACCACATCGACCCAATAGCGGCGGAACCTATCGGTCTCTTCAGGTCGCTCATATACCAGGGAGGCCATACGCCCAACCGCAGTAATTGCTGCTTTCTCGCCGCCTGATCGCATGAAATAGATGCGTTGCCCAACACGGACATGATCACGATGGCGGTACATAGTCCAGTCTTACGTTAGACTGCGTTTGATGGAGGCTTCGAGGTCGTACCACTTTGGGTTATACTGGAACATCCACTGTATTTTGAGCGCGTCGTCCTCTGCCATTAAGCTATTTCCTCTCGCCGCAGTGCTGTAAGCGTCGGCCCATTTCTGCTCGTTCTGTCACTTAGAGCGTGTTATGAACCACCGATCAAGGTGAGCAGTTTGGGAAGCAAGAGGCAGACGAAGGCAGCGAAATGCAGACCCGCCAGCGTCGTTGGCAGGCGCTCGTAATCGCGGGCGAGGCGACGGAGGCGACGGAGGCGACGGAGGCGACGGAGGCGACTCAGCCAGGCGAAGGTTCGTTCGACGACCCAGCGTTTGGGCAGCAACACAAAGCCCTTGCTGGCCTCAGGCCGTGTGACGACCATGAGGTGAATACCATGCCGCGCAGCGGCGGCAGCGGCGGCAGCCGTGTCGGCCGTGTCGGCCGTGTCGGCCGTGTCGGCGCCACGGGAGGCGGCATCAGCGTCGAGGACTTCCACCCGTTCTCCCGTCACCTCCTGGACCTGCTTGGTCAGCACATCGACCTGCCGTCGCTCGGCGGCATTGGCCGGGGTGACGCTCAGCGCCAAGAGCGTGCCCATGGTATCGACCACTGCATGGACCTGCGAGCCACGCCTGCCCTGGTGCCCGTCCACGCCTGCTCGTTGCCCACTCTCCTCCGTCGAACGCAAGGTGCGGCTGTCCACAATCGCCGTGCTGGGCTGGGGCCTGCGCCCCGATGCCGCACGGACCAAGAGCCGCAGGTCCTGGACAAGCGCTTCAAACCAGCCTGCCGCGATCCAGCGCCAGGGGACACCAGTCCGCACGATGTAGCGCACGGCATTGAACACGTCGCGCAACTCATGGCGTCGTTGGGCGGCGGTCTGGGGCAACAGGCTCAGGTACGGCGCGACCAAGGCCCCTTCTTCATCACTCACATCCCTGGGATAGGGGCGTCTCTTCATGCCCCTATTCTACGCGACCAGTGGCGCCAATGGATTACCTCTTCCTCGACAGGCTACGATTAGCACTATTAGCACTGTGGCGCTGGCAGAGACTCAGCCCAGACTGTAAGAGCGCTTTTGTGCGGAGGGCAGTGAGACCATGCGAACAACCAAGCGGCATTTCACCCCTCTTCAGATTGCTTTCATCGCCTTGGGGGTAGGTGCGCTCAGCGGAGTGGTCTTGGCCATTTATCTATATCTCAACACCATGGATTTGATCGGCTCGCTGCAAGTGACCGGGCCGATGACGCTGCTCATAGTGCTGGGCGTGTGGCTGATACTGCTGGTGAATCGCAAGAACTCTCAGGCAAGGTGAGGGAGCCTAGGTGCTCAGCATCGTGCTCGACGGAGCAGTGATGAGCCGCTCATGGCAGTTCATAACACGCTCTTAGTCTACGACATCACCGAGCGATTGCAAAGTGTGTGCCTCATAGTTCGCTTTTCGTAGCACTACTTGCAACGCCTGTTTAGGCGACACTGGCTGGGTGCGGAAGCGTATACTGAGAGATGACGCGCTGGCAAGGAGCAGGAGACATGGCGACCGCAGAGACAACCTATGTGCGTGAACGCGAGGGCGTACTCTACGTCGGCGAGACGCGCGTGACGGTATCAAGTCTCATCTCCGCCTGGCGCAATGAAGGCTATAGTGCTGAGGAATCACAGGCGGCTTTCCCTGCGCTCTCCCTCGCGCAGGTCTACGGCCCGATCGCCTACTATCTCGACCATCAGGCGGAGCTTGACGCACAGTTCCTCGCCGACGATCAGGAATACTGGCGACAGCGCGAACGAGACCGCACAGCCGACCCTGCATTCTACGCCCGTCTGGATGAGCGCAGAGCGCGTCTGCGTGAGAAGAGCGCAAATCCTGATGCGCCCGACGCTGCCCAGCCATGACAGAGCCCGTTGAATCCATTACTCCTTTCAGCGCCGACCCGCCGCGATTGCTGGCCGATGCGAACTTCAATCAGCATATCGTTCGCGGATTGCGGCGCATACGGCCAGACATCACGATCACCGAAGTGCGCTAGGTGGGTCTAACGGATGCTCCCGACCCGGATATCCTCGCGTATGCCGCCAAGCACGATCTCATTGTGCTCACTCATGATGTGCGTACCATGCCAACATACTTCGCGGAGTTCCTCATGAATCTGCCGGAAGGCCACTTCAGTCCTGGCGTGTGGTACACACCGCAAAGAGCGCCGGTCGGCGTCGTGATCCAGGCGATTCTCGAGGCATGGCTATGCAGCGGATATGACGAATACCGCAATCGTGAACTGCGGCTGCCCTAGCCACTAGACGATATCCTGCTCGACCCGTTGATACTGATACTCCAGATCATCCGGTTGAGGTCTGCCCAATGACAGGTTTCGGCATTTCCGGGATGACCTTATTGGGCTTTCGCCCGCCGCAAGCCGCCGGGATTTCAACCCGTGCGGTGAGGCGGTTGGGGGCGTTCGCCATGCGTCCTGCGTCCATTGCCGTGTCCTCCCCGTTGTGCGAGAAGAGGTGGGCAGGACATTTTGCACCGCACCAAGCACCTCCTCTTACGGGGTTCCGTGGAATGTCGTTCCCACGGGTAAAAGCCGTAACCCGTCTTGGACGAGGTGCGCTCCGCTTGAGCGGCGGTCGTTGAGCTCACCACGCCACGCCGCGATGGAGTCAACCTCCAGTGGGTTCGGGCAGAACCTTCGGGCGCTAACGTGAGCCGTTGGGCTGTGCGTAGCCTGAGAATCCGCCGGGCTTTAGCCCGTGCGGAGTGTCAATAATCTGCTGTCGGCGGCTCGTCGGCGTCCATCTCGCCTTCGAGCCGCCACAGCGCGCGTTGCGCCCAAACGGTGTCCGCTATGGCCTTCGACTCCTTGAGCGCGGCGATGGCGCGGCGATACCACTCCCTCGCCTCGTCGAACTTGCCCACCGCCTCGCATTCCTGGCCGATGCCGGTGTACGCCTTGCAGACCAGCGCCATATCCCGGTGCTGCCTGGCCATATTCGCCAGCTCTTCCAGCAGCAGCGTGCGGTCGCCCGGCGACCCTTGCAGGCGTAGCAGGCGCGAACGAACAATGCGCGCCATACACTCGCTCGCCTGGTAGTCGCTGGCCACAGCGATCTGGATGGCGCGCTGGATGTATAATTCAGCATGCGCAAGGTACTCGGCGCATGCTTCCTCGTCTCCGTGGACGCGGCTCTGATCCGCCAGATCCAGCAAGATCTCGCCGGTCATGCCCTCGATCCGGCTCAGCATCTCGGGGTCGCGCATCTGCTGGTAGTAGCCAACGGCGGCGACTGCTTCAGCCAGCGCCCGTTGGTAGTCGCCGCTCCAACGAGCCACCAGCGCGCGCAGCCATGCCAGCCGCGCCTGCGAGTCTCTCTGTTCGCCAACCTGCGCCAGCAATTCCTCCGCCCGCTGCAATGACTTCTGAGACGCCTCAACTTCTCCGATAGCAAACTCGAACGTGGCGAGCCGCACGGTGATGGCGAGTACTCTGGGCGTATCCTCCGGCGACCACTCACCGCGACGTTTCAACTCCTCAAACGCCTCCAGGCATTCGCGAAGATCAGCTACCGCATCGGGAATCTGATTGATATAGCGATTGACATAGGCGCGCTGCGACAGCAGATCGATCCGCGCGCGTGTCTCGCCCAGTGTCGTGGCGAGCGCCAGGGCCTCACCCAGTGGTGGGAGCGCGGCATCCGGAGGATCCTCGGCGGCCAAACAGAGGCAGACGACATAGAGCACGCGCAATCGCTGGCTCTTCGACATCTCGGCGCCGATCACTGGCGCGACACAATCGAGGAGATTGACCTCCACTCCACCGTCCTGCGCAAGCTTCCAGGCGACGCAGTTCAGCGCACCAATTACGTCTGGATTGTAGTTCTCCTCAGTGCGCCACGGTTCGGCGTCAGAGACGAACCAGGAGCTACCCATCGACGCGCCTCCAGATCAGAACCCAAACGGCTCACAAAATGAGCAAATGAGCGCCCATCCTACCACAGGCGGCCACCGGGAACAAGCCGGGAGAACAAGCCGAACGCGATTACCTCTATCTGTGTGATACACTAAGCGTACAGCAGAACAACGAACGGACCCTTGAAGGGGAAGAAGCGCGTTGCGGGACTTCTGTAGCGAGTTGAGGCTGGTGCAAGCTCAACGTCCCATTGCGTCGCGCGGGCCACCCTGGAGGTCTTGCGGCGGCTCGCCGTTACACGAGCCATCCCTCACGAGCGTCTTTTTGCGCGCATGGCGGATGTCGAGATGGAAGCCCTGATCCTGTGATGTAATCGCTTGGATCAGCTCCAAATGAGGTGGTACCGCGGGTTCTGCTCGCCCTCAGCGAAAGCGCTGGGGGCGTTTTTGTTGGCCCGAAAAGGGTATCCAGGTTGGAGGCATTGGTATGAGGTTCACGGCAGATCAGTTGCGCACGTCGTTTCTCACATTCTTCCTGGAGCGCGGCCACGCCATACTCCCCTCGGCGGCGCTCGTCGCGGCAGGCGACTCGACCGCGCTCTTCACCATCGCCGGCATGCAGCCGCTCATGCCCTATCTGCTGGGCGCGCCGCATCCGTTGGGGCGTCGCCTCGCCAACGTGCAGAAGTGCCTGCGCACCGACGACATCGAGGAGGTGGGCGACGCGAGCCACGGCACGTTCCTCGAGATGCTCGGCTTCTGGTCGCTCGGCGACTACTGGAAGACGGACTCGCAGCGCTGGACGCTGGAGTGGTTCACCCAGGAATTGGGGCTGGAGAAGCAGCGCATCGCGGTGACGGTCTTCGCGGGGGATGATGACGCGCCGAGCGATGACGAGGCGATCGCGGTCTGGCAATCCATGGGTATCTCCGACGAGCGTATCTTCCCCCTCGGCAAAGAGGACAACTGGTGGGGGCCAATCGCGGCGACCGGTCCCTGCGGGCCGGACTCCGAGCTGTTCTACGACACTGGCCTGCCACACACACTGGAGTTTGGCGACACCTGCCGTCCAGGCTGCGGCTGTGGGCGCTGGGTTGAGATCGGCAACAACGTCTTCATGGAGTACATGAAGCACGAGGACGGCTCCTACACGCGGTTGGCGCAGCGCAACGTGGACGTGGGCCTGGGGCTGGAGCGGCTGCTGGCGATGCTCAACGGCGCGACCGTCTACGAGACCGATATCTACCAGGAGGCGCTGCGGCGGCTGAGCGAGTTGGCGCCGGAATCGGGCGACCTGGCGCCTGAGCGCGAGACGCGGCTGCGGCGCATCGTCGTGGACCACACACGCGCGGCGACCTTCCTGCTCGCGGACGGCGTCCTGCCGGGGAATGTCGAGCGCGGCTACGTCTGCCGGCGGCTGGTCCGCCGCGCAGCGCTCAGCGCGCATGCGCTCGGCGTCCGCGAGGCGTCACTGGCCGAGATTGCGCGGACGTTCATCTCCACCTATCGCGGCGCGTATCCAGAGCTTGCGCGCGAGGAGAGTCGTATCCTCACTGAGCTGACGCGCGAGGAACAGCGCTTCCAGCGCACGCTCAGCCGTGGCCTGCGCGAGTTCGAGCGCGTGGAAGCGGAGACACGAGACCGAGGCGCAACCACAATCAGTGGCGAGGAGGTGTTTCGCCTCTCGGACACGTTCGGCTTCCCGGCGGAGTTGACGGCAGAGCTGGCGCGCGAGCGCGGGCTGGACGTTGACCTGGAGGGCTACGAGGCGGCGCTTGAGCGGCAGCGCGCGCGGTCGCGTCAGGCGATCTCCAGTGGCCAGCCCACTGCCTAGCCCTCCGCGACCAGTTCCAGTTGGTCAATCGTCTCCAGCATCAGATCGATGGCGCGGCGCAGTGTCTCGGCGTCAAAGGCGAAGCGTACGCCCGCCGCAGTGAATAACTCCGGCAGCGTCGCGGAACCACCCAGCGCCAGCGCGCGGCGATACGCCGCCACCGCGCCCGCCTGATCGTTGAGCGCGTTGGCCCAGACCTGCGCGGCGCCCAACTCCGCGATGCCGTACTCAATGTAGTAGAAGGGGTCGGTGAAGACGTGTCCCTGGCGATGCCAGGACGCGCGCTTCTGCTCGTCCAGCCCGCTCCAGTCCTGGTCCGGCCAGTAGCGGTCCACCAGCGTCGCCCAATAGTCGTCGCAGGCGGCGAGATCGGCGCCCTCCTCGTTCTCATACATCCAGTTCTGGAGCGCGTCGATCATCGCCATGTAGGGCCAGAAGCGTATGATGCTATCCAGATGCTCGATGCGCGCCCGCGCCGCCTCGGCCTCGGTGTAGAAGCCGCCTTGCTCGCGCGCGAGGTACGGCGTAGCCAGAAGCTCCATGCCCATCGAGGCGACCTCGGCGAACTCCATCGGCAGCATCTGCTCCTGGCGCTGTTGCAGATACGGCAGCGGCGTCATCTCGAAGGTGTGGAAGGAGTGGCCGCCCTCGTGCAGCAGCGTCACGACGTCATCATGCGCGCCCACTGCGTTCATGAAGATGAAGGGCTTGCGACGCATGTTATATTCCAGCGAGTAGCCGCCCGGCGCCTTGTTCGCCCGGCTCTCCAGGTCCAGCAGCCCCTCCGCGCGCATCGTCTCGAAGTACGCGCCGAACTGCGGGTCCACGCGGGTGAAGATCGCGCTGGTCCGCTCCTCCAACTCGGCTGCCCGTCGCATAGGGCTGGAGGCGTGGCTTGCCGCTGGTGTTGACCTCCATGTCCCAGGGACGCAGTGTCTCGACGCCCAACCGCTGTCTGCGCCGCTCGTTGAGTTTGCGCGCGGCAGGGACCGCGACCTCCGCGATAGCATCCTGGAAGCGTTCGGCGTCGTCGGGGGTGTAGTCGAAGCGGAACAGCTCGCGCCAGCGGTAGTCGCGGTACGAGCCAACGCCAGCGTTGGCGGCGAGCTGGCGTCGCTGCGCCATCATCCGCCGCCAGAGGTCCGTCAGCACCGGGGTGTCTTGCACGCGGCGCGCGGCCATCGTCCGCCAGGCGCGCTCGCGGACGATGCGGTCGGGATCGAGCAGGAAGGGATAGATCTGCGGCAGCGGCAACTCCTGCCCTTCCCAGAGCGCCGTACGCGCTCCCGCCAGCTTCTCGTACTCCATCCCCAGCTTGCGCAACTCGGAGAGTACAGGGACGTTCGCCTCGCGGTAGAGTTCCGCCCTGGCGCTTATCTTGCGCAGGGGGACCGCGAAGCCCTCCGGCGCTTCCAGCCCGCTCGCCAGCAGTTTTTCCCGCAAACGCTGCTCCGCTGCCATCGCCCGTGGCTGAATCGTGTCGAGCCAGGCAGTATAGCCACGCTCGGCCTCTTCGTCGGCGGTGTTGACCGTCGTGGCGATGGTGTAGGAGTTGTTCACCTCGTCCAGCAGCGCGCTGATCGCGGTCCAGTCGGCGAGCCACGCCGCGAGGTTCTCCTGTGTCAGCGGGCGCGCGAGCAACCCGTCGTAGTAGGGCGAGATGCGCTCCCACGGCCAGTCACGAAACTCGGCGGAGGTGGCGGGTAAAGTCGCAAAGGATGTCACGGGTGCGATCTCCTTGAGCGTGTACTGTTTGTTCCTGCGGCGCGAGATATGTGCGCCGCAGGAACAGTATGCGACATTCGCGTCCGACCTATTGGCGGATTTCTGCTGGCGTTCGCGTTCAAGGGAGAGTAGTCGGCGCCAGTGATGGTAGTGCAGGCAGTGGCTGGATGAAGTAGTAGAGTGGCTGTAGTTCTGGCGTCACGCGCGCCAGTGTGGCGAGCGCCAGGAAGAGAGGAATGAGCACGAAGACGAGGCCAAAGACCCACTGCAAGTAGGAATTTAGCCCGCGCCTCCTTCTTCGGGTCCTCGTGTAGATGGGATATTCCTCGGTAAACGCCGTCGCGCCGATGCGCTGGAGCGTCTCGGTGGCTTCGAGCTTGCGCAGAAACTCAAAGCGTTTGTCGAGAATCCTGCTGATCTCCGCGAAGCCTTGGCTCCAGCGCCGCACGATGGCGAGGCCGACCAGACTCGCCGCTCGCCGTCACGATGACGGGCAGCCAGCTATCGAACTGGCTGGTGACGAAGAGATACGCCTCACCCGTCAGGATCAGCGTCACGATGCCAACGTAGAGATTATCGGCGTCGCCTCGGCGCCGCAGCAGTTCGTTTGCGTCGTCAAGCGCGGTCTTGTAGACATCAAACTCATCATAGGGCATGCCGGTCGCTCCGCTTCGCCTCTGCTCGTGTAGGGGGTGGCCGCCATTGTACCTGCTTGCGCGTTGACGGGCAAGCGCCGCATCCACTGCGACGGCTAGCGGTCGTCGCCCTCGCCGCGAATCTGCCCGCGCTCCTGCCGCGAGAAGAGCTTCTCCAGGTTGGCGCGCGCGACCTCTTCGAGCGTGAGGTCAAGCTCCGTGCAGATCTGCGTCAGATACCACAGTACGTCGCCCAGCTCGCCCTTCAGCGCCGCTCGGTCCTCCTCGCTAATCTGCCCGCCCTTGTCGCGGAAGATCTTCTTGACCTTGCCGGCGACCTCGCCCGCCTCGTTCGCCAGCCCCAGCGTGGGATAGACGATGGGATGGTCCGTCGCCACCAGGTTCCAGGTCTTGCGCGACTCCCGCTGATATGTCTCGAAGTCCTGCCGGTCCATGATACCCCCTGCGTTGTCTATAATTGCCTGGATTGATGCGCTGCCCATCTGCGTCTCCGCGCGTTGTATCATACCAGCCAGAAGAAACCTCTCCCCCAGCCCCTCCCCTAAGAAGGGAGGGGTGACTTGTGGCAACCAGTACCCACGGATGGCGATCATCCTCGCCTGTGGTTCCCCTTTCCCTGTGAGGGAAGAGGGGCTAGGGGGGGTTAGGTTCTGCGCCACGATCACAGGGATCACCCATGACCACTCGCACGTTTCTCGCCGTCGCCCTGAGCGATGAGGCGCGCGAGGCGTTGCGACGCGAGATCTCTTCGCTGACGAATACGCTGCTATCGGTGCGATGGGTGCGATGGGTGAACGTGGCGAGCCTGCACCTGACGCTGGCCTTCCTCGGCGACCTGGACGATGAGCGTCTAGCCGCCGCGCATGAGGCGACACAGGCCGCAGCGTCACAGAGCGCTCCGTTTGCGTTGACGCTCGACCAGCTGGGAACCTTCGGTTCGCCGCACACGCCGCGGGTCATCTGGGCCGGCGTCGGCGGCGAGGTAGCAGCGCTACACAGTGTTCAGAGCGCCCTGGCCAGTGAACTCGACCAGCGAGGCTTTCCGCCGCAGGAGCATCCAGACTACGCGCCGCACCTAACGCTCGCACGGGTGAAGGATCGCCTGCCTGCGCCGGAACTGACCGCGCTCCAGCAGCGGGTGAACACGCGCCTTGCGCATACCGCCACGTGGACCGTCACGATGCTCGACGTGATGAAGAGCGAGCTGGCCCGTCCCGCCGCGCGCTACACGACGCTGGCGAGCTATCCCCTCGGCGGCTGATGTGAGAGTAGACCTGCATACTACGCCCCTTCGAGCAGGCTGATCGGCAGCAATAGGCGCTTCCAGGCGTCGGCGAGCCAGGTCTCAAAGGTCTCTGGGGTCCAGCCGCGATCACGCACACAGAGCAGGTAGAACTCCGACGAGTTCATCACCCAGATAACATCCGCCGCCATCTCCGGCGAGAGGCCCGCGCGCAGGCCCTCCCTCGCCGCGAGGTCCGCGACGAAAGCGCGCATATGTCCGACCCGGCGTGCGCTCAGTTCATCGGCGAACACTTTCAGGTCGGGGTCGGTTCGCGCGCCATCGCTCAAGACGACGATGAGCGGCGCCACGCGCTCCTGCAGCAGGCGGACCGTGTGCGCGAAGAGGTCAATAATGCGCTGCGGATCTGGCTCCGCCCGCACCTGTCGCACGATGTCGCGCTCGAGCGCTGGCACAGGCTCATCCGTCCCGGAGAGCGCGATCTCGACGAGGTAATGGAAGAGCGCGGGCTTGGGTCCAAATGTAGCATAGACGGTCTCGTGCGAGACTCCAGCAGCTTCCGCAATTGCGGCTATGGTGGTTCCGGCATAGCCGCGCGCGATGAAAAGGTCACGCGCCGCCGCAGCGATGGCCTGGCGGGTCTGTGTGGCCGCCGCCTGGCGTCGCGAGGCGTCGTAGCGGCGTTTCGACGGAGTCTTGACAGGCTCGTTCATAGCAGGTATCATAGCACATATTCACCTGATATTATATCAGATGAATTTAGAGGTGGATCGGCCCGCGGCTGATCGGCGAAGGAGGAGGACATCCCATGACAGCGAAGGCCCGCCTTGGCCACGTCGCCATGCCCGCGCAGGACCCAGCGACGCTCGCCACGTTCTATCAACACCTGCTCGGCCTGGAACAAACGTTACAGGGAACACTGCCCAATATGGGCGACTTTGTTTTCCTGAGCGACGACCCCAGCGCGCGCCAGCAGACGATAGCGCTCATGACCCGCGCCGAGGCCAGGCACGTGGCATGGGAGGTGGAGAGCCTGGCCGCCTTGCAGAACATCTACGCCGCCGCGAAGGCGCAGGGCGCGCCGGTTCTCTTCGCCCTCAATCACGGCGTCACCGTGAGCCTCTACCTGCGCGATCCCGAAGGCAACAGCGTCGAGGTCTACTGGCCCACGGGACGCGCAGCCGAGGGACTGCAAGCCGCGCCGGTCGATCTTGCTTTGCTGGAGCAGCCCGAGGAGGTCCTGCTGGCGCATCTGAGCGCGCCTGCCAGATCGTAATTGTCCGCCGCTCCAGACAGAAAGCGATGCGATAGGCCGTTATGCCTCGCGCAGTTCGGCGTGGCGGAAGCAGTCCACCAGGTGGTCGTTGACCATGCCCGTCGCCTGCATATGCGCGTAGCAGATCACCGAGCCGACGAAGGCGAAGCCACGTTTGCGTAGATCGCCGCTCAGCGCGTCGGACTCCGCCGTGCGCGCGGGAACCTCGGCGAGCGTACGCCACGTGTTGACGATGGGCCGCCCATCCACGAAGCGCCAGATGTACGCGTCGAAGCTCCCAAACTCGTCGCGCACCGCCAGGAATGCCCGCGCGTTCTGGATCGTCGCGTTGATCTTCATCTTGTTGCGGATGATGCCCGGATCGGTGAGGAGTTGCGCGACCTTCGCCTCATCGTAGCGCGCGACGGCTTCGGGGTCGAACTGGTCGAAGACCTCGCGATAGCGTTCGCGCTTCCGCAGGATCGTGTCCCAGCTCAGGCCCGCCTGCGCGCTTTCCAGCGTCAGGAACTCGAAGATGGCGCGGTCGTCGTGCAGCGGGACGCCCCACTCCTCGTCGTGGTAGCGCACGGCCAGCTCGTTGCGCGCCCACCCGCAGCGTGTCAGTTCGTCCACATCGTTCCTCGCTTCCGATACCATTTGCGCCAGCGCCGTCGTTATCCCTCCTTCATGCCCCTCATGCCCATCCCCGGTAAAGGGCATAAAGGGCACGATCGGATAACTTGCGTGGATGGCCCGTTGAACACGCATCAAGCGATGGGGGTTGCGCGCCCATTACCCGCCGAGCGCTGCCGCCTGCCGCTCCGCCTCCTGTGCCTCGGCCTCCCGCCCCAACGCGCGCAACGCGATAGCCTTGTTGGTGAGGTCTTCCGCGTCTAGCGGTAGCGCCTGTTCAGCCCGCTCCAGCGCCGCCAGCGCCTCGGCATAGCGCTCTGCTCCCACAAGCGCGGCGCCCAGATTGGCCCAGATCTCATCGTCGTCCGAGCCGAGCGCCAGCGCGCGCTCATATGCCTGCACGGCTTCCTGATCGCGCTTGAGCCGGTGGAGCGCATATCCCATGTTGATCCAGGCATTGGTATTGGTGGGGTCGAGCGCGAGCGATTGCTCGCAAGCGGGCAGCCCTTCCGCATAGCGCTGGAGGTTGTTGAGCGCATGGCCCTTGTTATTCCAGGCGTCGGCGTAGGAAGGGTCGAGCGCCAGCGCCTCCTCGCAAGCAACCACCACCTCGCCGTAGCGCCTGAGATCGGCGAGCGCCCAGCCTTTTTCATTCCAGGCGGAGGCGTCATCGGGGTCGAGCGCCAGCGCCTGATCGAACGCCGCCAGCGCCTCCTCAGGGCGTCTTGATCGCCTGAGCGCGACGCCCCTGGCGGCCCAGGCGGCGGCGGTGTCGGGCGTCACATCAGGCATCGGATCAGACATAGCGAGAGCCTCCTGAGGGCATCACAAGATCAGCGCACGCCCGCATTCTAACACAGTCGCCGCCGCCGACTTCCAAGAGAAAGAGCCGCCTATGTGCTCAAAGCGCCCTATGTGCTCAATCTCCCATATGAGCACGAAGGCAATAGTTGAGCACGAAGGGAGAGGCAGGTGGAGATGCTATCCTCCCAACGTCGCCGATCACCGGTCCGCATCAGGCTGGGTAGAGGTGTCTCAACGGCGGAAACTATGTGATTGAGCTATTTTGCGCAGGGAGATCGAAACACCGATACGCTGGCGCGCCATAGTCGCTCTCAAGCGTGACCACGCTGAGCGGCGGTAGAGACGCACGCGCCATAATCCCTTCATACCCGCGATGTGTATGGCCGCTGCAGACCACGCGGAGTTTGGGCGACCGCCGCACATCATCACCAAGCATCAGATGGGTAAAGTACGCCCTAGTCGCTGAGCCGTCACCCGCGTAGTGGATGAGTTGCTCGGCAAAGATAGGCACATGTGTCACCAGCGCGATCGCGGTAATCGTAGGATCTGCCTCCAACGCCGCCAGGCGTTCCAGCGTTCGCGCGCCAAGGCTCCTGGCGAACGCTTGATCCTCGCGCGTCCAGTCCAGCCGTATGCCGTCGACTACTATCTTGCGCTTGTGGCGGGCGTAGTAGGCGGCGGACCTATGGGGGAACCTGCGCATGGCGGCGGAGTAGTCGTACCATGCGATCGTGCTGACCACCGCTACGCCGTCTCGTCGCCAGTCCTCGTCCTCCAGGTAGATCCTGCCTGCCTCGCGCGTCGCCGCTGGCAGCGCGCTGGACCAGAGTTGCTCGCTGCTGACTCCCTGTCCCGCCCACAGGTCGTGATTGCCAGCGATGACGCCCAGGTCGCCGGGTAGCCGCGCGAATATGGCGAGACAGCGCCGAAAGGCGCGGAGTCCTTCTCCTACATCGCCCGCGATCACGGTGAGATCAGGGCGCTCGGCGGCAATGGCATCCACGAGCGCCTCGACCACCGGCTCCGCCGTCAAGCCCAGATGCACATCGCTGGTCACACAGATCCGTGGCATATCAGCCTTCTCTCGCAAGGGAAGGGATCAGGGGGTTAGGTTCTTACGCCATCACGTACTGCCGTGCCCAGCGCAACACTGCCCGCGCGTGCGCCATCAATTCGGATGCCGTCTCGCCGGTGATCTCGTCGTCGGCCTCCTCCGGCGTGCGCCCGGCGAGGAAGCCTTCGGGATGATAGGGCGTCAGGGCGTCCAGATCAGCCAGGATCTCCGGCGGAGCTTCGACGAGCCCGCCCAGCGCGTGCAGGTCGTGGTTGTAGGGCGCGCGGCGGTCGTTGCGCAGGATGTAGAGCGCCTGCAGCGCCTTCTCCGCCACCTGATTGCAAAGATCGGCGCAGTTGTAGGTGACCCCCATGCCTGCGGCCAGCCCCGCGCTCGCCATGTCCTGCGCCGCCTCGGCCCAAACGCCCAGCGCCTCGTCCTGGCTCATCGTCGCGCCCCCTCAGTCAGCTTAAGCTAGCTCGGCGGCGAGGAGGCCGCGCAGCTCGGCGATGGGCACGCGCCGCTGCGTCATGCTGTCGCGCTCGCGGATCGTCACCTGCTTATCCTCCAGGCTGTCGAAATCCACCGTAATGCAGTAGGGCGTGCCGATCTCGTCCTGCCGCCGGTAGCGCTTGCCGATGTTGCCGCCGGTCTCGTCGTACTGCGTCAGGCCGACGGGGCGAATCTCGTCGTGGACCTGATGCGCCAGCGCGACCAGCTCCTCTTTCTTCGAGAGCGGCATGACCGCCGCTTTGATCGGCGCCAGCTTTTTGTGTAGCCGCAGCACGACGCGCTTCTCGCCGTTCACCTCGTCCTCGGCGTAGGCGTCGCAGAGGAAGGCCAGCGCGACGCGATCCGGCCCGCCCGCCGTCTCGATGATGAACGGCACGTAGCGCCGGTTGTTGAGGTCGTCGAAGTAGGTCAGGTCCTTGCCGCTGAACTCGGCGTGGCGACGCAGATCGAAGTCCGTGCGGTCGTGGATGCCCTCCATCTCCTTCCAGCCGAAGGGGAAGTCGAAAGTAGATGTCCTCCGCCGCGCGCGCATAGTGTGCCAGCTCATCGGGGCCGTGCGGGTGCCACTGGAGGCTCTCCGGCTTCATCCCCAGCCCCAGGTACCACTGCCAGCGCTGCTCGCGCCAGTACTCGTACCATTTCTCCTCATCCTCGGGCGCGATGAAGTATTGCATCTCCATCTGCTCGAACTCGCGCATGCGGTAGGTGAAGTTGCTGGGGCTGATCTCGTTGCGAAACGACTTGCCGATCTGCGCGATACCAAACGGGATGCGCCTGCGCATGCTCGTCTGCACGTTCTGGAAGTTCACATACGTGCCCTGCGCCGTCTCTGGCCGCAGGTAGACCAGCCCCGCGTCTTCCTCGATTGGCCCCATGTAGGTCTTGAACATCAGGTTGAACTGGCGTGGCGCGGTGAGCGTTCCACGCATGCCGCAGGAGGGACACACGTTGGGGTCGCCGCTCATCTCCTCCACCTGATCGGCGCGGAAGCGGTTCTTGCAGTTGGTGCAGTCCACCATGGGATCGGTGAAGGCGCTCTCATGGCCCGATGCCTGCCAGACACGCCGCGCCATCAGGATGCTGGTATCCACCCCCACGATGTCGTCGCGCAGGCGCGTCATCGCGTCCCACCAGGCGCGCTTGACGTTGTTCTTGAACTCGACGCCCAGGGGGCCGTAATCCCAGACGGCGTTGAGGCCGCCGTAGATCTCGCTGCTGGGGAAGATGAAGCCACGCCGTTTACACAGCGAGATGATTTCCTGCATGCGGTCGCTCTCGCCGCTCTTTGGGGTTGTCATGGGCCACGCTCATTTCACCTATCAGGTCCAGTATCAGAGTCAATCGCAGATCGCGCCAGTCGGCGCGCGAGTCGCCTGAAGTCGCCTGCGAGGGGAACCTGTCGGGATGCGCCCTCGTAGACAGTGGAGACAGGACGGAGACGCGCAAAAAAGGCGGGGAACGTCTCCCCCGCCGTATCGGGTCGCGCTCATGCTGGAGCGACCAGGCCGGACGCCGCGCCGCGCCCTCGCCGCATTGTATCCCGGCGCCATGATGCCTGTCAATTCCCGGCGCCGCGGCGACACTGTCACGTCGAGACTTGCCCAGGCGCGCGGCTACGTTATAATAGCGGGGGCGATGCTCGCGCCAGGGTAATATGTAGGAGATACGCAGGGATGTTCGCGCGGGGCCGGCGAACGAGATCGAGGATTGAGATCGAGGATTGAGATCCGCGCATGGCATTGAGAGACATGATGGACGAGATCACCAGTGGTTTGGAGGCTGACATGGATGACGCGCCACAGAACCACCCTGGGATGGCGCACGATTCTTCCGCGACGCTGATCGCTCCAGACGCCGACGCCTCTCCCGACGATGCGACGGCTGAGAACGCGCCTGACGAAAAACTGACATCCTCCGGCTCGCTTCAGTCTTCTCTGCAAAGGCTCCGGCGCGGCCAGAGAACGCGCTTTGTCCGCATGGCGATCATCGCCGTGACGCTGGCGGCGCTGGCGCTGCTCCTGCCGAGCCTCATCGCCTCCACCGCCAGGCGCCCCGCCGCGCAGATAGCGCCTACCCAAGCGCCGCCTACCGCGACCGCCAGCCCGGCGCCCACACTGATCTCTGGCTTCCAGTTTGTATCCGACGCCGAGGATGGCTTCACTTTCCAGGTTCCACAGAACTGGGCTTGTGCGGAGACAAATCCTGGAATCGAATGCCGCGACGACGCCGACGCGCCCAACTACAAGGCGCAGGTGCAGCTTCCTGGCGACTGGACCGTGCCTGGCGGCCAACCCAACGGCAACGACGCCTCCCCCTGGGTCAACTACGCGCTGAACGCCTTCAGCGAGACGCCAGGACAGGTCTTCGAGCGCGCGCCTGGTCCTACCTCGACCATCACGATCAACGGCGTTCGCTGGCAAACGAGCGGCGGACTGATTAGCGTGGACACGTCGAGTGGTGGCGACAATGGGTCGGGGGGCACACCCACCGCAACCCCACCCATCCATATTCGCGTACAGGTCTATGCGACGATCCACAACGACAAGCCGTATCTGATCGCGCTTTATGCGACCGACGATCAGTTCGCCGCCGCGACGAAGAACTATTTCGGGCCAATGCTGGGGAGCTTCCAGTTCATCCCAGTCAAAGTGTAACCGTCGATCCGTTCGCCCCCCAATTTGCCCCAAGGAGCCACCCACGCATGCGCGCCGACGAAACCGACCTCGCGCCCCCATCCGACGAATCCGGCGAATCCGATGGGGCCGATACGCCGCGTGGAGGTTCCATCTCCGCACCTGCCTCCACGCCTGCCCCCGGCGCAGTAAGCGCGAAACCAGCCACCGGATGGCGGTCGGCGCTCGACCCACAACGCCTGCCCCTGCTGATTCTCGTCTTTGTCGGCGGCGTCGTCTCGCTGGGGCTGGAGATCTCCGGCCCGCGCCTGATGGCGCCCTTCTTCGGCACGACACAGCCCATCTGGGCGGTGCAAATTGGCACGACGCTGCTCTACCTCTCGCTCGGCTACTACATCGGTGGACGCGTCGCCGACCGGCGGCCCGACGCGCGGCTGCTCTGCATCCTCACCACCATCGCGGCGGTCGCGGCGGCGCTGATCCCCTTCATCAGCCGCCCGATCCTCAACTTCTCCGTCAACGCCTTTAGCTCGTTCAACAGCGGCGACGGCACGGCGGCGGTGGGCTATTTCGCCGCGACGCTGCTCGGCGTGATCCTGCTCTTCGCAGTCCCCATCACGCTGCTGGGCATGGTCTCGCCCTTCGCCATCCGCCTGAGCGTCAAGCGGGTCGGCGAGACCGGCACGAACGCCGGGAACCTCTACGCGCTCTCCACCATCGGCAGCCTCGTCGGCGCCTTTCTGCCCGCCTTCATCCTGATTCCCGCCTGGGGTGTGCGGCGGACGATGGTCGCGCTGGCGCTCGTGCTACTGCTCGCCTCGCTCTGGGGACTGCGCCCGCGAGCGCGCATCGGCTCAGCCGCCGCCGCCGTGTCGCTCCTGCTGGTGATCGCCGTCCCCGCGCTCTACACCGCCAGCCTCGGCTCGCTCAAGCCACAGGCCAACCTTATCTACGAGCAGGAGACGCTCTACAACTACGTCCAGGTGACGCAGGACGCGCAGGGGACGCATTACCTCATCCTCAACGAGGGCGACGCGATCCACTCGATCTACAACCCCAACCAGATCCTCTACATCGATCGCGGCTGGTACTCGGACTACCTTCTCGCCGCGCCCTATTTCAACGAGAACTACCAGCCATCGCAGACACGCAAGCTCGCGGTCGTCGGCCTGGCCGGTGGCACGATCGCCCGCCAGTACAACGCGGCGTATCACCTCGACCGCATCGACGGCGCCGAACTGGACCCCGCCATCGTCTCCGTCGCGCGCAAATATTTTGGGCTGACCGAGCCGAACCTGCATGTCTACTATGGTGACGGGCGCACCTTCATCGCCGCGACTAAAGAGACGTACGATGTCGTCGCGGTGGACGCCTTCCAGCAGCCATACATGCCGTTTCAGCTCACTACTACCGAGTTCTATAACGACATCAAGCAACATCTCAGCCAGCAGGGCGTCGTCGTCATCAAGACCGGACACTGTGGCCCAGATCACCGGCTGATGGACGCACTGATCAACACGCTCTACGCCTCTGGCTTCGCCAGCGTCTACACCGAGGAGATGCCCGGCGACGCCGTCGACAGCAACATCATCGCCACTATCAGCAAGACCAGCATCGAGACGTTACGATCTAATCTGGCGAAGGAGCCGTCTGACTCGCTGATCGGGACGGTCGCGCCGTATATGCTGAATGTCGTCAAGCCGGCGCAGGCGCAGAAGGATGGGCTGATCTTCACCGACGACCGCGCGCCGGTCGAGCAGATCACCGACGCGACGATCCTGACCTGTGTGCAGAGGGGCTAAGCCGCCAGAGCAAAGGATCGGGAAGGACATGGCGCTATGAGCGTGATGGCGGTGATCGGCGCCCAGTGGGGCGACGAGGGCAAAGGCAAGATCATCGACGAGCTAGCTGGTCGAGGCCGACTACGTCGTCCGCTACCAGGGCGGCGGCAACGCCGGGCATCGTGTCGTCTTCGGCGATCAGGAGTTCGCCTTTCATCTCGTCCCCGCTGGCATCCTCTGGCCGAATGTCACGTCTGTGATCGGCAATGGCGTCGTCGTGGACCCGAAAGCGCTGCTCGACGAGTTGGAGACGCTGCGCAAGCTCGGCGTGGACCTGGACCGCTTCTTCATCAGCGAACGCGCGCACGTCGTCATGCCCTACCACTTCGCGCTCGACCGCCTGGAGGAGGAGAGTCGTGGCGCGGAGAAGATCGGCACGGTGCAGCGCGGCATCGGCCCGGCCTACGTGGACAAATACTCGCGTATGGGCATCCGCATGACCGACCTTCTCCATGTAGACCAGTTCCGCACGAAGCTCGCGCAGGCGCTGGAGCAGAAGAACCGCATGATCACGCAGATCTACGGTGAGGCGCCGCTCGCGCTCGAAGAGATCCATTCCGAGTACGTTGGCTACGCCCAGCGCCTGCGCCCCTATATCGCCGACACGCAGACGATGTTGCAGGCGGCGGCGAAGGATGGCAAGGCGATCCTGCTGGAGGGCGCGCAGGGGTCGCTGCTCGACATCGATTTCGGTACGTACCCCTACGTCACCTCGTCCTCAACCGTGGCGAGCGCCGCCGCGACCGGCGCGGGACTGCCGCCGCGCAGTATCGCGCATGTGCTCGGCGTCTACAAGGCGTACATCACGCGCGTGGGAAGTGGCCCGATGCCGACGGAGCTTTTCGACGAGGATGGCAAGCAGTTGCGCGAGATGGGACATGAATACGGCACGACAAGCGGACGCGCGCGGCGCTGTGGCTGGTTCGACGCCGTCGCCGGGCGCTTCGTCGCGCGCCTCAATGGCCTCGACACGGCGGCGATCATGAAGCTGGACGTGCTGGATAGCTTCCCGACGCTCAAGATCTGTGTGGCATACCGCCTGGGCGAGCAGACGCTGGACACGCCGCCCGCGAACATCAGCCAGATGGCATCGTGTGAGCCGATCTACGAGGAGTGGCCCGGCTGGCAGACCTCCACGTCAAACGCGACCTCGTGGGAGGAACTGCCGGAGCGGGCGCGGCGCTACCTCTCGCGCATCGAGGAACTGCTGGAGACACCTATCGCGCGCGTCTCGGTCGGCGCTGGACGCGGACAGACGATCACGCGGCGCGATCTCCTACACTGAAGCGATCTAGTCGCCGAGCGCAAGACGGAAGCCGTTGAGGCCGTTGGCGTCGGAGGGAATGGTACGTTTGCGGCAGGTCGCGCGCGCCGAGCCGGAGCCATTGAACCATGACCCACCACGCAACGTCCGTCCGCTGGGAGCGTCTGGCGCTTCGTGATCCTCGTCGTCGGCATAGGGATAGGGCAGGTAGACGCTGCTGGTCCACTCCCAGACGTTGCCCGCCATATCCTCCGCGCCACAGGGGCTGGCGCCCTCGGGATACGACCCGACCGGCGTCGTTCCACGCCGCTGGCTCCCGGCGGTGTTGGTTTTCTTGGTATCGAACTGGTCGCCCCAGGGATAGGCGCGCCCATCGGCTCCGCGCGCCGCCTTCTCCCACTCGGCTTCGGTCGGTAGCCTCCAGGGTTGCTCCGTCACCTGATAGAGCCAGGTCGCGTAGTCGTAGGCGTCATACCAGGAGACGCCTGTCACCGGATGATCCGGCTTCTCGAGTTGCTTCTCCCACTCGCGCGGGGCCTTCTGGCCCGCGCGCACGAAGCAGGCGTACTCGGCCACCGTGACGGGGAAGCGTCCGATGGCGTACTCGCGGAGCGTGGGATGGCGTTGTGGCTGCTCGTCATCTTGCGACTCGGCGCCACGCTTCGGCGCCGACCCCATGACGAACTTGCCCGCTGGGACTGTGCGGGTAGGACCGAGAATCACTTCCTCGTCATGCAGCCATCGCTGCTGATAGCCCAGTTCGCGCAATCGCTCAGGCAGGTGCGCGGCGATGAGCGCCCGATGCGCGCCGGTCACATGTTCATTCTCGGGAGCCAGCACGGCGGCGGCGTCCACCGCGCGTTTGACGTCGGCGTGGCGTCCCGCAGCGTCGGCCAGGTAGGCGTAGCTCAGCCAGTCGCTAGCGGTGGCGTTGGGGCGCTCGGAAAGTTCCTGGGCGAAGTCCGCAGCCTCCTCGACGCCTCCCAGCGCCTTCATTGTCTCGAGATGCCGCGCGCGCCAGACTGCTTCACCCTCGCCGGTCGCGAAGGCGATCTCGACGACCTTGAGCGCGTCATTGCGCCGCTTTTGTTCGAGAAAGCTCGTGTAGCGATTCTCAGCCCATTGCAAGATCAGTGCGGGATGACTGGTCGCAAGAGACCGCCCCAACTCGGCGGCGCGCTCCCATCCATAGGCCGCCTCCAGCGCGTCGAGCTTGCGACGCAGCCACTCGTCGCCCTCAGGAGTAAGTTGGAGCGCGTACTCACACGTCTCTAGCGCCTCGACCGCCGCGCCACCCTCCATCAAGGCGTCGTACTGCTCGAGCAGCAGGACCAACTTGGCCTCGGAGGAGCGTGTGTGGGCGCGAGCGCTGCCCCAGGCGCTCAACGCCTCGGCGATCTCCGGCGGCGACATGCGCAGCAGCAGTTTCGCCTTCTGCCGCCAGAGATCCACACGCTGCCGGTTGATGCCCAGCGCCTGGTCCAGAGCGTCCACCGCGTCAGGAATCCGCCCGAGGCGCTCGTACGCCTGCGCCATCTCGACCCAGAGCGTCGTGTCGCGCTCGTTGCCCGGCATCTTGACGGCCTCGCCCGCCTGCTCCACCGTCGCGAACCACTGGCCTGCCTCGAACGCCTGATGCGCGAGCGTGGCGTACTCGACTGCCTCCTGTAACTCCGCCAGGCGCGCCAGATCGAGTTGATTGCCCTGGTCTGGCGCCTCGCCACGCAATACCTGCGCGAGCTTCTCCCAGTTGGCGTCCGGCGCATGGTCTGTCAGGTCGATGATCTGTCGCGTAGTAAGCAGCGGCGCCAGTTGGTCGATATCTGGCAACGTGACGCGGGGATCGATGCGCACCGGCACGATACGCCGACCCTGTGTCCGTGATCGCGCGGCTGAGCGCCAGATTGACCTCTTCGCGCACCCATGCCGCGACCAGCGCATGGGTCGAGAGGACGACGATGCAGAGCGGGCTAGAGATGACCTCATGCTGAATACGCGACATCCACTCTTCGCCACCACGCAGGGCGCTCTCGTCGAGGAAGATCGTCGCGTCGGGAAATTGGCCGAGCAGGAAGTCACGTAAACGGTAGCAGAAAGGCGTGTCAAAGTGCGAGTGGCAGATGAAGATGCGCGGGCCGGGGGAAGGGGAAGACATCCTGAGGACCTCTCGCACGCGCGGGAATGGGGGCGGCGCGCCAATAGAGGATAGTACCATACATAGTGGTGTCCGGCAAGGAGTCTTCGCGCTTATTCAGGGATCCGCAAGGAGGATCAGCGCCGGTCGAACTCGCGTTCCAGCGCCGCGAAGCTGAGACGCACCATCGTCGGGCGGCCATGGCAGCAGCTCTGGCGCGCCTTCGCCCCTTCAAGCTGGCGAACCAACTCGCGCTGCTCCTCCGACGCGAGCGACTGCCCTGCCTTGATCGCCGCGCGACAGGCGACATTGGCGAGCGCGTGCTCCTCCCAGGTCTCGCCATGACTGGCGGCCTCGGCGTCCGCTCCGGCCAGCGCGACCAGCAACTCGCGCAATTCACCTGTCTGCGCTTTGATGAGCGCGGCGGGAACGGCGCGAACCAGCAGCGATTCGGCGCCGAACGGCTCGATCTCGAAGCCAATCGCGCGCAACTGCTCCAGATGCTCGCTCACGATCTCCATCTCCGCCGGCGCCAACTCGACGGGCAAAGGGTCGAGCAGAAGCTGCGAGGCGACCGCGCGCGCGCGCAACGCCGCGATCATGCGCTCCAGCAGGATGCGCTCGTGGGCGGCATGCTGATCCACGAGGTACATGCCATCTGGTCCCTCGGTGATGATGTAGCTCTGCGAGACCTGCCCTAGCACACGCAGCACCGGTAGCGCGCGCCCTCCGACGGCGACCTCATCCTCCGCCGCATCTTGCGAAGCCTCCACAGGCGGTTACTCGTGCTCTGGGCGCTCGCGTAGGAATCGGCGCGGCGCTTTGCCACAGATTGCGCCTGCCGCTCAGTGGTTTCCTGGCCTGTGGGCTGGCCCGAACTCGGCGGCCTGATCTCCCATTCAGGGACGGTGAAGCCGCGTGGAGAGACCACGGGCGTCTCGGCGCCCGCCAGCACGGCCTCGCGTGTGGCGCGCTGCACGGCGGCGTAGACCTGGCGCTCGCGCAGGAAACGGATCTCAGTCTTGGCTGGATGCACGTTGACGTCAATCAGCGCTGGATCGAGCTTGATGTTGACGACCGCGACGGGATGGCGTCCAGTCAGCAGCAGCGAGTGATACGCCTCCTCGACGGCGAAGTTGAGCGTGCGGCTCTGCACCCAGCGTCGGTTGACGAAGAAGGACATGTACTGGCGCGTCGCTTTGTAGCACGTCGGCTTGCTGACATAGCCTGAGACGATGGGACGCTCGCCCACCGCTTCGGCGCTGGCGGTCTCTTCCTCGTCCTGACACGCCCAGCGGCGTCATCTGCTCGGCGACGCTCAGGCCGTAGACGGCGGCGATCACGTTGCGCAGCTTGCCGTCGCCCGCCGTCAGCAGCGCCTGGCGTCCCTCGCTGGTCACGACGAAGCGTATCTCCGGATAGGCCAGCGCGTACTGTTCGACGAGCTGCATGCAGCGCCCTGTCTCGGTCGCGCGCGTCTTGAGGAACTTGAGCCGTGCGGGAACGGAGGCGAAGAGGCCGCGCACCGTGACACTTGTTCCCTTTGTTGCGCCAGTCGAAGCGACATCTGAAGCGACGCCCTCGTTCACCGTGATCTGCGCGCCGATCTCGGCATCCGCCGGACGCGAGACGAGCGTGACGCTGGAGACCGCCGCGATGCTGGCGAGCGCCTCGCCACGGAAGCCGAGCGTCGTGATGCGCTCCAGGTCGTCGAGTGCGCCGATCTTGCTGGTGGCGTGGCGTGCGAAGGCCAGTGGCAGGTCATCGCGCGCAAGGCCTGCGCCGTCGTCGGTGACGCGGATCAGATCCAGCCCGCCACCCATCAGGTCAACGCGAATCTGCCGCGCGCCGGCGTCGATGGCGTTCTCGACCAACTCCTTGACCACCGCGGCGGGCCGCTCGACGACCTCGCCGGCGGCGATCTTGGCGGCGACATCCTGCGGCAGGCGCCGTATCGTCATACTGACCTCTACTCGTGAAAGTTTGCCGGCGATTGAAATCGCGCCTTTGGGCCTGGCGGCCACGAAACCCGTCTGTGCGGGTTCATCACATCGCCACGTTATCTTGTAGGGGCGAGACCTGTCCTGCCTGCTGTGGCCTATGACATTGATCTCATTGTACGTCACGCGAGCGGATAGGCCGCCCAGAGATGTACTGGTTGTCGCAGACGACGAAGCGCCAGGGCCGGTCGGCGGCGCGGGTGACGCCGATGCGTGGCGTGGCGGCGATGAGCAGATCAGCGGTACCCGTTGGTGTTTCACTGATCCAGAGGGCGTCTCCGGTGAGATCAGTCCCATAGTCGGCGGTAGTAATTCCTAGCGCCTGGCAGAGCCGTCCCGGCCCGCGCGCCAGATCGCGGTCAGGAATGTGTGTTCCGCGCCGCTCGCGCATGATGTCCAGCCCGACGATTGGCTGGATGGCGCGCAGCAAGACCGCGCTCGCCTGCCCCGCTGAACCTGTCACCGCGTTGATGCAGTAGTGCATGCCATAGGTGAAGTAGACGTAGGCATGGCCCGGCGGCCCGAACATGACGGCATTGCGCCGGGTGCGCCCGCGCCAGGCGTGCGATGCGGAATCATTTGCGCCGTCATCGCCTCGGTCTCGACGATGATTCCCGCCGTCAGCCCCGCCTCTGACCGCCGCTGGAGCGTCTTGCCGAGCAGGTCGCGCGCCACCTCGACCGACGGGCGATCATAGAAGGCGTGCGGCAGTGGCGACAGTGGTCTATCTTTGACACTCCACAGGGACTAAAATCCATGGGTTCTCGGTTCTCCGAGGGTAGCCCCACGCCTCCCCGAAGGCGCTGCCCGCGCCACGTTCGATATTCTTCGCAGCGTTGTGGTCCCGATGCAGGCTCGTGCCACAGTCCGGGCAGGAATGCCAGCGGACGGACAAGCCTTTCTGCACCAGCACGCCGCAGCCCGAACATGCCTGGCTGGTATAGGCAGGATTGACCGCTACTACTGATCTCCCGGCACATGCTGCCTTGAAGCTCAGGATGCTCAAGAACTGGACCAGCCCGCGTCCTGGATGGACTTGGCGAGGTGATGATTCTTGAGCAGGTTGGCCGTCTGCAAGTCTTCGTGATAGATCGTGTCGTTGCGCACGAGAGCGAGTGCGATCTTGTGGTGGAAATCCTGCCGCTGGCGTCGACTGTCTGATGCGCCTTGGCAAGCAGGCCACCGCCTTGCGCCGCCGGTGGCTGCCTTTCTTGCGCTGGACACACAGCGCTGGGCGATCTTCAATCCCCGTTCGGCTTTGCGGTACCAGCAGGGTGAGGATGCGCGTGCCATTCGCGAGCGTGGCAAAGGCTTCCATGCCCAAATCTATGCCCGTCTCCTGCCCAGTTGGCGGCAACGGGTGTACGGGCACCTCAGCACAGGAGAAGCAGACATACCAGCCGTCGGCCTCTCTGCTGATCGTGACGGTCTTGGGGGTGCCCTCCAGTGGACGGGATCAGCGGACGGCGATACGCCCGATCTTGGAGAGGACCAGGAACCGTTGTCCAGCGTCGCCCCAT
This sequence comes from uncultured bacterium, assembly GCA_963733745.1. Classification (GTDB taxonomy): domain Bacteria; phylum Chloroflexota; class Ktedonobacteria; order Ktedonobacterales; family JADMIN01; genus DASWAC01. The sequence continues at coordinate 138,828 of CAVTFE010000039.1, forward strand.
TGCCGAACTCCTTGTAGGTGAACGAATGGTAGCGGTCGCGTCCCTGATAGCGCGGAAAGCCCGCTTTCTCCCCGACTCACGCGGCGAAAGAACGCCTGATAGGTCTTGTCAAGCCGCGCTAGCACATCCTGTAGGACATGTCAGTGGATGGCGGCGTATTCGGGAACGCGGCGCGAATGTCCTTCAACTCCGCTTCTTGCTGAAAACGTGAGACGGAGACATGCGCCGCGTTGCCAGGCAATGATGCGCTGCTCCAACGCCGTATTGTAGAGCCAACGACATAATCAAGCACATGCCCAAGTTCCCATTCCTGGGTCGGGAGTGGGATTGAGCTTGTACTTGAAGTTCTTGCGAACTGATGGCTGGTCCATGTGTTCCTAATTCTGCCTGATCGGCGCACAAGTGGCAATGGCGAGGGCCGCAGGCGCCTCACTGCACGGATTGAAACCTGGCGGCTTGCGGCGAGCTATTCTCGGTCAGATCGCACGCCACTGGATGAGCGCCATGAGCGCCTGCAAGGTCACCCAGGCGTCGTGATCCGGACCGTCTTCGCTCGTCCAGCCGCCCACTGGCCTTTGCTGTTCGCTGAGTAATGCGACAGCTTTCGTGATGGCGGGATGTTCCGGTGGAACGCCGAGTGGTGCGAGTGTGGTCAGCATCCAACTGAGCGCACCAGCAGGTGTCTCGTCGCTGAGTTGAGTGGCGAGGTAGTCCAGTGTGCGCGTTGCCTGTTCAGGCATGACCGGCTGTCCCCACTCAAGGCGAATCCAGAGCGCAGCGGCGAGCCAGTGGGTCTGTAAAGATGATCAACGAGCCAACCTCCGCCTGCTGTCCCTCAGATAGGCGCCTGCACGTGTAGCCTCATCCTCATAGCCCTCTGCGCCATGTACCATTCCATTGATGAGCCACCACCCGCAGTTCGCGGTCAAATACAGTCGCGCCGCCAGATCGCCAGGGGTTACCCACGGCAGCTAGGTCACGAACCGACTCATCTTCTTCCCAGCTTCCGTCCGATCGCTGCCGCGAGCGTAGGAACTCCAATGCCTCCCACGGAAGTGATAACCCTGCCGTTTCAGCCTGTGCGAGCCGGTAGCAGGTGGCGTCCAGCGAGCTGTAGTCGGATGCCCAGAACTGCGGCAGCTGCCACTTCCGGGGCGCTGACCTTCCAGCAATTGCCGGTCAAGCTCAGTGACTGGCGGAGCCTCATATTGAACTTCACCCGTGAGATTGTTCAGCATATGGCATTCAATGCCGCTTCCGTGGGTGAGAATGAAGGCGACGGCGCACTCGATAATCGGCTGGCATAGGCGATGCTCCTGGCTCAGAGGCTGAACTCTATCGCATCAAGCTCCATCCCGTGGCTCGGCTCGAAGCCCAGGCCCTCATACAGCGGACGGCCCATCTCCGAGGCCCAGAGCACAAGACGGCGGATCTGCAACTCTTTCGCGTGCGCGATCAGCATTAACATCAACTTGCGTGAGATGCCCTTGCGCCGGTACTCCGGCAGCGTGTAGACGCTGGAGACCATGCCGCGCCGCCGCACAAGCTGGTCGAAGACCGGCGGCGTGCGCCACCACAGCAGCACGACGCCGGAGACCGCCTGCCCACCGTCTTCGGCTGGGTGATGCCTTGAACCCGCCATGCGAAATCTGGCTCGGCGAAGGCGTCGCGGTACGCCGCGAGATACGTGTTCCATGTCTCTGGATCGGAAGGATGCTCCTCTTGCCGCTCGAACTGCATCGCGTAGCGCAGCCGCGCCAGCGCCTCCAGGGGGCGTCCGCCGTGGCCCTTACGATAGATAATTTCGCCCATTTCCTCACTTCCCACTCAGAATGAGCGAGCGCCCCGTCATGTCCGCTGGCTGCGGAATATGCAGCAATTGCAGGAGCGTCGGCGCGACATCCGCCAGGATGCCGTCGTTTTGAAGCGTCACATCATGCAGTTGCGGAACGACGAAGTAGAATGGCACGGTATTGGTCGTGTGCGACGTGTGCGGCCTGCCGGTGTGGGGATCGATCATTTGCTCGCGTTGCCGTGGTCGGCGGTGATCAGCGACCGGCCGCCCACCGAGCGCCGCCTCCACCACGCGCCGACCCCGGTATCCACCGCCTCGACGGCCTTGATCGCGCGTCCAGTACGCCGGAGTGGCCGACCATGTCGGCGTTGGCGTAGTTCACACGATGAAGTCGTGTCGCCGCCTCGATCGCCCGGCACAGGACGTCCGTCGACTCCCGCGCGCTCATCTCCGGCTTCAGGTCGTACGTCGCCACCCTGGGAGACGGCACCAGCAGCCGGTCCTCGCCGAAGGGCGTCTCGCGCCGCCGTTGAAGAAGAAGGTGACGTGCGCGTACTTCTCCGTTTCCGCCGTGTGGAACTGGCGCAGGCCGCGATCTGACAGTACCTTCGCCAGCGGCAAGCGGGACGTTATCCGACTGGAAGGCGACCTCGATCTGGAGCCCCACCTCGTACTCGATCGTGACGAAGAGCAGGTCGTCCAGACGCAGCCCACGCTCGAACTTGCCCTCCGCCGAGGCGGCAGCTCCGGCAGGACGAAGGCTTTCTCGGTCAGCTCGCGGCCACGGTCGGAGCGGAAGTTGAAGTAGATCGACGCTATCGCCTGCCTCGACCAGCGTGACGGGCCGCCCGTTCTCCA
>CAVTFE010000040.1:0-19671 GCA_963733745.1 uncultured bacterium
TCCTCGTCCGTCCCTATCAGCACCGGGTTATAGCACGACAACGAGACTTTGAGCGGGATAGTTAGCCAGGATGAGTGAGCTGGGCGAGGAGGCGTGTGCGGTGGGAGCGGTAGGCGGCCACCTGGCGCTGCTGCTGGTAGGCGAGCCAGGCCAAGGCGGCTGGCAGGTCGAGGGGAGGTTGGGGCAGCGTCACGCGGAGCAAGAAGCGCACGGCACGCAGACTCAGGGGTAGCACGGCCAGCGGAGGCCAGGGCGCTCCGAGTGGGCGGACCTCACCGTCCCTCTCCCGCTGCCGGTCCGTCGTGGCCCCCCTCTCTCACCCGTCTCTCCCCTGGCGGCAGGGCAGGGGTGGTGGCGCGGGCCATGAGCCGTTGACGCAGGCGCACCAGGAAGTGATGCGCCAGGAGCACCAGCGTCATGTGGTGATACCACCCGCGCCAGAAGCGCAGCTCGTACTGGTCCATCCCCAGCTCGCCCTTGCCCTCCTCAAAGCAGCATTCAATCGGCCAGCGCATGCCGCAGATGCGCAGGAGCTCGGCGAGCGGCGTGTCGGCTGGCGCATTCGAGAGGTAGTACTTCAGCTCCGGCGGTTTCGTTTGCCCCGGCACGGGGAGGGGGCGACGGAGTAGCACCCACACTTCCGGGCCAGGCAGGCCTTCGCGGTACCCGCTGCGACTCGCCAGCGCGCGCAGCGCGACGAAGTCGGCGACGATTGGGCCTTTGCGCCCCTCCAGGATGCGGTAGCGCCGCCAGCGGCGACGCGCCAACTGCGCGGCCAGCGTCTCGACCGGCACGGCGGGCGGGCTGTGGGGATGCAGGCGGTCGTGCGTGCCTCTGCGTCCCTTGCCCGAGGCCGCGCGCGGCGGGAGCCAGGCGCGTGGGCGTGGGCGGACCCGTCGGCCGTCGCTCGGCTCGCGCAGTGGCCAGACCTGGGTGGTACGGGGCACTTCGGCCAGATACCACAGCCCGGCGGCGTCCATCCGGTCCAGGAGCGCCTGGTTGCGCCCAAACCACTCATCGCAGACCAGCCAACTGGCGGGCAGTTCGCCGCGCGCCTGCAGGCGCTCGACCAATTCGGCTCCCAGCTCGGCTTTGGTTTGGAAGCGCACCTCCGCTGGGATGCGACAGGCCTGCCAGCGCGCCGCATGGTCCGCCTCGAACCACGCCTCAGGGAGGAAGAGCCGCCGGTCCAGCAGCGTGTAGCCCTTGCGGCTGGCGTAGCCCAGAAAGACACCCGCCTGGCAGTTGTCCGTCTTGCCGGTGGCTCCACACCATTGCGGCGCCGCCCCGGCCGAGTGCTCGCCGCGCTTGGGCACGTCGCTGCCATCCAGGATCAGGACCCCGTCCCCTTCGCCCAGCGTCTCGGCGACCAAGCGCTGGTGTTCGGCGAGGATTGCGTCGTCGTCCCAGGCGCCCTCCCCGATAAACTGTTGCAGCGCGCGCACCTGACGCGCGGCCTGCGATCCTGCGCCCAACAGCCGCAGCGCCATCGCCTCCACGTTCTTGCGCCGCACGTCGGCCAGCAGCAGGCCGCGCAGATACACCGCGGCCCACGCCCGCTGCTCGCGCCGGGCAAACAGCGGGGCGAAGTGGGCCTGGTAGGCGGCCAACTCCTCACCCACGTCCGCCAGGTCCTCCGGGCGCAGGGCCACGATCGCCGGTCCGAGGGCGGTGAGATCGGCGACGGCCACGCCGTCAGCGCTGTCCATCATGGCTCTCCTGCTACGCTCCAATCACCTACATAGACAGGAAAGATACCATATGCGACTACCTAATTTCTCGTTGTCGTAATAGCTATAGGCGCCCGCCTTCTTTTTCAAGGCGGACGCCTGGGTAACGAGCGCGCCGTTGACCCACTGCGGGGAATGCGCCGCCTGTGTCGACAACTGTGGCCGCACCTCCGCCCAGACGGGGGCGTCACTAGCGCCATCCTGGCTGGTGAACGCTGACGTGAACGAGACGAAGAGCCGGCCCGCCTTGTAGTAGATCTGCTTCGTTCCAAGTCCGACGGTGAAGCTAGGATGGTCGCTCAGGATGGGCATCTGCTGTGCTGGAAGCGGATCGGCGTAACTCAGCCCCAGATTGTTCAGGCCGCACGTCAGCGTTGGCGCGATCGAGGAGAGGTTGTTGAGATTCGTCAGCGCACAGAGCGTCAGGTTGTTCGATGTGACCCATAGCCCACGTCGGTGGCGACGATGAACTCACCATCCTGCACCCCATCCTCGATCGCCGGACTCAGCCAGAACGCCGGGCAGGGGCCGCCGCAAGTGTTGAGACTGGTGTTGACCGCGTTGTTGAAGGTGTAGTACTTGGCCGTGTTGCTGTTGAGCAGCGAGTTCTTGTCGAAGACAATCGTCGTGTTGCCTTTGAAGACATTGCTCGTGTCAAACTCGACACAGGTGAGTGTCAGCGAGTAGTATTCGATCCCCAGCGTCTGGTAGTCGCAGGCGGTATCGGAGCCTAGGAACGTCGTGGGGAGCTGAAATTCATGATACTGCGCGCCAGGCGAAGGTTGCGTCGGCGAGGTGGACGTGCTGACGGCGATGTCCAGATACGCGAGGCCAGAGGGCGTCCACTCCAAGTAGGTGACGATCCAGCGGTCGCGCATCACGTCGTAGTTCATCTGCGGATCACTGAATGTGTCGACCCCATGTGTGACTGACTGGAAGAAGCTGTCCGCTGTGTAGGGGCCGTAGATCAGCGTGCCATCCGAGGCGCGAAATATGCCGATGGTAGCGTCTATTCCAGCCATGGCATAGCTCAGATCAGTGGCCAGCGCCATATCAGGAGGATTCGCCGCACCCGGCGCTTGGCTGACAACAGTATCCGCATTCACCAATAACGGCGGTACGATCGCGCCACCCTGAAACCTTGGATCGGTCGAGGCCGATGACGGCGATTGGGAACCGTTCGATGGCGCTTTGGGCATATTGACACCACGTTGCGCCTGCGCATTGTATGCGCGCGCTGTTGCTGCGTCATGCGATCACGAGAGGCATGCCCGGGCGCGCTAGTCGTCTGTCCTGCCTTCATGGCGGCTAGGTTGCGCAGATCGACCGTCCCCAGCATGCGCGCCGACCCTCGGCTACTCGGGCTGGCTAGCATCGCATGACTTGTGGCGCGATTGCCGTTTGAGAAATCGGCGCCTACGACACCAAGCACGGCGAGAACACAGAGGAGACTGAGGACAGCGCTGGCGGCGATCCGCGAGGAGACGGCAGGCAGGCGGACACGTATGACGCTCTCCTTCTTGTCTTTACGAAACTTCAGCATATGGATGGACGAGGATGTGAAACTGGTGCGCCCAGTATACAGTGGACGCTTATTCTGTCAAGACGTTCTTCGGCTCTCTGCAGGTCACAGAAATAGTGAATGATGACTTGGACAGAGTTGAGACAAGAAGGCTCTGGATAGCGACGGAGGCAGCGTGACAAGCGCGAGACAGGCTATGAGGTAGCAACACTGAGCATGACGCGCCTATTTTCGCGCCTATTTTCGCGCCTATTTTGAGGAAGAGCGTGATCCACTAGAGCAAAGAAAGGACGCCGCGGGAGGAACCGCTAGCCCGCGACTTCCTGCGCCTGCGACTGGACGCCCTCGCGCGCATATTCCGGCATCGCGCGCATATCCAGCACGATCTTGACCGCGCGATGCGTCGCCTCGTCCTGCGCCGTCGCCACCGCGCGCCGCGCCTCGCGCAGCGGGAAACGATGCGTAATCAGTCGTTCGGGTGCGATACGCCGGTCGCGTAGCATCGCCGCCGCCAGCGCGAAGCTGGAGACGCGCCCGCCATCCACGCCCCAGCCGCTCGGCCCCAGGCCGCCGGGCCAGTTCTCCGTGCCATGGGCCTGCACGCCCGCCAGCGTGATCTCACGATGCCAGAGTGGCGTGAGGTCGGCGTCCACTGGCGCGAGCCGCCGTCCCACCAACACGACTGTCCCGCCCTCACGCGCCCAGCGCAGCGCATGCTCGAGCGAGTTGGACGAGCCGAGCGAGTCGTAGACCACGTCGAAGCCGCCCACCAATAGTTCCGCGCCGAGCCGCGTCTTGAAATACTTCGCTCCGCTGATATGCGCCGCTGCGGCGCCATCCTCGCTCTCCAGGATGTTTGTCGCGCCGCTCTGCGTGGCGAAGCCTACCTGGAAGCCGTGCGTAGGCCTCACAGTGATCGCGCTATTGGGTTGCAACGCCCGCAGCGCCTGGACCAGTAGCAATCCGGTGGCCCCGCCGCCGATGATCAGCGCCTGGCCACCTGGCGGCGGCTGGTGACGCAGGATCGCGTGCAGCGCGGAGGCGGTCGGCGCGATCAGCGCGGCCTGTTCGTCGCTTAACTGATCCGGCACGAGGAAGAGCTGGCGCTCATGCAGGACCATCTCATCGCTCCACCCGCCGCCTACCGGCTCTGGGCCGGGGAGATAGCGGTTCTCGCAGAGCGTGTAGTTCCCGGCGGCGCACTGCGCGCACGGCGGCTCGACGTTCTCCGTCGCGCAGCACTGATCCGTCTGATAGACCACGCGGTCGCCGATGCGCAGGAACTCGACATCCGGCCCGATCTCCGCGACCTCGCCCACAACCTCGCGCCCCAGGAAGGTACGCCGCCGCCGTGGCGCGGCCATCGGCGAGACACGCGGGCTGCCCGCAAGGTGGATCAGGTTGAGGTCGTCGTCAGAGACTCCAGCAAGCGCGTTGCGCACACGCACCCAGCGCCGTCCTGGCAGCGCGCCCGAGGAAATCGAGCGCGCGCGAAACGGCGCCAGCGGCCCGTAGTAGGCCCGCCGCGAGAAGGCTCCTAGCAGGCGTGTGCTCCACGCCCGCGCCGGATTGGCATCGTAATACGCGCTCCACATATGCGCTCTACGCCTCGATGAGTGTGCCGCCCTTGGTCGTAGTCGGAGGTGTTTAGGCAAGAACGCGAGCAGTGTAGCAGAAGGCGCCATGCCGCGCAACAATGTCAGTACGCATGTCGTAGGCGACATGCGCAGTATCCAGCCATTCGCTGCGGGATACGGCGCGACGCGCTATAATCTGTTCTGCGATGCGCGCTCGTCGGAGCGCCGCTACGCTCGGTTTTTCCGCACTTGATCGTCCCCTCACTATAGACCAGTTGAGGCGCTATGTTCGTCGCCCTCCAGATCGCCATGTTTATTGTCCTGCTGGAGTTGACCGTCGGCTCCTTCGTCACGCTCTTCGTGCTCGACGTGCGCGGGGACAGCAGTCGCGGCTTCATCCTCTTTCAGGGCGGACTCTACCTCTTCTTCGCGCTGCTGACCCTACTGGCGATGAACAACTTCGCCACGCCAGAGCTGGTGAGTAACATCGTCCTCGATAGCGCCTGGCTGCGCTGGCAGGGGCCACTCGTCCTCACCTTCTCGCTGCTGATGATTCCCTGGAACGTCCTGCTCTGGCTCGATCCGACCTCCTCACCTAACGCGCGCAAGAAGGCCATTCACACTGATGACGATGAGGAGACGCCAGCCGCTCCTGCGGACGACCTGATCCCGCGCGTACGGCTGCTCCGCTTCCTGGTTGGAGCGATTGGCTCAGGGGTGGGACTGGCGGCGGTCTTCGTCGTCGGCATGGCCTACCGGACGCTGGCGGATAGCCGGTTGGGTGGAGCGCTCGTCGTCGTGGCGCTGCTTGCGGGCGCGCTGGCGCTCGGCGGCATCATGACGGCGATGCTGCTCGGCCACTGGTATCTCAACACACCGACCGCCTCTGGCAAGCCGCTCGAGTTCTCGACGACGCTGACGCTGGTGGCGCTGGCCTTCGCCTTCGCCTGCGCGCTGCTGCTGGGGCCGAGCACGCTGAAGCTACATGATCCTGGAGTGGCGCTCTCGCCTGGCACGAGCATCATTGACAAGGGCAGTGGCGGTATCGTGATTACCACGCCGACGCCGCAGCCCACCGGAACCACGGACCAGCAACCTACCAGAGGTCCGCCAGGCGCCACTGGATACCAGCGCGTTTGTATGGCTTCAATATCTCATGGGGTTCGCGGCGCCGCTGGTCCTGGGGTACCTCGCCCTGCGACTGACGCGTGAGCGGTCCTTCCAGTCGGCGACGGGGATGCTCTATCTCTGCGTCGCCTTTATCTTCATCGGCGAGATCCTTGGACGGGGTCTCCTGCTCATGCCGCGGTTCTGAACGGCATATCAATCTAGCGTCTCGGCAAAGGAGTGGCCAGTGAGTTCGCAGCAACAGATCGATCCCGACATCTTCAAAGCCTATGACGTGCGCGGCATCTATCCCACCGAATTGAACGAAGACACCGCCTACCGCATCGGGCGCGCCTTCGTGCAGCATCTCGGCGTCAACCAGGTGGCGGTGGGACGCGATATGCGCGTCTCATCCCCCGCCATCGCGGCGGCGATCATGCGTGGTGTAACTGAGCAAGGCGCGGACGCCATTGATCTGGGGCTGACGACGACCGACGAGTTGTACTTCGCCGTCGGCAAGTATAACTATCCCGCTGGCGTGATGATTACGGCCTCGCACAATCCCGGGCAGTACAACGGCATCAAGATGTGCCGCGAGGAAGCGATTCCCATCTCCTCCGAGACCGGCGGCGACGCCATCCGCGATATCGTGCTCGCCGGCCAGTTCGCCTCGCCGCCGCGCCAGGGCCAGATCATCAAGCGTGATGTGACCGACGCCTACGTAGACCACTGTCTATCTTTCATCGACGTGAGCAAGGTCAAGCCGTACAAGATCGCGGTGGACGCCGGCAACGGCATGGCTGGCATGGTCATCCCGCGCGTCTTCCAGAAGCGCCCTGTCAGCTCGTCCCGCTCTACTTCGAGCTGGACGGCACGTTCCCCAACCATCCCGCCAGCCCCATCGAGCCGGAGAATACCGAGGAGTTGCGGCGCGTCGTGCCGGAGCAACACTGCGATATGGGCATCGCCTTCGACGGCGACGCGGATCGCATGTTCCTCGTAGACGAGAAAGGCAACCTGCTCGGCGGCGACATGGTGACGGCGCTGGTGGCGCGCAGCCTCCTGCGCAAGCATCCAGGGTCCACGATTCTCTACAACCTGATCTGCTCGCGCTCCGTACCAGAGTTGATCGAACGCGAGGGTGGTCGCGCGATACGCACGCGCGTGGGCCATTCATTCATCAAGGCGACGATGCGCCAGGAGAACGCCATCTTCGGCGGTGAGCATTCCGGGCACTTCTACTTTCGCGACAACTGGTACGCCGACTCTGGCCTGATCGCCTTCTTGATTGTGCTAGAGTTAGTGAGCCAGAGCGGCCACACCGTCTCGGAGTTGATCGCGACGATTGACACGCGCTTCCGCAGCGGCGAGATCAACAGCCACGTCGCCGACCAGAAAGGACGCGAGCAGGCCATCGAGGACCACTACAAGGCGCTCGGCGCGCAGATCGACCATCTCGATGGCGTCACGATCAACTTCCCAACATGGTGGGCCAACGTCCGCTCGTCCAACACGGAGCCATTGATCCGGCTGAACGTCGAGGCGGATACCAAAGAGGAAATGGAAGCGCGCCGCGACGAGTTGTTACAGTTGATTCGGCAGTAGCGCGGGACACGTAGCGCGAGCAGTATGGACGCGACGCCGCAGCCTGAAGGAGGCGCATGGTGGGTGTCTTTTCCCGGTTCAGCAACTTCATCAAGACCAAGATGAGCGCCTTCCTCGACCAGGCGGAAGACCCTGGCCAGACGCTCGACTACTCGTATCAGAAGCAGCTCGAGCAGCTTCAGCAACCTACGCAAGAGCATCGTCGACGTGACGATGAACGAGAAGCGGCTGGAGCTGCAACAGGCGCAGATCAACGCGCAGAGTCGACAAACTGGACCAGCAGGCGCGCCTGGCTCTTTCAAAGGGCGATGAGGAACTGGCGCGTGAGGCGCTGGCGCGCAAGCAGGATCTCCAGACGCAAGTCACCACCTTCGACCAGCAGATCGAGCAACTCAAGGCGCAGCAGGCCAAGTTCGTCGAGATGCAGGATCGTCTCTCCGCCCGTGTCGAAGCCTTCCGTACTCAAAAGGAGATGGTCAAGGCGCAGTATGGCGCAGCGCAGGCGCAAGTCCAGATTCAGGAGGCCGCGACAGGCATCTCCGAGGAGATGTCAGACGTCAACCTGGCCGTCCAGCGGGCGCAGGATCGTGTCTTGCAGATGCAGGCGCGCGCTGACGCGCTGGATGAACTGACCGCCGCTGGCGCGCTGCCAGAGATTGGCGCGCCTGGCACGGACGACATCGATCGTAAGCTGGCTGCGCTCTCGAAGGGTGACTCCGTCGATGCGGAACTGACCGCCCTCAAATCGCAGATGCAGTTGCCCTCCGGCTCATCGTCGAGTCAGCAGGCGCAACTCCCCGCGGGCGGTTCTACTCCAGCCACCGCTCCATCGACGACAGACGCCATCGTGACCGACACAACAGAGACGACGGATACAAACAACTCGTAGCCCGTCCGCATTCCCACCGGCCTGAACGCCTAGATGTAGTGGCGCGGTCAACCGCGTCCGCCGCCTGAACAGGCGCGACCCGTCTGGCGCTACAAACTCCGGGGCATTTCGGGCACGGAATGCGATACTGCACCATCTCTGAGCGGCGCCAAAGGAGGCGAAATGATTATCCGCATCATGGCAGACAATCAGTACCGCGTCGACGATTCCTTCCTGCAAGAACTTGACAAGCTGGACGATCCCGTCGTAGCTGCGCTGGATAAGGGCGACGCCGAGGGCTACGCCAGCGCGTTGAAAACACTCGTGGACTTCGTGCGTGAACATGGCGAGGTCTTGCCGATGGAAGAGGTTGTCCCTTCGAACTCCATCCTCCCCGCGCCAGACATGACGCTGGACGAGGTGCGCACGCTGATGGAGTCGGCTGAGGTCAAGATGCCCACCTAGTGAGCAGGGAAAACGTCGCGTCAGACTCGCATGATGCAGAGACGCCCCTGCTTACCGCGCGGCTGCTCCTGGAACCAGTACGGTCGGAGCACGCCGCGTCGCTTTTCGCGCCACTCCAGGACCCGCGTCTCTACACCTACATCCCTGACGATCCTCCCACGTCGCTAGAAGCGTTGCAGGATCGCTACCGCCGCTGGGAACGCCGGATCTCGCCAGACGGGCGCGAGGTCTGGCTGAACTGGATCGCTCGCGCATTGGCGAGCGGCGAATGGGTTGGTACCTTCCAGGCCACCATCACTGAGGATCATCAGGCGCTGCTTGCCTATATGATCTTTCCTTCCTACCAGCGACAGGGTTTCGCGTGCGAGGGATGCCTGAGCGTTATCGAGCATCTCGTAGAGAGATATGGCGTGAAGTTCATCGCCGCTGAGATCGATATGCGCAACGCAAGCTCAATTGCATTACTGACACTCCGCTGGGGCTAGAGCCCCGCGGGTTCTCGGTTCACCCCCGCAGGCATCCCCACGAGTCCCCGAAGGCGCTGCCCGCGCCATTGAATGTTCCGCGCCGCATTCTCGTCTCTATCCGCCACATACCCGCACCGCGGGCATACGTGGGTACGGATCGAGAGCGACTTGGCGACGCGTTCTCCGCAGACCGTCCCATCTCGCATGATGTTGGAACACTCCTGCGTGGTGTACGCTGTGAGACCGCTTCCACTCGCTTTCCGGCGCTTGAAGCCTTGAAAGTAAGGATCGAGAGAAACTGTCTCCATCCAGCGTCCTGAATACTCTTGTTGAGCCCTGCCTTGCGGCTGGCTCCGTTGTGCTCATAGCCGCCGTTGCCGTCCAGCTTCGGCTCTGGACGGCGGATCAAGTTCGCGGCTTGAATCGCCTCGACGTAGATCGTGTCGTACTGGCGGACGAGGGCGAACGCCGTCTTGTGGTGAAAGTCGCTGCGCTGCCGGCGCACATGTTGATGCGCTTTGGCTAGGATGTCCACCGCGTTGCTGCGCCGGTGGCCGCCCTTCTTGCGCTTGGCGACACGGCGCTGGCACTTCGCCAGATACCGCTCGGCTTGGCGGTGGCGGCGGGGGTTCTCCACAGCCTCGCCATCGGCCGTGATGAGAAAGACTTTCAGGCCCACGTCTATCCCCGTCTCTTGCCCGGTTGGGGAGAGTGGATGCGCTGGTACGTCGGCGCAGAAGATCGCACACATACCAGCCGTCGGCCTCGCGCGAGATCGTGACGGTCTTGGGGATGCCCTCCAAGCGGGCGGGTCCAGCGCACATTGATGCGCCCGACACGCGAGAGCACCAGGAAGCTATTGTCCAGTCGCGCCCCGTTACCATACTCCTTGAAGGTGAACGAGTGGAAGCGGTTCCTGCCCTTGAAACGTGGGAAACCAGCTTTCTCACCGCGCTGTATCCGACGGAAGAACACCTTGTACGTCTTGTCCAATCGCGCCAGCACGTCTTGCAGGACGTGGGAGTGGATGGCCGCATACTCAGATAACTCGGCCCGGATGTCCTTCAACTCCGCTTCCTGCTCGTAGCGTGAGACGGAGACGCGGCGTCGCTGCCAAGCAGTGATGCGCTGCTCCAGGGCAACGTTGTACAGATCGCGGCAGCGCCACAGGACTTCCTCCAGCGCCCGCTCCTGGGCCGGCGTTGGCCGAAGTTTCTCCTTGTAGGTCTTGCGGATGCACGGCTGTTCCATGTCGCACTATTCCGCCTCTCTGGCGCAACGTCGGATACACCAGGACTTCTGGCTCAAGCCGCAGAGGGAGCCCGCCTAACTACCGGGGCTAAAGCTCCACAGCTTGCGGCGGCCTATTTCCTTGTCAAGTCGCTCGGCTTCTGGCTGGTAGCGACCACCTATGGGGCAGATACATTCAAAAGTGTGGTCAGCGACGAACACCGCTTCGAGATCGTCGTGGGCGGCGCCGAAGCGTAAACGCGCACATGGGTGACGAGGCAAGACAAACCGTTACAATTCGAGATCCCAGACGGGATACCAGAACTGGAAGTCTTTCTCCATGGGCAACTCCTTGTTCATGGCGGTGGCCAGGCGCATCTCCTCGGGATTGTTGCGCTGGCGCGTCTTGTCGTGGCTGTCAGTCTGCGGCACAAATGGATAGAACGTTCCGCGCTTATAGTTATAGATCCAGTAAATTGGCTTGCCATCGGCGTTCTTGAAGGCGAAGATGGCGAAGAGCAGTTGTGTGTCGTAGCCCTTCTCGATCAGCGTCTGGCTGACGATATGGATCGTGGCGACGAGCGACTGAAAGTCTGTGCTGGTGAAGACAAACCAGCGGTAGTTCAGTTCGTCCTCGAAGGACTTCATCGTCACCTGCTCGTCCTTGCCGGCGATCTTCAGCAATTGCTCCAGGTCGGCCTGCAGCAGGCCGAACGGCCCTGATTCGATGCCGCGAAAGCAGATGCCCGCGTCGCCGGTCGGCGTCAGGCGCTGCTCGGACTCCAGCGCGACCTGCGCGGTAGACATGGCGAAGAGCCGCTCCGGTCCGACGGGTACCGGCTTGCGGCGACCAAAAAGCGCGTCGAAGAATCCCATTGCTGTTCCCTGCTTACAGAAAAGGGCCAGAAAGCCCCTGCATTCATGCGAGGGGTGAATGGCCCCCTCGCCTTTCCGTTTTCTCGCCTGTGTGCGAGACTAGGTACTCGTAGGGTGGCAGATGCGTACATGGAGCCTCTTCGGACGCTCCTCCCTGCGGTGGGGCCGGGCAGGCCCCTCGGACGCCAACGTGATGGGTTGCCATGTGCGTAGTCCGAGAATCTCCCGGATTTATCCGGGGGAGTGTCAAAAAAACGCCCCCTCCAGTCACTCCGAAGGGGGCGCGTGTTATCTTAGCCGTTGTAGTGCGCCTGCTCCATCTGGCGCTGCATCTCGTTGAGCCGCGCGACACGCTCCTCGGTGGAGGGGTGCGTGGAGAAGATCGAGGCGACCTCATCGCCCTTGAGCGCCGGCACGATAAAGAGCGCGTTCACCGCCTCGGCCTGGCGGAAGTCCTTCTTGGGGATACTGACACCGCCCTGACCGTGGATGATCCCGTCGATGCGGACCAGCGCCGAAGCCAGGTTCTGTGGCGCGCCGGTGATGAGCGCCGCGCCGCGGTCAGCCGCCAGCTCGCGATAGCGCGAGAGCGTGCGGATTAGGATAAAGCTGGCGACATAGGCGATCACTGAAGCAAGGATCGCGATGATGACCCCGCCGCCATTGTCGTTGTTGCCACCGCGCCGCCCGCCGCCATACCCGCCGCCACCGAATGCGCCGATCCAGAACATGTTCTGCACGATCAGCGAGATGACCATCGAGAAGAAGGTCGCCACCGTCATCACGAGCATGTCGCGGTTGATGATGTGCGTCAGTTCATGCGCGAGAACGGCTTCAAGCTCCTGCGGCGGCAACTCCTGCATGACGCCGGTCGTCACCGCGATGACGGCGTCGTTCTTGCTGCGGCCTGTGGCGAAGGCGTTGGGCAGATTCGGTGTTGATGATCGGCGATACGCGGCTTGGGCAGATTCGCCTGCGCCGCCAACCGAGCAATCATCGCGTGCAAATCTGGCTCTTCCTGCTCCGAGACCTCCTTCGCGCCCATCGAGGCGAGCGCGATCTTGTCAGAGAAGAAGAACTGGATCGCCGCGATCGCCACCGCGATCAGCAGCAGCGGTAAAAACCCGATGTTTGGAAAAGCGAAATAGAGCGCCGCGACGAAGCCGACATAGACCGCGCCCAGCAGGAACATTGTCAACACCATACGCGCCGCCAGCCCATTGTCGGGCTTATACCAACTCGGTCGGTTTCGCGTCAGCATGGCTGGTCACTCCCATCAGGCGCCCTTGTCTCCTTGGGAAAAGTGCGAGGAGGCTAGACGCTGACTCTGCACATAGTATACGCGCGGAGGAGCGCATGAGTTAGGGTTGCGCAGGCCTGTTTTCTGAGAGTTCTCTCATCGAGATAAGCCTGGTTGAGTGACGCCACACTTATCGGCGCACAATAGAGCGCACACGCATCGTTAAAGGAGAGGAGAGAGGGGGAGAACTGACCTACGTGTCAGGCGCCACGAAGCTGGAAGATCCAGCGCCAGGAGACTGGGAAGAACAGGACATGCGCGCAGGCGGTCGCACAGAAGGCACACGCGGCGCAACGCATCTACAAAAACGCGAGCGTCATCGCGAAGGCAGCGGAAAAGGAAGCGAGACTAGCCGTTGTCGCGCTCTTTCTCGCGCTGCGCCTTGTAGTAGCTCTTGGGCTTCGGGCGATGCTCTTCTTCGTAGGCGGCGGGCGCGGCGTCCTCATCTCGAGACGCGCGGCGGCCCTCGATCTCGCCCATCAGCTCCTGCAGGTCGTTATAGATCTCGAAGTTGTCCAGCGCCTCGCGCTGCTTGAGTAGGTGGCGCAGCATCATGATCTCCGGCACTGAGGTGGCGCTATAACGTTCGGACTCGGCGCGCTTGAGAAACTTCTCGACCAGGTCGATGGATTTTTCATTCGCGCCGTTCTCTTCCAGGCGGTCGCGGATCGCTTCCAGTTGCTCGTAGGCGTTCAAGTTGTCGCTCCTCCCCTGTCATTCGCGCGTATACTCGTCGCGGCGTCGCGCCAATATACGCAAGCGAAACCAGTCTCCCAACTGGAGATTATACCGCACATCACAACTGTCAGGGCTACCAAGTACTCCCAGCGGCGGCGGAAGCGTGAGTTGGCCGCGAATGGGCAGCCGAATGGTCAACTCCGCCCGCGTGGTGTGGCTTGGCGCATATACTGTCACTTCGGCCTTGAGCGCCAGCAGCGCCGCGCGCTTCTCTGCATAGCCCCAGCTTTCTAGATTGGCGGCGACGTGCGCTATCTGCTCGGTCAGTGTTTCGAGTTGCATGCGCTCGCGGTCCCACGCGGCGGATAGCTGTGTTACTTGCGCGCGTTCGGCCTCTGTCTGACGCTTCTGCTGGGTGTACAGGTCAATCTGCGCCGCCAGTTCGCGGCGGGCGTCCGCGTCGGTGGCATACTCGGCGGTCTCCATCAGACTGCTGATCTTGCGACTCAGCGCCGCTACGCGGCCATCCAGCGCCGCTAGATCAGCCGTCCCCGGCGGGTCAGCCTCGCGCATGCGCTCTAGTTCTTGCCGGATGAGGTCCGGGTCGCGCAGCGCTGCTGCGGCCTTCTCCCACACCGCAGTGTCCAGCGTGTCGCCCTGGATGATGTGCGGCGTGCAAAAACGTCCGTGCTCGTGATCCGCCTTCACTCTGAGCGCGTTCCGGCAGACATAGCGCACGGGTATGATACCGTCGAGGCGCTGGTTGGAGTGGACACGGTTGGCGCGGAGGACGCCGCCGCAGAGTGCACAGCGCGCGAGGGGACGGAGCAGAGGGGGCCGTCGTAGTGCGCCTGCTCCATCTGGCGCTGCATCTCGTTGAGCTGCGCGACACGCTCCTCGATGGAGGGGTGCGTGGAGAAGAGCGAGGCGGCCTCGTCGCCCTTGAGCGCCGGCACGATGAAGAGCGCGTTCACCGCCTCAGCCTGGCGGAAGCCTTCTTGGGGATGCTGACGCCACCCTGACCGTGGAGGATCCCGTCGATGCGGACCAGCGCCGAAGCCAGGTTCTGTGGCGCGCCGGTGATGAGCGCCGCGCCGCGGTCAGCCGCCAGCTCGCGATAGCGCGAGAGCGTGCGGATCAGGATGAAGCTGGCGACATAGGCGATCACTGAAGCAAGGATCGCGATGATGACCCCACCGCCATTGTCGTTGTTGCCACCGCGCCGCCCGCCGCCATACCCGCCGCCACCGAATGCGCCGATCCAGAACATGTTCTGCACGATCAGCGAGATGACCATCGAGAAGAAGGTCGCCACCGTCATCACGAGCATGTCGCGGTTGATGATGTGCGTCAGCTCGTGCGCGAGAACGGCCTCAAGCTCCTGCGGCGGCAACTCCCGCATAGCGCCTCGCGTCACCGCGACGACAGCGTCGTTCTTACTGCGGCCCGTGGCGAAGGCATTGGGCAGGTTGGTTTCGATGACGGCGATGCGTGGTTTGGGCAGATTCGCCTGTGCCGCCAATCGAGCAATCATCGCATGCAGATCTGGCTCTTCTGCTCCGAGACCTCCTGCGCGCCCATCGAGGCGAGCGCGATCTTGTCAGAGAAGAAGAACTGGATCGCCGCGATCGCCACCGCGATCAGCAGCAGCGGTAAAAAGCCGATGTTTGGAAAGGCGAAGTAGAGCGCTGCGACGAAGCCGACATACACCGCACCCAGCAGGAACATCGTCAACACCATACGCGCCGCCAGCCCATTGTCGGGCTTATACCAACTCGGTCGGTTTCGCGTCAGCATGGCTGGTCACTCCCATCAGGTGCCCTTGTCTCCTTGGGAAAAGTGCGAGGAGGCTAGACGCTGACTCTGCACAGAGTATACGCGCGGAGGAGCGCATGAGTTAGGGTTGCGCACGCCTGTTTTCTGAGAGTTCTCTCACCGATATGAATCTGGCTGACTAACGCCACATCCATCAGCGCAGAATGATAGCGCGTACCCATCGCCAACGGAGGGTAGAGATGAGGAGATATGACCTTCGAGTCAGGCGTGACGAAGCTGGAAGATCCAGCGCCAGGAGACAGGGGAGATTGAGAGGCAGCGAGCAGGCGGTCGCACAGAAGACACACGCGGCGCAACGTATCTACAAAAACGCGAGCGTCCTCGCGAAGGCAGCGGGAAGGGAAGCGAGACTAGCTGTTGTCGCGCTCTTTCTCGCGCTGCGCCTTGTAATAGCTCTTGGGCTTCGGGTGATGCTCTTCCTCGTAGGCGGCGGGCGCGGCGTCCTCATCCCGAGACGCGCGGCGGCCCTCGATCTCGCCGATGAACTCCTGCAAGTCGTTGTAGACCTCGAAGTTGTCCAGCGCCTCACGCTGTTTGATCAGATGGCGCAGCATCATGATCTCTGGCACAGAGGTGGCGCTATAGCGTTCGGACTCGGCGCGCTTCAGAAACTTCTCGACCATCTCGATGGATTTTTGATCGGTGCTGTTCTCTTCCAGGCGGTCGCGGATCGCTTCCAGTTGCTCGTAGGCGTTCAAGTCGTCGCTCCTCCCCTGCCATCTTCTACGCGCATGCTCCTCGCGTCGTTGCGGCGCAATACGCGCACAGTGAAACCAATCCCCCAACGAGTGATTATACCGCACATCACAACTTTCAGGGCTACCGAGTACTCCCAACGGTGGTGGAAGCGTGAGTTGGCCGCGAATGGGCAGCCGGATGGTCAACTCCGCCCGTGTGGTGTGGCTTGGCGCATGTACAGTCACTTCGGCCTTGAGCGCCAGCAGCGCCGCGCGCTTCTCTGCGTAGCCCCAGCTTTCTAGATTGGCGGCGACGTGCGCTATCTGCTCGGTCAGTGTTTCGAGTAGCATGCGCTCGCGGTCCCACGCGGCGGATAGCTGTGTTACTTGCGCGCGTTCGGCCTCTGTCTGACGCTTCTGCTGGGTGTACAAGTCAATCTGCGCCGCCAGTTCGCTGCGGGCGTCCGCGTCGGTGGCATACTCGGCGGTCTCCATCAGACTGCTGATCTTGCGACTCAGCGCCGCTACGCGGCCATCCAGCGCCGCTAGATCAGCCGTCCCCGGCGGGTCAGCCTCGCGCATGCGCTCTAGTTTTTGCCGGATGAGGTCCGGGTCGCGCAGCGCTGCTGCGGCCTTCTCCCACACCGCAGTGTCCAGCGTGTCGCCCTGGATGATGTGCGGCGTGCAAAAACGTCCGTGCTCGTGATCCGCCTTCACTCTGAGCGCGTTCCGGCAGACATAGCGCACGGGTATGGTACCGTCGAGGCGCTGGTTGGAGTGGACACGGTTGGCGCGGAGGACGCCGCCGCAGAGTCCACAGCGCGCCAGGCCACGCAGCAGAGCCGATTCTGGGTTTTTGGCGCTGCGCGTGGCGAGTTGCTGATTGAGGCGTAGTCTTCGCTGCACAGCGGCGGCCACGACGGGCGAGACGAGTGGTGGGGCGACGTCTGGCGACAATTTGGCACGCTCTTCGTGCGGGAGGACCACCGCGCGCGACTTGCTCCGGTAGAATGCGCGCTGGTCAAGTGGGACAGCTTCGCTCCGTGTCTTGAGCGTCACCGGTTCACCCCAATAGAGCGATGCGCGCAAGAGGTATGCTATCACCACCGGATTCCAATGGGGACGCTTGCCGGTTGGGGTCGGGATGCCATCAGCCGTGAGCGCCGCCGCAAGCTGCCGTAGCGTCATACCGGCGGCGTAATCACGAAAGATTCGCTGCACAATCGGCGCAGTTAGCGGGTTGGGGATGAGCCTGGTTTTGCGCTCGTCCGCCCATGCATAGCCGTATGGGGCGCGACCGGTTGCGACCGGCTGCCCACGCTCTACTCGCGCGCATCGCGCGGATGATGCGCTCGCGGCGGCGCTCGTTCTCCACTTGTCGCGCGTAGCCTTTGATGAAGCGAATCAGCGCCGCCTCTGGGCTGTCATCTAACTCCTCGGTCACGAACTGCACGCCGATACCCTGACGCGCGAGTTCATCCAGCAGGATGCCCAAATGGATGGGGTCACGCGAGAGACGGTCAATGCTGTGGCAGACCAGCACACCGAACGACCGAGCGCGCGCCGCCTCACGCAGCTTTGTTAGTTCTGGCCGCTCCCATAACTCTTCGCCGCTGTGGCGGTCGCGGTAGGTGAAGCGCTCATCCAGCAGCCAGTCATGCCCACGCGCCCAGCGCTGGCACCCCGCCTCCTGGGTGTCCAGCGACGTCTTGTCGGCGCTATCCTGCGTGAGTGTGCTGACGCGTGCGTAGGTCGCGGCGATGCGCGGCAGTGGTGCGGTTTCGACACGTCTGCCCATTTGTGTGCTCTCCTGCTACACTGAAGAACGCCGGCGCGAGCGCCTAACCGCTCACGTCTGGCAGGGCCGTCTAGCCTTGGTCTAGGCGGCCTTTTCCTTTTTTGAGCGCGCCGCCAATGCTTGCACAGCGGCGCGACTCACAAGCTTACTGCGTTTGTCCAACGGATCAACGCGCGCAGTCAGCACGCCATCTTTCAATAGCCGCGCCATCTTGGGCCGTGAGATGCCCAGCAACTCGCGCGCTTCGCCCGCCGTCATGTAGTCGCTTTTGTCGTGCGGGTCGTCCGATTCGCTCACGGCGTCCCCCCTTTCCCCTCTAATATACCAGATAAGTAACTATTTGGCAATATAGATAACTATGGATTTCTTTGAGTAAATTATCCTTGACTGATGAGGGTGTCGTGCACTGGGGGGTGCACCTTGTTGAAAGTCCGGCGTCGCTTGTGCTGCTGGCTATGCTGTCAGCATTGCATGATCTTCTGCGAGGAGGACGTCAGGAAGCGGACGATATTAGATGTCGACAATGGCCCGCACGCCGGGAGGCGCCTGCGCAGACCGTTCCTGGCGCGTGCTACACTGCAGCGTGATCACTGCCTGCAAGAAGTCCGGCGTGGAGAAGGCGAGAGGGGCGTAACAGCATGGCGACACTGCGAGAGGCGTTAGAGCAGTCACTGGTTGGGAAGGCGAGCAATGCGAATCAGGCATGGGGGTATGCGAGCGTCGGCGCTGAACGACTGCCGGATGGCCGAATCGAGGTCACGGTGTACGAGAGGAGGGCAAGTTCAGCACAGCGACCTACGCAGACCCAGAGGAAGCAAGCCTCGCGCTTTTCACCGAGAAAAGTATGGAGTGGGACACGAAGCAAAACGCCGCCGTGCCAGTCACTCTCACGTGGGACGGGGCCAACGAGTGGCAAGCGGAGGCAAAATAGCCTGCTTATCGTCTTGCTTGTCGATCATTGTCAGCCTTCTTCCTCACGCGACCGGCCCGCCCACGGTGCACGACTGGCGATGATGGCACGCACCCCCCGCGCCGGCCGTTCTTACGCGCGCCCGTAAGAAAGGACTGGTTCCGCCTCTTCGTGGATCACATAGCGCGTCCAGTCGTCAAGGACCATGACCGCGTGCTTGTGGTTGTCACCGCCCACCCAATCAGACCAGCCGATGATCCTGCGCCCGTCTCATCCGTCGATCCTCGGTCGCCTCCTCCTGGGCTAAATAGACACCCCGGTCTCAATCTCTTTGGCTTGAAGAAACGTGTTCAAGTCCTCGGCCAGTTGCGCGAGCGCTTCGGGTGAGAGCATGACAATGCTCTTCCTGTTCAGATCGCGCAGCAGGTATGTTCGTTTCCCGTCCTGGCCAGGCTGGGTCTCGATCAGTTCGTAGCCCATGTGGGCAAACAGCGTCTCCATCTCCTGCCTCCTCATCTCACAGAGTTGGCCCTCGCTTGGAGTCGTTTCTCTTCGCGTCGCCGTAGCTGCTCTGAAGAGCGTACCTCGGAGTCGGCTGCCGATGGGCAGACAGACACTTGCCGCTTCCTCTACTACTAGGCATGGCGAGCGAGAGGAGTGAGCGATGAGTGAGCAGCAGACGACAAGCGCATGCCCGCATCCAGGGGCGGTCGGCAAGCGGTGGGGTGACCAGATCAACGAGTTCCGAGAGAAGGAGTTACAGCGCTATCTCGGTGATTGGGCGGGAGGAGATGGACCACGGAAAGCGCAAGGGACCGTTTGCGGACGCAGGCAACAGGTCCATAGGCACGCCATAATGTTCATATTCGCGCATGCTGATCCTCGCCCACTCCTTTGCGTTGTCTTGGTCTTCTTGGGTCATGGGCTGCTGGCTCATGGGGCGCGCTCCTAGCGCTGTGCAGACTGTTCCACACAAGAGGATAGCACCGGCAAACGTCCAGCGCTGAATCGGCCAAACAGCCTAG
>CAVTFE010000041.1:0-13775 GCA_963733745.1 uncultured bacterium
ACTGAACGCTGCACGGTATCTAGGCTACGGGTGTCCTGCCCGTGTACGTATACGTGAGGGGGTTACAGCAGGCGCTCGCGGCCACCTAGCTACCTGCCTCTCAGTGCGAAGTCCATGGCGGCTGTAACAAGACGCCTACTCCGCACCAAGTACTAGCGCCATCCTGCTGCCAAAATGACAGACGACACGCCATCCCACACCAGCTTGCCTGTTAGCATGTATGTGGGGGTCAGTACCGGCGATCGCCAGGTGACCAACCTCTATGCGACGGCCATGCGACGGCCATGCGACGGCCATGCGACGGCCATGCGACGGCCATGCGACGGCCATGCGACGGCCATGCGACGGCCATGCGTACGACGCGCATAGCGCTACCCACAGAGGCGCCTTAGAGAGCCCGCAGCTGAGGAGTTCGCGCCGGTTATTCCTTGTCTCCCCCGTTTCTTGCGACACAGTGGTACCGTAACAGCGGCCCGTATTACCACCTATGCGAGCGCCTGTGGGGCGATAGCGGCGCCTGCAAGGAGAAGATCCCCACACCTATGGAAAGCAGGGCGAAGGACTATGCGTCGATTGTCAGTCACTGTTGGGCTTGCTGTGCTGCTGACTCTGCTTGCCGCCTGCGGCGCGGGCGCTGGTAGCGGCAGCGCCACGATTAGTCTGGGCGCGAGTAGCTTTAGCGGGACCACAAACGTCACTATCAAGCCCGGGGAGTCGGTGACCTTTGATGACTCATCCGGCGGGACGCATCACTTGGTGACGGGAACAAGTGGGCAGTTCACCGCCGCCACGGGTGCGCCAAGCGAGTTCAGCGCGTCAGCTGGCCTCGACCTCACGCCGGGTGACAACAAGACGGTCACGTTTCCCACGGCGGGGTCCTACCAGATCACGTGCACGATCCATCCCAGCATGCAGGCCACGATCACGGTGACCGCAGCGTAGCTTTCCTGAGCGGCGTCACGCTGACCCACTTCTGCAAGCGCATGACAGGCTTCAGCCCGGATGCGCAATGGCAGTCTGCCTGCGCGATTTCGCGGACTGCAAACTACACCATTGCCGATTGTGGGTCTGCAGACGCCTTCCCATCCACCTCAGTTTAGCGATCGTCGGAGGGATGCCTGCGCGGGATTATTGGTGAGGGCGCCACATCGTACATAGGCAGGTCTCTCCAGGGCTAACGCATGAGAAATGGGGATAGGCTGAGGAGTTACAGTAAGGTCACCATTCCATAATGATAGGAGTGAATGATCGGAGTGACTCCCTTGCTCGAACAACTCATCGAGGCATTTTCCGAGATCGACGACCCCAGATGTGACTACAAAGTGGAGTATGACCTGCTAGAGATTCTGATCATGGCCATCTGTGGAGTGATTGCCTGCGCGGAGAACTGGAATGACATTGCGCTGTATGCCAAGAGTAAGGAAGCGTGGCTGAGAAGCTTTCTGACGTTGAAGAATGGCATTCCCTCGCATGACACCTTTCGTCGGGTGTTCATGCTGAGTGATCCCACCCATTTTGAGCGGTGTTTTCGCCACTGGATCGGGCAGTGGCTGGGAACCGATCAGGTCGGCCATGTGGCCATCGATGGAAAGACGGTCCGGCACTCATTTGATCGGAAGCGGGAACAATCGCCAGTGCACCTGGTGAGTGCGTGGGCCAGTGAGCGACGGCTAGTGTTCGGGCAGGAAGCGGTGGACCGCAAGTGCAACGAGATGACCGCCATTCCTGCTCTCCTCGCTGGTTTGGCTCTCTGCGGTGGGCTGGTCACCATCGATGCTGCCGGCTGCCAGAAAGCCATGGCTCAGACGATTCTTGATCGGCATGCTGACTGCGTGCTCACGGTGAAAGGGAATCACGCCCATACCTTGCAAGCGGTGGAAAGCTGGTTTGCGGAGCATGCCTTTGCCGTGCCGACTTCGTTGAAGCCAGTGCTGGATACCTTCGACGAACGTCATGGTCGTCTCACTGGGCGCCGGGTGTTTGTGCATCCAGTGCGAACCGAGCTGAACGTTGGAACAATAGCCTGGAATACAAGGCATTCTGGCGGTGGAATCAATTCGGATGGTCAAACCAGATGGAGGAGTTACGGCAGAAAAGCGGTTTTTTCTCTCCAGTTTGTCAGTCGAAGATGAGCGGCAGATGGCAGCGATACGCCAGCACTGATCCATCGAGAACAGTCTGCATTGGGTGTTGGATGTCACGTTTCAGGAAGATACGTCCCGCGTCCGAGACCAGCATGCTCGGCACAACCTCGCTTTGCTGCGAAAAATCGCCATCAATCTGATCCATCACAGTACGGCCAGGCAGTGTGCGAGGACTACGAAAACAGGCCGCTTGGAATGATGCCTTCATGGCTCAATTGCTCATCTGAGTCTCATGCGTTAGCCCTGCAGGTCTCTCTGGATCCACCAGGGCGGCCCGCCTTCTCAATCCCGTCTCAATTCTTTGACGGGACGTCAGTATTCACGCCCGCTGTATCTTGGCTGGAGATACAGACACATGCTCTGCGCCGCTGATAACTTGCTCAACTCTTCGAAGGGCAGGCAGACTTGCGGTCTACCTGACCAGTGCTGCGGCCCAAGTACGAACTGGATACTGGGCCACAGATCGCCCGTGATGCTATCTAGAGATCGAAGCCACGTCTCTAGCTGTCTTCTCACGCGGCCGACATATCCCAAATGAAATTACGATCTATGGTATACTCGGTCAAGCAGCTAACTGATGGTTTCTGTTGCATTACGGTATGGCATAGAAGTGGCTTCACATCGGCGTGTGCGCCAGGCGAGCAGAAAAAGCTGAAAAGGCTACCTCTTCATCAGCGGGTTCTCGGTTCGAGTCCGAGGGGGCTCACCAGAGTAGGCAGGAACGGGAGCGAAAGCTTCCGTTCTCTTTTTCTATTCCTCACGCACAGCGCATCGACGAGCGGCTGATCCTCCGCTTCCTTCTGCAGATTACCCGCGAATTCGCATCTTGGCTAACGCATTCCTGGCTCCAATAGCAGCCCCAACTACACTTCTTCAGCGGCTGACGTTTTGTAATCGGGTCTTGCTGGCACCCACATTCCGCACCGCAGAATACGCACTTTTCGCTATATTCTCTGACCCCGACGACCCCAGGCTATTTCTGGCTTAGGAGCTACTTCGCAGGGTCAGTTGTAACAAAGGAAGATTGCTACACGGGGAATCTATTTTCGCGTGAACCGCGCAGAATCGACGCCGTTGCCCACGGCGCATCAAGGTATCGGTGATCTGGGAATATGTTCGGTCGACTGTTACAAAGCCTCATGGCGCCAGTATTTGGACTGATTCCGATAATTCCAACAAAACGCTGAATCGAGGTGCGGAATGTGGGCTGGCACATTCCTGATGTGCGCCGATAGTTGAACGCCGCGACCAGGATGGCTTGACAAGCCATACCCTTCGTGAGCGTCAGGCCGGCCCAGGCACGGCGGCGTATGGTATGCCTCAGAACAGGAAGACGAATATCTCTGTCCTCGTGGGCGCCTACAAAGGAAGTTTGCCACTTGTCTCAGCCGAGAGTATCAATGAGGAGCGAATGGTATAGTGGTTCTAGCAAGAGACAAGCGAACAGCCGTGAGCGGTGCCGCTGAATAGATGGCAGATGGATCACTGGAAAGCATAGCAAGCCGCAACTTGCCGCAAGCGGCATGAACATCAGAAGCAGTGTAAGCGCTGCCTCGATAGCGGATGTAGACGCCAGGATTGCCTTCCAAGGGGATCACATGATGTGATCCCCATACGCATCAATTTAAGGTAAGCTGGCGGCGATAGAATGTTCCTCTTGGTGACCAAGCTCTCCCCAGAGCCACCTTGTCGCCTCGCCGCTCTCGGTTCTGGTAGCGAGTGCTCCTGCACGCAGGTGCGCCGCGTGCCGTCTCGCGTCTAGTACACTGTGGAGCAGGCGGATGGGCAGTGGTCGCCGTACATGGCCGACATGTCCACGCGCTCTGCGTCCGCTATGTGTCCCGCTGCTCGCTCTGTCCGGAGGCCAAACCATGCCCAGATCCACCCCGCGCCTACGCATTGCCACCCTCGCCAACTTCGCCTTCCTCCTCGTGGTCCCCGCCCTCTACCTCGAGGTGGTGAGTCTCACCCGTCACCTGGCGCCGGGCAACCCATTCTACGCGGCGCTCGACGCCCTCGGAAGTAACGCACAGCTGGGCGCCGTGAGCGCGGTCTTCACCGCCGCCACGCTGCTCGGCCCGGTGCTGGCTATTATGTTGTGCCTGCTGGCGGTCCTGCGGCTGGAGTGGCGGCGGGAGCTGGGGGGCTTCGTCACCACCCTCCATGTGCGCGACCGGCTGCTGCCGCTGGCCACCATCGGGCTCAGCATGGGGGTGCTCGCGCTCCTGTTCCTCTACGCCTTCTTCGAGAACTTCGTTCCGCGCTGAGCCAACTCTACGAGATCAGGCGCCGTGACAGCCAGAGGCAGCCAGCAGCAGTTGAGAGGTAGTGGGATGCTGCTTGCGCGGATTCATGCGACATCCTGCCGCTACACATCGCCCCATCTGCTCTAAGACCATCTGCATCTGCACGAGGCCAGCCAACGCCGTCGCCAGCATGAGCGCATAGCTGCGAACGGTTTGCGACGCCTTGACGAGGCTGCGGTCAGGACAGCCCCAACAGCTCGTCAGCAGCACCCAGTGTTGGATGACCATGGCCAGGAGCTTGGCATAGAGCTCGCACAGGATGCGCCAGGGATGCGCGCTGCGGGACTCGTCAATGCCTCCCTGGCTCTTCCAGAGTTTGAACAGCAGCTCGATCTGCCAGCGTGCACGCCCCAGGACCAGCGCTTCCTGCAGCGTGAGGCGCTCGGCAGGCACATTCGTCAGATAGATGGTCCAGTCGGCGGCTGCCAGGCGCACTGGACTCACCGCCTGGCAGCGCCGCTGCGCTTCGGCGTGCAATCGACTGCGGCGCAGCTTGGCCACTTCAGGCGGCACGCGCACCGCGAGCAGTCGGGCTGGAAGGCGATATGTCTGCCCGAGCCGCACCGGAGAGTCCACGGGCACATCACCGTGAGCAGCTAGCCATGGGAGCAGGTCCACTCGTCGTCCGTGTTCGTCGAGGACAACGGTTCCAGCTTGCCAGCGGGTCAACCAGAACCCTTCACTGGCGCTCAAGCGCTGAAGGATGTCCAGGCTGAAGTAGCCCAGGTCGGCCACGCGCAGCGCACCGGCCGGCAGATCCAGGGTTTGGGCAGGGGCCTTGAGGTCATGAACCCTCCCGTCTTGAAGCAACGGGCCTTGCAACGCTCCTGTGAGCAAGTCGAGGCGGACTTGCAGTTTGACGGCAGCCGCTGCCGTCTGCGGGTCTGCCGACCCGCACCCGCGCCAGGTGTCGGCCAAGGCGGCCGGGAGCAGCACGATGGAACTATCTTGCACCAGGAGCGCCGGGAAGCGTTGCAGGAGCGGGATAGCGACGGGATCGCTCGCAAAAACCTGGGTCACAGCCGCCTCCAGCACCTGTTTGAGGCAGATCGCCGTCTGCTCCGTAAAGCGACGATCCAGTCCTTGCGGGCTGATCTGCACACCCAGCGTTGCTGCCATCTGGGCAAGATTATGGAGTGTGGCCTCCGGCTGATGGAGCCAGCCGAGCACAAGCGTCTGCACCAAGCTAGCGCCGGTGAGCTTTCGGCACCGTCGGATGCAGCCGGATTGCGCCGCGCTGTGGTCGGCGGTCGTGGTCAAGAGTGTCTGGAGCGTCTGCGCCAGGTCTGCGACGCTGGTCATGGGAGCACCTCTCACGCCGAGGTACGATGCGCGTGTCGTTGAGTGCTCCATGATGCCAGAAGAGCTTCTGCTTGTCACCGCCGAAGATTCGTCGGCGTCATCCGCTAAAGTTGATGCCTATGGGGATCACATCATGTGATCCCCTTGGAAATCCAGACAGGAGCTGCGTGCATGGCCGACGAGCAAGAGCAGGCTATTCTCCCCGTCGAACAGGATACGGTTCCCTTTTACGACCGTCAGATCATCGCTGCGCGGTTGCCAGATGGACGTATAGCGGCATCCCTGCGCAATATGTGCGATGCACTTCAGCTTGAGCGCCAAGGACAGGTGAGGCGAATCCGCGATGATGACATCCTGGTGGATCAGCTGGTTCCGGTGCGCGTCGAGACAGACGGTGGTGCGCAAACTGTGGAGATGCTGACTGCCTGGGCGATTCCAACCTGGCTTACTGGCATCCAACTCTCACGCGTTGCGCCAGAGAAGCGTGAGGCTATCAAAGCCTACAAACGTGAGGCGGCGGATGCGCTCTACCGCCACTTCGCCCAGCGGCGCGCTGAATTGGCTGCGCCACCAAGCCTCGTTCCTGCTGAGCCGATCACGAAGCCGGCGCGCCCCTCGACCGACGCCTCCCCAGATGCCTGGGCTGCGTATCACGAGCAGATGGCCGCCTGGTATCGCTGGCAGGCCGACATAGAGCAGTGGCGCGACAGCGTAGAATCGCGGCTGGAATCGGTCGAGGAGATCACACGCTTGGTGCCGGAGATTCTCGACCGATTAGGGCCGGCCACCCTCTCTCCAGAGCATCAGCGCACCGTCCAGGCGGGGGTAAAGCGCCTCCATGAGGTGAGCGGCGTCGCGTACGCGACCATTCACGACGAGTTGCGCCAGCACTTCCGCGTCGGCAAGTACGAGCAGATTCCAGAAGCGCGCTGGGCAGAAGTGACCGAGTGGTTCAAGCGTCGTATTGACGCGGCGCAGAAACGACGTGGCGCAAACGGTTCTGGTAGCGCTGAGTCGTCGGACCAAGGCACTCTGTTCTAACCCGCGATAACACGCTGGCCACCAGGCAGAGCTGGGAGCGACTCAGAGGCGCCAGGAGACAGGCAATGACACCTGATGTGTACGCTCATGCACGTACCGACCATGACAGTCTGCTCACGCGTTTGTTATCGTGTCTTCGTAGACCCGCTGATTCGACGCACAGCGCATCGCTTATCGGCCCAACCAGCCTTGTATTCAAGCCTCACGCACAGCGCATGCAACGATCTAACTCTTAATCAGCGGGTTCCCGGTTCGAGTCCGGGGGGGCTCACCACGTTTAACCTGATTTCATGGGCATTTCTGCGGACCGTATCTCACCAAGGATACGGTCCTTTCGCGTTTTGACAGCCACTTTGACAGCCACGGAGGCGTAGCGCGGAAGTGACAGGTTTTGATGTGGCTGCATTACCGCGATTTGCAACCAAGATGTCTATCGTCCAATACTACATCCCCTTCATCACGTATCATGTCCTTAACGTGAGCCATAAAGAGGGAGCTGCGTCAAATCCTTACTGATAGTGAATCGGGCAAAGGTTAGACTGCTAAGGGCGGAGAAATGACTGTGGATTGGATCGCAGCAATCGCAGGCATTGGCGGATTGGTAACAGGCACAATTAGCCTGGCAGTAACACTGCGAGAAAAGCAGAGGACGCTCAAAGTTGCACTTCAATGGGGCATCAATCCAACCCATCAGAAGACATCAGGCATCGTGTTATTGATCACTATAGCAAACATAGGCTACCAGCCAGTCACGCTTAATGGAGCGCGTCTGCTCGTTCGCGGAGTTACCGAGGCGCTGACAGCAGTGAAACCGTGGACGAATAAACAGTTCCCCACAAACCTTCAACCAGGCGGTACCTTTGCGACCTCTATTTCCTCTGAGGTGCTTCTAGACATGCTCCGCGCCAGCGCCTATCGAGGCAGGATACCCATGCGCGCTGTTGTTGAAACGGTGTTCAAGGACTTCAAGAGTTCGCGTGTCGCGCTCAATATATCCCGACTAGAAGAGATGGTGGCCTTCGTCAAAGTAAGCACAGGGTATGGCCAATTCAAGGAATTCATCACGCCAATGGGCAGCATCGGTATGAAGTCGTTTGACCTTATTGGGCTTTCGCCCGCCGCAAGCCGCCGGGATTTCAACCCGTGCGGTGAGGCGGTTGGGGGCGTTCGCCATGCGTCCTGCGTCCATTGCCGTGTCCTCCCCGTTGTGCGAGAAGAGGTGGGCAGGACATTTTGCACCGCACCAAGCACCTCCTCTTACGGGGTTCCGTGGAATGTCGTTCCCACGGGTAAAAGCCGTAACCCGTCTTGGACGAGGTGCGCTCCGCTTGAGCGGCGGTCGTTGAGCTCAAGCCACGCCGCGATGGAGTCAACCTCCAGTGGGTTCGGGCAGAACCTTCGGGCGCTAACGTGAGCCGTTGGGCTGTGCGTAGCCTGAGAATCCGCCGGGCTTTAGCCCGTGCGGAGTGTCAACTGGAACGCCTGCGCCGTCAGGTGGCGTTCGAGCGTCTGCTGGCGCGCCTCTTCGTGGACGCTGATCCGCCTTGGCTGCTCAAAGGCGGCTATGCGTTCGAGCTACGCCTCCGCCAGGATCAGGCGCAGAATGCGCGGGCCACGAACGATATTGATCTGGCGGTTCCCGTACCCGCACGTCTTGGTGGAGACGTCACGGCTGATCCCATCACCATCGTCCGCGACCGCTTACAGGAGGCTGCTGAGCGCGACCTCGATGATTGGTTCGTCTTCCGCATCGGCGCGCCCATCGCCGATCTCGACGCCGCTCCCTACGGTGGAGCGCGCTTCCCCGTGGAGGTTGTCCTTGCTGGACGGCGCTTCGCTCGCTTCCACCTCGACGTTGGGTTGGGAGATGCAGTGATTATGCCAGCGGACTGGCTCACCGGACATAAAACACTGGCCTTCGCCGAGATTCCAGCGGTCCGTATCGCGGTCATGCGCCTAGTGCAGCAATTCGCCGAGAAGGTCCACGCCTACTCCTTGCCGCGCGATGGCCAGCGCGAGAACACGCGCGTCATGGATCTGGTCGACCTCGTGCTCTTGCTCAGGTTAGGACTGCCGGACACAAATACTGTCATGCAGGCGCTGGAGGCGACCTTCACGCGCCGCCGGACGCATGCCATCCCGCAGACGCTGCCTGCGCCACCAGCATCGTGGCACGCGCCATTCGCCGCATTGGCGCAGCAATGCGGGCTCGACATCACAATATCAGACGAAGCCTATGAACGCCTCTCGGCCTACTTGTCCACGCTCCCGCTCGCCCTCACTGAACAGCATGATCAAGCAATCTGACCTGTAAGGATCAAGGGGCGTCTCGTCTGCGAAAACGCCTCCAGGGGCCATTGTAGGCGCGCAGGGAGGTGTTTCTTGAGTCATCTCGGTCAACTCTCAACCTCGCTCTTTTGTCATCGGGAAACGCAGCTCCATTGGAGAAGTGTCGATCTACAGCGGCGGGAGTCATCATCGATTTGAGAGCCAATTTGACAGCCACAGGATCTCAACTAGACAAGGCCGTCTGCCCCGACCAAGTCGGTGACAGGAGGCTGCTCAGAGGCTGCCCTCTAAGAACATATTATGAACTGACGACGCCGCGCAGGTAGAATGGGAGATATGACCAGCCGCCCTTATCTCAGCAATATCAGCGGCGAGGAATGGGCTTTCGCGGCCCCTACCTGGGCCGGTTGCGCCGTTTGGGGCAACCGGCGCTGGCGTAGATTGAGCGTCGCCCGGCATGCGGCTGAGCCCTTGACGGCCGCCGAGTGACGCCACGAAGCTGCACTGCCGATGAGGAGGGTCGACCATGACCAGAGAAATAGAGAAGGACGGAGCGGAGGACGCTCCACACCGCTACAGTGACGAGGAGCTTGCCTGGATGGGGGAGCACCTGACGCAGATGCGGCAGTCCGTTTCTGGGCAGCGCATGGTGCTTTGGAGCCTGGGGATCGGCTTCGTGCTTGGCCTCGCCGCGTATGTCGGTGGCTATGTGCTCAAAGCGTCGGTGACGACGGAGCCATTGAAACTGGTGGCCGACCTCCTCTATGCGCTGGGGTTGGCGCTGTGGACTGGGGTCGTCGTGGCCCTGTTCGTCGAGGTCATTCCAAGGGTCAAACAGCGTCAATTCAAGCAGGCGCTCGATGCCTACGAGGCGGCGCTGCGTGAGAAGGCCCGATCCGGAAGCCCCCAGAGACTCAAGGGGCGACGCTTGAGCCGAGCGCGCCGCCATGCTGGTGGCGTGGCTGGAAAGCGACCGATACTGGTTGCGCGCAAATCAGCATCTCATACAATTTTTGGCTCCTACCGCAGCCCCAGCATTGCATCGACTCCGTCGGCATGGGACCATCTAGTGGTGTTATGTGATGAGTTTTGAGCCCGTCGGGAAGTCCGGTCGCGTGCCGGGTGGCGCCTTCGGCGCCACGGCCAGATGTCACACTATCCGATGTCTGCCAGTACGACGCGCATTGCCGTTCCATTGATTGTATTGACCCGGCTGACCTGCCATACAGCTTGACACTATCTGCCTGCTCATGTACACTACAACTAATTCTACTAGGAGATGGCGTTGGCAATTTACGTCCACAGGCGCGCCCATACCGGGCTGAGCAAGACGAAGACGCTCTACGGCGATCTCGCAACATTGCGTGTCGGTCGTCGCTGCGGAGGTGGAGGTGGTCGGTATGTCGTTGTACAGCGCTCGCGCCCGGCATCCGCGCCCTGCCTGGTGGCTGCGCCTCGCCAGCTCCAGTCCCTACCGTCCCCAGTACACGATCGCCGACCGTGAGCGCGCGCGGCGCAGTGATTTGATCGCGTGGCTGGCGCTGGGCATGTTTGGCGTCGTCCTCATCGTCTCCCCAATCGCCATCGACGACACGCAGGCGTTGTTGGTCTATCTTGGATTTGTGCTCGCGCTCGTCTTGATCATTGCGCTCAACCGGATGGGGCAGATCACGCTCGCAGGCGGACTCCTCGTCTCCTGCGTCACCGGCGCGGTCTTCGCCTATATGCTGAGCAGCCCGCTTGGACTGACGATGGGGCAACTGCCCAATTACGATGCGCTAGCGGTGGGAGTGGTGGTCGCCGCAAGTGTGCTTCCACGGGCATCGGGGTTTGTCGTCGCCGCAATCAACAGCGGCTTGATTGTCGCCGACTATCTCCTGCGCCCACACAACGCGAACATCACCGCCGATGCGGCGCTCTACTCCAGCGTCGTGCAGCAGACCGTCTCGCTGCTGGTCCGGCCAATTGCGCTCCAGTTCATCTTCGCGGTGATCGCCTATCTGTGGGTGCGCGGAACAGATCGCGCCATCCGCCGCGCGGATCGGGCGGAGGAAATTGCCGCGCTGGAGGCGATGGAACTCGAACGCACACGCATCCTGGAGGAAGGAGTAGGCTATGTGCGCCAGACCATCGCCCGCTGGGTGCGCGGCGATTTGAAGGCCCGTGTGCCAATCATGCCGGTGCCTGCGCTCAGGAACATGTGCGATGACCTCAACGGCTTCATTATCGCCTTCTCTTACCTGTCAAACGCCGACTATCATCTGCGCCGTCTGCAAGGAGAAGTAAGCGCTCTCACTGTAGCTTTGCGGCTGTGGGCGCCGGTGGCATGCCACAGTGGCCACTACCGAGCGGCACTGCGCTGGATGATGTGCTCGAAATTCTGGCGGAACTGCGCAGTCGCGCCTCCGCTGGGCCGCCTCCTCGGGCGGCGCCACCCCAGGATGCGCCATAGCGCGGTGATTCAGTCGAGCCAGAACGGGTTCGACCACGCGTGTTTGCCCGCCGCGTCGATCACCGTCAGCCGGGCGTACGAGTGGCGGAACTGGCCCAGCGGCAACTGGACTTCGGTGAGATGCTCGCCGCGCTCGCGGGCGACCCGATACGTCGCGCCGGTCAGCATCACGACGCTGCATGGAGAGCAGGTAATGATCGCGTCGCCGTTCTCAATGGCGAGGTCAAAAATCTCTGGACCCTGGCTGGAGTAATAGTGGCCTGCTTTGAGCGCCGCCAACAACGCCTCCGGCGTTAACTCCTCCGCGCGGACCTGCACCCAGCCACAGAAGGCGTCGGGCAGGGCCGAATCGAGGTGGGCGTCGTCGGTCGCGTAGGCATTCAGCCGCCGGCGCGCCGCCAGCAGCATCTCGTAGATTTCCCAGCGATCGCCGGTGTCGTTATCCGCCTCACAGTTGGTGTTGACGGACTGCGCCAAGAGGCAGAACATCGGCTTCGCCTCCGCGGGAACCATGGCCTTGCCGTACCGTCTCCAAGATTGTACTCATTGATGACCTTGTAGTCGTCGTCTGTCAAGCCGACGAAGGGCGTACACCCAACGAGAGAATGATCGTACGGATGTACGGCGCATCGTCGGGGTTGTCGTCCTTCAGGGCCAACACCCGGGCGGTGTAGCGTCTCATCTGGTAGGCGATATTCTTGAGGATGGCCATCTTGCGCGTCCCAGTCTGCCGCAAGCCGCGTGTACGCCACAGGTCGCGTTCCGCCTCCGCGATCATCTGGCCGAAGTCCTTGGCTCTTGCGAGCAGCGTTATACGGGTGTCCACATCCGCCATCTCCAACGAGTCCACAGGTTGTCGCGCTTGGCGCGCAACGTGTCGCGCGTGCGTGTCAACTGGACAAGCGGCTGACTGGATTCTCGCTTGTGTCGAGTCGCGCCTGTTCGCGCGCCAATTCTTCCAGCGTACCGGGTTGGACCAGCTTTTCCAACACGCCCTGCCACGCGTAGGCGTCGAGGAGCTGGGTGTTGATGGACACGCCGGGACAGCGTTGCGGCTGAATCTCATGGACGCGGCAGGCGTAGTAGATCGAATGCCCCGGCTTGCCATCGCTCTTGACCCGCATTGCGCCGCCGCACACGGTCCCGTCCTGCGTGATCTGCCCGCATCTCGGCCAACCCGCCGCGCAACAATACACCATCGGTGATCTTCGTCGCCGGTCGCAGGTGCGGCGCGGCTTTGACCATCCGTTCGATCTCCGACGCTTCGGCTTCGGTCAGGATGTAGGGTGGCTGCACCACGTCCGGTACCTCGATCTGCTCGTCGGCGGCGACGCCAACCCGCTGACTCCACGCGTAGTCGTGGCGTTCGTCAGGCGGCGCAACGTGTTGATGGCTGCGAATAGAGCGCGCGACGCCGTGGTTGATGGGGTCGCGGACCATATACAGCACCGTTGACGGCTGCCAGTAGCGCGACGCGCCTGCATGGCCGTTGATGGCCCGCGCCGTGGGAACGCCTTCCTCGGAAAAGCGGTCGGCGATGCGACGCGCCGACTCGCCAGCCAGACACAGTTGGCAGGCGCGCACGCGTTGCTCATACGCACGGAACCCGCCGATCTCTCGCATATCTGGAATCAGGGCGATCTTGGTCGCGTTGCCTTTGGCATCCACCTGACCGCCTCATACAGAAAGCCGTACGGTGGCCTATTCCCCGCAGGAAGCGGCCCTCGCGGGCGTTCTTGTGCTTGGTACGCTTCATCGCCTCGATTCTGGCCTTGTTGGCCTGCTGGGCGGCGAAGGCCATCTGAAGGTACATCATGACCTCATACTCGTTCGAGATGGTCATGTTCATCGACACGATGTGCAGCAAGATGCCCAACCGGGTGAACTCGGTCAGCAGCGATGCGGCAGCCAACATCCCCTGACGGGTCAACCTATCGGCGCGGTCAATGACGAGATTGCGCACCTTGCGCTCGCGCATCAGCGCCAACAGCGCCTTCAGTTGTGGGCGGTCAAAGGGTGGTCGCGGTATGCTGCCTCCTTCTTGACGCACTCCGGGACCATCGCCATGCCCATCCACTCGCCATACTCGCGGGCAGGCGTCGATCTGCGCGTCAAGGCTCGTCTCTTGCCATCTCTACTCTGCTGCGATGCTGGAGACGCGCGGATAGATGCCGACGTCTGGCCTTCAAAGGTTGCCGCGCGACGGGCGCTTCGCCGAAGGCGTCCTCAAACTCATTCATG
>CAVTFE010000042.1:0-12385 GCA_963733745.1 uncultured bacterium
TTGCAAAATGTCGCTGTACGCCTTGATCTGGCGTTTCAGGCGTTCTTCCGCCGGGTGAAAGCTGGTGAGACGCCTAGGTACCCCCGCTCCCGTGGCCGTGGACGCTACAGAGTATCACCTTCCCGCAGGTGCCGGTCGGTTGCCGCCTTGCTGCCGAGGAGAAGCGCATTCGCATCGCCAGCGTCGGACAGGTGAAGGTTCTCCTGCATCGCCCAATGGATGGCGCGCTCAAGACGGCGACGATCAGTCGGAGCAGCACGGGCAAGTGGTACGTGTGTTTCTCGTGCGAGTGTGCCCAACCCGCGCCATTGCCAGCGACCGGGACCAGGTCGCATACAGGTGGGCATTGATGTAGGGCTGAAGACCTTCGCCACGCTTTCGAGTGGGCAGGAAATCGCCAACCCGCGTTTCTTCCGACGCGAAGAACACGCCCTCGCCAAAGCGCAACGTCGTCTCTCCAAAGCGGAGAAGGGACACCGGAACGCGCCAACGTCGCAAGGTCGTGGCGCGGGTGCATGAACGCATTGCCTGGCGGCGGGGCGACTTCACGCATCAGCATGGTCGTCGCATCGTCAACGCGTTTGACTTGATCGCTGTCGAGGACGTGTCGGTCAACCGGATGGTCCACAACCATTGTCTGGCCAAGAGCATTCATGACGTGGCGTGGAGCCAGTTCGCCAGCCTCCTTTCGTACAAGGCAGTATGGGCCGGTCGGAAGTTTGTGGCGGTGAACCCCGCGTACACCAGTCAGGATTGCTCGCAGTGTGGACATCGGAAGAC
Organism: uncultured bacterium; assembly: GCA_963733745.1. Classification (GTDB taxonomy): domain Bacteria; phylum Chloroflexota; class Ktedonobacteria; order Ktedonobacterales; family JADMIN01; genus DASWAC01. The sequence continues at coordinate 781 of CAVTFE010000042.1, forward strand.
GGACCTGACCCTCGCTGATCGCACCTATACGTGCTCCTGTTGTGGTGCGGTGTTAGACCGCGACCTGAACGCCAGTCTAAACATTGTGCGCGTGGGGCAACACGCGCTGGCTTCGGCCTAGAAGCCCCCAGATTTATCCGGGGGAGTTGTCACATCAGCCGTCTACAGATATGTAGAGATACGCACAGAGATGCGAAGCTCATTTATCCCGCTCGCCCATGCGGATCGATAGAGCGATATAGAGCGATATGGCACACAACACATCCGACGACCCAGAGGTTCGACGCAGTTCCTCATCAAGCGACGAAGCGCGCACACATGAGCAGCAGCGCCTTCGACGATTGCCATCCGTTGAATGGCTCCGTCGGCGCGCCACCATGGATCAGGCAGGCGAGGAAAAGGGTCAGGAGCCAGATCCACGCCTGACACACGTCGCACGGGATATCCTGAATAGCGCACGTACAGCGATTCGCCGCAGCGAGACAGCTCCCGCCCGCGAGGAACTTGTGGCGGCCGTGCGAGCGAGACTGGCCGAAGCGCGAGCGCCCTATTTGCGCGAGGTCATCAACGCGACAGGTGTGATTGTCCATACCAACCTTGGTCGCGCTCCCCTGAGCGAGCGCGCGATCGAGCAGGTGGTCGCGGTAGCGCGTGGGTATTCCAATCTGGAGTTTGATCTTGCCGCTGGAGCGCGCGGATCACGATTGGTGGGTGTACGTCAGGCGCTGTGTGACCTGACCGGCGCGGAAGACGCTGTGGTAGTCAATAACAATGCTGCGGCGGTCCTGCTGACGCTGGCTGCGCTTGCCGCGGGCCGTGAGGTGATCGTCTCACGTGGCGAGTTGGTAGAGATCGGCGGTGGCTTCCGCATCCCCGAGGTGCTGGACAGAATGGCGCCCGCCTGGTCGAGGTGGGTACGACGAATAAAACGCATCTCCATGACTACGAGCTGGCGATCACGCCAGAGACGGTGGCGATCCTCAGCGTACACCCCAGCAACTTTCGCATCGTCGGTTTCACCGAGTCGCCACCGCTTGCGCGCATAGCGTCTGTCGCGCATGTCACTGGTGTCTATCACATTCATGACATCGGCAGCGGTGCGCTGTTCGACACCGAGCGGTGGGGCCTGACGCACGAGCCAACGGCGCGAGAAAGTCTCGCGGCAGGCGTCGATATCATCTGCTTTTCCGCCGACAAGCTGCTCGGCGGACCACAGGCCGGCGTGATCCTTGGGAGTCGCGCGTTGCTCGCCCGTATCGAACGCCATCCCCTGATGCGCGCGGTGCGCAGCGACAAACTCACTCTCGCGGCGCTAGAAGCTACTCTACAGCAGCATCTGGCAGGCATCGCAGCGCGCGATATACCCGTCGCGAGGATGATTGCAGCGCCGTTGGAGTCGCTGAGGGCGCGCGCAGAGGTCTGGGCGCAGACGCTCGCTGATTTAGGCCTCCGCGTGACCATCGAGGCAGGTGAATCCACCGTCGGCGGCGGCTCGCTCCCCGGCGAGACCGTGCCCACGGTGCTGTGCGTGATCGCGCAGAACAAGCGTGCGCCGCATATCGCCGCATTAGCTGCCCGCCTTCGCCAGGGGACGCCTCCGGTGGTTGGGAGAGTACTGCACGATCGTTTGCTATTGGACCCGCGCACCGTGCGCCCAGATCAGGACGCTCTTCTTCTGCGCGCGATCGCTGATTCCGCATAGCCTACGGCTATATGAAGGACTATGAGGGGCATGGCGTAAAGGGGTTGCTTAGACCGCTGACTGGGCTGCCTCAGTTTCGCTCTCAGTTTCGCTCTCAGTTTCGCTCTCAGTTTCGCTCTCAGTTTCGCTCGCCTGTGCTTGTCGCGCCCTCCTCGCAACGCCTAATGCGCCCCAGCGCGCCAGCAGCATTCCCGCAAAGACGATTCCCGCTCCGGCAATCTGCCCGCTACTCAAACTCTCGCCAAAGAGCAAAAAGCTGATGCCTCCCGCCAGCACCGGCATAGCGTAACTATAGACCGATACATACGCTGGCCCACGGCGCGCGATGGCCCAGTTCCAGATGGAATATATGAACTCTACATCACAAGAAATACCGCTACGGTTCGCGGTCGCGGTGTAAGACTTGCATCTTGAACCGTTCGAACCGCACAACAACAGCGCCGGGATGGTTGAATCACCCGGCGCTTCTCGTTAGTTTGCGGTTGCAAACTAGAAACTAAGGCATTCTGACCAGCGATGACAACAACGCACATTGGCTAAATACCTGAAAGTACCAACGGCTTCATCACTTTGCCTGAAGCTATGGCCTGTGCCATAATCTGTGTACGGGCGGGAGATGGTCCCGCCTTCGCTAAGCGGTCATGACGCATAGACTCGGCGCAGTGATAGCGGGGAACCGATTTTCACTGGTCTACGCGAGATCAAAATTGGCCTGCAATCCTTCGGGCGCAGGTTCCCGCGAAACCGAACCGCTGAACGGCATTTCTGAAGAAAGACGAACTCGCCTTCCACACTTTGATGGGCGTGGGGATTTCCACGATGGCGCGGGGATTTCTAGGGGTGTCGGGCATAGGACACAATTTGACGCTGCATCGCAGCGTCAACAGTGTTCTTGTCCGACACCCTTTTTGTTGGCGTCGGCAAGGTAGAAAGAGAAGCCGATGCTAACCGACACGCTTGCTGACACGTTCGACGCCCGCACATTGCGGGGACTCCTGGCGCAGGAGCGCATCACCGGAACCCACTTCGCCCGCATTTGTGGACTCACGCCTGCCTATATGAGCCACATTCTGACAGGCCACAGGCAGCCTGGCGACCTTGCCCGCATGAAGATCGCACGCGCGCTGGAAGCGCTGGGATTAGATTGCGCGGTGAACGATGGCGCGTAAGAGAACCGCGCGGCGACCCGCAGTCCGTACACAGGAGATTCAGCCCGACGTGCGGGTCGTCATCCTGGCCGATGACGAACCTTCACCGGCCTATCTCGCACTCATGCATCGCCTATTGTCACGCGCCATTAATACCGCACGTGCGGACGAAGGGCAGGTGGCAGCGTGAGACAAGAAAACAGACGCCCGTTCGTTGCCAGCGAACTAGACGGCGTGCAGAAGTCAATCACCTGCTGGAAGTGTACCATCTGTGGCGTTAATAGTCCAGATTGGACGGTGCAACATGGATAACCTTAGCCAGTCTATCCGCGCCACTTTTCCGCGCGAACTGCGCGAGAAACCGAACTGGGTGACATGGCAGTACGAACAGCGCGCCGGGAAGGCCACAAAGGTTCCGTATGGCTGTGATGATGACAAGGCGAAGTCGACCGACCTGGACACTTGGTCAGTGTTCGACCAGGCTGCTAATAGCTACATCACGCATGGCCGCTCAGGCGTTGGGTATGTCTTCGACGGTGACGGCGTCATAGGGGTTGATCTTGACCACGCAATCGAAGCTGGCCAGTTCAAGCCATGGGCGCAGGAGATCATCACACGCCTGCACACCTACACAGAACTGTCGCCATCGAGAACCGGCCTCCATATCTACTTGCGTGGCCAGCTTCCTGGCGACTGTCACAAGCGCCCCCTGCCTGATGGCGGCGCAATCGAATTCTACAGCAGCAAGCGCTTCTTCAGAGGGTGTTATGAACTCGCCTTCAAGGGCCTATTATCGCGTCGATGTGAGCGAAAACGCAGGGTTTTCGGCCTCGCTTTTGCTCTCCCGGCGGTCCGTCAGGGCGATTCTACGGCGTTCCTGACAGGTTCATAACACGCTCTCACTGTGACAGGTGACTACCTGGACAGCACACCACGCGCCGTGCATGAGCGCCAGGACGCGCTGGCGACGCTCTGCGCCGAACTGTTTCCGCCCTTACACCCAGGCAGGCAGAACCGCGCCCTGCGCTGCCTGTGGACGCCACAGACGAAGAACTGCTGATGAAGGCGCGCAACGCCAAGAACGGCGCAGACTTCATCGCGCTCTATGACCATGGCGACCTGATTGGCCACGATGATGACCACAGCCGCGCTGACCAGGCGCTATGCAATCATCTTGCCTACTGGACCAGACGCGACGCCGAGCGCATAGAGCGGCTTTTCTCCGCTTCCGCGCTGGGACAGCGCGAGAAATGGCAGAAGCGCGCTGACTACCGCACCAGGACGATTCAGGAAGCCATCGACGGAACAACAGAAACGTACAGTGGAACGATGAAAGCAGACACATCACCTTACGAAACAAACGAAAAAGACGAAAGAAGGAAAACGGAACCCGCCTTCAGGCCGTCAGAGTCGTTCGTGCCATATCCTGTGCTTCACCCTGACGCGCTCTACGGCGTCGCAGGAAGCGTGGTCCGGCTAATCACCAACACAAGCCACTGGCGTGCAGCTAGCCCCTGGCTAATCTTGGCCACAAAGCTGCCCGACGTGACGCTGCTAGTGTCTACCCATACATCGGCCCCAGCCGCTTCCAGATCAGCGACCAGGCGCGCAGTGGATGCATCTTCTTTGGGACTGTGATGATGGCTCACAAATACGCCGATCTTTTCAGCCATGGCGCGCCCCTTTGCCTGATGCAGACGAGTGGAATCTGTGGCCATCAGCATACATCAAGGGAAGCGAGAGAGGCCAGAGCGGCCTGGAAAGGCTGGACGCGGCGAAGGACCAGCTGCGGAGACTGCTGGTGAAACAGGCGCACAGGCCATAGCGAGCGCTTGCGGGAAGGCGTACAATAGGCGCAGACGAGCGACAAAAGAAAGGTACACCCCATGTACGCTGTGATCGGACGCGTCACTATTCATCAAGGACACGAAGACGAAACGCTGGCAATGATTAGCGGCGGTGGCATCTCAATGGTACAGGGCATGGCTGGGTCGGCAGGTGGCTACTGGTTGCGCACGCTTGATGGTGGCGACCTGATACAGCATTCGTTCTGGCTCTTCGACACCGAAGAACATGCGCGAGCAGCGGAAGCGACGTTCAACATGCTCCGCAGCATGCCCGAAGCGCCAGCGACGTTCATCAGCGTGGACGTCTGTGAAGTCGTCGGCCAGGCGTAGGACCAACTGCGAAGGCTGCTCGCCAGATGCGTTCCCGCACGCCCAGCTCGCCCCAGTGTTTGAGCCGTCGCCACGCCGTCGTCGGGGCTCCGTACTCGCGCGCTAAGTACTGCCAACGACAACCAGTGATGAGAATATAGAGGATGCCCTCAATCGTCCGGCGGTCACTAGCGCGTGGCCGTCCAGTACGCGCCGGCGCAGGCAGCAGCGGTCTGATAAAGGCCCATTCGCTATCGCTGAAATGAATTCTGCTCATACGAGCAGGCTAATTCAGTGGTCTAGTGTTTCGGAACCGCCTCTAGGATTCGCTGACTGCGCCTCCAGCAGGAACCAGCCAACCCCCGCCAGGCTCATGAGGATGCCGGTCCACTGGAGCCATGAGACGCGCTCGAGCCGTAGCGCGACGAGCACGATGGCTGTCCATACCGGCACTGTGGCGATGAGTAACGATGAGTCGAAGATGCGTGTATGCGCCAGGCCGACCATGTAGAAGAGTTGGTAGTTACCATACCCAGAGAGACCAGAGACGATCAGCAGCGGCCAGTCTCGCCAGCGAACGCGCCGAGCCGCCACGCCGAGCCGCCACGCGCGCCATGCCAGGCCAGCGCCAAGATAGCGACAACGCAGAGAAGAACAAAGCGTACGAAGACGAACGCAAGCGGCGTCAGTTCACTCAGGGCAAACTTGAAGACATTTGGCGAGAATCCCCAAACGACGACGAACACGAGACCAAGATCAATAGCGTATGGTTTGAGACGGCGCACTCCCTCGTCCTCATCTTTACGACACCGCGCCGCCTCTGGCGCAGCGCGAGTATAGGAGATCGTAGCGTGCGCAAGGCCAGCGATTCCATGTTGGACAGCTCGAGTATGAATCGCTTTGGCTGGTTAGCCAAGACGTCGTTGCGCCTGCGCAAGTCGCAGCACGATGCGGCAGAAACGCAACACAGCCGCCGCCGACTCAATGTTCCATTCAAGGCCCGACGCGGCGGATATCGTTTCGCCGGCATTGCTCGTGGCGGCGCCTGGTCGTGTCAACGCGCGAAGCACAAACGCGACATCTTCACGTAGAGCGCTATCAATGCTTCCGGAGCGCACGAGGCTCACGACCTGGCGAACCGTCGCCTCAACCTCGCTCTGGACGGCGATGACCTCGACGCCATGTTCGACCAGCGGCTCGCTCTGCTCTGGCTGCGCCAGGAGGTACCTATTGAGCGAATCTTCCGCGCGCAACTGATCCAGCGCAGGCGCTTCAAGTGCGACGCCGAATGACGCCAGGAGCGACTCAAGTTCATCCTGCCAGTTCGCCATGAGCGCCTCCATCTCTCCCGCATCTCTCCCGCCGCCAATGCCGCCGAGTAGCGCACGCGCCGCCAGTAGGCGTTACTCCACATTCGCGTCTTGCCGTGGTCAGGCTATTCTAACATTGCTCCTACTTCCCGTCGAGGCGCAGTTTGAAGGGCGCGATTGTCGACGGATAAGCTGACGAATTACCTATCACCCGAGTGCTGGCGGCTGCCAATCGGGTAGATTTCTTGACACCCTTTGAGGGCAGCGCGTACCATCACCCCGGTTAACAAGGGCGGCTAGACGCCAGACAGGCAGGGCAATCCAGGTTAGGTACCCCATAGCTGAAGCTAGGGGCTTGTGCGGCTGTTTCTCGCAAGCTCGGACCTGACCAGACTCAGCCAGGGCTAGGTAACTAGCTATCGGGCTACGTTAGGGGCGAATATACAGGCACCAGTGGGTGGCGCCTCAGCCCGCTGCTCTGCGGTCAGTGGTTAAACAGGCACACGGGTAGCAGCCAGTGCCGCTGACTTACAAACCGCTCCATAACTTTGTCGAGGGGAACATTACCCCCAAAGGGGCAACCTGGAGGGGAGGCCCACAAGGGCACGAGTGTCAGACCATTGTGATTGGCTGGCCCTCCCCCGCAAGGGGATAGGATGCGACAGCACGAAAGGAGACGGCGCTTCCTCCCCACGCCTGAAGGCAGGGGTCTCCGCGCCAGATATGCGATGAGCAAGGTATTCGGAGTCGCAATACGAAAGGGCGGACAGGGAAAATCGACTACAGTCTCGACCGTCGCACGGCTCTGCGCGCTCAGTGGCGCGCGCGTTCTCGTCGTGGACCTAGCTCAACCCGGCACCACCACCGCATCGCTCCGCGACATCTGGCGCCCGTCTGACCATACCGATGTATCCGAAACGCTGCTGACTCTTCGGTCCGTGCCTGCGCACATGAAACCCTCGATTGAGCAGGCGCGCGCCGCGCTTGGCGCGTCTGGCTTGCCTGTCATACTCGCGTCGCAGCCGAGCTGGGCGGGCGGCTCGATCCGCATCTTTCCCTGGGATGAGGCGCTAGCCGACATGGCAAGCTACATCCAGAGCGAGTTCACTCTCGCCGGACTGATTCAGGCGATAGGCGACGAGATTGACGTTACACTGATCGACTTTCCCGCAGAGGGCGGCCCGCTCTACTCGATGGCGATAGCGGCGACTGAGAGCATCATCATGCCTTTGACGCCGGAGACACCCGCGCTCGAAGGAGCATACAGCACGCTGCGGTCTATCATGCAGTGGAAGGAACGCAATCACCCCATCGCACTCGGCGGCATCCTTTTGACGCGCTGCGACCCCAAGAATAAGCGCATGTTCGACATAGTGCAGGCGCTGCTGCAGACCACTGAGATCGAAGGCGAGCGTGTGAGCGAGCGGCTCTTTCCCTTCGGCATCCGCGCCAACGAGTTTTTCGAGCAGGCGTTTCGCTATGGCGATCCGGTCTGGGAGCGGACGGCGAATCCCTCGCACTGGGCAGGCTATGTGCTGTTGTCGGAGTGGCTGCTCAGGCGAGCTGGCCGTGGTGATCTGGCCCAACCCGCGCGACGGCGTGGCCCAGCGCTCTTGACTGCGGACACGCGTGTTCTGGACGTGACGGCAGGCATGCTGGAGTCCCCCGAGACGCCATACGCTGACTTCGCGCGTACACACCCCGCGTCATAGACACTGTCTTACGCACAGGACGGATTAGGAACATCCCCCAGCCTGGCTAGAGCGGTTGCTTTCTAGCGTCGCGACCCATACAATTTCTCCACGCGCCGCTCCAGGCGCAGAAAATCGTGGGGTCGCGTGAGGAAGGGACGAAGGCGTGGAGGCGAAGAGCAAGAGTCGAAGAGCGCCGCTGCTTATGTCGGCATTCGTCTTGGCCCTCTGCTCGGCGACTGGCCTGCTGACTGGCGTGATCACACGCGAGGTGGCCAGCGCCGCTCCGGCGAATACTCCCGCCCTTGCGCAAACGACCGCGACTCCGACCATCGCACCTCCCACCGCCACCGCAACTAGCATCCCCACCAACACGCCTGGCTCTGGCAATCAGTTCGCTGTGAGCATCAACATATCAGGGCAACCGCATCCGGGCCAGGGAATCGCAATAAGCGGCAGCATCTCAAAAGCGGGCGCGCCAGTTGCGGGCGCACGGTGTACGCTGGGAGCAGAAGCAGGTTCTGACCCATTGCTCCAGGCCTGGCCCGATGAGACGACTACCGACGCGACAGGCAAGTGCTCCTGGGCTATCACCCTTCCAGAGCAAACGGCTCTTGGCTCGTATCGCATTCGGGTGGATGGCTACACAGCGCAGTACCATGCCTGGTCGTACGCCACCGTGCGCGTCTCTTAAAAAGAACGTGCCTACCTGCCTTGAGCTGCTGCGCCGCCTGCGCGCATAATCACACCCTCGACGATGGCGGCCAGATCTACACCGGCCGCGGCCGCCACTGCCAGCACATCCTCATGCTTCGGCTCTACGCCTTGCTCGCTATCGGATAGTGCGGCGTTGGTCACGCAGCACAACGCCATGACCCGCATATTTAGATGCCGCGCGGCGACCACCTCTGGCACAGTAGACATGCCGACCGCATCCGCCCCGGCCTGCCGCAAGAAGCGAATCTCCGCTGGCGACTCGAAACTGGGGCCGCTCACCATCGCATAGACGCCCTCATAGAGACGGACCCCACGTTCGGTCGCCGCTTCCTGCGCGAGCGCTGCCAGCTCAGGGTCATATGCTCCGGTGGTGGAGGGAAAACGAACGCCGAAGCGCTCGTCGTTCGCGCCCCGCAGTGGATTGTTTCCAGCCAGCAGCGGTAAGCCGATATGATCGTTCAGTAACATGACCGATCCCGCCGCCATCGCCGGATTCAGACCGCCCGCCGCTGCCGTCACGATGAGGATCTCCGCGCCGAGAAGTCGCATCACACGCACTGGAAAGACCACCTGCTGCGGTGTATAGCCTTCATAGAAATGGAAGCGTCCCTGCATCGCCACGACCGACACGCCGCCAACCTTGCCGAGCGCGAGCCGTCCGGCATGTCCAGGGACCGTGGAGACGGGGAAATACGGGATATCCGCATAGGGAACAGAGGCGCCATCGCTCATGCGATCCACGAACCCGCCCAGTCCGCTGCCCAGGATGATGGCGATGCGCGGCGCGTCCGCACTGTGACGGGTGATGACTGCGGCGGCCTCGGCGGCCTGTTCATAGGTGGGATGCTCGGGCGCGCGTTTCGGCATCGCAGTCTCCGGGCCTCGTTAGCGGCCAAATCTAGTGGGCGCCGCTGTGAACGAGGGTCTGCTCACTAACCGCGACCTGCGCCACGATCTCGGACGCTTCATTCATCGGGTCGCCATATGATGCGTCATCCTTCGCGCGGCTCATATGAGCATACACAAGCGTTGTGGAGATGTTGGCGTGGCCGAGCAGCGTCTGCACCGTGCGCAGGTCAGCCCCTCTCCCAAGCATATCCAACGCGAAGGAGTGCCGCAAGGTGTGTGGCGTCACCTGGGTGATGCCGGCCGCGCGCGCATACCGCTTCATGATGAGCCAGAATCCCTGGCGAGTCAGACGCTGACCATGGTGGTTGACGAAGAGCGCGCTCTCCTCAGAGCTATGCGCCAGGTCGTGCCGCCCGTCGCCCAAATAGACGGCGAGCGCGTGCTGTGCGGCCAGCGAGAGTGGCAGCGTCCGCAGACGGCCACCACGGCCCTTGCAGCGAATATGCCCACGCGCGAGGTCGAGATCATCCACGTTCGTTGTGACCAGTTCGGTGACACGCATACCCGTTGAGGCGAGACAGTGCAGCATCGCAAAGTCGCGCTGACCCGCCGGTGTCTCCGTTCCCACGTGCTGAAAGAAGCGCTGCGTCTGCTCCGGCGAGAGGACGCGCGGATGGTCCTTCTTGACCTTTGGCGGCGTCAGGGTGAGTGTTGGATCATCCTCAAGCACATGCTTGCGCATCAGGTAGTGCGTAAACGACTTCAGCGCCGCAATCTTGCGCGCAACGGATGTGGAGGCGTAGCGACGCTCGCCCAGATGCGCCACGAATCCACTGACACCCTCAGATGTCAGGTCGCGCCAGTCGGTCATGCCGCGCTGCGTCAGAAAGTCGAGCAATTGCCGCAGATCCGTCCCGTACGCGCAGATCGTGTTGGCGCTCGCGTTACGCTGAGCGCCCAGGGTGGCGATGAATTCGTTGATTGCACGTTCCATGGTGACGATCCGCCTACTTTCCAACCGAAAACGCCGTTGCGAGGATGTCAACCGATCAGTTTGGGACCCCCAAAGCTGCGGCGACCGAATGCTTGAGAGTATACCCAGGGCTGGCAGGCGACACAACGAGGCCAGGACTTCTGCCTGCTTGCGCGGGCCAAACGTCCTATCCTTCGCGCGGCGGAGCAGACAATTTGCGGCAGCAGGACCCGTCACATCCACTCATACGGCGTCGCACCATACCGTTGTAGTTTGACGAGCGCCTTAGATCACCTATGTGGAGGTGGCGCATTGACACCGTATGTACGTCCGGCCGTGGTCACCTTTCTACAACACTATGATGCGACCGGGTATCACTGGAGGCGCTGGACTCCTCAGCGTAGATGGCAAGCGCTTCTCGCCAGTCCTCAGGCGAGTTCGCGTTCAAAGTGGAGCGTCCAGACGGATCGTAGCGCGCGACAATGCTCGCAGGCAGTTCTTTCACATTCAGCCGCTCTAGCAGCGCGCTCAGCGATTTTCCATCCGCAGCGACGAGTCGCTCCCGTACTGCTGACGCGCATGCTTGCGCATAGACGGCGTGTAACGGCTCCAGTCCACGAGGTGTCCGCAGCGCCACGACATCGGCGCCTGGAAAGCGCGCCGCATGGCGCGCCATAGCGCGCATCAACGCCGGCTCGACGAACGGCATATCACAACCCATGACGAAGATGTGACGGCTCGGCGCATGGGCGAGCGCGGTGGACAGCCCGCCAAGTGGACCAATACCTGTGAGGTCATCAGGAAACACTGCCGTGCCTGGAGTGAGCGCTGCGAGGTGTAGTGGTCCGACGACGTAGACCTCCGGCAGCGCCAGATGCAGCCGCCGGACGATGCGCGCCAATAGCGTCTCATCGCCAATGCGTAACGCCGCCTTCTCCGTCCCCATACGCGCGCTCTTGCCCCCAGCAAGCACGACGCCAGCGCAAGAAGCCGCCTGGATCATAGTCGCCACTCTCGTTCGCGGAGAACACTGACTTGGATGCAACCGTTAGACGGTAC
>CAVTFE010000043.1:0-53486 GCA_963733745.1 uncultured bacterium
GTGTTTGGATTGCCCTGCCTGTCTGGCGTCTAGCCGCCCTTGTTAACCGGGGTGATGGTACGTGCTGCCCTCAAAGGGTGTCAAGAAATCTACCCGATTGGCAGCCGCCAGCACTCGGGCGATAGGACATCCGTCAGCTTATCCGTCGACAATCGCGCCCTCCAAACTGCGCCTCGACGGGAAGTTGGAGCATCTAGAATAGCGTGACCACGGCAAGACGCGAATGTGGAGTAAAGCCTACTGGCGGCGCGTGCGCTACTCAACGGCATTGGCGGCGGGAGAGATGGAGGCGCTCATGGCGAACTGGCAGGATGAACTTGAGTCGCTCCTGGCGTCATTCGGCGTCGCGCTCGAAGCGCCTGCGCTGGATCAGTTGCGCGCGGAGATTCGCTGAATAAGTACCTCCTGGCGCAGCCACAGCAGAGTGAGCCGCTGGTGGAACATGGCGTCGAGGTGATAGCCGTCCAGAGCGAGGTTGAGGCGACGGTTCGCCAGGTCGTGAGCCTCGTGCGCTCCGGAAGCATTGATAGCGCTCTACGTGAAGATGTCGCGTTTGTGCTTCGCGCGCTGACACGACCAGGCGCCGCCACGGCAATGCCGGCGAAACGATATCCGCCGCGTCAGGCCTTGAATGGAACATTGAGTCGGCGGCGGCTGTGTTGCGTTTCTGCCGCATCGTGCTGCGGCTTGCGCAGGCGCAACGACGTCTTGGCTAACCAATCATAGTGGGTCACGCGCGCGGCACATCACGGATTGGCTAGGCTGGCGCACGCCGCGATCTCCCATGTGTGTGTCGCGGCAGGAGCTTCGCCTGGGGCGGCCGTGATGAGGAAGCCGAATAACACACTGTCCGGAGCCGTACGCTGTTGGCCTTGGCTTGATTCACGTCGTGAGCGTCTGGGAGGTCTCGCCGAAGGAATGTGAGTTGGCCCGCTGGCCCATCTATCTGGCAGTGAGTCCATCTCCTTGCCCAATGTGATGTGCTGCCACTAGCTGGATGGTGGGAGTGCGGCCGCCCGGGACGTGCGGCTATGCCGTCGCGGAGACCTAGCGAGCAGGCGCACGACGAGTCGGCATAAGATAGCCGATGCCTTTTCTGGTGATGATGTAGATCGGGTGAGCAGGGTCAGGCTCCACTTTCCGCCGCACCCGATTGATGTTGACAATGAGGAGATGATGCTCACTGGCATACTCCTCTCCCCACACACGTTCCAGGAGGAGATCTGGCGTCACGATGCGGCCGTGGTTCTGCGCCAGGTACGCCACGACGTGATACTCGGTGGGGGTCAACTGCACGACGCGACCCTGTACAGTCACTTGTCGCTGCGCTAAGTTGATCGTGAGGTCGCCAACTGTTATCAGCGGGCGAGATTCCTGCTCCGACTTGATCGCATCCCACTGTCCCCGCCGGAGCACTGCGCGCACACGGGCGAGCAATTCCCCCATGCCAAATGGTTTGGTCAAGTAGTCATCGGCGCCTAGATCGAGCCCACGAATGCGCTCCTCCTCCTGCTCCCGAGCCGTCACGATAATGATGGGTACCGTGGAGAAGTCGCGCACGCGCCTGCAGACTTCGAATCCGTTTAGTCCCGGCATGCGCACATCAAGCAATACGAGGGTAGGCTCCTTGGACTCAATCTGCTCGAGCGCCTGCTGTCCGTCACATGCGGAGAGCGTCTGGTACCCGGCCAACTGCAGGTTTCGCGTCACCAGACGTATGATGCGCAGATCATCATCGACCACGAGAATCGTCACCTTGTTCGCGGGCATAGCTGAGTTACTTCTTTCTGGCTGCGCTCCCGGATGTTCCCTCTTCGGTCGGCAGTAGTACGTGGAAAACGCCTCGTGCCCCAGTGTTGGGCTCGTGCACGCTTCCGCGTTCGACGCACACCTCACCGTCGTGAAGCTGTATGATGCGCTGGCATAGGACATAGCCAAGGCACAGTTCGGCCACGTCCTGCCCAACGACAGCGTTCGCCAGAGCGGATCGTGCGCTGGTGCGGTCGATACGCTCGCTCGGTGGAGCAGATGAACTGACGCAGCGAATGGTCGTCAGGATACCCTGTCGAGTCGGCCGGTCCGAAGCGAAGAGGGCTTCCCCCGCGACCATGGCGCAGCGAGCGGGACGCGCTGCGCCATGGGGTCGGGCTTTGTTGGCTGCAAGCGGTCGGAAGAGAACGTCGATGGTTTCGTCCCCTGCTTTCTGCAGGGCCGCGCGCTCCAGCAGGTAATAGATGGCGATACGAAGCCAATATGCGTCAGCCCGCACCCGATACTGTGCCCGCGTACGCCTGCTGGAGTCGTCGGCATAGCGCAGTCTGAAGACCTCTTGCCAAGGCTTCTGCGGCCCGCACTGCTTCTCGTCGAATGCCTCGATCGACTGACGCACCACGCGCGCCAGGTCGATGGGAGCCCTCCTTAGCGCAAGCGGCCCCGCCTCCAGCGTTGCCAGCTGGGCGAGATGTTCGAGCGTCGCCTCCAACTGCTCAGTGGCGCCGCAGATGGTCCGGAGAAACTCCTGCTGCTCGGCGCGCGAAAGTCGCCGCTCGTGCTGGATGAGCGTCGTTGCGGAGCCCATGATCACGGTTAGCGGAACCCTGAGTTCTTGATTCACGGCGGTGAGTACTGCGGCCTTCATATGCGAGTCGCCTTCTGCCGGCGCATGAGCCCGGACCCCTGAGTCCCCCTGCGCCGTAGTGAGGTCCAACACGGTGGCGCTGCTATGCGCTCGCGCGCAATCCATCTCGATTCCTCAGGAGAAGGCCTGAGTTGCGTATGAGACCTCGTCTAGATACTGCTTGGACGCGCTCAAGGGTGACGCCATGCAGCGGCCCATGCCACGTCTCAGTCACACGATTCCAGGCCGCGCCAATGAGGGCGATTCCACTCTCATGCGCCTTCGTGCACCCCTTGCTCACCATCCGACGTGAGTGGAATCCACACAGCAGACGACTCCTGTTGTTCTTGGCCTCACCAGTTAGATGGCGTATCGACTGGAGTTTGGCGGCCGTCACTGGTGTGTACTCGGTCGAGAAAGTGGCAAGCGGACGACCAAGCACTCGCCCTGCAAAACGCGCCCGGTCGGGCGCGTCAGCTGTATCTGTGCCAGTCATAGGGTTGTGATACTGCTTGCCGTACACCCGCCCTGGAGGCGCCGTCAACGGCGCCGTCTCCTGCCCTCCGCCAGACCCTACAACCTCGCCTCGCGTCTAACCTGTGCCCGACGAGCGCCCCAATGCGCGTACAGCGCCTCGTAGTCCTCACTATAACCGCGGGTCGTCTTGTCAACATCACAGAGGGCGTTTCAAGGTCACAGTTTAATCACAATTGTCGGATGTGGTGAGGGCGCGGTCCGACCGAATGCTGTGCGACGCGCGCTGGCTCATGTTGTCAGGCTGGCGCACCCGCGTCTTGCAAAGAGTTCGCGTCCCGGCGCGCGTCCAGATGAGTCACTCTCGGTCGTGCATCTCACGCGCCACAAGCGCCACTGGCAGCGATATGCAGAAGGTGGTGCCTCGCCTGGCGCGCGATCGAAACCAGATATGACCGCCATGCCGTTCGATGATCTCCCGGCAGAGGTAGAGCCCTAATCCTGCTCCGTCGACGCCGAGCGCACGAGCATTGTCCGCCCAGCCAAACGTTGGAAAACCCTCCTGCGCTGGGCCGACGGAATGCCGATCCCATGATCGCGTACCAAGACAATGTTCCGCCCGCGCTCCTGGTCCTCGCATACCATCACCATGATCTCGCCCCCGTCCGGACTGTACTTGATCGCGTTGCCGAGCAGGTTCGTAAGCACCTGCTCGACGCGCCGCACGTCTATCTGTGCCATGATACTGGCCGCCGCGGTGGAAACGGCAATGGCGTGTCGTTGCGTCGTAACCTGCAGCCGATGTACAACCCGCCGGACGAGTGCGACCAGGTCAGCCGCGTGGCAGTCAATTGCGAATCTTTCTGCGCGCAGACGTAGGACATCGTCAATATCGTCGGTGAGTTCGGCCAGGCAACCGGCCGCGCGCTCAATCTCCTCAATCTCCTCGATCCGCCCTTTCGCCAGGTTGGATTGCTGGCCTGACCCCGCGCCTGCGCTCAGCAAGTCCACGTATCCGCAGAGACTTGCCGTCACATTGCGAAGCTCATGCATAGCGTCGGCAACGAACTCGTCGTCCCCGCGTGTTGCGGTTGCAGGCGCGCGCCGCTGGCGTCGATCCATCGCCTCTGCGGGCGCTACCATTCCGCCGCTGGACTGCGCGCGCATAACGCGCCTCGGCGCCGCAGTGATCGTTAGCGGCGCGTCATCAGTGACCGTCAGAATTATAGCCACGCTACCGACCATACGTCCCTCGGCATCGCGCATCGGACGTACATATCCACTCAGCAACACATCTCGCCCAGCCGGGGTTGTGATACGGAACTCCCTGGCAGGTGCGCCCGTGGGCCCCGCAGCATGCTGAAGCGGTTGCAGGGCGCGCTCCGCCAAGCGAAGCAAACGTCGCTGCTTGTCGCGGCTGTCGAACCACCACGGTCTCTTGCCAGGCGTCATCAGTGGCGCGCCGTCAGGCGCATCAGGCTCCAGGATACGCCAGGCAGCGTCATTCAGATGGGCGATGCGGCCATCAGTCGAGTAAATGACCACGCCATCAGTCAACGCCTCCAAGGCGAGGGCAGGTAGGCGCAGCGCGCGGGCGGAGTCCACCTCTCCGCTGACGCCACCCGCAAAAGTGGACAGGATTGCGCCGCGCGTGCCGGCGATCAAAGGCTCGGCTTCCTGATCTGCGTCGATATGAGATGACACAACGCGCTCCTTGTGATCTGTGGAACTGTCTGTCGACGTGGTTGTTAGTGTGTCTGACATGTAGCGCAGCATCCAGGCGCCAGCGTGGTTCGTCAGGTCCGAAAGCTTGTTTGATGGTCGGCATTCGGGCAGATGACACTCTCGAGCGCCACCTCATCCATTTCGCCGTCGCTCGCGCCTGCCTGCTGGCCGTGATGGCGTTGAGGAGACGTCAATCGTGTCCTGCCCCTGGGGGTGGCGCTCGCGCGCCCACCTTGGATCGCCACTGAAATTACTGCTTGTTTGTTTACATGTCCGTGTTGGTGGAGCGAGAATCGCATCTCACTGCTCGCATCCGCGTGACCAGCCTCCGACGCTCCTGGTTGTCTACCGTGCGTTACCAGCCCTAGATTTGGCCTACCGATGACGTTTGGACGCTTCTCTGGTCACTTGCCACCTAGCCCGACGGCGAGGTCCGCTGGCCTGTGAACGCCTCTAGGATGAATGAACGCTTATCGATGGGCGTGCCAGACCGACTGAACGCCGACTTGACCCCATGGCGATGCGCCCTCGCGGCCAATAGCTATACGGTGAACTCCACGCCACAAGCGGCCGGGATGACCTGTGGTGGGTCACGATACGCTCGCCTGTAAGCGATTGTTCAGCCTCGACGGCGCACACATGAGTCATGAATCGCGCCAGCGGTATCAGGCGAAATCGCTGTGCGCCGCCCACGATCACGCGCTTCCACGCTCCAGCGCTCGTTGGTAGCCCGCGCAATGGTCAGGAGCGGCCACAAGGCGATGGCGCGCTTCTTGCAGAGTCGTGGGCGCGCCGATAACGTTTCACGGCTTTTGGGGCGGCCCGTACGGGGTTGAAAGTCAGACTTCGTGGCGCAGGTCGAGCGGCCGGCGTAGCCGTGGCGGACCTGCGTCCGCTCGTCGCCACAGCAGCGTTCGGCCTGTCGCAGGGCTCTCTTGGCAAGACGTGGTCTCATGAGAGCAGCCACACAACGCACCTGCCGGTCACTGCCGCCAACGCCGACCCCTGCGAACTCCACGACGGGCCGCTGTGAGCCGGCCATACAGCTTGCTTCGGATGATCTCAGAACGGCCATCGACCGCTTGCGAGACGTTACTCCTCCTCATTACTGCTTGCGGCGCTAGCGGCCTGCTCGCTGACCCCAGCTTGCGGCGGACCATAAGCGCTGGCGTTCTCAAGTCTGCCTGCCGTAAGGGATCGGTGATTTTGCTTGATAGCGCCGACTTCACAGTCGGTCGCGGTCACAGAGGGTAAGCGTTCTACGGGAATGGGTGAACCTACCCGTGGTTGATCGCGCACACTCAGAGTCCTGCAGCGCGTGGTGTTGTCCAGCGCCTGCGCCACTACAGCGACAACGCTCGATTCTGCTTCAGAGGGTGTTATCAACCTGTCACGAGGGCCGTAGAATCGCGCTGCAATGGTGGGAAGAGGGCAAGATCGAGGCCAAAACTGCTGTGTTTTCGCCCACATCCACGCGATAATAGGCCATCCAAGGCGAGTTCATAACACGCTCTCGTCAGTTTTCATTGTGTTGTCAGTCTATCTGCGTCGAGGGTGGGTTACATTCAGGTGCATCTATGCGGCTGTGCGGTTGCAGCGAGGAAGCGGTAACCACCTCAGCGGTTGCAGGTGACAATTGCGCAGGCAGTATGAAGCGTCATTGGCGCGCGCTGTGCAGCGCTACCGTACGGCAGACGCGCTAATCAGCGCGCGAGAGCCCTAGCTCCCTCAGGCCATGACCCATATCGACTTGGCTTGCGGCGCAATCTCGCGTAGGGTGATCATGCCCCATTCGAAGTGTCCCGCCAACCGTGTCCGTCTCGATTGATGGATTCGCACCTGCGAGAGAAACGGCTGAGGACTGGCTCGCTTCTGTCCGACGCCTGTCGATTTACATCGCTGTAGCTATCATGCGACACGTCGGACGTCACACTCTCGTCTCCGGCGGGCAGGG
The DNA here is from genome assembly GCA_963733745.1 of uncultured bacterium. Classification (GTDB taxonomy): domain Bacteria; phylum Chloroflexota; class Ktedonobacteria; order Ktedonobacterales; family JADMIN01; genus DASWAC01. The sequence goes on from CAVTFE010000043.1 coordinate 6,771, forward strand.
AGTTGGTTATCCGTCGCGCTCGATGGGTTCGCACTTGGCACAGTCATTGCGCGCTGGCAGGCCCAAGAGGATGATGGAGGTCGATGAGTGCGGTTAGACCTTCCCAATCGTTAGCCAGCGGGCGTGATCTGTTTGTGATGTTGGCGGCACGCCCCTGTGATGTTCCATTTACCTTGTGGCCGTATTTTAGGTGCATCTGTGGCGCCTCGTGACCCCGCAACCGTCGCACGCGAGGGATTCGCCGGGGCTACGCGCGAGTGGCGGAGGGCGGCGCTGCAGCGGGAAGATCGACAGGTGCGAGGTCAGTTGCTGATGCGATGACGCTGCGGAGGCCACATGGTCCACAGCGCGTGTCGCTCCCCAGCATGCGTATCTATCCAGCGTCACATTACCCACAGCGAAAGCGGCCGATCTGACTGACTGGAAAACAGGGCGAGCAGGCGCCGTCAGACTGCGCAGTTGCGCTGGACAATACCGGACTCACAAGGGTCGCGTGTGAGCTCGTGGGTCATCTGTGCGTTCGGTATTCCTGCGCGCGATCTGTTGCGGAGGGACCGAACGATAACACTGCTCGATACTGTGCTGTCAGCATGAGCGAAGGAGTACATCGTCATGATCGGGCGCGAAACGGATGGAGTCAGCGCGGACCATGATCTTGCGCCAGTGAGGTTGACCCCACTGCTCGCAGCAAACGAGAGGTCCAAGACGCGCGCGGCGCGGCTGACGGACGTTGCGCGAAGCCAGCTCGAAGCTTGGAACGCCACACAGCAATCCTACTGTCGCGATGACTCGTGTTCCTCAGCTGATAGCGGCGCGGGCGGGAACCCAGCCTGGCGCCGTCGCACTCGTTGCAGACAACCGGACGCTGACCTATCGGGAGCTCAATCGGCTTTCGAATCAACTCGCCCACTATCTGCGCGCGCTTGGCGTGGCCCTGATACGCTTGTAGCCGTGTGTATGGAGCGGTCAGTGGATATGGTCGTGGCGCTGCTGGGGGTGCTAAAGGCCGGAGGGGCCTATGTGCCCTCTGGATCCCACTTACCCGCCGCCGCGCCTCTCCTTCATGTTGGAGGACACCCAGGCGCCAGTCCTCATCACAGTGCAAAGCCAGGTAGCGCGCCTGCCCGCGCATAACGCCCAGGTAGTGTGTCTCGATACCGATGCGGCGGTACTGGCCGCAGCAGAGTACGGCCGACCCAGCGCCAGCGGCCGCCGCCGCGCATCTCGCCTATGTCATCTATACTTCTGGGTCCACGGGGCAGCCGAAGGGCGTGCAAATCGCTCACGAGAGTTTGCTGAATCTGATTTTCTGGCACCAGCAGGCGTTCGCGGTCACTACTTGGATCGGGCGACTCAACTGGCCGGCCCTGCCTTTGACGCCACTGTCTGGGAGTTGTGGCCCTATCTCACCATCGGCGCCAGCGTGTATCTTCCCGATGAGGATACCCGGGTCTCGCCACTTCGGTTGCGTGATTGGTTGGTGGAGCGCGGGATCACCATCACCTTCCTCCCCACCACCTAGGCCGAGGGCGTGTTGGCGCTCGAGCTGGCCAAGGCATACCACGCTGCGCTATCTGCTGACGGGGGCTGATACGCTACACCACTACCCCTCGCCTGACCTGCCATTCACCCTCGTGAACAACTATGGTCCAACCGAGAACACCGTCGTCACCACATCGGGAGCTGTGCCGCCGACCACGGAGCCAGACGCATTACCATCAATCGGGCGTCCCATCGCTAACGCGCAGGTCTACATCCTGGACGAGCAGTTGCGCCAGGTTCCCATCGGCGAGACCGGCGAGTTGTACATTGGCGGGGCGGGCCTCTCCGCGTGGCTATCTCCATCGCCCCGACCTGACGGCCGAACGGTTCATTGCGCATCCCTACAGCGACGAGCCTGGCAGGCGTTTGTACCGCACCGGTGACCTTGCGCGCTTCCTCCCGGACGGGCAGATCGCGTTCCTGGGACGCGTCGACACGCAGGTCAAGATCCGCGGGCATCGCATTGAGCCCGATGAGATCGTTGTGGCACTGAACGGCCATCCAGCGATCAAGGCCAGCCTCGTCACGGCCACAGCCAGCGCAGAGTCGTCGGACGACAAGAGTCTGCTGGCGTACGTCGTTCCAGTGTCCGGCGCTCAGCCCAGTGTGACCGCTTTACAGGAGCACCTACGAGCGCGTCTGCCCGACTACATGATACCGGTGACTTTCGTGAAATTGGAGGCGCTCCCGCTGACGCCCAACGGCAAGGTGGATCGCCGCGCCCTCCCAGCGCCGAGCGTGGACAACACGCTGCAAGAAGATGGCGGCGTCGAGTCCGAGCCCCGCACTATTATCGAGGAGCGCGTGGCCGAGATTGTGTCCACATTGTTGCGGCTCGACCGGGTGGGGCTGGACGATAACTTCTTTCTGCTCGGTGGGCACTCGATGCTTGGCGCGCAGGTACTCGCCCGAATGGCCGATAGCTTCGGCGTCGAAATCCAGCTCCGTACTCTGTTCGATGGGCCAACGGCGCGCGAGTTGTCGGCCGAAGTTGAACGCGCCATTGTCGCGCAACTAGAGATGATGAGCGACGAGGAAGCCCAGCAGCTGCTGGACTGCGACGCCAGCGCAGATGCAGCCCAGCTGGCTCACCCGTGAGCCACCTGGCCCTGCGTCTCACCTCACACAAGGAGATACGGCGATGACGCTACCGAACGGAGCGCCAAGCGTGGACCACAAATCGAACCAAGCGCTGAGCCTCTACCACCTACTCGATCCAGAGGTGCTCGCCAACCCGTATCCGCTCTATCATCGACTTCGCAGCGAGGACCCCGTCCACTGGGACCCGTTTCTGCACGCCTGGGTCGTGACCCGCTACACTGACGTGGTGACAGTGTTCCAGCGCTTCTCGGCCGATCGCACGCCAACGCCCGAGCGGCTGCGCGAGATGGGGCTGTCATTCTTGACACCGCTCGCCCAACTCATGGTGCGGCAGATGCTGTTTCTGGACCCACCTGCCCATAGTCGCGTGCGGGGTCTGGCGGCAAAGGCCTTCACGCCGCGGCGGGTAGAAGTGCTGCGCGCGCACATCCAGGACATCGTTGATAGCCTTCTCGATGCCGTGCAGCAGGCAAAACGCATGGAGGTGATCGCGGATCTCGGCAGGCCGCTACCGGCGATCGTCACCGAGGAAATGCTGGGCTTGCCGATCTCCGATCGCGAGCAGCTGACGCGCTGGTCGACGGATTTCGCCGAGATGCTCGGCAACTTCCAGCACAATCCCGACCGTGCCCAGCGCGTACTGCAGAGCGTGAGGAGATGGTGGCCTACTTCCGTGAGCGCGGTGCGCGAGCACCGGGCGCATCCCGGCGATGATCTCATCAGCGCGTTCGTCACGGCCGAGATCGATGGGGATCGGCTGACGGATGAGGAGATCGTCGCCAAATGATCGTCACCATGGTGGGCGGCCAGGAGACCACCACCAACCTGATCGGCAACGGCATCCTCTCGCTGCTGCGGCATCCTGACCAGTGGCAGAAGCTGCGCGGCCGATCCGACGCTGGTCACAAGCGCGGTGGAGGAGTTGCTGCGCTTCGAGAGCCCCAGCCAGCATACTGCGCGGTTGGCGCCGAACGATGTCGAGCTGGGAGGCAAGCTGATCCGCAAGCGGCAGGCGGTCATCGCCGTGATGGGTGCGGCCAACCGCGATCCCGAGCGGTTCGCCGAACCGCGACCGGCTCGATATTTGCCGCCAGGACAACCGGCACCTCGCGTTCGGGTGGGCAGCGTCATTTCTGCTTCGGCGCGGCGCTCGCGCGGCTGGAAGGTCAACTCGTCTTCGAATCCGTGTCTGCGTCGCATGCCCAACCTGCAGCTTGAGCCTGGTCCACAGCGCTGGCGGCCCAATATGGGCTTGCGAGGGTTGGTGGCGCTGCCGGTCACGTTTTGATCGCCGCGCAGGGTCCTGTGGGTCACATGGGAGGATAGGATGGCGGACGCTACGCACCTCTCCGCGGCCAAACGCGCCCTTCTCGAGCGGCGAACGCGGGGGGACCGCTTACAGCCCGGAGCTTACGCGGACAGGATACCCCAGCGCGATCCAGGCTGTGTCGCGCCACTGTCTTTCGGGCAGCAAGGTCTCTGGTTCCTTGATCAATTGGCGCCCGGAAGCGCCGTCTATAATGTTCCCGCCACGGTGCGCGTACGCGCCGCTCTCGATCCTTTACTGCTGCAGCGCAGCATCAATGCGGTTGTGCGGCGCCACGAAGCGCTCCGGACGACGTGCAAGTTGGTCGATGGTCTGCCAACGCAGGCCATCGCTGCGTCGCTGACCGTGCCGCTGCCAGTAGTCGACCTCTCGGCAACGGCGCCTGGCGTGCGCGAGGCCGAGGCGCAGCGGCTGGCGGCAGAGGAGGCAAGGCGAGCGTTCAATCTCACGGAGGCGCCGCTCCTGCGGGCGACCTTACTGCGCCTTGCGCCTGAGGACCATCTGCTGCTGTTGACGATGCACCACATCGTCGCAGACGGCTGGTCCGTCGGGGTGTTCCTGCGCGAGCTTACCGAGCTCTATGAGGCCTTCTCGCGCGGGGAGCCCTCGCCGTTGCCCGACGTGCGCATTCAATTCGCCGATTTCGCGCTCTGGGAACGGCAGCGCATGCAGAATGCAGCGCTGGACGACCACCTCGCCTACTGGCGGCGCCAGCTTGACGGAGCGCCGCGGGCGCTGCAACTGCACACAGATCGCCCGCGCCCGCCGGTTCATACCTTTCGTGGGGCGCTGCACAGGTGTGTGTTGCCTCAAACCCTCACTGCAGACCTCAAGGAACTGAGCAAACGAGAGGGAGTGACACTGTTCATGACGCTGCTCGCAGCGTTCCAGACCTTGCTATATCGCTATACCGGCCAGGACGACCTGTTGGTAGGCTCGCCGGTCGCCGGGCGCGCGTCGCCGGAAGCTGAGCAGCTGATCGGGTTGCTTGCAAACACCCTCGCGCTTCGCGCTGACATGCGCGGCGACCCCACATTTCGCGCGTTCCTGGGGCGGGTGCGTGACGCCGCACTCGGGGCGTATGCGCACCAGGACGTGCCATTTGAGCGGCTCGTGGAGACGCTCGCGCCGGACCGAGAACCGAATCGCAGCCCTCTGGTCCAGGTCGTGCTGACGCTGGAGCCACCACTGCCGCCGCTGCCAGCGGCATGGAGTTTAGAGGATGGGCATGTCGCCAATGGGACGGCCAAGTTTGACCTGACGCTGGAGATCGAGGATCGTTCTGAGGGCCTCATCTGTCACTGGGAGTACAGCACGGATCTGTTTGCAGCGAGCACAATCGAGCGGGCGGCAAGCCACTGGCAGACAATTCTGGAGGGCGTCGTAGCTGATCCCTCGCAGCGCCTCTCGGCGCTGCCACTCCTGACGCCGGCGGAGCGCCGGCGGGCGTTAGCTGAGATGTCCAGCGTCAAGAGCGGCTACCCCGCGGATCGTTGCCTGCATGAGCTCTTCGAGGTCCAGGCGCGACACACACCCGACGCCATCGCGGTCTCGTGTGGTGACGAACAGATGACGTACCGCGACCTCAACCTGGCGGCCAACCGTCTAGCGCGGCGTCTGGCGCAGTTGGGTATCGGCCCGAACGTGACCGTTGCTCTGTATCTGGAGCGTTCACTGGCTTTGGTGGTGACCATCTTGGCCACGCTCAAATCTGGAGCCTGCTATGTCCCGCTCGACCCGGCCTATCCCATGGAACGCCTTACGTTCATGCTGGAGGACTCTGGGGCGCCGGCGCTGCTCACGGAGCAACAGCTGTGGGAGCGCGCGCAGAAACTCGGTTCATCTGCGCAGGTCGTGCTTGTGGACCTAGAAGCGTCGCAGGTGACGGAGGACACCGCAAGTGATTTCGCCGGCGGCGCGACAGCGGATAACCTGGCCTACGTCATCTACACGTCGGGCTCGACCGGCAAGCCGAAGGGCGTCGATGGTCACCACGGAACGTCGCGCGCCTGTTCGACGCCACGCGATGCCTGGTATCACTTCGACGCGCAGCGACGTGTGGACGCTCTTTCACTCCTACGCGTTCGACTTCTCGGTCTGGGAGATGTGGGGCGCGCTCGCTCTACGGCGGGCGCCTGGTCGTCGTGCCCTACTGGGTGAGCCGCTCGCCGGACGGCGTTTCATGACGCTGCTCTGCGCGACGAGGCGGGTGACGGTGCTCAACCAGACGCCGTCGGCGTTCCGCCAGCTCATCGCTGCGGATCGAGCGCTCCGGCCGGCGCGCGCGAGCTCGCGCTGCGCTACGTGATCTTCGGCGGCGAGGCGCTCGACCTCGCAGAGCTGCGCCCGTGGTTCGGACCGTCACGGCGACGCGCAGCCGCGCTTCGTCAACATGTACGGCATCACCGAGACCACGGTGCATGTCACCTATCGGCCGGCTCGTGCGACGCCGATCTGGACGGGCGCAGGCAGCGTGATCGGCGCGGCCGATCCCCGATCTGCAGGTCTACGTGCTCGATCGCATCGGTCGAGCCTGTGCCGATCGGCGTGCCAGGCGAGATGTACGTCGGCGGCGCGGGCGTCGCCCGCGGCTACCTGAACCGCCCGGAGCTGACCGCGGCGCGCTTCGTCCCGCCTCCATTCAGCGACGGGCCAGCCCGCCTGTACAGGTCGGGCGATCTCGCGCGCAGCCTCTCGGACGGCGCCTTGGAGTACCTGGGTCGGATCGACGATCAGGTCAAGATTCGCGGCTTCCGCATCGAGCTCGGCGAGATCCAGGCCACGCTGAGCCAGCATCCCGCGGTGCAGGAGGCAGTGGTGATCGCGCGGGAGGATACACCGGGCGACAAGCGGCTTGTCGCATACCTGGTGATGCGGCCCGGGCAAGCTCCGAGCGCCATGGAACTGCGCGCCTTCGTCAAGGAGCGACTGCCAGAATACATGTCGCCGAGCGCGTTTGTGGCGCTGGACGCCGTACCGCTGACCACGAATGGCAAGGTCGACCGTCGGGCGCTACCGGCGCCTGGCGTGATCAGTCCGCTAGTCGATGAGCCACCCGCCGCTCCCGTGCTACCGCTCCACCGCCAGCTCATCCAGATATGGGAAGAGCTGCTGAACGTGCGCCCCATTGGCATCCACGATGACTTCTTCGATCTCGGGGGGCATTCGCTGCTCGCCGCGCGCCTGATGGATCAGATCGAGAGCGCCTTTGACACACGGATTCCGATCTCGAGTCTCTTCACAGGCGCCACCATCGAGCATCTGGCGAGTCTGTTGGAGCACAACAATGGGAGGGCGCCCCGCGCCACGCTGGCGCGCCCACGCGCTGGCGACACGGATCGTCCGTTCTTCTTCTTGCATGGAGATTATCGCGGCGATCCGATCTGGTGTCTGAACGTCATGCGGGATCTGGGGTCCGACCACACGTTCCACCCAATCATGCCCAAGCAGCTGGACTCGCGCACGCCGCCCACGCTCGAGGCCTTTGCCGCCGCGCATCTGAGTGATCTACGCGCTGTACAACCAGAGGGGCCGTATCGGCTTGGAGGCTGGTGCGGTGGCGCCCTCGTCGCATACGAGATGGCGCAGCAGCTGGTTGCCCAAGGTCAGGCCGTTGATCTCCTCGTCCTGATGGAGACGGGCGTCGCCTCCCCGCTCGAGCGGGGTGTGCGCAACCTTGTGGAGAATGTGGGCGGCCTGGTGAGGCTGGGACAGGACAAGCAGGTAGATTGGTACGTGCGCACGTTGCGGATGTCCAACTATACAGTGCGCGCCCTGAGCTCTGCGGCGTTCCGGTTCCAGGACAGAAGCGTCGGCTACCTCGCGCGCCAGGGGATCGCCGAGTTGAGACGGGCGATCGCGCTGGCGCGGCGCGCCGTCAGGAGGCCCGCGCCCATGCGCGCTCGATCCCCACAGCGCGCTGTGGCGCGCCCGCGCGACGGCTATCTAGACATTTTTACGTGGATTGCCGCCAATTACCGTCCACGAACGTATCCTGGGAAGCTCACCCTCTTCTGGACGCAAGAGGAGCGCGCTGACACTCCCAATCGCCGGATGGGATGGCGCATGGCGTCCACCGCGGCGGCGGTAGATGTCCATATCGTCCCAGGCACACACCTGACCTGCAGGACGCTTCATGTCCACGAACTGGCTGAGCGATTGCGCGTGTGTCTGGTCACGGCGCAAGCGTCTGACGATGCCGGGACGACGATGCGCCGCAGCAGCGGGGGCGAGGGTGGCGCCGCGGATCTGGTCGTTGCGCCGCTGCCGCGCAACGCTGCGCGCAGCGGAGTGCGCTAGCTCAGGATCAGTGTGAGCTTACAGGAGTGGAAGGGAGCGCAAATGGCGATCAGCCGCGCACGCAGGGGCCGGGATCTGCGCCACTACCTCACGTTGGTCCGCCGATACTCCGGGCTATTGGTGCTGTGTGCGGCGCTTGGCGCCGCGTCTGGGTTTGTCATCAGCAAACGACAGGCGCCGGTATACCAAGCGAGCACGCTCCTTTTGGTAGATTACCGCAATGTGGGGCAAGACACCTTCACCGGCGTGCAGGCGAGCAGCCAGCTAGCGACGACCTATGCGAGCCTGGTCCCGCAGCCCGTGGTAATTCGGCGCGCCGCCCTGGATCGTGGCATCCCGGTCGGACAGCTGGCGGCCGAGTTAAGTGTGACGGTGCTCCCAGAGACGCAACTGATACAGATCCAGGTGAGTGATACCAGCCCGGCGCAGGCCGCACAGCTGGCAGACGCCGTCGCAGCGGCGTTCATCGCGCTGCAGCAGCAGAATGCGCAGGGCGACTTCGATCGCCAGCAGCAGCAACTTGATCAGGAGCTTGCGCAGACAACGTCGCAGATCGACAAGCTCACAGGTCAGATCGCCTCGCTCAAGTCCCAGAACCCCTCAAGCCCGGACCTCCAGGCGCTGCAGCAGCAGCTTGACACCGCGCAGGCGCATCGGAGCGCGCAGCAGAGCGCCAGCGCCAACCTGGTCACACAGCAGCTCGCCGCGATCAACGCCGTCCGCGTGTTCCAGCCTGCTATTCCCCCTACGGAAGCGGACCACCCAAAGCCGCTCATCTACAGCATAGAGGGCGGCGCGCTGGGATTGGTGATAGCGCTGGCGCTCGTGATTCTGCTGCAGGCGTTGGACGATCGCGTTCGCACAGAAGAGGATGTCGCCGACCTCATGGGTCTGCCGACCCTAGGAAGCGTTGGCGCTGCACAGCGCCGCGTCATCGTCGGAGGGGAAGAGTTCCGCCTGCTGCGCACGAACCTGAGCTTCATGAGCCTTGATGCGCCACTCCGCACCATTGCCATCACAAGCTTGTTGCGCGACGATGCAAAAACGATCACGGCGATCGGCCTGGCGGTCTCCCTCGCTCAAGCTGGCAAGCGCGTGCTGCTCGTTGACGCTGACCTGCGTCACCCGACTATTCACACCATCCTACGCCTGCAAAACGACGGTGGACTGTCACAACTACTCGTAGAAGACAACCTAGATAGTGGCCCGTGCGACCACTTTACCCGGTTGCCAGACATTCCGAACCTGCACGTGCTGACCGCCGGCCCAGCCCCTCCTAATCCGACCGAAGTGCTTGGCTCGCGCCAAATGCATCAATTCCTGGCTTCACTGCTGCCGGGCGGCCAGAGCGCCGTCGCCGTCGATATGGTGATCCTGGCTGCGGCGCCGGTGTTGGACGTGGCGGATGGGCTAGTGGTGGCTGGTGAGGTGGATGGCGCCATCCTGGTAGTCGACACCACACGGGCGCGGACGAACCGGGCGCTGGCCGCAAAAGCCGCCCTCCAACGGATTAACGCCAAGATTCTGGGAGTGGTGCTGAGCTCTGTGACACGGCAGCACACCATAGACGCCTCTCTCCACGCGGCGGCGCAGGCGCTTGTGGACATGCCATCGATCAGCGCGCGCGGCGCCATGCGCGAGAGCCAGGCTCCTTCGCAAGCGCCTACAGAACTCACTGCGAGCATGGATGGAAGGTGACGCGAGTAAGACCTGAAATTCAGGGCCGCAGACGCAGCGGCGCTCTCATCTCGGCGTCGTGGCGGTGCGTCACACAGTGCGCCGGAAGTTTGCAGCGAATCGGTCGTGTCTTCTTAGCGGTTGCGCGCCTGCAGGTCAGGAGAAGCCTGATGGTCGGAGACACTCTATCGGCTACCTTGCTAGGTCTGCGGTCCGGCAAGTGGATCCCCGCGCTCACGGTGGCTGCGCCCGTGGCGCTGGCTTCGGGCGTCATCCTCAGCAAGCTGGGCAACTCCGGCGTAGCGCTGGTCATAGGCGCCATCACGATTGCGATCCTGATCGTGTTGCGCCAGGATGAGCTACTTGCCGCCACCATAGTGCTAGTAAGCATTATGCTTGACTGGTATCACGTGGTTAGCTCGTCCCTCCTTCCCTTTCCCATCCTCGCCCCCGTGCTCGCGCTCGTGTTGATCGCAGTCATGATCTTGTCACAGTCACCAGAACGGCGCTGGGTGCCAGTGCCAAATTTCTGGCTCTGGGGCCTGCTGCTCATACTGGCGCTTCCCGCGATCCCAAGGACCGTCGATCTGCGAGATAGCGTCCTCTATTACGGAGTTGGTCTGCTGCTTACACCCCTGTTGACCTACATTATCGGCGTGCAGCTCGGGACGAGCCTTGGCCGGGTTCGGCGGCTATTTGTCCTGCTATCCGTGTTGGCGGCGCTGATCGCGGCGCATACGATCACGGCCGCACTGACTGGCACATTCTTGCTAGCATCGGCTTATCAGGCGAGCTTTGAGTTGGCGCACTCGAACTTCGACCTGCTTGGGTCAGGGCTGACTCGAGTGGGGTCATTCTTTGGCAATCCGGATTTCAATGGCGCATTCATGGCTATGATGGCCTTCATTCCATTGAGCCTCATGTTGGATAGCCGTTCCCGTGTCGCGATGGCGCTCCATGCGACTGAGTTAGTACTCATCCTCGTCGCCTTGCTCTTCACCTACAGCGCGGCCTCTTGGGCCGCGCTTGGCGTTGGCCTGGTCGTCTATCTCGTCCTGGTCGGCAGCCGTCGCTACCGTCTTGCGATCTCAGCATCGATGGGTGTTGTGGTCGCGCTTGCTCTCCTCATCTTTCCCTCGCAGCTCGATCTCCTCGTGCGGCATGCGCAAACACCAGGGACGCTTGCGCTACGCGAGGCCATCTGGCGTACCGCGATCCGGATCATTGAAGCCAATCCAGTCATGGGGATCGGCTGGGGCCAACTGAACTATATCGCGCGTTCCACGCTCTATCGCGTGCCTGAGCAACCGATGTTGATTGCGCATCCGCACGATTCGTACCTGGAGATCGCCGCGATGGCAGGACTCCCTGTCCTGTCCCTGTACCTCGCGCTGCTTGGCGGTGTGATCTGGCTGGCGGTGCGAACCTATCGCCAGGCGAATACCCGCGCCCTGCCCGTTCTCGGCGGTGGGCTTGCCGCGATGGTGGTCTTGAGCTTCAACAGTGTCACGATTAACGGCTGGACTCTTCCGCCGTTGGCGGCGCTTGCGTGGCTCATCCTTGGCGTCTTGGCGTCTCCGGCGCTCGCGCGCTCAAGCAGTGGCGCGAACGCGCCGCCGGGCGACGTTCTCCCCCTCATGTGGCCAGCAGTAGGCGGTACGCCGAAAACCGGCGGTAGGCAGCGCTCGAGTAGCTGGGAGTATGCGTTTATGAAGAGCAATGAGCAGAGGAAGGCAGACCAGTTCGCTCTACCCGTCATCGGGTTCTTGGTTGGAGAGTGGCGCTCCTGGCGCAAAGAACAAGGGCAGCCCTGCTACCGCCAGACGCAGATGGCCCAGGGATCGAGCGACCCGCCGCCCTATCCCGTCGACATGTCTCCGTTGCTGGCCTTGCCCCATGGGACACTGGACGCGCATGGGGTGCCCTTTAACGTGGCGACCGTCGAGTACCCGGCGGCGTACCATCCCACCACTATTGCCCAATACGCCCTCGCCAGCTGGAACGCCTATGTGGCTACCGGGGCTGAAAAGCACAGGCAGGCGCTCTTGACGCAAGCGTTCTGGCTCCTCGAGCATGAGATACCCACAGCCAGCGACATGGGAGTCTGGCCAATTCCCTTCCCCGCGTCGCGGTATCCCACCCCCAAGGTGTGGATATCGGCGCTTACACAGGGCAACATCATCTCGGTCTTCGCGCGCGCTTATCGCCTGACGCGTGACGAGGCCTTCCTGCGCGCCGCACGGCGCGCAGTCAGGCCCTTTGAGCTCGACATCCTCGATGGCGGTGTCAACGCGCCAGTCGGCGTCGATGGGCTGTTCTTCGAGGAGGTAGCTGTCTATCCAGCGTCTCGCATTCTTAATGGATACATCTTCGCGGTCATAGGCTTATATGACTATGTCGCGCTCACCGATGACTCGAGGATCGCGGCGCTCATCAACAGCAGCCATGACACACTCCACGAGCTAATGAGCGAGTTTGACGCAGGGTACTGGTCGCGCTACGACCAATTGCACCAGGATCTGGCCACGCCGTTCTATCATGCCGTGCATGTGGCCCTGCTCGAGGTTCTGAGCCAGTCGTCGGGGTGCGAGCGCTGTGCGGCGGTGGCAGCGCGCTGGGCGACCCATGAGCGCAGACGCAGCTCCCGTCTGCGCTACCTCGTTGCGAGTCGGGGCTCGCGATATGTCCGCGGGGTCTGGCGCAGACTACGTCACGCGCTGCTTCGTGTGTCCGAGGTAGATGGGCAAACCAATCCCGATCTCGTCTGCGTTCCTATCGCCGCATTCCCCGTCGCGGGCGGCACCCGTAGCGTGCTGGCTGGAGTTGGGCAGGCCGTGGCGCGGGACTGGGAGATGGAGTATTTGACGAACCACGTGGGACCCCACACGGAGGATCTGGCCATTGGCCGATTCGGTCACGCAAGCGCGGTTCCATGGCGGTTTCCCAACGTCTGGCTCTATGTGTTTAGCGGATGGAGCAGGCTCCTCTCGCTGTTACGCCAGGGCCACCACTATCGCCTGATCCTGCCGCAGGATAGCTCCTTCACTGGAGCGTTTGCAGGGGTGGTGGGAAAGATGCTGGGTGTGCGCGTGGTATGCATGGATCATGGCAATGTCACCTTGCCCTACAGCCCTGCATATCGAGCGGAACGGGAGCAGGCGTCGATGGGACGGCGCCGTCCGCAGCGCCTCCTCTGGCGCCTTCGTGATCTGTGCTACGTTCCTTCGCTACGCCTGCTGGCGTACATTGCGACGCGCTGCGCCGATCATTTTCTTCCCGCAGGCGATGATGTGGCAGAGACGTACGTCCGACGGTACGGAGTCCATCCCAGCCGCATCACGCGCTTCCCCTTCCTTGTGGACGTGGCTCGCTTCACTCCAATCGACGGCGCAGCCAGGATACAGCGGCGAGCGCAATACGGGGTGATCGCCGATGCGATTGTCGTCACGATGGTCAATCGCCTGGCGCTGGAGAAAGGCCTTGATGTGGCCTTGCGGGGCATGCGTGAGGCGCTACAGGCGCTTCCGAGCGAGGCGCGTACACGGGTGCGCATGATCATTGCAGGCGAGGGACCGTTGCGCGCTCAAGTGGAGGCGGATATGCGCCGCAACGGATTAGATTCACTCTGCACCCTCTTGGGCGAGGTCACTCCAGACGGCGCCAGCCAGCTTCTCAGCGTGAGTGACATCTTCCTCTACACTGGCACACGGGGAATCAACCCCGTTGCGGTTCTCGAAGCGATGGCGGCCGGCTGTGGTGTTATCGCAACGACTGCTCCCCAAATGGTTGCCACCTACCTGGCCGAGAACCGCGGCATCGCCGTACCGCCAGGTGACGCGCATGCCGTTGGTACGGCGCTGTCGCAAGCCATCACTGATCTCCCACTGTGCCGCCAGATGGGGCTTCGGGCGAGGGAGTACGTCACGGCGCGCCATAGCGCCCCAGCGCTGCGACGCGCCCTGCGACGAGGAACGTTCTGGGCGCCCAATGTCGAGGAGATGTCGTCTACTGCCATGCCCCAGGCAGGCGCGCGGCGCGCCGAGCAGAGCGCCGAGCAGAGCGCCGAGCAGAGCGCCGAGCAGAGCGCGGCATGGTCCCGCCAGCAGGTGGCGGTGACCGGCGACTACCCAGGGCCCGAGCGGTAAGGCGCGCTGAGAGTGAGGTTGACAGGCTAGTCTGATGAGAGGAGTGGCGGCTAATGGACTTGCACCGATGGCACATAAGAACCCGCTTGTATGCCTTTGCGATCCGCTTCTCCGCGGCCTTTGTCTACTACAGTGGGTTGGTCACTCTCGCCCGCTGGTGGACACAGCGCTCTGGTCGGTACGTCATCATCCTCAATTACCATCGCGCCTCCAATGGCGATCTGCGCAGTCATTTCCTCTACCTGCGGCGTCACTATCGCGTGCTTCCACTGGAGCAGGCTCTTGAAGAGCTCCATGCCCCGGCGCACGGCGACACGCAGAGCAGGGACAGGCGCACGCGGCTCGTGCTCACCTTCGATGATGGTTATCATGATCACTATACCCATGCGGCCAGGTTGGCCACTGAGTTGATGACGCCGATCACCATATTCTTGATTCCTGGATACATCGAGAGTGGCCGTCGCTTCTGGTGGCATGAAGGCGATCTGCTCGTGCGCCAGGCCCAAGTCGATACTGTGACCGTTGACGCTCAGACATTTCAACTCGACCGCCTCGACGAGCGACGATCCTTGGCGCGACTGGTCGCACAACGCGCGCGCTTCGCGCGATCAGTCGCCGAGAGAGAAGAGTTCATTGTACGTCTGCGCCAGCGCCTGGCCATTCCACCCGCGGCTGCGGCGCCAGCTGATGATGATCCCACCCGACCGCTGACGTGGGCCGAGGCGCAGCGCATGGAGGAAGCTGGCTGGGTTTCATTCGGCGCCCACTCCGTGAACCACCCCGTCTTGAGCTATCTCAGCGATCCTGCCGAGATCAAGCGTGAGGTGAGTGAGTGCCGCACGGCGCTGGAGGAGCGGCTCAGGAGCCCAGTGCGCACGTTCGCCTACCCAATTGGGAAGGTAGAGCACATTGGAGATCAGGCGCTCCAGGCCGTGCGCGAAGCGGGATACACCTGGGCGGTCTCAACCATTCCAGGGCACAACGCCGCCCACGGTGACCCACATCTACTGCGCCGCACCTACGCAGACGCCAGTGAGCACTGGCGCGTGGTGGCGGCGCGCGCGGCAGGCGTGTGGCCGCCTCCCGAAGGCGTGCGCGGAATGCGGATTCACCTGCCGCTCATCGGCGCCTTCCGATCGTCAGCGCTCCCTCGCCCGAAAAGCGGTGAGCCGGTCACTGGTGGACGTAAGGGCTCGAGCCATGTCTGATGTCACCATGGACCAGCGCTCTGCAGTGGCTAGGTCAGGTCTCGGATGGACGCGGCTGGTCGGCGTGGTCAAAGCGGCGGGAAGTCGCATCAATAGCGGCGCCGACGGGTACGCCTCGCTGGCGCGCGACCTGATCAAGAGCTCCTGGATCTATGCGCTGGCTTCGCTCGCGGTGCCGCTTATTTCGCTCGTCCTCTCGCCGTTCTTGGCCCATACACTCTCACGGTCGGAGTTCGGCGCACTCGTGGTACTCATGACGCTGATCGCGTTCATGGCTGGACTGACGCAGCTCAGCCTGGGTTCCGCCTTTTTTCGGGCATACAACTATGACTATGAGTCCCAGCGTGATCGGCTGAGTGTTGTCTCAACCGAGGTTATCCTGCTGCTGTTGATCTCGATTCCCACGGTCACCGCTCTCCTGGTTGCCGCGCCCTGGGTCTCAGAGGTCGTGCTTGGAAACGCATCGTACAGTGGTCTACTGAGGCTTGCCGCCGCAGTCGTTTTACTGCAGAACTTGACGGTGCCAGGGTTCGCATGGTTGCGCGCTGAGCACCGCGCAGCAATGTATGCGACGCTATCGATCTCAAATCTGCTCGTCAATCTGTTTGGGACCTTGATCCTGTTGGGCGTATTCCATTTGGCGCTCTCCGGCGCGCTCCTGGCCACAGGCGCCGGCTATGCGGTTGTCGCGCTGGCCACGTTGCCCATCGTGGTTCGTCGCGCGGGTCTGCGGCCTCGCCGTGACATCGCGTGGAATCTCGTGGCATTCGGGCGTCGACTCACCGTTGGACAGATCGCGTTTTGGGTTCTGCAGCTGTCGGATCGCGTGCTCCTCGGCCATTTCGGGTCACTCGCTCAAGCGGCCACCTACGCCGTGGCCTACAGCTTGGGAGGATTGCTGAGCATTGTCATCATCTCTCCTTTTCAGTTGGCTTGGCCCGCCGTTCTCTATGCCATTGCAAAGCGCGACGACGCGGCGCAGGTCTTTCGACGGGTGTTTCGCTGGTATGGTTCTGTGCTGCTGGCGGCCACATACGCGCTGTCGCTCGTCGGCCTGAGCTTGCTGACCATCTTGTACCCACCGGCGTATGCGTCGGCGTCGCCAATTGTCCCAGTGATTGCGCTGGCGACAATGACCTTCGGCCTTACGCAGGTGGTGGGCGTAGGATTCAGTATCCGCCGCAAAAACAGTCTCGCGGTTGGGCTCTTTGGCGTTGCCGCGCTCGTCAACGTGGCGCTGAATGTCGCCTTGATCCCCTCCTACGGCGCAATCGGCGCTGCGTTCGCAACGCTGGCTGCCTACATCGTCCTAGCCGTGAGCTACTATGTCGTCAATCAGCGGATCTACCCCATGCCGCTAGAGATTGGTCGCTTCGTTGTTGGCGCACTCATCGGCCTCCTGACCTTCATCGTTTGTTATGTGCTCGCTGACCATGTCAGCGGGCCGTGGCGCTGGCTGATCCTCATCGTGGGATTGGCTGTCTTCGCCAGCTGGCTTGTAGTGCGCGAACGTGACACGCGCCAGCTCGCGCGACGCGCTGGACGCTGGCTCAGTGCGCTGCGCGGGGGCTGGGTTCTTCGCCCGCGTCACGTCGCGGCGCAGCATGATCGCGTTGAGCGGCGGCGTGAATCCAGCGTCTGCATGCACGTGCTTGGGGCGGCGCGCAACGACGCGCGCGTGCTGCGCGAAGCGACCGCGCTCGCCCATGCGGGAATAGCCGTCTCGATTGTGGATGTTGAGGCGGATGCGACGCGCCCATGTGAAGAGGACGTGAACGGCATCCACATCACCCACATCTTCATGCCGAGTTGGTTTGTCCCGACGCGCTTCAAGCCATGGTTTCTCGTGAAGCTGCTCCACATGCTGGCAAAGCGCACAAGCGCGCTGGCGCGCCTCAAGTTGGATGCTTACCACGCGCACGACGACACCTCTCTCTTCGCATGTTTTCTCGTCGCCATGCTGCGCCGAAAGCCACTCATCTTCGACGCCCACGAATTGCCGGAGATCGGTTTGCATGCGCAGCGGCGCGGCTACAGGCGCATATTACGCGCTCTATCGCTCCAAGTAGCTCGCGCAATCGTGCCTCGCTGCGCCGGGGTTATCACCGTCTCCCCGCCCATTGTGTGCGAGCTACAGCGGCGCTTCGGAGGTCCAGTCCCGGCGCTGGTGCGCAACATCCCGCCCTATCAGGTCCCTGTCCCCTCCCAGCGTTTGCATGAGCGCCTGCGCCTGCGCCCACACACGCGCATCGCCCTGTATCAGGGGCTCCTCGAGGAGGATCGCTCGCTCGAGACGCTGGTCCATGCGGCGCGGTTTCTTGCCCCCGATATCGCGATCGTCATGCTGGGGGATGGTCCGCGGCGGCCACACCTCGAAGCGCTGATTGCCCAGGAGGAAGTCGGGGATCGTGTCTATCTGCTGCCCGCCGTCCCCAATAGCGAGCTGCTGGCGTGGACCGCCGCGGCGGATCTCGGCCTCATCGTCTATGCCTCACCGCTGCGCAATGTCCAATTGTGTCTGCCCAACAAGCTGTTTGAGTACCTGATGGCGGGGTTGCCGGTGCTCACCGCGCCGTTGGAAGCGATCGTCGAGGTGGCGCAGACCTACGATGTTGGCGCTGTTGTCCACTCGGTGGAGCCGCAGGCAGTGGGCCAGGCCATCAGCGCGCTGCTGGCGGATGAGGCGGCTCTCGCGCATGCGCCGCAACGCGCTGGCCGCCTGCGCGCGTGAGCTGCGCTGGGAGGTGGAGCAAGAGCGCCTCATCGCTCTGTATCGAGGCGCTCTTGGCGTTCAACACGCAACACTGGCGACGGAGTAGCGCTGGCGCGCACTGCACGGCGCGCGAGCGAACGTTCAACGAAAGGATTCCAATGGAGCGCGAATCCTCCGGCCGTGCGCTTCTCGCGCGGCCGCTAGGTGCGGAACTACCGCAGGGACTCCGTGTCTGCCTGCACATTTTAACCCGAACTCGCAGCGATGTGCGGGCGAGCCGCACCGCCACAACGCTGGTTCAAGCCGGGAGTGCGGTCTCAATTGTGGACGTTGAATCTGCCGCGGCGCGACCGCGCCACGCGAGAGTACAACTGGACAACGTGGTCATCCGACACGTCATTCTGCCAGGCTGGTATGTTCCCACTCGCTTCAAGCCGTGGTTTCTCGTCAAGCAGATACGGCTGTCCCTCCATTGCGCTATCGAGACGCTACGCACGCATGCGGATATTTACCACGCGTGCGAAGTGGGTAGCCTTCCCGCCTGTTACATTGCGGCGCGGCTGCAAGGCAAACCCCTTATCTTTGATCCCTATGACCTGCCGCTCGATTACCCATGGCTAGCGCGTTGGCGCATACTCCATGCGCTGGCGGCGCGGCTCCTGCGAGCAATGCTGCCGTACTGCGCCGGGATTATCGTCACCTCTGCTCCCGAAGGGCGCGAGCTACAGCGGCGCTTCGGGGGTCCAGTCCCGGCGCTGGTGCGCAACATCCCGCCCTATCAGGTCCCTGTCCCCTCCCAGCGTTTGCATGAGCGCCTGCGCCTGCGCCACACACACGCGCATCGCCCTGTATCAGGGGCACATAAAAGAAGACCGGTCCGCTCGAGACGCTGGTCCATGCGGCGCGGTTTCTTGCCCCCGATATCGCGATCGTCCTGCTGGGGATGGTCCGCGGCGGCCACACCTCGAAGCGCTGATTGCCCAGGAGGAAGTCGGGGATCGCGTCTATCTGCTGCCCGCCGTCCCCAATAGCGAGCTGCTGGCGTGGACCGCCGCGGCGGATCTCGGCCTCATCCTCTATCCGCCAGACTATTCGATGAATCGCCGCATCTGCTTGCCCAACAAGCTGTTTGAGTACCTGATGGCGGGGTTGCCGGTGCTCACCGCGCCGTTGGAAGCGATCGTCGAGGTGGCGCAGACCTACGATGTTGGCGCTGTTGTCCCCTCGGTGGAGCCGCAAGCAGTGGGCCAGGCCATCAGCGCGCTGCTGGCGGATGAGGCGGCTCTCTCGCGCATGCGCCGCAACGCGCTGGCCGCCTGCGCGCGTGAGCTGCGCTGGGAGGTGGAGCAAGAGCGCCTCATCGCTCTGTATGCGGATGTCGCGAGGAGGTATGTGGGCGAGCGGAGCCCCGCATCGAGGGTTCCTAGACTTGAGCAATGTTGAGCAACGTTGAGCAACGTTGAGCGCGCTCGGCTTCAGCGTGGATCGAATACAGCGCAAGACGCAAGGGCAAGCGCTCTGGTCAGGGGGAGGGTCGAGCATGGGGCAAGCGGCGCTTGACACCAATCAGGCAGAGCCAACGCCGAGGCGCGCTCCGCCCCCTGGCGTGAAGGTTTGCATTCATGCGTTGAGACCCGCGCGCGCCGACGTCCGTGCGATGCGCGCCGCGACGGCGCTTGCGCATGCTGGATGCGCAGTTGTGGTAGTTGATATCGAGCACTCGAGTGTTCGCACGTCCGACGACAGTCGCACATGTATCCAACCGGAACATGTCGCCGTCTCAGGCGCTGAGGCGCTCGGCGGGGTGCGCTTTAGGCACATCGTCCTGTCGCGCCGGCTGGAGCGACATTACGATCAGGGCGCCTTGTTCCCTGGTTGCTGTTCAAGGTTGTGCGCATGCTCCTTGGGCTGCGCGAGGTATTGCGCACCCCAGCTGACGTGTATCACGCGAGCGACATCACCGCGCTTCCAGCGTGCTACATCGCGGCGCGGCTGCGCCATAAGCCGGTCATCTTCGAACCCTATGAGCTCCCGCTGGCGCAGCCGTGGATCACTCGCTGGCGTCTGCTTCATGCGGTCTCAGTCCGCATACTTCGCAGCATCGTGCCGAATTGCGCAGGCGTTATTGTCACGTCGCCCTCCTATGCGGGCGAATTGCGACGACGCTTTGGGGGTCAGACGCCTGTTGTGATCCGCAACATCCCAGAGTATCAACCGCCTGTCAGGAGCGATCGGTTACGGCGGCTCCTTGGTCTCGACCCCGCGAGGTATATCGCGCTGTATCAGGGAAACCTCCAAGCCGACCGAGGGCTTGATGTGCTCGTTTACGCAGCCAGGTTCCTGACCCCCGGCGTTGTCGTCGTGATGATGGGTGGTGGAGCAGACCGAGGCGCGTTTGAGCGCCTGATCGCAGAGGAGCGAGTAGGTGACCGCGTCAAGATCATCCCTCCTGTTCCCTACGATGAGCTTCTGACGTGGACCGCCTCGGCGGATCTCGGCCTCGTCATCTTCCGCACCGAGGCGGTCAGTTACCAGTTAGCCTTGCCCAACAAGGTGTTTGAGTACGTAATGGCCGGAGTGCCGGTGCTTGCCTCACCACTCGAAGCGGTCGTAGATCTGGTCGAGAGATATCAAGTGGGGCGCGCCATCGCTTCTGCGAGCCCACAAGCCGTCGGCCTGGCGATCAACAAGCTGCTGTCGGAACGCGATGCGCGCGCGCGCATGCGGCGCAACGCGCTCGCAGCAGCCAAACGCGAGCTGCGCTGGGAGGTGGAGAGCCAGCGCCTGCTTCAACTCTATCGGGACGTTCTCGGTATGCGCGACCCCGGCGGCGCTGAGGCGCGCCTCAGCGCCACATCACGGTCACTGTTGCAGTGACAAAGCGCGGCGACAACGGTTGCTGGCCAGCGCGTGTCACGCGCGCTGAAGGAAGGGATCAGTGCGCTATGGGGCAATCGGACACAGAGTTCGCGAGGGAATTAGCGCGAGTGAAGGCTGTCTACAGTCGCCGCGATGACATCCCCGCTTACTCGACGCTCTACAGCTTGTTTAATGAGGCGACCCTCCTTCACGTCCAAAGCCTCGAGCGGCGCCTGCTGGCCCTGTTCAAACGGCGCCACCTCACCAACCTGGGGACGGCGCGAGTACTCGATGTCGGCTGCGGCGATGGCGGCGCCTTGCGGCGCTTTGTTGAGTACGGAGCCCGGCCGGAGAACCTCTCAGGCATCGACTTGATGGCGAATCGCATTCAGCGCGCCCGCAGCTTGCACTCCGCCATTGACTGGCGCGTCGGCAGCGCCCATGAACTACCCTACCCCAATGGCGCCTTCGATATTGTACTGATCTTTCTCGTGCTGAGCTCGGTTCTGGACCATGACCTGCGGCAGAAGATCGCGGACGAGATCATGCGCGTTTGTAAGCCAGGCGGTTTCGCGCTCTGTCACGATTTTGCGTATTCGAACCCGCGTAACCCGTCCGTGCAGGGGATTACACGACGGCAGCTTGAGCAGCTCTTCGGTCATCCAGGCGTTCGGTTTGACTACAGACGCGTGGCGCTTGCTCCGCCCATCGCGCGCCTGCTAGCGCCACGCGCGCGATGGCTTGCGGACACGCTGGAGCAACTGCGCGTGCTCAATACGCACTTCGTCTGTCTCATGACGCTCGGCGAGACTGCGAGCGGCGTAGAACTCGGAGGTCGGAGCGCTATGGGGATGTGACGCGCGCGGGAAGCGGTCAGAAATCAAGCTGCGCCCTCTGCGTGGACGACAGCGACGACGGCATCCACTGCGCCGCCTTGATTTGGGCGCGCAGTGTACCGGGCGAGTCCAGCGCGCCGATGCAAGCGCTGCCCCAGCAGGACCCGAAAACTCATGCGCCTGGTAGTTGGCGCGCGCTGTCGCCGACGAACTCATCGACGGCGACTCACGCGGGGCGCCCGTCATGTCGGCGCATGATGGTGGGCCATGACGCGCCTGACAAACAGACCGCAAGCCCTTCTCAAGGACGGTTTCCCTGTGCCGTTTACCCGTAGTGGAAGGGCGCATGTCTCGTCTTGTAGGTCACGTCCGCCCTCCGCAACGTCGCGCATGCCGCATACACAGGCAAGGCAAAGTTCGTGCTCATCTTGCCGTGCGTACACTGCTTGCCACTACCTTTGGCGTAGCCATCAGACAGCTGCGAAAGCGTCGCATGTGATGGCAATCGAGCGCAGCGCGATGGGGCGGTCGGACCTGGCCCACTGTGCAAAACTGCGCAAGTGTCATGTGCGGTGGCAGTTTGGCCGCCAGGTGGTTCTGCGTGCAACTGGCAGATCAGACTGCCCCAGACCAGCAAGACGTGATACCCTGATGAAGGCGTGCCCCATTGGTCTCTGCGCATACGGGATACCTCACGCGACCAGCCGGGTCGCCCGTGCGCTCCACGCCGCTTGCATTCCCCGGAACGGTGGCTTGCCGAACGCGTCGCGTCACGGAGCTATCCTGAATTTGGGTAAGGAGACCGCCTTTCTCCGCGTAGGGGCAATAGATGACGGGCGTGGGACGGTTTCTTGGGGTCATGGCAGCAGACGACGAGAGCGGCGAGCAAGTGAAGGGCGGGGGCATGATGCGTAAGAGCACGACTCCAGGAGCATGGAGAGGGCGGGCGCTCAGCGGCCTGGCGCTGGTTGGGCTGGCATGCGCGGCGCAGAGTTGCTTGCTTTTCTCCACAATTGGGCGTGTCTCGGCCGCGTCAGTGGCGTTCTATGTCGCGCCTAGTGGCAGCGACGCCAACCCAGGCACAAGCCAGGCGCCCTTCCAGACAATCCAGCGCGCTGCGAGCATGGCCCGCGCCCCCGGGACAATAGTGCACGTCGCCCCAGGCGTGTACGCCAGCGCCAGCGCCATCTACACCCAATACGCTGGCGCATCTACAGCGCGCATCGTGTTTGTTTCCGACACGCCCTGGGCCGCCAGGATAATCGTCAGTGGAGCGCAGCAGGCATGGTACAACAGTGCCGACTACGTTGACATTGTTGGGTTTGACGTCACCAACACGAGCAGCAGCGGCAGCCTGGGCATTGACAACTTTGGCTCGTACACCCGCATCATAGGGAACCACGTACACAACGTCGCTCAGTGGGGCTGTCCGTCCAATGGCGGGGCGGGCATTGATGACCACAACTATGCAGCATCCGGCGACGACGTGATTGGCAACGTCGTCGACCACATCGGCCCGCTCACTGCCTGCACATTGGTCCAAGGGATATATCACTCCAACCGGGGAGGGCATATCTGGAATAACATCGCCTATGCCAGTTCCGGCTACGGGATCCACTGTTGGCACGCTGACACCGACATCGTCATCGGCAATAACCTGGTCTTCGGTAACCGTACCGGAGGGGTGGTGTTTGGGGCCGGAGATGCGCCTGGTGGAGTAACCACCGATAACATGGTAGTGACCAACAACATTGTCACAGCCAATGCGGGGTTCGGCATCCGCGAGCTTGGCCTGGTAGGCGCCCACAACCAGGTAGACCACAACAACGTCTACAACAACTCCTCGGGCGCCTATGGGATGCTCTACGGCGTGGCCACCAACGCGCTGAGTGTGGACCCGCAGTTCGTCACCTGGCAGGCGACTGGTGGCGGGGACTACCACCTGCGCGCGAGCAGCCCCCTCATCAACGCCGGCACGAGCCTGGGCGCGCCCTCGACGGACTTTGACGGCAACGCTCGGCCGCAAGGACAAGGTTTCGACATTGGCCCGTATGAGTTTACCAGTTCAGGTTCTGGCGCTCCCCCTGTCCCCACGCGGCCGACAGCGTCGACTCCGACAGCGTCGGCTCCGACGGCTGTCGCGCCGACGAAAACCGCACAGGCTGCGACGGCAACCGCGCAGGCTGCGATGACCGCCTCGCCAAGCGCAGGAGCTACAGCAGCGGCGGCGGCGACCTCGGGAGCTGTGACGCAGCCCGATCGAAGGTCTGACAGTCCCGGTAGTGGTGTCGCAGCGCTGCTCTTCAAGGCAGGTGTTCCGGCCACCGTGGTCGCATTGCTGGCTATTATCGTAGGCGTCGTCGCCAGACTACTGCAGAAGCGCCGCAAGCAGTGGTAGCTGTCCTTGACGCCAGCGCAACGTCAGACCGGGGTAGGCGTCAGCATAAGGTCAAACAGGCGCTCTCTCACCAGCGGGCTATCGCGCGACGTTAACGCCTCCTGCAAGGTTCGCAGCCAGCGATCGATGTCGGCGCGTGTCGGTGTTTCCGCCTGACTCATGACGCGGTGGATCTTGCTATGTGTGGTCGCTACGAGCTGCTCACCGGGGCCGGCCAGCAGTTCGTGGAGGCGTTCTCCCGGGCGCAGGCCGGTGTACACGATGGAAATGTCCCGCTCGACGCGTAGGCCACGCAGTCGGATCATGGTGGCGGCGAGATCCACGATGCGAATTGGCGCTCCCATGTCGAGCTGGAACAGGCCCCCGCCATCGGTGCCGGTGGCCGTGAGGATCACCAGACCACACGCTTCTGGGATCGTCATGAAGTACCGTGTCGCCTCTGGGTCCGTCACCGTGACAGGTCCGCCACGCTCGATCTGCTGCGCGAAGGTGGGGACAACGCTGCCGCGGCTGCCGATCACATTGCCGAAGCGCACGGCGCAGAAGCGCGTCGTCATGCCTCCCGATTGCGCCATGGCCTGCACCACGAGCTCACCTATTCGCTTCGATGCTCCAAGCACACTCACCGGGTCAGCGGCTTTGTCACTGGAAATGAAGACGAAAGCTTCCACGCTACAGAGGGAGGCCAGGCGACAGAGGCGGTAGGAGGCTAGTATATTGACACGCGCGGCCTGCTCTGGATGCTCCTCTAGCAGCGGGACATGCTTGTAGGCCGCCGCGTGAAAGATTACCTGAGGCCGAAGCTGCGCGAATAGGCGCAACATGCGCGCTGTGTCCGTGATGTCGCCAATGCGCAACTGTAACGGACGACAGTTCTCCACCGACCCGAGGCTCGCCGCCAGCTCGAAAAGTCCCGTCTCATTGTTATCCAGCGCAATGACGCGCGACGGCCGATAGCTCAGCAACTGCCGGCAGAGCTCCGAGCCGATCGATCCCGCAGCGCCGGTCACCAGAACGGTCTTGCCTGCAAGGAACGCCTCGCTCACTGCGGCGCGCAGCGGTACTATTTCGCGCCCCAGCAGGTCTGCCACATTCACCTCGCGCAGGCGCAGCCCATGTGGCTGTCGGCCCACTATTTCTTCGAATCCAGGCAGGATCTTGATCGCCGCCGTGGTTTGTTGGCAGAGCGCCAGGATCTCCCCGACGCGCGCGGAGGGAGCTGAAGGCAGCGCAAGGGCAATCAGGTCTATGGCCAGACGCTCCGCCAGACGAGGAACATCCGCCACCGCGCCGAGGATGGGAATGCCGCGGACTCGTCCATGCCACTTTGCCGCATCATCGTCAACAAATCCCGCGACGTGATATCCCTGTCCGCTGTTGAGCAGAAAGCGCGCGGCGAGAGACGCGCCCGCCTGGCCGGCGCTACTGATGAGCACACGCGTCGTCACACGCGGAGTTCCGGCTGGCGCGACCGGCTGGCGACCAAACGCGACCTTTGGCAGTACCTTCGCGGCCCCGAGAAACAGAAACGACAGAAAGGCGCCGCCGATGACGACGCTCAGCGGCAGCGCGCGCCCTTGCGGCGCGCCCAGGCCGATTCGCAGAGGCGCGAGTCCCGCAAGATCGAGCGCGCCGATGAGCACTGTCGCGATCCCCACCGCTTGGATGAGCGCGTAGCCGTCTCTGAGACTGGCGAAATGCCACAGTCGCCGATGCAGTCCAAGGAGATACGCGACACTGGCGTAAAGCGCCCCGGCGAGAAGGCAGGCGAAGAAGAGGTTTTTCACCTGCGCAATGGCTGCGGAGATGTCGTCGGCGAAGCGCACGATGGTTGCGCTCTCATACGCCGCCGTGACAACGACCACATCCAGCGCAACGACCAACCCATAGCTGCGCGCCCGACGCACGACCTGCAACTGGATCAGCAGCCAGAAGCGCGCCCAATACGGTCGCAGTGGCCCGGTCAACGAGTCGGTAGAAGTTACTGTCGTGTTCGCCATGGTTACGCTCCCTGCTGGCGGGCGCGCTCACCCAGACCCCGTGCCTTGGTCTGAGCGTCGGGTGGCGATGGCAGCGCGTCGGGTGGCGATGGCAGCGCGGCGGGTCGCGCAGGCAGTGTGCACGCCAGCAGCGTGCGCGCAAGGATACGTATGTCGCCCAACAGCGAGTGCGCGTGCGCGTAGTCTAGGTCTATCGCCAGCTTCGCTGGCATGACCACAGAGAGGTACAACTGCTCGGGGTCAGGGCCACGCAGCAGTCGCTCTTCATGGCGAAAGAGTACCTGCGATGGACCGGTGATGCCTGGGCGGACCGCCAGGACCTCGCGCTGCGCAGGGGTGTAGCGCGCAACATAGTGAGGCGCTTCGGGCCGAGGACCGACCAGGCTCATCTCGCCCTTGAGCACGTTCAGCAACTGCGGCAGCTCGTCCAGCTTCGTCGCGCGCAGAAGGCGACCCACCTGAGTGACCCGCGGATCATCGCTGATGGTGATCTCGCGTCCCGACGTCGCCTGAGTCATGGTGCGGAACTTGATGATGCGGAATGGATAGCCATCGCGCCCTATACGCCATCCACGGTAAATGATCGACCCGGGACTGCTCAAACGCATCACGCATGCGATCAGGACCATGAGTGGCGAGAGCGCGACAAGCAGCGCCGCCGCAGCGACAATATCAAAGGCGCGCTTCATGGCTCGCTCCTTCAGGTGACGCACTCAGGTGACGCACTGCGGGACAGGCGCCGCTCGCGTCAGTCGCTTACAACGCTCAGCGCAACGCGCTGCGCCTTTCGCTTGATCTCAACCTTCTTCTCGCTCGTCGGCGATCGCGGTGGACAATCTCGATCACGGCTGCGATGACATCGTCGACATCGTCGTCGCTCATCGCGGGGTAGATTGGCAGTGAAATCTCCCTGAGATAGGCGTCCAGCGCGTTGGGGAAGTCTTGAGGCGTCAGCTGGTAGCGCATGCGATAGTAGGGTTGAAGGTGCAGCGGGATGAAATGCACGCTCGTCCCGATATTGGCGTTTGCGAGCGCGCGAATGAAGTCGTCACGCGTGGTTGTGAGCCGTTCTGGCCGCAGACGCAGCATGTAGAGGTGCCAGGCGTGGACCACGTGTGCGGGGTCTGGGGGTGTCTCGAACTCTTCATAGCGGCTGAATGCGGACGAGTACCGCGCCGCGATGGCCTGACGACGCTCGTGCAGCCACTGTCGGCGCGCCAATTGATGCAGTCCTAAGGATGCGGCGAGATCAGGCATGTTGTACTTGAACCCCGGCTCAAGCACCTCGTAATACCATGCGCCCTCTGCGCTGTAGCGCTTCCACGCGTCATGACTAATGCCGTGCAGCGCCATGATTGCAGCCCGCTGCGCATAGTCTGGATTGTCGGTGGTAAGCATGCCGCCTTCACCTGTTGTCAGTGTCTTGGTACCGCATAGAAGCTGAACGCTGTCATGTCGCCAATGGCGCCACCATGCGGCAACGATACATCGCTGGGAACGCATGGGCGGCGTCCTCAATCACCGCTATGCCGCGCGCCCGAGCGATAGCGAGTATGGCGTCCATCTCAGCAGGCAATCCGGCGATGTGAACCACGATAATCGCCCGGGTGCGTGGCGTGATTGCCGCGTTCAGTCGGGCGGGGTCAAGGTTGCAGGTGGCGGGATCTACGTCGACAAACACCGGTCGCGCGCCGCAATGGACGATGACCGCAGCGGTCGAAGTGAAGCGTAGACAGGCGCGATCACTTCGTCATCGGCTCCGATATCGAGCGCAGTCAGCGCCAGGTGCAGCGCCGCAGTGGCCGAGTTGACGGCCACCGCGTGCGGCGCGCCGACCGCTTGCGCAAACTCGTGCTGCATGGCGCTTGGGTCTTCGGACCAGTTGATAACCAGCCGGAGCGTAGCGTGTCGACGACCTCGTCTACTCGGCCTGCGTGATGTGGGGCAGCGCAAACGGGAGAAACGTGGCGCGGGTTGGTCGCGCCGTTGCACGGCGTGATACGTGGGACGCGCCACTCTCAGTACTGTGTCCTGCCATGTCAACCTCCTTGTGTTCTCCCTGCGTTGGCGCAGGGTATGGCCGCTCAAGGGATA
Organism: uncultured bacterium; assembly: GCA_963733745.1. GTDB lineage: Bacteria > Chloroflexota > Ktedonobacteria > Ktedonobacterales > JADMIN01 > DASWAC01. The sequence goes on from CAVTFE010000043.1 coordinate 34,970, forward strand.
CGCTGCGTTTCCGCCGCGCCACGCGCCGCGTGCCCTATGACCCTGAGCCGATTTCGGCGACTGGTCGCGCTCAGGACAGCCATCAGCCGCCCCTCCAGCTGCGCAGTCAGCGTATGGCGGTCAAAGCGCGCCTCGACAAACGCGCGCCCGCGCTCGCCGAACTTCTCGACAAGATCAGGGTGACTCTGCAAATGGCGAATGCCTGCAACGAGAAGCGGATGGATCGCCAGGAGGCAGTGCGATGCCTGCCTGGGCCTCCCGGACGATGATCTGTTGCGCCAGGCCGTCCGCTGCGGACAGCAGGATCGGGCGCGCGCACGCCATGGCCTCATAGCACTTTACGGGCACCGTGGCTTGGAACAGTGGTAGTGGACGGAGACCTGCGAAACAGACGTCGGCGGCGGCAATGGCGATAGGCAACTGCCTGTGAGAAAGTGGGTCCAAGAAGTCGACATTGCGCAGGTCACGGCGAGCGGCTTCGGCGCGCAACTCGTCCTTGGCGGTCCCATCACCGAGTAGGACAAAGCGAGCGTCTGACTGATCACGCATCTTCTCTGCGGCGTCTAGCACCGTCGTGAGCCCGCCCAGACCGATGGTCCCGGCGAACAGTATCGTGAACCGATCGTCCCAGCCAAGCGCTGCGCGCGCCTCGCTGCGCGGCAGCGGGCGAAAAAGTCGACAGTCCACTCCGTTCGAGACTGTAAATACGCGCGCGGACGCGAGCCCTCGCTGAATCAATCTGCCGCGCAGCCCCTCGGTCACCGTCCAGACGGCTGCGGCGGCTCGATAGCTCGACCACTCAAGCCGCTCGGCAAGCCAGATTGCCGCCTTGTTGCGCAGCATGCCCATCTGTACAGCGGCCTCTGGCCACATGTCCGCGACGGTGAAGACATATGGACGGCGCATCCACCACGCCAACAGACGCCCCGCAATGGCGTCAAAGAGTGGCGGCGACTCAACAATGATCACGTCGGGACGGCCAACGGCGAAGGCTCCAAGGAAGGGAGCCAGGCACCCAAAGGTGAGCTGCGCCAGCATACGATTGAGAAAGCCCTTGTTAGGCCTGACAACGCTCCAGACGCGCACAACCTCCACCCCGTCCAGGGCCTCGCGTCGCCGCTTGTTGTCCCGATACTCCGCTGGGACGACGCCCAAGGGATAGTTGGGGAGCGTGGTCAACACCGTGACGCGATGGCCACTTCTCACCAGCCGGACAGCAGTCTCGCTGATGCGCGTTTGTGGGGCTCCGACCTCCGGCGGATAGTAGGGAGTCACAAACAAGATGTGGGGCATGGCGCGCTACTCCAGTTCCACCGTTTCCACCGCATCGACCGTGTCCCAAGCGCCGCTCATCACGGACTGCGGAACTTCCATGTCCGCGGGCGCAAAGATCGCACGCAGCAGGCGCTCCGCATCATGACGGACGAGGTGGCCAGCGTGGACTGCCAGAAGACGATCTACCACGACGTCCGCCGCCAGCCGCTGGACCTCTCCCACGTCGGCTTCCACTGGACATTGCCGCTGCTCGGTGTAGCGTCCCAGCAGGTGGCTCGGGAAGGAGCCATCGTGTAGGACCACACGGTCGACGCCACCGCCCAGGTAGCGCTGGATCTCCCGCACGAAGGTGGATGCGCGGAACCCGTCGGTTTCCCCGTGCTTGGTCATGAGATTGCACACATAAATCAAGCGAGCCTCCGAGCTGCGGATCGCCTCGGCGACGCCGTCGACGAGCAGATTGGGAAGGATGCTCGTGTAGAGATCGCCGGGTCCGAGGATGATCACGTCGGCGCGGCGGATCGCTCGGATCGTCTCCTTGCAGGGTGCTGTCTCCTCGCGCAGAAACACGCGCCGCACCGCCGACAGCGGCTCGCGCTGGCTCAGGCCACGCGTGTCAAGCTCGGTCTCGCCGCAGATGATCGTCCCATCCATCAACTCCGCGCACAGCGTCGTATGTGTGAGCGTCACCGGGAACACGTTCCCTGCGGTATCCAACAACTCCTGCGCGTCAGTGATTGCGTGCAGCAGGCTGCCCTCGTTGATCCTCTCCAGCGCAGAGATGATCAGGTTCCCGAGGCTGTGGCCGCTCAAACACGACTGCTCAGCCAGCTGTATCCCCTCCCGCCCCTGCTCCGTCCCTGCGTCGCCCCTGCTCCTTGTGAAAGCGATACGTGAAGACGTCACGCCAGAGCACGCCCTTACGGGAGAGTGCGACGAGCGCCTGGCGCAGGTCGCCGAATGGCAGCTGGCCAAACTCATCCATCAGTCGGCGCGAGCTACCGCCGCTATCCGACATCGTCACGATGGCGGAGATCAAGCAGGGATGACGTTTCAACGTGGAGAGCAGCGCAAACGGACCGGTGCCTCCGCCGATAGTCACCACGCGCTTGTCACGTAACCCAAGATGCTGGTCGTTTGCCTCAGCGCGCCATGCGCGATCCATAACTGTCGCCACCTTCCATGCGAGCGGCAAAGCGCTCAGGCCTGCGACCACGTGTCAAGAGATCGGGCGATGCGCAGCGCCGCGTCGCCCACTCCAAATGGATGCACAGGCATCGTCTTGGGAGCGGGACGGCGCGCTGCTTCGCCGATCGCCGTCGGCGAGTCGCCCACCAGGACGTTCCAGCCGGAGTCGACCGTCTCCGGCCACTCGGTATCTTCGCGCAGGGTCACACGGGCGCCCCAAGCACAAACGCTTCTTTCTGGACGCCGCCAGAATCGGTGATCACCCGGAACGCATGCCGCTCGAGCGTGAGCAGTCTAGGTATCCGACCGGATCGACCAGACGGAGGGCCTCGCGGCGCAATGGCACGGCGGCCCATAGCATGGCGGGTACGCGGGTGTATCGGGAACACAACAGGCAGCGCCAAGTCTCCGAGGGCCTGCACCATCTGGCGCAACCGTTGTGGGTTGTCCGTGTTCTCGGCGCGATGGATGGTCGCCAGTATGTACGCTCCGGGCGCCACCTCGAGCGTGGGAAGGAGATTGCGGGCGCGCTCGGCAAGCAGTGGTCGGACCTGCAGGAGCAGGTCGTACATCACATCGCCAACCACCTCTACCCCGTCCACGACGCCTTCGGCGGCCAGGTGCCGCCGCGCCACCTCAGTCGGGCAGTAGAGTCGAGTCGAGACATGATCTGTGACGATCCGGTTGATCTCTTCAGGCATCGCGCGGTTGCGACTGCGCAACCCAGCCTCGATGTGGGCGACCGGGATGTGGAGCTTGACCGCTGCCAGAGCGCCTGCGAGCGTAGAGTTCGTGTCGCCATACACGATGACCCCATCTGGCCGTTCCTGCATGAGCGTCCCCTCGATCGCCTCGAGCATGCGGCCGGTCTGCGCGCCGTGTGAGACCGATCCAATCCCCAGGGTGTAGTCCGGCGCCGGGATGCCGAGCTCGCGAAGAACGCCGCCTGAGAGGCCGTCATCGTAGTGCTGCCCGGTATGAATATCACCTCCTCGTGCTTCCGTCTCAATGCCCGGCTAACGGGCGCCAGCTTGATGAGCTGGGGGCGCGCGCCGACAATGGAAACAAACCTCATCGCGCGCCTCACTCTCTCTGCGCGCGCGGGGCGCCCCATCGACCATCGCCGACGCCCAGACGCACTATGCCGAGCGCCTCGATCCGCCTGATCACCTCGGGGCTGCTGGCCCAGCGACCGTCCAATACTACACGACAGTTTGAAAGCGACTAAAGTCGAAGCTGCGGAACACCTGATGTTCCGCCTGGACGATGATTGCCTGCACCTCGGCTGCCCACTCAGGATGGAACGGGTGCTACCCCTCGGCGAAGCTCGCGATCCTCGAACAGCGGATCGAGGGCGGCACACGCGCGTGCGCCTCGCTCCTGTAGCGCCGACTGCAGAAGACGCGCGCTAGAGAACGCATGCTCGCGCACGTCTCGCGATACGCCACACCGAGGATCAGGCACCGCCGCCATCGAGCGCGCCGGGCGCGCCGAGCGAGTCCTCGATGCGTTGGACCGCGTAGGCAGCCATCCCGTCGTTGATGATGCGGGCCTGCTGTGGCAGGCTTAGTTCGCCATCTGGTGCCGTGCATCAGGAAGTACGGGTAGACAGGGATGCAATGGCCCCCGACCCCAACGCCGGGGTGTGGATGTGCGAGTACGGCTGGGTATTGGCGGCGGCGGTCGCCGCCGCTGCATCGAGGCCGCGCCGATCCGCGTAGCGGGCGAACTCGTTGGCGAGCGCGATGTTCACGTCCCGATAGGTGGTCTCGATGAGCTTAACGAACTCGGCGTCGCTCGCGCTCGCCATCCGCAAGACCTCGGCGTTCAGCGCCGCAGCGTAGAACATGGCGGCCGCCTCGGCGCTGCCTGCGTCGATCCCCCCGACTACCTTCGGATAGGTCGCCAGATCGCGAAAGACGCGCCCGACGAGACGCGCTCAGGGCTGTAGGCCAGGTAGAAGTCGCGCCCCGCCTGGAGCCGAGACGTGCGTTCGAGGAGCGCGCGCAGCCGGCCCGCAGTCGTGCCGACGGGCAGGGTCGTCTCATAGATCACCAGCTTTCCTCGATGTCAGCCCGGCCCCGATCGCGACCGAGGCGCGGTCGATGGCTGCAAAATCGATCTCGTGGTTGTCCGTGACCATGACCGGCACGATGACCACCACCACATCGGCCTCGCGCACCGCAGCAGTCGTATCGCACGTCGCAGACAGCGCGCCTTGCGCCATTGCCTCGGCGACGGCGGTCGCCAAGCCCAGGCTCCTCACGCACATGGGCGCGCCCGGCGTTGATCGCCTCGACGACGTGCGGGCTCACATCACAGCCGATCACACGATGCCCGCGACGCGCATACTGAATAGCGAGTGGCAGGCCATTTTCCAAGGCCCACGACCGCGACAACGGAGGTCCGCTCAGCGGACCTGGCCGGGGCCAACTTCACACGTTGCATGTGACCGCCTCCCCGACGCGCGTCGAGCCGATCAGACGGTGGGCCAGTCGCAGGATCGCCAGGCCATCCTCTGCCGTCACGGTCGGCGGTCGGCCAGACTCCAGCGCGGCGATGATGTCCTCATACTCGGCGCGCAGAGGCTCAACCCTTTGCACCTTGAGGCGAGTCATGGTCCCCTCGCTGACCCCCAACTGGGTGCGCAGGGCGTCCCAGGATGTCGGCGTGTAGTCGTTCTCATAGAAGTACAGTTCCTGGGTCAGATAGTTGGCCAGATACATCCCGCGCTCGCCCGTCACGCTCAGCTCGCGCACCTTGGTTGGCGTGATCCAGTTGACGTCGAGCATCCCGACTGCGCCATTCGCAAAGCGTACGATCCCGAACAAGAGATCCTCGTGCTCCCGTTCGATTCGCCGTTGCGTCTCGGCGTACACGCGCTCGACCTCGACGCCGAGGAGGGAGCGCATCGCGTCGAGATCATGGGTGGCCAGATCGAGCGTGACCCCCACATCGCGGATGCGGGGTGGGTAGGGGCCGATACGCCGAGCGTGCAGCGAAAAGATCTGTCCCAGGTCGCCTCTGGCGATGAGCTGTTTTAGCGCGATCACCGCCGGATTGAACCGCTCAACATGTCCCACGGCGATAGTCGCTCCCTGACTACGCCCGAGCTCGATCAGCGACAGCGCCTCCTGCTCTGTTTTCGCGATCGGCTTCTCGATGAGGACGTGGATGCCTCGCTCCAGCGCGTAGGACGCGATCACGTAGTGCAGATTTGTCGGCGCGACCACCACGACGAGATCGGGACAGGTCTCGAAGATCATGCGGCGATAGTCAGCGAACCCGGCGACATGGAAGCGCCGTACCGCGCGAGCGAGCGACGGCTCCTGAGTCTCAGCCACGCCAACGAGTTTGACAGACTCGTCGTCAAAGTCCTGCAGGACGCGCAGGTGGTTCGAACCCATCGAGCCGGCGCCGACGACGGCGATCTTCAGCGGCATAGAGCAAGCACCTCCTCGGCCACCGTGGCGCGATCGGCCGCGCTGAGCGCCGGATGCACCGGTAGGGAGAGCGCCTCTCGCGCCGCGGCCTCAGCCACGGGCAGGGAGAGGTCAGCGTAGTGGTCACGGTACGCGGGCTGGCGATGGATGGGGCAGGGATAATGGATCGCCGTGTCGACGCCTCGCTCGCGCAGTGTGCGCATCCAGAGCGCGCGCTGGTCGGCCGGGGCGCGAATGGTATATTGGTGATAGACGTGTCGATATCCCGGACGCACGGTCGGTGTTCGCACCCACTCGCTGAGCCGGTCACTCAGGTAGGCCGCATTGGCGATGCGCTGCTCGGTGAAGCGTGCCAGTTTGTCGAGCTGCACGAGGCCCAGCGCCGCCTGAAGCTCCGTCAGGCGCAGGTTATATCCCAGAGTCACGTGGTGATAGCGCTCGCTTTGCCCGTGGCTACGCAACAGCCGTATGCGCTCGGCGATGGCTGGGTCATCGGTGGTGACGATGCCGCCCTCACCCATGGTCATGTTTTTCGTCGAGTAGAATGAGAAGCAACCTGCGCCAAAACTGCCGACTGGCTTGTCGGCGATCGTCGCCGCATGCGCCTGGCAGGCGTCTTCAATGGCGACATGACGGGTGGCCGCCAGAGTGGCCATGCGAGGCAGGTCACAGGGATTGCCATAGAGATGCACCGGAAGGATGGCTGCGGAAATAGCAGCCTCCACCATGTGCGTCAATGTTATAGGTATCGGGCTCAATGTCGATGAAGACAGGCGTGGCGCCGACAAGTCGGATGACGTTTGCTGTGGCGGCAAAGCTAAACGGTGTTGTAATGACTTCGTCGCCTGGGCCGATCTCGTGGGCGAGCAAGGCGAGATGGAGCGCAGCGGTCCCCGAGGATACCGCCACGGCCTCTTGCGCCTGACAGAGGTCCGCAAAGCGCCGCTCAAATGCGGCGACACATGCGCCCTGTGCAAGTTGTCCCGAGACCAGGACCCGCTCGATCGCGGCCAGCTCCTCAGCGCCAACCAGCGGGCGCGCCACAGGTATCATGTAGCTAGTCCCTTGCTCTCCTGCGTTCAAGCGCTGCGTCGACGGCGACATGGACTGGGTACGCCCGTTGGCGGATAGGACACGCGCCTAATACGCACCCGCGCTTATACACTCAGGCATTCAGGTGGCGAGTGATCGCGCACCACGCGACACGTATCGGTAGCGCCGCGCAGGATTGCCACGCACGAGCGCAGACTCAGCAACATGGCGTAGCCCTGACGCGCCTACGACCTACCGTTGGGCAACTCGATTCGCGCATTGGCATGTGTGATAGGGCTGCCCCAAGCTTGCGCCTGCACAGGATCACTGTTGTGGATCACCCAGAGAGTCCAAGAGTTCCGCGGGCAAGTCGTCGACATCAGGGGAGCGTAGCGGGAGGCGCATGTCCACCTGCGGTGAGCCACTGGTCTCCGGCAAGTGCGCGGCATGCTCAATGCCGTGCGTCCGCCAGCAGCCCAGCAGCTACGCATCCGCCTTGCACGCGCTCTTGGAGCGCTCTGGCGCATGTAGCATATGGGCGCAAGGTCACTGCAGCATAACAGCGGCGAGACGCCAACATCACAAACAGGTCACACCTCATAAACAGATCACACAGAGCCCGCGACCACTACGTTCAGTAGAGCTGACGCCATTTTCCATACCGAGGGCAGTGTCGAGGCCTGGCACTAGCGGTTTCCTCCGCAGCGCGCGACCCCAATGGGGCATGACCGTGCCAGCATGGCAGGTGGGCAAGAGCTGCTTCGCGGACCCTGCTCACTGACCAGCCAGCGGCCGGAGTATGAGATCCCAGTCGAGCGTCTCGACAACAAGCGCTGCTGTATAGTCAGCTGCCGGTCTGAGTTCTTCGACACGCCAACGGCCTGTCTCATTGTGATCTCCATCCACGCAAAGTAATTGCGCAGGTTCGCCCGGCATGATCGAGACCTCGAGTCCCTGCAGTGGTCGCGCAAGACCCTCTCCTAGCGCCTTCAAGTAGGCCTCTTTACGCGTCCAAGCAGTAAAGAACGCATCCAATCTTGGCCCTGCCGGGAGAGCGCGCATCTGAGCAGCGTCCCGGTGCGAGAAGAAGCGTTCGATGATGGTGTCCAGGTCGGAGATTGGCTGGATGCGCTCAACATCAACGCCGACACGCCATCGACTCGCAAAGGCATAAAGTACCAATCCTTCGGAATGAGAGAGATTGAACTGAAGGAGTGGAGCGCCGCGCGCAGAATCTATATTGGGTTTTCCGTAGGGTCCATACGAGATTTGCACTCCTGCGGGTTCCACGCGCAGATACCCGCCAATCAATACTCGCAGTAGGCCCCTCGAAGTGATGTAGCGGTTTCGGCTCTGTTCTGTGCGCAAGCGGCAGGCGTGCGCGCGCTCGTCTGGCGAGAGCCACTCCGCCAACTCGTCACAGGGAATCGGCGGCTGGTCCAACGAAGCGCACCAAACATGCACTTCCGTCGGCGCTAGTTGACAGGACATTGTCCAGGATGAGGGATTGCGCTGGCGCACCACCGTCTCCTTTCGGGGCACATGGTGTCCGCAATCGAGCCGGTGTGGCCAACTGCGGAGAGCCGTTGGAACTTTGGACGAAGAAATAGCACGCCTCCACAACACTGCAGGAACTGGGTGAACCTCATCTGTCTCAGCGCTGAACTGGCGCCGATCCACTTGCCAAGCGTCATGCCGCTCGGCCAGCGCACTGCCAACCAAGCGCGTCATCGCCGCGATGTTCGCTGACATGTCGACGCCATCGCTGTTGCGCTCGACCGGGCTGTTGAGCTGGACGACGGGGCTTGCGATGCGCCGCCCTGTGTTCGGCCGCGAGAGCCACGCGCGCGTGCGCCCCAACTCAGGTCATATCAAGCGGAACCGCCACCCGTGTATAGCCGGAGCGGGTCCTCGGCGGCCGGAGCCACCGCGCCGTCAGTTCGAGCTCCAGCTGGGCGAAGGCCATGCGCATGGTGGCCGCCAGCGAGCGCGCCACGGCCTAACCTCGGCGAGCGCTGCGCTCACAGTAGGAGTAGGCCAAGCGCCTTTGCCAGTGTGTACCATACAACACCGCGGCGACCGCCACACGGCGGCGGTCGCCCAACCGACTAGGCGGCGAATGGATGATCGAGGCAGGAGCACAGGCCCGAGGGCATAGTCTTCGCTTGGTCTCTCCTGCGGACCAAGGACGTCGCGGCGCTGCCTCGCGGGGCGGCGGCTGATCGCGCTCACCGCCGCTTGCGGCGTTCTCCGCCGTGGGCGTTCTCCGCCGTGGTGGCGGCGGTTGACCCAGAGGGCATTCAGCGAGCGGTCGAAGCGCGGACCAGCCCAGGCTTTCGTATAGCCGCGCGCTATACAGAATCACCGATAGCGCGCAGCAGGCGATCGTCCTGATCTGGTCGCACTGTACGCGGGTCCAATAGCAGGCGATCGCGCAGCACGCGGCCAATTACTGGAGGCGTCGCCTGGCGAAGTCGGGCAGCTAATGCGGCGATATCCGGCGCACGCTCATTTTGCGCGATCACGCAGAGCGCCGTAGGCAGGATTTCTCCTGGGAGCGAGCCACCGCCGACGGTGGATTCACCTGCCTTGATGGTCACGCTGAGGCCGAAATCAGCGAGCGCCTGTGCCCAGACCTCCGCGCGCGCCCTCAGCGCCTCTAACGGCGCTGCAATCATATGGACGACAGGTATCTCTCGCGCCGCAACTCCTGCCAGATGCTCCTGTAGAGTAGCCTCTAGCGCCGCGAGGGTGAGTTTGTCGCTGCGCACCGCGCGCATCAGCGGATGTCGTTCGATCCGCGCGAGCAACGCGCGACGACCAAGGATCACGCCTGCCTGTGGTCCGCCGAGCAACTTGTCGGCGGAAAAGCAGACGATATCTACCCCTGCCGCGAGACTTTCGCGCGCCGTGGGCTCGTGCGCCAGGCCCCATCGCTCGGCGCCGAACAGCGCACCGCTGCCGAGGTCGTGAATATGATGGACACCAGCGGCATGCGCGGCGGCAGAGAGTTGTGCAAGAGTGGGTGTTTCAGTGAAACCGATGATGCGATAGTTGCTGGGATGAACGCTGAGAATCGCCACGGTCTCTGGCGTGATTGCCATCTCGTAGTCACGGAGATGCGTTTTATTCGTCGTACCCACCTCGACCAGGCGGGCGCCGCTCTGTTCCAACACCTCGGGGATGCGGAAGCCACCGCCGATCTCCACCAACTCGCCACGTGAGACGATCGCCTCGCGGCCCGCGGCAAGCGCAGTCAATGTCAGCAGAACCGCCGCAGCATTGTTATTCACTACTATTGCGTCTTCCGCGCCGGTCAGCTCACATAGCGCCTGACGCACACCCGCCAATCGTGATCCGCGCGTCCCGAGGGCAAGATCAAACTCCAGATTGGAATATCCGCGCGCTACCGCGACCACCTGCTCTATCGCGCGCTCGCTTAGGGGAGCGCGACCAAGGTTGGTATGGACAATCACGCCTGTTGCGTTGATGACCTCGCGCAGATACTTCGCATGCGCTTCTTCCAGCCGCGCTCGCATAGCCGCCACAAGTTCCTCGCGGGTAGGAGCCGTCTCGCCGCGGCGAATCGCTGTACGTGCGCTATCCAGGATCTCACGTGCGACGAGGGTCAGGCGTGGATCTGGCTCCTGACCCTCTATTGCGCCTGCCTGATCCATAGTGACGCGCCGACGGAGCCACTCAACTGAGGGCAATCGTCGAAGGCGTTGCTGTGTATGTGCGCGCTCTTCCTCGCTTGATGAGGAATTGCGTCGAACCTCTGGATCGTCGGATGTCTTGTGAGGCATATCGCTCTATCGATCTGCGCGGGCGAGGGGAAAAATGATCATCGCATACCTGTACATATCTGTAGACGGTTGATGTAACACGCGGGCACTTCAGCTATGCCTAATACGCCCATTCGCTTGGTGTCAAAGCAAGACCTGACAAGCTGTAGCGGGTCCCAAGTCGCTGGATCCAAAGGGAGGAGTGGCTGCGAACGAGAAGGGGTATGGGGCATGTGTGGAATGCGCGCGACGAAAATCTAGCAGTCCTGATGTCCGCTGCGACAGGCCTGACAACGTCCGAACAACTCAATTGAGTGACCTTCAAGGGCGAAATTCGCCGAGGAAGCGACGGCGCTGAGCGTATCGGCCGGCAGGCAGACCTCGACCTCTACGACCCGGTGGCATTGTGTGCAAGTCAGATGATGATGGTGGGTTGAGCCGCCACAGACACGATAGCGGCGAACACCGTCGGCGAACTCGACACGGTCCAGCAATCCCTGGTCGTGGAGCGTGTCTACTGCGCGAAAGACCGTCGCGCGGCCCAATCGCCCATCTTCACGCTGTAATGCGCGCCAGAGATCCTCTGTGGCGAAATCACTGCCCTGCTGTGCGATCTGCGCCAGCTTCTCCGCGATGGCTCGGCGGGGACGCGTATTGCGCAGTCCCTTGCGCTCGAACGCGTCTAGGATTTCGCTTGTCGTGACTGACATCCTGTCGTTCCTCTCGATACTCTCATTACTATACCGCGCATAACTACATGCGGCGCGCTCATTTGTCCACTTCTTTTGATATTCCGTATCATTGACATGACGCCAGCGCATCTGCTATGCTCTCCCCTGTGTTTTAGATACATAGTATCAAAAACATATGGATTCCGCAAGGCGTGTGTGGATACAAGGAGTAAACGCAGTGTGGGGAGGCTGCAGATCTTTGGTGATGACTGTGATGGGAACGCTTCTGCTCAGCGCGTCTCTCGCCGCATGTGGCATTCCAGCGGCCGCAAACGATGGCAAGCTCAACGTCGTTGTGGCCGAAAACTTCTGGGGCAGCATTGTGGCGCAGGTGGGTGGAGACCACGTAACGGTCACCAGCATCATCAACAATCCTAACGCAGATCCACATGATTATGAAGCCACAGCTGTGGATGCGCGCGCCGTCGCGGACGCGCAGTACGTGGTAGTCAATGGCGCGGGCTACGACGCCTGGGCGCAGCAACTCGTTGACGCCAATCCATCGGCGGATCGCAAGGAATTGGACATCGCCAAGATACGTTGGGCAAGAAGGAGGGAGATAACGAGCATCTCTGGTACAGCCCGGACTATCGTCATGAAGGTGATTGACCAGCTCACCACAGATTACAAGACCCTCGACGCCGCCAACGCCGCCTACTATGACCAGCAGAACTCCACCTTTAAGAGCGAGACCCTCAAGGACTACCGCAGCCTCATTGCTGACATCCAGGCGAAGTATGCGGGTACGCCAGTTGGGATGACCGAGCCTGTCTTCGGCTACATGGCGCAAGCACTGGGGCTGATAGTACTCACACCAGAAACCTTCATCAAGGCGATCGACGAGGGCGAGGATCCCAGCGCCGCAGACAAAGCAACCTATGACGAGCAAATCGGGACAAAGCAGATCAAAGTCTTCATCTACAATTCCCAAAACGCGACGCCTGACGTGGATGCGCTCAGGACAAAGGCGCAAGCGGCGGGCATCCCGGTCGTGACCGTGACCGAGACATTGACGCCAGCCGAAGCAACCTTCCAGGCGTGGCAGGTGGCGCAACTGAAGGCGCTCGAGCAGGCGCTAGTGACTACTACGGGTCACGGATGAGCGAGGGAGGCGAGGGATACATGTCAGAACAGGAACAGACGCTGCCACAGGTCGATTGGCGGCGGTGGATCACGCGGTGGGATGCGATGCAGACCGCCTACCTGCCCTATCGTGAGGAACGCTTCAATATCATGCTCGATGTCGTCGAACAGGTGATCGGCGAGTCATTCGTGGCGCTAGATCTGGCATGTGGTCCCGGCGCGATCAGTCAGCGACTGCTGGCGCGTTTCCCACAGGCGCGCTGTGTCGCTGTGGACTATGATCCTGCGTTACTGGCGCTTGGGCGGGGCGCGTTGGGCGACGCGGATGGTCGCCTGCGCTGGGTGGAGGCGGATCTGCGCGAGCCAAGCTGGATCGAACCGCTCGGCGAAACGCGCATCGACGCTGTACTCTCTACGACGGCGTTGCACTGGCTCGACGCTGGCGCGCTTACCCGGCTCTATGGGCAGTTGGGCGCGCTCATGCGGCCAGGTGGTGTCGTGCTCAATGGCGATCATATGGCGTTCCCACCGCATCTACCTACCTTTCGTTCGCTTGCTGACCACTACATCGAGCGACGCCGAACGCACGTTTTTGCCACTGGGACTGACGAGGATTGGCGCGCGTGGTGGGGAGCTTTCGCACGCGAGCCTGGGATCGAGCCTCTGGTCGTCGAGCGCGAGCGACGGTTCGCCAGTGTCTCGGAGACGCGCCACGGCACGAACGCGCTAGGTCAGGCAGGGAACGACGCCACGAACGACGGCAGGAACGACGCCACGAACGACGCTGACAGCTGCAGAGACGACTAACTCAGTTAACCGCGCCTCACCAATCGGCGCTGTACACGAGGCGGCGCCACGCGACGCCGGCTTCGGTGAGGTCGGGTTGATCTGGCGCACGATCGACGATGGCATTCTGCTTGCGGTGCGCTGATACGTCATGAACTTCTCGGTGACACTGAAATTATAGGGAGGTAGTGCGATGAGAGCGCCTGAGTATCCTTCAGGATTGACTGCGAATGTGTCGGTTGACACGACAGGCCCATCTGAGGAGGCGCCTGTTGTGTGGGACAGCGAGCGCAACTTGGGGCATGCCGCGCAACAAGCGCAGGCAGAGGTTCTGCGCTTCGAAAACGCTGGCGCGCGTGTCGGAGGCCGCAGCATCTGGCGTGATCTGAGCTTTGCGGCGCACGCTGGTGAGTTGATTGCGGTTCTGGGGCCAAATGGCGCGGGGAAGTCGACACTGCTCAAAGTGGCGCTGGGTCTGCTGCCCGCCGCTGAAGGGCGAGTGAGTGTGCTCGGGCGGCCAGCGCGGCGCGGCGCGATAGCTATCAGCTATCTGCCGCAACGGCGCGTATTCGACGCGAGCGCACGCATTCGCGCGCGCGATCTCGTCTGGCTTGGGCTGGAAGGTACTCGATGGGGCGTTCCACTGCCGGGGCTGCGCGCGCTCTGGGGCGGCGACAAGCGAGCACGTGAGGTCAGGCGCCGAGTCGAAGAGGCGCTCGATCTGGTCGGCGCTACAGCCTACGCCGATCGTCCCATCGGGGAGATCTCAGGCGGCGAGCAACAGCGTGCGCTCATCGCGCAGGCGTTGGTGACTCAGCCACGGCTACTCCTGCTCGACGAACCACTCGATGGTCTGGATCTGCCCAACCAGCAGGCGGTCGCGCGTGTGATTCAGCGCGCCTGTCGCGAGGCAGGTGTGGCGGTCCTGCTTGTCGCGCATGATGTCAACCCAATCCTTCCCTACCTCGACCAGGTGCTATACCTCGCGCGTGGTCAGGGTGTCATTGGCGACCCGGCGCAGATCATCAGGACCGAGACGCTTTCACGGTTGTATGACACGCGTGTCGAGGTGCTGCGGGCAAGCGATGGGAGGCTTATCGTCGTCGGCCAACCTGAAGAGGAAATCTCCTACCATGCTCATGGCGCTGGCTCTCGTTGACACAGCCTACACATACACGCGAGCGGTTGTGACCAGCGCGCCATTTGGCGACCTGATCGTCACATTCCTGCGCATGTTCTCGTATCACTTCATGCAGAACGCGCTGCTGGCCGGCACGATTGTTGCGCTGGTAGCCGGCATAGTGGGATATTTCATGGTCCTGCGCGGCGAGAGTTTCGCGGGACACTCGCTGGCGAACATTGGCTTCGCGGGGGCGGCTGGCGCGGCGCTGCTTGGTGTCCCAGTGGTTGTCGGACTGATTGGCTTAGGTGTGCTTGGCGCGCTTGGCATGGGCGCACTTGGCATGGGCGCGCTTGGAGACCGCGTCTCACAGAGCCGTGGGCGTAATGATGTGGCGGTGGGAGCTATCCTGGCGCTTGCTCTTGGGTTCGGCGTGCTGTTCGAGCGCCTCTCCAGCGCGAAGGCGTCCAGTGTCTATGCGATACTGTTTGGCTCCCCGCTTGGTGTCGCCGACGCCGACCTCCGTGAGATTGCGCTCACCGCAGTTGTGACATTGCTCGTGATCGCCCTTATCGCGCGCCCGTTGCTGTTCGCCTCGCTCGATCCAGTGGTAGCGGCGTCAGGTGGCGCGCCTGTACGCCTGCTTTCCTATGGGTTTTTAATACTGCTGGCGCTTGCCGTAGCACAGGCGACGCAGGTCGTCGGTGTACTGCTCATCTTCGCGCTGCTGGTCGCGCCCGCCGCGACGGCACAGCGTCTGACCGCGCGCCTGGGACGTGGTGTGGCGCTCTCGGTAGGAATCGCGCTTCTCATCACGTGGTCGAGCCTGATCGCGGCGTATCTTAGCTCGTATCCTGTTGGCTTCTTCATCACATCGTTTGCTCTGGGGAGCTATCTTGCCGCACGCCTGACACAGATGATCGCAGGGAGCGTCTCCAGAGCGCATAGGCAAACAAGGAATACCCCGCCTCATCTAGCTGCGAGCATGCAGGCGCAAGAGGCTCAAAGATGACTTCATTTTCGATCGGACTAGGGCTGGCCGCAGCAGCTCCATTGTCTTTCTCTCTCAACTTGTGGCGAGATATAGAAGTAATGCTGAGTTACGACTTCATGCGCAACGCTTTTCTCGCAGGAACCGCAGTCGCACTGGTCGCGGGGCTTATTGGCTACTTTACGTTGCTGCGCCAGCTCGCATTTGCCGGAGACGCGCTCTCGCATATGACATTTGCCGGAGCCTTGGGAGCCGCGCTTTTCAGCCTCAACCCACTCATCGGCGTCTTTGGGCTGACAGCGCTTATAGCCGCCGGGATAGGAACACTGGGCGAGCGCGCGCGCGCGCGTGACGAGGTTGTTGGTATAGCGCTGGCATGGGCGCTTGGGCTTGGCGTCCTCTTCAATAGTCTCTATACCGTCAGCGCTGGAGGGACAAGCAGCGCGCTGGGAATCAAAACTCTCTTTGGCTCGATTCTTGGCGTGCAGGCGCCACAAGCGTATCTCGTGACGGTCGTTGGCGCCGGTGTGGCGCTCGTCCTGCTCCTGATTGCCCGTCCACTGCTGTTCGCGTCCGTAGATCCAGATGTGGCGGCGGCTCGCGGAATTCCCACGCGCCTGCTTGGCGTCGGCTTCCTTATCCTTCTGGCGATCACCGTTGGAGAAGCGACCCAGGTAACCGGAGCGCTCCTCATCTTCGCGCTTTTGATCCTGCCCGCCGCGACCGCGCTACGGTTGACGAGTCGCCCATATCTCGGCATGGCGCTCTCGTCACTGCTCGCCCTGATCATTACCTGGGTGGGACTGACACTGACCTTCTATACCTCCTACCCGGCCACGTTCCTTATTAGCGCCCTCTCCTGCCTCTGTTACGCGCTCGGAATAGGAAGTAAACGACTGATTCACCGCATTTCCGTTGGCAGCAAGGCAAAGCGCATTCGGCCAGCCACCTCTGGCGACTAGCCCAACCTCACTGCTTTCCATAGGTTATACGGTGTCGCTGCAAAGTGTTGTAATTTCGCAACTGTTTAGGCGGACTTGCGGTGTAGGATGGGTGCATGAGAGCAGAAGAGCGGATCGCTGAACTCGAAGCCTTGGTGGACCAGCAACGCGAGCAGGTGGTGACATGAGCGACGACTGGATGCGCGATCGCATCGGCGCGGCGCAGCGTGGGGAGAATCCGCTGGTCATCGCGCGGATGCGCAGCGGCTTCGCGGTGATGGGCGACTACCAATTCCTGCCGGGCTATTGCGTGCTGCTCGCCGCGCCCCAGGTCAACCATCTGAGCGATCTGCCGCTGCCGGATCGCACGGCGTTTCTGGTGGATATGAGCCTGCTCGGCGAGGCGATCATGTCGGTGTGCCAGCCACGGCGGATGAACTACGAGATACTGGGCAACACAGACGAGTACCTGCATGCGCATGTTCTGGCCGCGCTACGACTGGGAACCGCAGGAGTACGCGGCGGCCCGGTCTGGCGCTACCCCCGCGATCAGCGCTTCGCCGACGTGCATACCTACAGTGACGAGCGTCATGGTGACCAGCGGCGGCGCATCGGTGAGGCGCTGCGGACGCTCGTGGCGGCGCATGGGCTGGAGTAGGCGGACCGTACCAGTTCAGTTATAGGCAGGGGAGAGCGGCTGGCCAATGAAGAGGGTTTCAAGCGCGGCGAGCAGCCTACGCCCTTGTTTCTTGAGGGTGGACAGATACCCACGCAGGCAAGCGAACGCGTTGCGCCAGCCTCGGAGCGGAAGGAGCCGGAGACCTTCTGTTGCACCTTGAGCATGCGTACGTCGCGCTCGGCCTGGTTGTTGTCGAAGGGGATGGTCAAGTCGTCGAGAAAGGCGAGGACCTCGTCCTGGCCGAGCCACAGACGTTCGAGGAGGTTGCGGGCGGGGGACTGCTTGACCCGTCCGCGCTGGCGGGGGCGGCGCTCGGGCGGCGGATTGGCCGCATGCCCCGCGGCGAGCAGCGCGTGGTAGCGGGTGACGAGCGCCTCGCGGACCGCGGTCGAGAGCGAGCGCAGTCCAGCGGCGCGCGCCTGCTCGACAGTCGGCCTTCATCTCCCGCAGCAGCGCCTTGAGCTCTTGGCCCAGGTCTGCTGGTACTGCTCCTCGAGGAAGGTCAGCTCGCGCAGGTGGTGGATATTGCAGAGCGCGTGGCGGCAGCGCGTGTAGCGCCAGTACGGCTTCCAGCCGTCGTGGACGCTCACCCCCGTGAAGTCGCGGCAGGATGCCGATGGCGTCGGTCGCCTCGCTGCCGCGCTTGGCGTGGACGGCGTAGTGCGTCAGGCGACTCGTGCTGGCCACATGCGCCCAGGCCAGCCGACCGCCGCGGCGCACGCCGGTCTCGTCGCTGTGCAGCACCGGCGCCCGCTGCAGCGCCGCCTTGAGCCGCGCCTCCACCGGCGCCAGCGTCGCCGCGCCCTGCTGGACCCAGCTGCACCAGCGTCCCCAACGAGAGCGAGGCGCCGAACAGGTCGGCGAAGCAGCTCGCGCACCCGCCCATAGGGCACGAATTGCTGCTCCACCAGATAGACCGCCAGGGCGCGCAGGCGTGGTCCATACTGCGCCCGGCTTGGTGCCGCTGCCGGAAACGCGCCCACGCTCACCGCCTGGCAGCGGGGGCAGCGCACGTGCAGCGCCTGATGCTCGGTCACCACCAGGCGCACCGGCGGCAGGTCCTGCACCTGCCGCCGCTCCCGCAGCATCACCTCCGCCTCGTCCAGCGGCGCCTGGCACTGCGCGCAGACCGCCGGCCGATGCTCCACCACCGCGTCGGGCGTCGCCACCAGGTGCAGCGTCTCGCCGCGGTGGCCCAGCTGCCCGCCCGGCTTCTTGCCGCTGCGCTGCCGCAGGCTCTTCGTCTTGCGCCCCAGCCCGTCGCTCGACGGCGGCTTGCCGCTGTTGTGGCTGTCCTTGGCCAGCCGCGCCTCCAGCTCCTGCACCCGCGCCGCCAACTCAGCGTTCTGCGCCGCCAGCGCGGCAATCTGCTCGCCGCTGGCGGCGTTCTCGGCTTTCAGGCTGGCAATGACGTCCTCGTGCTTCATGCCTCTACGCTACACCTGCTGCACAAGTCCGCCTGA